>CAJURN010000012.1 GCA_910589055.1 uncultured Muribaculaceae bacterium
ATCCGGCAGGAGAAAGGCGAAGCATGATTTCGCCAAGGGTTACGATCTTACTCATTATTTTATTGTTTCTATAATTCCTGAAGTTTTCTCACGCATGGCACGGTTGGAACGCAGAATCTGCATGCGGTTCCACCACATCAGGCTCATGGTAAACAGCACAAGCACGGTGGCACCGACAAAGCGGAAGTGATGCGTGAGTTGAAATATAAGCCACGAAAGTGGGCTCGCGGCAAAATCAAGACTACCTCCTTCAAAGCCCTGTGGAATAGCTACGGCTGCATCGCCGGTAGCATCAAATACATCACGGGCAGCGAGCGAAAACGCCGGAGCAAGCGAGGTGACGAAATAAAGTCCCATGGTGACTACGACAAGTCCCACGATGAAAGTCTTAAGCACATTGCCGCGGGTGTAAGGCAATACGAGAGGAAATACGTAGAACATACCTGCGAGCGATGCCAGGGGGAGGAACTGGTTGCCGGGAAGCAGCACGGCGAGAGCCAGTGTGACAGGGATAAGCAGCAGCGACACCACGAGTGTGGTAGGATGTCCGATCACGAGCGCGGGGCTCATGCCGATGCTGAGGCCGTCGGCTCCCTTGAAGCGGCGTGCTATCAGTTCGCGGGTGGCTTCGCTGATAGGACGCAAGCCCTCGATGAAGAGCACGGTAACACGGGGAATAAGTTCCATCACGGCACCCATCTTGATGCCGAGGCCGAGGATGTAGGGAATATTGTCGACAATCTCGCCCCATGTAGTGCATGTAAGACAGCCGATGAGCATGCCCACGATGACTCCGAGCAACAGGGGCTCGCCTAAAACACCGAATTTCTTCTTGAGACCTTCGGCGTCGATTTCGAGGCGGTTCATGCCGGGAATCTTGTCAAGCCCCTTGTTGATGGCCCATGCAAAGGGTACGAACCCGGCGCAGAAAGGCTGTGGAATCGAGATTCCTTCCATGTCCTTGTAAAAGCCCTGGAAACGTTTGGCGGTCATATCGGCGATTACGAGTGTGATGATGTAGCAAATCACCGCACCGAAAAAGCCCCATGCGATGGAGTCGGAAGCGAAATAAATCACAGCACCGATAAAGGCAAAGTGCCAGTAGTTCCAGAGGTCGATGTTGACTGTGCGCGTAGTACGGGAGAGCAGCATGAGCAGGTTGACACACAGACACACGGGGATGATAAACGCTCCCACAGCGGTGTTGTAGGCCACAGAAGCGGCGGCAGGCCAACCCATGTCGAACACTTTAAGTTGCAGCCCGTAAAGATCTACCACGGCATTGAGGGCAGGGCCGAGCGCCGAGGTGAGCAGGGCCGTAACGATGGAGAGGCCGATGAAGCCCACGCCGACTTTGAGTCCGCACATGAGCGCTCTGCCGAATTTGATTCCGATGCAGAGTCCGAGCACGGTGAAGATGACAGGCATCATCACCGCCGCCCCCAGCCCGATTATGTAAGAAAAAAGATTTTCCATTTCTATCTTGGTGAAAAGTGAAAGGTGAAAAGTGAAGATAAATGATTTGGATTAATGGAATTTATGTAGTATTTTTACCACATGATAAGACCTTTTGAGAGACTGACCGTTTGGCAGAAATCACGGCAGCTGATAAAGCTGATATATGCACTGATTTCCAAATTTCCACATGAAGAGAGATTTGGACTCAGCGACCAATTGCGTAGAGCTGTCATATCGGTGGCGTCAAATCTTGCGGAAGGATCCGGTAGAATCTCTTACAAAGAAAAAATTCATTTCTGTGAAATAGCTTACGGGTCTTTGATGGAGGTGAGCTGCCAACTGTTCATTGCCTATGACCTGGCTTATATAAGTCTTGAAGAGTTGGAAGATGTCCAGGCTTTCATAAATGAACTGGATATGCAACTATGTGCTTTCAGACGAAGTCTTATCACTAAGTCGAATGATTCAAAATAAACACTTACCTTCACCTTTCACCCTTCACTTTTTACCCACAAAATAACGTCTTATTTAGGTTGTTTTCCGATGTAGGCGAGGATGCCGCCGTCGACGTAGAGGACGTGGCCGTTGACGAAGTCGGAGGCGTCGGAGGCAAGGAATACGGCCGGTCCCATGAGGTCTTCGGGGGTGCCCCAGCGTCCTGCCGGAGTTTTCGATATGATGAACTGGTCGAATGGATGGCGGCTTCCGTCGGGCTGGAGCTCGCGCAGCGGTGCTGTCTGCTCGGTGGCGATGTAGCCCGGGCCAATGCCGTTGCACTGGATGTTGTGTTCGCCGAATTCGGAGCAGATGTTGCGTGTTAGCATCTTCAGACCGCCCTTGGCAGCTGCGTAGGCGCTCACGGTCTCGCGTCCGAGCTCGCTCATCATCGAGCAGATGTTTATGATTTTGCCGTGTCCCTTGCGGATCATTCCGGGAATCACAGCCTTGGCGCAGATGTAGGGAGCGATGAGGTCGACGTCGATCACGCGGCGGAAGTCCTCGACGGCCATTTCCTCCATGGGAATACGCTTGATGATGCCGGCGTTGTTGACGAGGATGTCGATAGTGCCGACGGTAGCCTCGATGTCCGCCACCATGGCCTTCACAGCCTCTTCATCGGTCACGTCGCAGAGATAGCCCTTGGCGTCGATGCCGAGTTCCTTATATGCCTTGAGTCCGCGGTCAACGGTTTCCTGACGCGAGCAGTTGAATACGATTTTTGCGCCCGCTTCGGCAAAAGCCTGAGCTATGGCGAGTCCGATGCCGTAGGCGGCACCAGTGACGAGAGCTACCTTGCCCTCAAGTGAGAAATTAATCATAATATTTATCTTGTTATTCTTGTTTGATTTTTTCGCGGTCGATGGCTTCGAACAGCTTTATTGCATCGAGATAGCGCAGCATGCCTCCGGCCACCTCACGGGCGTTCTGCATCGCGTGCACTACCGTGGCGGGGCGTCCGGCCACATCGCCGCCCGCAAACACACCCTTGCGGGTAGTCATGCCGAAAGGCATATCGTGGGTGACAACATAACCTTTCTCATCCACTTCAATACCGCCGGTGGTGCTGACAATACGCGCGGCCGGAACGCTGCCCACCGCCATGAGAACACGGTCGGCAGGGAGGGTGGTCTTGCCTTCGCCTTCGGTTTCGATGTCGATCGAGGCAACATGACCGTCGGGAGTGCCGTTGATTGCCGTAATGGCTGTGTTCCAACGGAATTTCACACCCTCGGCCACAGCATCGTCGTACTCGGAGTGGAGTGCTGCCATGCGCGTGATGTCGCGGTGGTAGAGAATTGTCACTTCCGCAGCCCCGCAGCGCACGCAGGTGCGGGCGGCATCAATGGCAGTGTTGCCGCAGCCGACAACATAGACATGATGTCCCGGCATAACCGTGACTTCCTCGCGGTTGATATATCCGGCGTTGAAAAGGCTCACGCGGCGCAGAAACCATATTGCCTGGCGTACACCTTCGAGAGTGTTTCCCGGCACATCGAGCATCTTGGGCTTGCTTGTGCCCGTACCGATGAAAATGGCATCGAATCCCTGTGCGAAAAGGTCGTCGACGGTAAGATCGCGCCCGATAGTGACACCCGTGTGGAACACGACTCCAAGATGTGCGATTTTGGCAATTTCCTTGCGAACCACCTCTTTTGGCAAGCGGTACTCGGGAATTCCATACATAAGCACTCCGCCGGCTTCGGGACCCATCTCGTAGATTTCCACAGCCACACCCTTGCGTGCGAGCTCTCCGGCAATGGTGAGTCCTGCGGGTCCGCTGCCTATCACGGCCACGCGTCCGCGTGTCTTTTCCATGATATTCTCATGGGTAAGTTCCATGGCTGCGTCGAAATCGGCAACAAACTCTTCAAGACGGCCTATGCTCACCGGGCGGTCCTTGCGACCCATCACACAACTGCCTTCGCACTGGCGCTCGTGGGCGCATACGCGACCGCACACTGCGGGAAGATTGCTTTTGGCATTGATGATGGCAAGCGCGTTGCCGAAATTACCCATGGCGAGTTCATGAATCCAGTCAGGTATGTCATTTTCCACGGGGCATGCTTTCCGACATTGCGGCACCTTGCAGTTGAGACACCGCTTTGCCTCGGCGATAGCACGAGCCGGAGTGAAATCAGAATATTGCTGCATATTAAGCGACTTGATTTCTTTGGGTTAGTAAAAAAGAGGCCGCCGCAACTATTACGGCGGCCTCTTGCCAAATAAAAATCTATTTTACCCGGAAATTATTGGAAGCGTCAAAAGATTACCTTAGTAGCTTTTCCTGCGGCTACGCGGATAAGCAAACCCATGCCCTGTGCGGGCTGAACGCGTACGCCGTTAAGGTTGTAGTAGATTACCTCAGCTTCGTTACCTTCCACAGCCTCAACATTCTCAATGCCGGTGGGAATAGTAATCTCAATATCAGTCGACGTTTCGCCATTGGCGAGTGCCAGAGCCTGTCCGTTACTAAAGCTTACGCAGGATGCTTTCATTGATGCGGTGTATTTACCTGAATTTTTCACAGTCACTTCTATCGAGCCTGAGAGGTTGTCAGGATTGATAGGTGTAATCTCAGAAGCTTCGTCTGCTTGAGCTGCAGCTGCTACCTCCGGTTCGATAACCTTATCGACGCTGAATGTAACACTCGGGTCGTCAACATTCGTGAGAGTGGCAGTGATTGTAATCGGATTCCATTTCTTACCTGCAGTTACGAAAGTCTCCTGATGCAGGAAGTTCAGTACAGAAATATCGTAATAGAAAGTCGCGCAATTCTTACCACTTACAATTTCAGAGAACTCATTCTTAACAAGCACCATTTTATTCTGCTTATTAAATTTGAGTGTCCATCTTACTGTCTCTGAATCAGAATGACCGGCACCGGATACATAGGCATCAATGTAAATATTGGCATTAAGAGCCACATTCGGACCATCGAATACATATTCCGAGCCTGTAAAAGTCGCGGAACCGTCAGTTCCCAAATTTTTACAGGTTATCTCACCGTTGATTGTGCCACCGTCCTCGCATGAGAAACGAAGAGTCTGACCGTTGATGATGTAGTCACCGTCGGCAAGACTGACAAGTTCAGGAGCAGCCCAGGGGGTCATTTCAACCTTAGGAGTGCATACGAAAGATGCGGACTCGATTTGCAGACGAAAATTACCCAAATTATCATTCTCATCCTTGCCGCCCAGTACATTCACAAATTTATACTCTGTGCCTGCAGCTTGATTTGCCTCAGGGATGCTGATAACAATCGCACCATTATTATTCTGACCTTTTACGATAGTGATGGTCTCAAGTTTCACATCGCCGGCATAGACATCAAACTCGCCTCCAACAGTACTACCATAGGACTGAAGCGTAATCTGGCTGCAGTTGTAGGATGGAAGAGTGAAGGAAAAATAAGCACCTTTATACGCAAGGGTGCGCAGATAGCCGGGAGTGCTTGTTGTAGCGACAACAAAATCACTTTTGAAAGATTTCCCATCAACTACAGCTCCGTCCTCAATAGTCCATTCGGTAGGAGTCGTGGCAGTTGTTGCACCTCGGAATCTCTTTGCATACTCCGAGTCAGATATTGTCGCGAAGTTTTCGGTGATAGTCACCGTTCCGTTTTCGTTCTCGGTGATAACCTCAAGCGCAGTAGTTTCGGCATCCTGAGCGAAGGCAGGAGCGAAAGCCGCAACGCAAGCGAGTGTCAGTAAAAATTTCTTCATATTTTCGGTTATTTATTTGTGATTGATTAGTTTTTCATGAGATAAAATCGTCGACGGGAGCAAGTCCTTTCTTCACTCGGTCGAGGCGGCCGAGAGCTTCGAGGAAATAATAGTCGGCATAGTTGAGGGGAGTGTCGATTTCGGAACCGTGCGGGAGTGAGCCAACGGAGTGCTTGAGCACAAAACCGCAGTTAGTTCCTTTCTCAGCAAGATAATCGGGGGATGCAAGGCTGTGGAGAATCTGCTCGGCATATTCGGTATATCGCGGTTCGTTGAGGATGTAGCCAAGTTCAATCATGCCGGAAGCGATTACGGCGGCCGCAGAGGCATCGCGGGGTGTGGCCGCACCTTCAGGAGCGTCGAAATCCCAGTAGGGAATCTTGTCGGCAGTGGTATTCCGGGCCATCACCATATCGGCAACGGCAACAGCTTTGTCAAGGAATTCGCGGATTCCGGTCTCACGGTAAGTTTCGGTGAAGCCGTAAAGAGCCCATCCTTGGCCGCGGGACCAGGCCGAAGCATCGTTCTTGCCCTGGAAAGTACCTGCGCTCTCGACAGATCCGTCAGGCGCGTAGCTCACCACATGGTAGCAAGTATGGTCGGGGCGGAAATGGTTGGCAAGTGTGGTGCGGGCGTGCTTCACTGCCACATCTTTATACTTTTGGTCGCCGGTGATTTTTGAGGCGTTGAACAGAAGCTGGAGATTCATCATATTGTCAATAATCACAGGATAATTCCACTCGCCGAAGTCCCAGGAGCGGATGCAGCCAATCGAGGGGTCGAAGCGAGACACGAGATTATCGGCCGTGCGCACGAGAACGGTACGAATACTGTCGGCGGGAGCGAGACGCAGAGCCTGTCCGTAGCTGCAGTTAATCATGAATCCGAGATCGTGTGTATCGGTCATATATGATGCCGGAAGCATACGGTTGGTGTACTTCACCGCACGGTCGCGCAAAGTGGAATCACCGGTCATCTCATATGCAAGCCAAAGGCTTCCGGGAAAGAATCCGGCAGTCCAATCGGCGGCGTCGCAAAGGCGCACAGTGCGGAATTCATCGAGAGTGGGATGTTCCAGAAGTTCTACCTTAAAATTCTTATGGGAAGTTTCCATCTGGCCTACGAGTTGCTCAAGGGAATAGTCGGTCATGAGCGAGCGCGGGAAAAGACCTGTGGAGTCGACAGCATCGGCAGCGTCGCGAAGTTGCGCTGCGGCTGATGTCACAGCATTGTCAAACCAGAGATTGTCGGCCTGAGCTTTTTCCGCGCAGGAGGATATTAATGTAACTGCGCCCGTCAGGACAACTGCTCCGGATATGGCTTGTATTGTTTTTGATACGTGCATGTCGTTTTGCGGTATTTGATTTTCAGTGGTTAATAATCACGTTGCAAAATTAGCACGAACGACAAAGGACGACGGGCGCTGATGTTCATAGTGTTTCCAATGTGGAAAAAAACGCATTTGAATTTGTGCAAAAGTGTTTCAAAAGCGTCCAATACACGCCCGCAGGCACGTCTGAGAGCCATTTCCGGCCATAATCGCGTATAAAAACAGGCAGCCCCGCGCAGGGTGGAAATCACCTTCTGCGCGGGGCTTTTTAATGTTGCCGGTTGCGGTGGATCGTCAAATTTTCGTGTAATCCGAGGGCTGGCTGCCGAAGAATTTCTTGAATGAAGTGGAGAAATACGACGGGGTGCCGTAGCCTACCATGGTACTTACTTCGGCCACGGTGTAGCGTCCCGACTTGAGAAGTTCAAGGGCGCGGTTCATGCGTATGCGCCGGATAAACTCATTTGCCGACTCTCCTGTGAGTGCTTTCAACTTGAGATGGAGATTGGAGCGGCTCATGAGCATTTCGCGCGCGAAAGCATCGGTAGTAAATTCCGAGTCGTCGAGGTGGGTCTCGACAGCCTTGAGCGCTCCGGCAAGGAATTCCTCATCGAGGGGATTCATCGACATCTTTGCCGGTTCGAGGTCGGTAGTATCGGTGTAATAGCGGATTGCACTGGCTCGCGTGCGGAACCGGTTGGCAATCTTGGCTCTGAGCAGCGACATGGAGAAGGGTTTGGGCAGATAATCGTCGGCTCCCACCTTCATTGCATCGAGCTGGTCGCGTACATCGGACTTGGCCGAGAGCATCATCACGGGAATGTGCGATGTGCGTATGTTTCGTTTAATGGCGCGACAGAGGCGTATGCCGTCGGTGCGCGGCATCATCACGTCGGTGATAATCATGTCGGGGGTCTCACCGGCATCAACCATTGCAAGAGCTTCCTCGCCGTCATGCGCCAGGACAATTCGGTAGTCGCTGGCAAGAGCCTCGCGCATGTATTTCAGAATAGTATCGTTGTCGTCGACAAGCATGATTGTGCGGCGTGCGGATTCGTCCGCGGAAGCATCCTCTTCCGAGGCGGACCCGGCGGTCTCGTCGGCGGTCTCTGAGTCGGGAATATACTGTACGTGCGCTTCCGGTGTTGTGTTATCGTCGGATGCGGCACACTCGTCCGAAGCGTAGGCAGCGATGCTCGCAGGTAACGTGATTGTGAAAGATGTTCCGCAATCGGGAGCGCTTTCCACGCTTATTGTGCCGTGGTGGAGGGTGACAAGACGCTTCACGAGCGACAGACCGATTCCGCTGCCGTAGCTGTTTTCATCGACCTTGTAGAAGCGGTCGAAGATATGAGGGAGCTTATCGGGAGATATACCGTAGCCGGTGTCGCTCACCTTGATTACGAGCGAATTATTATCGTCGGTCAGGGCTGCCGAGAGTTTTACGGAGCGTCCGTCGGGGGTGTGCTTGAACGCATTTGACAGAAGATTGCCTATGATAATCGACATGTAGGTGGTGTCGAGCGGCAGAGGCTCTGTTCCGAGCGTGGAGTCGATTCGGCAATTGATGTTGCTGTGCTGGGCCTTCGAACGGTAGTTGGCAAGCTCGCATGAAAGCATGTCGTTGACATCGACGGGACGCACGCGCAGATGGAACATGCCGTTCTCGGCACGTTGGTAGTCAAGTATCTGATTGATAATATTGAGAATACGCATCGTATTGCCGCGTATTGTCTGGAGCTTGTCGAGCACCTTGGGCTCATTGCGTTTCTGCTCGATAAGTTCGGTGACGGGCAGAAGAATGAGCGTGAGAGGCGTACGGAGCTCATGCGACATATTCACGAAGAAATTTACTTTCATGTCGTTAAGTTCCTCGCGGCGCTCGTAGTCACGCTTTTCATAGTCGCGGCGCTGCTCGCGCAGGCGGCGCATGGTAAAACGCCTGACAAGCAGCCATGCCAACAGCCCGACAGCAATAAGACCCAACAGTTGCGCCCACCATTGCTGATACCAATGGGGCAGCACACGCACCTCGATTGAGGCAACAGGACTCCGGAGCCCGTCGCTGTTTGCCGCCTGAACCTCAAAGCGGTATGTTCCGGGAGGAATGTCGCGGTAGGTTGCGGAATGTGCGTCGCCGGCGTCAATCCAGTCCTTGTCGAGTCCGTCAAGGCGGTAGCGGAATGTTTCATTACCGTTGTTGTGGTAGTTGAAGGCGGTGAAATCGAGTGTGAGCATCGACGGACCGGGCTGGAGCAGAATCCTCGTGCCTGTCTCGGGAGTGGTACGGATGATTCCGCTGCCGTCGCCGGGCGTAACGGGTACTCCGAAGAGCCGTACGCCGTTGATTAGCGGAGCGGTGGAAATGGTGTCGGCCACAATCTCGTCGGGATTGAATGTTATGATGCCCCCTACTCCACCGAAATACAGCCGCCGGCCTTGGTCGACCGACGCAATGGCCTTGGCATTGAACTGTCTTACGCCGAGGAAATCGGATGAGCCGTAGGTGCGGAATGATGCCGAGGACGAATCGTACTGCGCCAAACCGAGGCTTGTGCTCACCCAAAGGCGGTTGCGGTTATCGGCCACGACACCGAGCACAACGTCGTTGGGCAGACCGTCGGCCACTGTGTAGTGCCGCACGGAACCGAGCGATGAATCAAGCACATAGAGTCCGCGGCGGGTGGAAATGCAGAAGTCTCCGGTGTGGGCATCCTCGTATATATTATTGACGTAGAGATATCGGATATCCTGCGCTACGGCCGGAAGCGACAACTCGCGCAATGTGCCGTCGGGCAGCTCGGAGCAGATGGCGAAACCGCTCTCGCCCGAAAGCCACAGGCGCCCGTGGGAGTCGCGGTAGAGTTCGGTCACGTTTGTCAGCGGAGCTTCGGCGCGCCGCGCTTTTCCCGACGCTATGTCATAGAAGAAAAGTCCGTCAAGCGAGCCGAGCCAGAGCCCTCCGTCGCGTAATGCCGGTAGAATGGCATACAGCTTGGCCGGAGAATCAACCTGATGCAAAAGACGGCGCGAGGTCACATCGAACACCGCCAGGCCTCCGAGGTGGGTGCCGACATAGAGCCGTCCGGCAGCCGTGTCGACATACACAGCCTTGACGTCGGTGGAACGGAGTCCTTCGGCACGCGATATATAGCTGAAAGTCTCATCGGCGGTGTTGTAGATATTCAGACCGCCGGCATTGGTTCCTATATAAATATTATGTCCGGAAGGCACGATGCAGGACACGACATTGTCGTTGAGCGGCGGCATACCGATGTTGCGGAACCGGTTCTGCAATGGATGGTAGTAGTTGATGCCGCCGTACCATGTGCCTATCCATATGCCTCCGCTGTTGTCGGCCAGCAGACTGCGCACCGACGAGTGGGACAGCGGCGTGGCTCCGGCAGTGCCGGGAGTGTTGGTGGCAGTGAAGGTGCGCATGGAACTTGTGGCCGGATTGTAGACACACAGGCCGTCGACTGTACCTATCCACAGACGTCCCGAGCGGTCGGTGCCGAGCGCTCGCACGAACGGCGAACACAGGCGCGCAGCCGCGGAATTATCGAAGCGCGAGGTGCGTCCTGTAAGCGCCGAGTGGCGCCATACACCCGAGCCCTCGGTGGCAATCCAAAGGTCATTTCCATCAGTGGCAAAGGCATTTACCGACGTGGAGACGCCGGGCAGAGCTTTAGGCTTCTGATTCTCACGTGTGATGTATGAAACGCCCCTGGATGTGCCCACATAGCAAGTGTCGGCCAGCACGGCAAGGGCATTGACGCTGAGATCGGGCACCAGGGGAGTGAAACGACGGCGATTGATGTCAAAAACATACAGCGCACGACATGTTCCGACAAGCAGGCGCGTGGAGTCGAGCGGCGCGACAGCGTTGAATTCCGTAGCGTCGCCCTCAGGAAGCGCGTTCGGCTCGAAGGTGTCGAGCAGCCGGTCATACCGCGTGAGGTTTCCGTGGGATAGAATCCACAGGTTGCCCCGGGTGTCGCACACAAGTCGTTTTATCACATTATCGGGCAAAGACTCCGGATTGCCGCTTTCGGAGCGGTAGGTTTTGAAAGCGTGCCCGTCGTAGCGGTTGAGTCCGTCGTGAGTGGCAACCCAGATATATCCGAGGGTGTCCTGAACGATAGAGGGTACGGTTGTGTGGGAAAGTCCGTCCTCGATGCCGATATGGCGGAACGAGACCCACGGCTCGGCAGCCCCGGAAGGCTGAGCGGCAAACGAAAGGATAGCTGCGACAAACGCTGTCACAAAGGTTTTATATGTGAATAATGTCTTCATGGTCGAAGCGAAATTGCATGTGTTTGACGCAAAGTTATGTAAAATTCTCCAAAAAATGGGTAAAGCGTGGGTGTAGCGTCTATTTTTAGACAAATTTGATTTTTTATTACACAATATTATAAGGTTTTCTACGCTAATCCAATGATAATAATACATGTGAACACAACAACTTGCGGCCCTTACCTTAATTTTGCAATCAAAATAATTGGAATTAATTTTGCAAAACAAATACTTGATGAAACGCCTTAAACTAATAGTGATGACAGCGACAGCGTGCACCCTGTGCCCGGCTATCATGCCCGCGCAGGCCAATCTGCATGTCGATGCCGTCAGCATGATGCATGAATCACGTGCAACAGTTTCGCCCTCTGACGGAAGTCGCACCGGCGACCGTTTTGTATCTCTCCAGTGGCCTCTTCCCGAAGAGTTCCGCCAGCTTGGAGCACCTCTCGACGGCTTCGAGAAGGAACGTGTGGCTCCCGATAAAACCAAACTGAAATATAAAGTGCGTTTCGGCCGGCGCGCCGACCTCAGCTCCGGCGCCGAGACCCGTGAAACCCTGTGGCCCTTCTACAACGCCCATGAAATCACCGCTCCCGGCACCTGGTACTGGCAGTATGCCTACACCGGTGAGGACGGCAAGGATGAGTGGAGCAAGGTGTACAGCTTCACCGTTGAGGAACAGGACAACCGTTTCGCACCCCCGTCGTTCGGCGAGTTCATTGCCAAACTCCCTGCCGGACATCCGCGCATACTCACCGATGAGGCTCACCGCGATGCCCTCATCAAAGGCTCGGAAGGACGTCAGGAGCGCCAATGGTATATCGAAGGCGCCGACAAGGTGCTGGAAACACCCATGCGTACACTCGATAACATTCCCACCGATCACCTTGCCAACCTGACGAACAAGATGCAGGTGAATTCGTTCCTGACCCGTGAAAGCCGCAAGGTCATCGACGGCGAGGAACGCAATATCGAACTTCTCACCCGCGCTTACGTGCTCACAGGACGCCGCGCGTATGCCGACGAGGCGCTCGCACGCGTGCTCACAATGACCGAATGGAGCGAGAACCCGCATGTGAAGGGCGATTTCAACGACGCCACACTCCTTTCGGTGAGCACACTGGCTTATGACACCTTCAACAACCTGCTCACTCCCGACCAAAAGAAAACCCTGCTCGCCACCATTGCCTCGAAACTCGGACACATGTATGAGCACTACAACAACTATCTCGAAAACCATATCGCCGAAAACCACATATGGCAGATGACACTGCGTATAGCCACATATGCGGCTCTCGCGACTTACGGTGAACTTCCCGAAAGCTCGCTCTATGCCGAATATCTCTATAACGTGTGGCTCGCACGCTTCCCCGGCCTCAATGCCGACGGAGGATGGCACAACGGCGACTCATATTACACCGTAAACACACGCACGCTTGTAGAACTGCCCTATTTCATGGGACGCATCGCCGGATTCAACTACTTCAGCGACCCCTGGTATGCCAACAACGTGAAATACGCCATCTACCAGCAGCCCCCATTCTCGAAATCGGGCGGCAACGGCTCTTCACACCTCAAGGTGAAACGTCCCTTGCCCGTCCGTGTAGGACAGCTTGACGCTCTGGCACGTATCTTGGGCGATACATATGCCGCCGACTATGTGCGTATCACACAGGCCGTTGAGCCGGGTATCCTCAAGCGCACACTCGCAGCCAAGGCAGGCGACCTCACATGGACCCGTCTCCAGCTCGCCGCAGAGCTTCCTGAAGGCGACGGCCTTGCAAGCCTTCCTGCCGGACACGTATTCCCCCAGACCGGACTGGCATCGTTCAACACCTCACTGGCCGACACACGCCACAATGCCATGTGGAGCTTCCGAAGCAGCCCTTACGGTTCGACATCCCACGCTCTTGCCAATCAGAACGCTTTCAATACCTTCTATGGCGGTGATCCTCTGTTTTACAGCTCGGGCCACCATATTGAATTCACCGACCTCCATTCCATGCTCTGCCACCGTGGCACACGCGCCCACAACACCATACTTGTCGACGGAATGGGTCAGCGCATCGGCGTTGAAGGCTACGGCTGGATTCCCCGCTCCTACACCGGCGAGACGATAGGATATGTGGCCGGAGACGCATCCAACGCTTATGGCAAAGTTATATCTCCGCTCTGGCTCGAACGCGGTCAGCTCTCCGATGTTGACTACTCGCCCGAAAACGGATGGGACGAAAACCACCTCGTGAAATACCGCCGCCACATGGTGAATCTGGGCAACGACGGCCTTGTGCTCATCTACGACGAACTTGAGGCCGACCGTCCCGTTGAATGGAGCTATCTGCTTCACACTGTGGAAAATCCCATGCAGCTTGCCAAAGGCAAGAACAACGTGCACGTGACAGCCACCAACAAATTCGGCGCTTCCGACGCATGGCTCTACTCATCAGGCAAACTTGCCACCGACACCACCTCCCGATTCTTCAAACCCGCTGTCAACTGGCTCGTGCGCGAAGCCGACGGCACATTCAAGCCCTACCCCAACCACTGGCACTTCACCGCACGCAGCAAGAAAAGCCGCAGCTACCGCTTCGCCACTCTCATGGACACCCATGACGGCAGCGTTGCAGCCCGCGTACCGGTAAAGTCCGACGGAAACACACTGCGCTTCGGCGATTGGACCGTGAGCGTGAGCCTCGACCCCACTTCCGCACCGGCATTCAGCGCCACCCACAACTCCGGAGCACACATCGAATATCACGGTCAGGAAACACGCATTACCGAAAATGGAAAGGAAACCGTGCTCACGGATGAGATTCCCGAACTTGAAATATAACACAACATTTCCATGAAAACCATAATCTGCTCAATTCTACTGACAATAGGCTTGCTGGCACCTCCGCTTGCATCCGCCTTCAAGGTAACGGGCGTTGTCCTTGACAACGAAGGCCTTGAAGTGATCGGCGGCAGCGTGACGGTGAAAGGCAACACCAAGCTGGCGACTATCACCGACATCGACGGCCGATATACCATAGACGTACCCTCAGAAAAGAGCTCCGTACTTCAATTCTCGTACGTGGGCATGATGCCCGTGGAGGTCAAAGTGGAAGGAAAATCCACCATCGACGTAACCCTGTATCCCGACAACAAGCTCCTTAACGAAGTTGTGGTTGTAGGCTACGGCACACAGAAACGCAGCGACCTCACCGGTTCGGTAGTCTCTGTCAAGGCCAAAGACCTCCAGACCACCCCGACCTCCGACCCGCTTCAGGCTCTCGCCGGAAAGGCTGCCGGTGTAATGATTACCCAAGACGACGGCGAGCCGGGTGCTTCAATATCGGTACGCGTGCGCGGCGGCATATCCATCACCCAGAGCAACGAACCGCTCTATATCATCGACGGATTTCCCTCGGAAGATGGCCTCGCAGGCATATCACCTTCCGAAATCGAGACCATCGACGTTCTCAAGGACGCCTCGGCCACGGCTATCTACGGTGCGCGCGGTGCCAACGGCGTTGTTGTGGTGACAACCAAGAAGGGCAGCGACGAAGACTCGTCGCTCCAAATAACTTTCGATGCCTACGCAGGCTTCCGCAAGGTGTCGCGCAAGCTCGAAGTACTTGACCTCAAGGAATTCCTGACTCTTGACTACGAACGCTCGCTGGCTTTCAACGGACAGTCAGGCGTACTGGGCTTCCAGAACCGCTACGGCTCTTTTGTCGACATTGACAAGAACTACGCCAACCGCCCCGGAATCGACTGGCAGAAAGAAGCTCTTGGCCGTACCGCCTCCACACAGAACTACCACGTGGGCATCAACGGCGGCACTAAGGAAGTGAAATACAACTTCAACTACACATACAGCAAGGACCAGGGCGCCATGATTCTCAGCGGCACCGACAAGCACACAGTGTCGCTCGGCGTGTCGCAGAACAATAAGAAATGGCTGTCGCTCAACGCAAAGGCAACCTATACCGAACAGAAAACCTGGGGCATGGGAACCTCCGACCAGAGCACTCGCTTCAATAAGATGGAGCACATCCTGCAATACCGTCCCACCGCCGGAATATACGGCGACGACAACAGTCTGCTCACCGGCGACGACATGCTCGAGGACGACGACCAGAACCCGATGCAAAGCCCTATAATCTCGGCAAACGAGGAAGAAAAAGAACGCGTGACCCGAAACATCCTCATCAACGGAGGTTTCACCATCACCTTCAACAAATACTTCTCCTTCCGTAACAACACCGGCTACCGCTATCAGATGGACCACCGCGAGGAATTCTATGGTGAGAAATCCGTCACTGGCAAGCGCTCGAGCATACAGAGCATATCCCAGTACTCGGAAAGCACACAGTTCCAAACCTCGAACGTGCTCACCTACAACAACAGGCACAAGTATCACAAACTCACCATCATGCTGGGTCAGGAATGGGTCGACAACCGTTCCCGCTGGATGCGTGCTCTCGTGAAGAACTACCCGAACAACGACATCGGTTCGTCCGACGCATCGCTCGGTACTCCTGAATCGGTTACATCCAATGTCAACTACGACAACAAAATCTTGTCGTTTTTCGGACGCGCCAACTACAACATAGGCGAAAAATACCTCTTCACGGCCACCCTCCGCGCCGACGGCTCTTCGAAATTCAGCAAAAACAACAAATGGGGATACTTCCCCTCCGTATCGGCCGCATGGCGAATCGGACAGGAAGAAATGGTGGAACGCCTGGGCGTATTCAGCGACCTGAAACTGCGCGCCGGATACGGTCTGGCCGGTAACAACCGTGTGGCAAGCTACCGCTCGCTCGACATCCTCACATCGGCAGGCTATCCTTCCGGCGACAATTTCATGCCCGGCTACGCACCCTATGCCATCCCTGACAAAGACCTCAAGTGGGAATCGAACGCCACACTCAATGTGGGACTCGACATCGGATTCTTCAACCAACGCCTTACCATAGCGCCGGAATTCTTCTACAACCGCTCGTCGAACCTGCTGCTCAACTCCCGAGTACCCTCATCGTCAGGTTTCAAGACCATGTTGCGCAACATCGGCCAAACCTCCAACCGCGGTCTCGACCTTGCAATCAATTCTGTAAACATCGTGACACGCGATTTCCAGTGGAACACGAGCCTCAACCTTTCGGTGTACCGCAACCGCATCGAAAAACTTTCCGGCGAGGATTACTTCCTTGAAGAAGCATCTTTCGGCTACAACGACAAGACACATATCATTGCCGTCGGAGCGCCCGTGGGTCAGTTCTACGGCTACCGCACTCTCGGCCTCTATCAGGTTGAGGATTTCAACTACGATCCCGCCACTCAGACCTATACCCTCAAGGAAGGCCTTCCCGTGCCGGAATACAACACCGGCGTACAGCCCGGCTACTGGAAATTCGAGGACACCGACGGCAACGGCGTGATTGACGAAAACGACAAGACCGTCATCGGCAACGCCAATCCGACACTGTTCGGCGGATTCACCAACAATTTCACCTGGCGCAACTTCGACGCATCTGTTTTCTTCACCTTCAGTGTGGGCGGGAAAGTGCTCAACGCGACCAAACTCACCAACACTCAGGCCGGAAAGAGCAACTACAACGTGCTGGCCGTTATGAACAGCTCCGACCGCTGGATGACAATAGATGCCGCCGGAAATGCCGTCACCGACCCCGCAGCCCTTGCCGCCCTCAACGCAGGCAAGACCGTCGCATCCATCTACGACACCGAGCAGGGCGATGCCTACATCCACTCATGGGCCGTGGAAGATGCTTCTTTCCTCCGCCTGAGCAATCTTTCGATAGGCTACACTATCCCCCGCCATCTGCTGCGCAAGATTTATCTCGAGAAGCTCCGCTTCTATTTCACGGCCTCGAATCTTTTCGTAGTGACCCGCTACACGGGCTTCGACCCCGAAGTGTCGACCAAGGGCAACAACCTCACCCCCGGCGTTGACTTCGGAGCCTATCCCCGCAACCGCTCTTTCGTCTTCGGCATGAACCTCTCATTCTGACCTCATCATGAAAATCAAACGCAACATACTATACATTCCGCTCGCGGCAGCCGCACTGCTTCCGAGCGCATGCAACGACATAATCACCGAGAACCCCGACTCGTACTACGAGAAAGATGAGTTCTTCACTACCCCCGAAAAGGCTGAGATGGCCGTTTTGGGCGTGTACAACGGACTTCCTGTAATCTACGGCGAAAAAGACGGCATGTCGCTGCCATGTTCCGACGACATTTATTACGTGAACGGTGTCACGGCCGACAACGGCCGCCGCGATGTGGGCCACTATGTCGTGCGCACCAACAACACATGGGTAAGCGGCGTGTGGGAAGGCAAGTACAACATTATCAACCGCGCCAACTACACCATTTCCGGAATTGAAAGCATGCCCGGATGGCAGAAAAACACTACCCTGCTGCGCCTTTTGGCCGAGGCTCGCTTCCTGCGTGCCCAATCGGCTCTGGATCTCGTGCGCTACTGGGGCGATGTGCCTTTCAAGACCGAGGCATCATCCGGTTATGAGGATGCCTACGGCCCCCGCGTACCTCGCGAGGAAATCTACGACCAGGTGATAGCCGACCTTGATTTTGCCAAGGAACACCTACCCTGGGCCGACGAGGTGGGCACCCCCGAACGTGCCAGCCAGGGAGCTGCCCGCGGCATGCTCATGCGTGCGCTCCTCTCCCGCGCCGGTTACAGCCTGAAGGCCGACGGCAAACTGAGCCGCCCCGACGGCAAGACCCGCAACGAATGTTTTCAGGCCGTGATTGACGAATGGCTTGAATTTGAAGCAAAAGGATACCATAAATTTTATCCCGGGGGCTATGAGGAGCTGTTCAAGACTTTCTCCCAGGGAATCCTCGATACATCAGAAAGCATTTTCGAGGTGGCTTTTCTCGCAGGCAAGAACAACGGATACTGGGGCACATACATTGGCCCCTTAGTGGCCGCACCGCAAATTTCCTCCACGGAATCGAGCAAATACATGGGACGTGCCAACGCCATGTTCCGTGTCGTTCCCGAATGGCGCTCTTTCTTTGAGGAAAACGACGAGCGCCGCGATGTGATGGTGTGTACCCACACCTACGTATGGGACGAGACCCTGAACAACCACAAGCTCTCCGACCAGCAGAAAAATCCGCGCAACTGGTTTCCCGGCAAATGGCGCCGTGAATGGATGTCTTTAGGCTATATCGACCCCAACAAGACCGATGTGAACTTCTGCATGCTCCGCTATGCCGACGTCGTGCTCATGGCCGCGGAAGCCTATGCCGAAACCGGAAATACCGTCGAGGCCTGGCGCCTTATCAACCTCGTGCGTGAACGTGCCGGAGCCACCCCGGCAAGCTCGTCGAACTATGCATCCATCTACAAGGCTCCCAAAGTCTACGACCTTCCCTACATATCGGATGGCGACGAGGCAGGACGCCTCCGTACGGCAATCTATTGGGAACGCGGTTTCGAGCTGGCGTTCGAAGGCCAGCGCAAGTTCGACCTTCTCCGTTGGGGCGTACTCGGCGATGCCCTTAAACTCTTCGGCGACAATGTCGACAGCCGTATCGTGAGCTATCCCGCGGGAAAGAACTTTATCAAGGGCAAACATGAGCTGCTGCCCATTCCGCAGGACGAAATACAAGTAAATCCCTATCTCGAAAACACTAATAACCCAGGATACTGATGAAAAAGAACATTTTCACCGCAATCGGCGTGGCCGCCACCGCTGCTGCCGCTGCCCAGGCCGCTCCCCAGCGCCCCAACATCATATACATCATGACCGACCAGCAGGCGGCCCAGGCCGTAGGCTATGCCAATGATGAAGTGAACACTCCGAACATCGACCGTCTCGCCGACCACGGCGTGCGCTTCAACAACGCCTACTGTGCCTTCCCTCTCAGCGGCCCCTCCCGCTCGGCCATGTTCACGGGCTACAATCCCGGCAGCGTTGGCCTGCGCATCAACGGAACACCTCTCGACGAGACTCTGCGCGACAACACCCTCGGACAGATAATGAGCGACGGCGGATATGAAACCGCCTACGCAGGCAAGTGGCACGTGCACACCAATCCGCTGCCCGCACCTCACGCCTTCGGTTTCGAGCGCCTGCACGGCTTCGGCGACGAAGGTCTTGCCGAGAGCGTGGTGGAATATCTGCAGCGCGACCACGACAAGCCTTTCTGCCTGGTGGCCTCTTTCAACAACCCACATAACATCTGCCAGTATGCACGTCAGCAGAACCTCCCCGACGGAGAGATCGAGGAAGTTCCCCTCGACTCCTGCCCTAACCTTCCCGCCAACTTTGCAATAGCGCCGTACGACGCCGACGTGCTTGCCAACGAGCGCAGTCTCAGCTACCGGCTCTACCCCACCGAGAACTTCACTCCCGACGACTGGCGCCGCTACCGTGGAGCTTACTACAAGATGATTGAGAAAGTCGACGGAGAAATCGGAAAGATTGTGGATGAAATCGACCGTCAGAACCTCTGGAAAAATACAGTGATAATTTTCACTTCGGACCACGGCGACGGCATGGGCGCCCACCACTGGAATCAGAAATCGGCACTCTACGAAGAATGTGCAAACATTCCCTTTGTAGTATGTCTACCCGGCGGACGCAACGCGGGCAAAGAATTGCCTCAACTCGTCAACAACGGCATTGACCTCATGCCTTCGATCTGTGACTGGGCCGGCATCGAAGTGCCCGGAAACCGCAAAGGCAAGAGCATACGCGAGGTTGTGGAGAAAGGCCGCCCAGACGTTCCCCTGAACGACTATGTGGTGACAGAAGCACTCTTCGATCAGGGCGGAAGCACTCAAGGCTGGATGCTTCGCACTCCCGACTTCAAATATGTGCTCTACGACACGGGCAAAAACCGCGAACAGCTCTACGACATGCGCACCGACCGCGGCGAGATGCGCAACCTCGCCATCGAGGCCCGCTACCGCGACGAACTGCTGCGCCACCGCGAACTGCTGCGCCAATGGATGACCGAGAATCCTCTCGACGGCAAAACGGCTCCCGTAAGCGTTATTCCGCTGAAATAAGCACGGTTTTGAACATCTGCAAAGTTTTTTTCATCAAAACTGAAAGCAGGATAACCTTATTGAAATGCCTGTGAAGGTTTCTTTAAATAACTTTGCAACATCGACACTAAAACCTCTTACCATGAACATCCGTACAGCAAAAGCAATTCTTGCAGGAGCCGCTCTCAGCGTAATGCCGCTTGCAATGCAGGCGCAGGACGAACCTGCGGTGCTCCACCTCACAGATACATGTCTCATGCACGAGATGCGCGCCACTCCCTCACCCTCCGACGGGTGGGTGGAGCGCGGCCGCAAGATTTCGTTCCAATGGCCGCTGGCAACCGACTGTCCTTATGTGGACGCGCACAAGGCGTCGCGCAAGGACAAGACACTCCTCCGCTACAAAATCCGCTACTCCACCGACAAGGATTTCAAGAAAAATGTTGTTGAAGCGGAAACAGCATGGCCTTTTTATAATCCCGAATCCGACCCGGCCGCAGGAAAATGGTACTGGCAGCACGGTTATGTCGTGCCTGACAACGGCGCTGTAATCTGGTCGCCGGTATTCTCCTTCACTGTCGAGGATGCGGCAGGAAAATTCCTTCCCCCGTCCTACAAGGAACTCCGCGGAAAAATTCCTGCCACACATCCGCGCGTATATGTTGACGGCGCCACCCTCGATGCTTTCCGCTCGCGCAACGCCGGCTCCATCGACGCCAATGTGTATCTTACCGAAGCCGAGAAGATTCTGCAGACCCCGATGAAAACTCCGGCCGACATCAAAAGCGGCATGGCCGAGAAATTCGACAACGAGATGAAGCGCAATCAGATGATTACACGCGAAAGCCGCCGTGTGATCGACCGCGAGGAGCAGTCGTTGGATATTCTCACGCGTGCCTACATCCTGTCGCAGGACACACGTTTCGCCGACGAAGCCATCAAGCGCGCAGGCTATATGCTGGAGTGGACCGACGACAAGAATATAGCCGGTGACTTCAACTATGCAACATTCTTTTCGGTGTTCACCACCGTATACGACCTGCTCAACGACCGTCTTGATGCCGACATGAAGGCCAAACTCGAACAGGCAATCCGTACTTCCGGCGCATCCATGTACAAGAACTTCAACAACCGTCTGGAAAACCACATCGCCGACAACCACGTATGGCAGATGACGTTGAGAATCTTCACCATGGGAGCCTACACGATGCTCGGCCATCTGCCCGAAGCCGAGGAATGGGCTGAATATGCCTACAACGTATGGCTCGCACGTTTTCCGGGACTCAACACCGACGGTGCATGGCACAACGGCGACTCATATTTCGCTGTAAATTTCCGCACACTCATCGAAGTTCCGTTCTTCTACTCACGCATCTCCGGTTTTGACTTCTTCTCCGACCCCTGGTACCGCGCCAACGTTCTCTACACCCACTATGCGCAGCCCCTTGGCTCGCATGCAAGCGGACAAGGCAGTGCCCACGTTGAAAAAGTCAAGCCCCACGCCACCCGTGCCGGATACATGGACGCTCTTGCCAAAATGACAGGCGACCCCATTGCAGCCGATTATACCCTCGGGTTCGTAGGCAAGAATCCCAAGGCCATCCTGCGCGGTTCCACCGGCAAGAGCAGCGGTTTGTCGTGGTTCCGACTCCAGTGCGACCGTCCCTTGCCCGAAGGCGGAGTGTTTGCTTCGCTGCCCATGGGGTATGTATTCCCGGAATCAGGTCTTGCAATATTCAATACCAACAACGAACGCGCCTCGCGCAGCGCGCGCCTCGTGTTCCGCAGCTCTCCCTATGGCTCAACATCCCACGCCCTTGCCAACCAGAACTCGTTCAATACCTTCTATGCAGGCAAGCCGATTTTTTACAGTTCGGGCCACCACACATCCTTCACCGACCGTCACTCGTTGCTTTGCGAACGCTCGTCGCGCGGCCACAACACGATTCTCGTTGACGGCAAGGGACAACGTATCGGAGTGGAAGGTTACGGATGGATTCCCCGCTACTATGTAGGTGAAAAAATCGGATATGTGCTCGGGGATGCCTCCAACGCTTACGGCCCTGTGACCTCTCCTATCTGGAAGGATCGCGCCGAGAAAGCCGAAGTGCCCCTCACTCCCGAGAATGGCTGGGACGAGGTTGGTCTGAAGACCTTCCGCCGCCACATCGTCGAACTGGGCAAAACCGGCATGTCGGTCATCTATGATGAGCTTGAGGCCGAAGAACCCCGCACATGGAGCTATCTGCTGCACACTATCCAGCATCCGATGGCAGTTGACCGCACCAATCCTGCGTTTGTCCGCGTGACAGGCGATGTTGATGTCGCCAAGGGCGATGCCTTCATCTTCTCGTCACTGGAACTGACTTGCGACACCACAAGCACCTTCTTCGCTCCGGCCGAAAACTGGCTCAAAGCCGATGCCAACGGCAATTTTGCAAAAAATCCCGACCACTGGCACTTCTCGGCCACAACACCCAAATCAAAGGTGTGCCGTCTTCTCACAGTGATTAATTCCTATCCCAACCCCAAAGAGGGCAAAGTGGCTCCCGTGCCCCAGATTCTCAAAGACGGTTCTGTAAAAATGGGCCGCTGGATCATCAAGGCCAACCTCACCACCGACGGCGTGCCGTCATTCTCGGTGAAAAACACCACGCCGGAAGAAAATGTGAGCGTAAGCTACGCCGGCGATGCAACCACGGTAGTGGAAGGAAACAACGAGTACGAACTTATCGACGAGCTTCCGTCGCTTGAAATCTAAAAATCCTAACATAATGCATTTAAAATCATTGCTAAGAAACGTGATTCTTGTATCCGGAGCTCTCGCACTTGGAACACCGTCAGTGATTGCATCAGCCTCTGAAGCTGGCGGAAATCATGTTTCGGCCGAAATCAAGCCTCAGCACTCGCGCACCCGTCCGGCCAAGAAGAAAAAAACGGCGGAAGCCGCCAAACCGGCCACCGGAAACAAGCAGAATTCAGAAAAAGGCGAGAAACGCAAGCAGAATACCGGAAAAAACTCTGCGGCCAAAAACAAGAAAGCCGCCAAGACAGCGACTGAAGCGCCGTCAGGCCGATACCGCGCTTTTAAAATCAATGTACCCTACGCAGCACTTGCCGTACAGAACCTCTCCTTTGAATGGCAGACGGGTCGCGCCATGACAGTCGACATCCCCGTGATGTGGAGCTTCAGCGACCTTACCGATCGCCACGGCATCCGCACCATCGCCCTGCAGCCTGAGGCCCGTTGGTGGCCCGGAGCCAATCCCGGCAACGGACATTTTCTCGGCGCACACCTCTCGGCTGCCTGGTTCAATGTTCGCTGGAACGACAACCGCTATCAGGCCGACGCTCTGCCTCTGCTCGGCGCAGGCATCAGCTACGGCTACCACGTGAACTTCACACCCAACTGGGGTGCCGAATTCAATATCGGTGCAGGATATGCCTACATGAAATACGACCGCTTCTACAACATCGACAACGGTGCCAAAATCGACAATGGATCACACCACTATTTCGGCATCACCCGAGTCGGTATCTCATTAGTCTATCGTTTTTAAAGCCATCAAGCCATGAAGAAATTTATATTGAAAACTCTGTGCATGGCCGTAGTGGCCTTATCGGCACCTTCGTGCCTTTTCCAACACCCCGAAATGACCGAGGACGGCGAAATGGGTATCGACCCGACCGAGGTGGCTGTTGCTGTCGACATCAATATCAACCTCTCTATCCCCTCATTCGAAGAGGGAGGCGAGAGCTTCGTTCAGCCGGCAACCGAAGGTACAGCCTACCGCCGACGTGTGATTGTGGAAGCGCTCACCGACGGACGTCGTCCTGTAACACGCACAATGCTGCTCGACATCAACGAAGATGACCGTGAGTTGAACATTCCCGTGTCAATGCGCCTGACCGCCCGCGACTACACTCTGGCCGTATGGAGCGATTACGTACAGGTGGCTGAGAACGGAGCCGTGGACAGCTCGTATTTCTACAATGCCGATCTGCTGCCGAACGTATATGCCAGCAAGAGCTACCGCGGCAACAACGCTTACAAAGATGCCGCTTTCGGCTGCACCGCCCTCGAACTCTCGCAGTACCGTTCGGGATGGAACGAGCGTGTGACTGTCGACATGCCCCTTCAGCGCCCCGTGGGCCGTCTGCAGCTCAAGGCCACCGACACAGGAGCCTTCCTTGACAAAATCGCCTCGGGTGCTCTTTCAGGCCAGAGCTTCGCACTGCGTGTGAGCTATCCCGGCTACCTCTGCATGGGCTACAACATAGCCGAGATGCTTCCCCGCCATTCGCTCATGTACATGTCGTACGAGCACACATTCTCTACCAAAAACATGACTGCAGAAGAGCCATTCCTCCTCACGTTCGATTATCTTTTCTCGGAATCCGACAGCAACACGGCAGTTCCTGTCGAGCTTGAGATTCTCGACTCGACAAAAAGTACAGTGCTCGCATCTTGTTCGTTCACGGCATATTGCCGCGCAGGCTACTGCACTACCGTGAGCTACGGCTTCCTCACAGCCACCGACGACCAGGGCATCACTTTCAACCCTGATTTCTCCGGCGACGGCACCATCGTGATTGTACCAACTCCTTCTTCCGACAAATAATTTTCCAAAAAACATATCCAAATGAAAAACTATTTTCTTACTTTGATTGGTGCCGCCGCAATGCTTGGCGGAGCCGCATCGTGCAGCCAGGAGGTTGATGCTCCTGCAATGCCTGACAATGGCCTGACGACCGTAAGTGTTCAGATTCCCGTGGCCGAACCCACATCCCGTGCGGTGCCCGAAATCCCCGAAGGCTACAAGCTCCGCTGCATCATGCAGCTCGTCGACGCTTCCGGCGCCGCACTCTCCGACGCCCGCTATGTCGAAGAAGTGGCAGCAGGCAGCGAAAATGTCAGCTTCACATTCATCGCACCTGCCGACGGATATCAGGGCGCAATGTTCTGGGCCGACTACGTTAAGGACATCGACGCCGACTACATCTACACCACCGGCGACCTCAAGGCTGTGGCTTACAACAGCGCCAACGCAGCCGAGATGTTCAACAACCCCGCAGCCGACGCCTTCTACGGCTACATGCTTGCAGGAAACAAGAGCATCGCTCTCGCACGCCCCTTCACACGCATCACATTCAAGAACTTCGACTCCAACTATGACGCCTACACAACCGTGAAGGTGACTGACCTGCCCGCTCCCACCTCATTCAATGTAATGACCGGCAACACCGACGGCTATGCAAGCGGTCTGGCAAGCAACGACCTCACTATCGGTGAAGACGGAACATGGTTCAGCACATATCTCTTCGTAGGCAACAACTCCGGCGCCAACCTCGGCAGCGACCAGAACATCGCCATCGCCCTGAATGGTGCCACATCCACCAACGTAACTATCAACGGTGCCGATATTCCTCTGACACGTAACTACGACATCACCGCCCTTATAAGCGCCACCTCCGGCGACGTGACCGATGTTACCGTTACCTTCCCCGGCGGAATGGTTGACCCCAACGCTCCCCGCGACATCGCTCTGGGCGACTATATCAACGCTGACGGAACTTACAGCGAGACTTTCGATGCCGACAAGGCTGTGGGTATCGTGTACGCTCTCGGAAATACTACCGAAGGCGGCAAGACAGTGGCTGCATATGCTTTCGCTCTCAGCAACTGCAGCCGCACAAAGATGTATGAAACTGACGGTACACTTCTTGGTACAGCTACCCTCAATGCAGATCTCTACACCGGAGCTGTCGGAGCCGACTCCTGGAATTCTTTCGTAGAGCTCGCAGGTTCTGACAACGCTCTTGTGGCAGCCTTCAACAAATGGTCAGGCCAGCATCCGCTGACAGGAAGCAACCTCTCCGCATGGTACTCACCCTCAGCATCCCAGCTTGTAACTCTCGTTGGAACAATCTTCAACGGCGGCGAATGGGCCTTCAAACCGCTCAGCAGCCTTAACGTAACTTTCCCCGCCCGCAACGAGACAGTATACAACGCCTACACCGCTTCCCTCGCCGAAGGTGCGACCTTCACCCATAACGGCTCTGCAGCCAACTTCTTCGCCAATGAAATCGGTCCCGACGGACGCGTGGCCTGTGTACAGGTTGACGAAGAAAACCACACATTCAGCGCCGTCCTGGGCAAGGAATCCAATCCCTTCCTTATCCGTCCGGTACTTACCATTTATAAATAATCCGTTTTCCTGAATGGCAGGCTCTTCCGAGCCGGAAGAGTCTGCCATTATCATATCCCGACCATCATGCTGAAACAGAATTTCAAATACATCTTTGCCGCCCTCGCCTTCTCGCTGGCCGCATGCTCCGACGACGATCCGATTCTGCCGGTGACCCCCGATGATCCGCAGCTGACGCCCGACGATGAATTGCTATACCACGACTATGTGCGCTCCGATGTGTACCCTAAACTTAACAATGAGGTATATCTCAATCCGCCGCCACTGTTGGTACCCGACTCATGGCGCGGCGACTCATTGGTACAGTTCGAGGTGTCGGCAGATGCCGGTTTCAGCACAAGCACATTCCTGAGCGAGCCACACCCGTGGTCGATGGCCTCCCCTCACAAACGTCTGGAGCCGGGACGATGGTACTGGCGCTACCGCCACGTAGCCACCGACGGCACCGAAGGTGAATGGAGCGGAGCAATCGCGTTCAATATCGACGGGTCGCTACCCGAATTTGCCACACCGTCGATTGAGGATTTCAACGCCGCACTTCCCACCGGGCATCCACGTCTCAACAGCTATATCGACGACAATCTCGAATCCGCGCGCGCAGGCATCAAGAGCCATCCCGAATACAAGGCCATGATCGCACGCGCCACCACGGCAATGAATCTCGACTATACCGACATATCGGCATATTATGCAAACAAAGCTATGTCGGAGACCCTGAACTACGCGGTCAGCCACCTCTATCAGGCCTGGATTCTGACCCGGGACGAGCAATATGCCTCCAAAATGATGGAAATTATTCAGGCCATGATTGCCCGCCCCGCCACCGACCGTGAACTTTTCAACGGCGACTCCAATTTCCAGCCCTCCAATATCGCACAATGCTACATCCGTATCTACGACAGTCTTTTCGACCGTCTTAGCCAGAGCGAGCGTGCAGCCTCGGAAGAATTCATGCTGCGCATCGTGCGCCGTCTGCTCAAAGCCCAGATGGGTCAGGAGGATAATCTCTTCGACAGCCATTTCTGGCAGCACAACATGCTCGGTGTGTTCCAGTGTGTGTACATGCTCCACGACAAGATGCCTTATCGCGAGATGGCTCTCGAGGCTTTGGACTACTACTATGAGCTTTGGGTGACACGCGCTCCCGGCTCGGGCTACAACCGCGACGGCGTGTGGCACAACAGCGCCGCTTATTTCGACGCCAACATGGAAACACTCCATTACATGCCTCTGATTCTCTCAAAAATCACCGGATTTGACTTTCTGAGCCATCCCTGGTATCAGAACGCCGGCAAATCAATACCTTACACCTGGCCCACCGCCTCCCAGAGCAGCGGGTTCGGCGACAGCAGCGATTCGGGCACACCTTCGCGCCTGCGTGTGGCAATGGCCGACTTCCTTGCCCGCCACACCGGCGACGAATTTGCAGGATGGTATGCCGAGCAGAACCGGAGCTTGCTCCAGGCTGATTTCGTGTTCCGTCTCGACCGTATGGTAAACAGCTACTCCTACTCCACTTCCCGCCCCGACCATATCGACAAACTCATCTGGTACAAAGACACAGGCGAGGCTGTGGCTCACAGCGACCTTGCCGACATTGACAACAATCTTGCGGTGTCGTTCAAGTCGAGCCGTTTCGGCTGCACACAGCATACCTACGCCAATCAAAATGCCTTCAACATAGTTTACCGCGGATGCGATGTATTCCGCAACACGGGACACTATTTCAAATACGCCTCTCCCCATCACATCATGGACTACCGCCACTCCCGCGCCCACAACACAATCCTCGTCGACGGCATAGGGCAGGCTTTCGCCCCCGAAGCCTACGGCAACATCGTGCGCGGAATCGAGAGCGACAATATTGTGTACATTATGGGCGATGCCTCCAACGCCTACACCGATTCATGCCACCTGCAGGTGTGGATCAACAATTTCAAGGACGCGGGCCTGACACAGAGCCGCGAGAACGGATTCGGCTCCACACCCCTGAGCCTGTATCAGCGACATGTGCTCATGTTAGGAGGTAACATCGTGGTGGTATACGACGACATCGCCACCTCTGCTCCGGCCTCAATCAACTGGATGCTCAACAACCGCAATGAATTCACAACCGGAGCCGACGGCTCGACATTCACCGTGGAGAACGCCGAAAAGAATTTCGCCGCCGACTCGCGCCTGCTCTGCTCAACATCCTTTACCCATCAGGAAAGCACCGAATTCTTCTACCCCACTCCGTCGAAAGCTCAATATCCCGACCACTGGCACTACATGGCAACTACGTCGAAGGATACTTCGTTCCGTTTTCTGTTCGTGCTCAAGGTGCGTGACCTCGACGAACCGGCAACCGTAATAGAACCTGACGCGAGCGGCACCGTGAATATCGACGGATGGACAATCCGCGCCGCCTTCGACGGCCAGGCTCCCTCGCTATCCATCAGCAATCCCGCCCTCAACGCATCATTCAACCTCAACTCCGACGGAGGCGTGATACACGACACCGTCGACGGCGCGGCCACTGAATTGGAAACCATTGACTACACACCATTGCATACACGTTCACAATCATGAAGCTATCAATCATCACACTTCTGCTATGTCTCGGAATTTCCGTGCCGGGATTCGCTGAAGAAAGAATCTTTGCTGAATATTTCGACATCCCCGTGGGAAGTCCGGCGGGTACGGAAGTCACCGGACGTATCCATCTTGAGCGCAACAAGGATGTGGCTGTAAGTCCCATTCCAGAAGGTTACACTTTTGAGATTCTGCGCCAGCGCGAAGGTCAGGATTATTTCGCCATCGACACCGAGCGCGATGCAGCCGGCCGCATCATGGGCGTGCTGTATGTAAAGGAAGGCGCCCAGCTCCCCGCTGATCGCGCAAGATATTCTCTCACAGTCGCACTCAAGGACGGCAAGAAACTCGTGCAGAAATTTCCCGTGAAAATCAGCGCCGTCAAGCAGACGTTGTGGAGCGACCTCTACAACCGTTATGTGCCGCAGGTAATCAACAATCCCCGCATGTATGGCAAGGAAAAGCTCACCGACGAGCAAGTGGCAGCAGCCATTACCGACCTGAAAGCCAACAATTACCGCTTCAGCGATGAGGTGTGCTACACCAAGCACCCTTCGGAATATCCCGGCCGACTTGACGAGATAGACCACTGGAAGGGCGGCACAATTGATTACGACTACATGCGCGTGTGTAACCGCATAGGCCAGCTTGGCTACGCTTACGTGAAATCGCCCGTATACGGCTTCGAAGGCGACCCCGCCAAACACGCCGAGCTTCGCGATGTGATTGTGGATGCCATCCTTGCCTACACCGACGTATTCCCCATCGAAGGCACCGACATGCTCATCGACGGCCAACCTATCGGCAAATACACCGGCGACGGATTCAGCCTTCTGCAGAAGCACCATCTTGCCGGCCACGAAATCGCCACACACCAGTGGACACTCACCGACCCGCTTATGGTGCCGGTGCTCAACATGATGCCCGACATTCTCGACGGCATATCCCAAGGCGACGAAAAGATGCAGCGCCTCCACGATGCGCTCATCCGCTACCTCCAGGTTTTCACATCAATAGTAGAAGGCCGTCGCGCCATCGACAATCCCAAAGAACGCTGGGGCCTGATTTCCGACCCCAATTACTCGGCAGGTGCCTGGACCGATGCCAACCTCGGCCACCGCTCGCGCACCATGCTTGCCCTTCCCATCATCTGGGCCGACTACAACCGCCCCATGACTTACGTACAGTACTGGTACGACGACTTTTACAAGGACAAGCCTTATGAGGGCTTCAACTACGCACACGGCTGGAGCCCTAACGGCGTAGTGGCTGACGTGGCTCACTGGATGTCGCTCAGCAATATTCCCGCCCACCATTACAAGCAGTCCGGCTACCAGCCCGACGGCACTATCTCCCACCATGTAGCCAACGGTACAGACGCCGCCATGTCGGCCTACGGATTTGAATGGCTCACCGACCTCAACACCGGCTTCAACTACTTCAAAAACACGCCCTACGAAATTCCGGGCGAGAACATGCAGTTTGAGCTTGACCGCCTCATCGACATCTATCCCATATTCTTCTACAAGCAGGGAATGGACAACCTTATATCGGGCCGTTCGTTTCTTCAGGACCCCAAACATTTCACACTCAAGAGCTATACCAAGGGCGTAAACTCCCTGCTTAAAGCCGTGAGCAAACGTTCGAAAGTCGAAAGAGCCGACTCACTGCGCGCTTTCGTCAAGGCACTCAAAGCCAACAAACATGAAATGACAGCCACCGTGCCTTTCTGGGTCAACGAATACATAATCCACCGTCAGGGCAACGAAAACGGCAAACAGCCATTCTTCGTATCGCTCAAACTGAAGTCGGAACGCACCGTGGGTGCTGAGGACTTCGACAAGAAGGTGCGCAAATCATGGCACATGGGCTACGGCATCATGCAGACAAAAGTCAAGGGTGACGAATACGACGTTCCGGTGCTTGTGCAGTTCGACTGGCACGCTCTTCCCGGACTCACCGAGGAATGGCGCTCCGATCCTCTGCCTCTCAAGGGTGGTTCTCAGGCATCAAAACCCGGCGCCAACAAGATTGCCGGCGTGCTTGCCGACGGCACAGCAGGTATGGCAATCTACCATCACCTCACCAAGGAAAAATACAGTTCCGCACAGGCTTTCAAGAGCTACGGGTTCGTAGGCGAGAGCGCCATCTCTCAGGGTTCTGCCATCAGCCGCTATCGCAAAGGCACGGGCGAGAACATCACCACGTTTATCGACCAGGGCGCACTTTCCTCGCCGCTCACAATATGCGTCGACGGCAAGACCACTGTTGTTGATGCCGGAAAATCGGTAGACCTCACTTTCACCTCATCCACTCCCATGTGGATGCACATCGGAGCCAAAGGCTACGTAGTGGTTCCCGACGGCAAAGCAACCCTCCGTGTTGTAACAGGTGACAACGTGAACGTCACCGACCCCAAGTATAAATTCAAGGGCAAACGCGGTCCGGGCTATATCCTTGCGCTCGACCACGGAGCAAACCCCGCGGCAGGTACCGACAGCTACACCTATGCTGTTCTGCCCAATGCCACCGCTGAACGTATGCCCGAACTGGCTGCCGATTTCGTGAGCGACTTCGATTTTGCCCGCAACGGAGCCTCGGCACACGCCCTCAGTTCCGCCAAAAACGGTGTGCACCAGTTTGCATTTTTCGCGCCTTCGAGCATAAAGGCCGGCAATATCACCGCCACTGCGGAAGCTCCTTCCCAACTTATGCTCCGCGAGACTTCCGATGCTTACATCCTCTCCGCCGGAAATCCTGCGCCCGACGATAAAAACGTCACCTCTCTTTCGTTTACCCTCTCGAAACGTCTTCCCGCAGGCACATATTCCTACCGTGTGGGCGGTATCTACCCCCTTGACGGCGAAACCGTGACCGTGGCCGACGAAGGCAAGGGCTCCCGCATTACAGTGGAACTGCCTGATTTCCGCGACGAACAGAAGTACAACTATCAGACCGAACTCTACAATGCCGCACCTGTGGTAATTTCAATTCCCAAGAAATAAAGATGAATACAACAAAATACCTCATGACACTCGCGGCTGCCGCAGGCGCTGTGCCTACGGCTATCGCAGCCGAGAAGCCCAATGTGGTGATTCTCCTTACCGACGACCAGGGCTACGGCGACCTCCGTTGCTATGGCAACCCCAAGGTGAGCACTCCCAATATTGACCGCCTTGCTTCCGAGGGCACGCTCTACACCGATTTCTATGCCGGTGCGGCAGCTTCCACCCCCTCTCGCGCCGGCCTTCTCACCGGCCGCTATGCCGAACGCGTAGGTGTTCCCGATGTTGTTGACGACACATCCGACAACGGAATAAAGGTCGATGAGCTCACTATTGCCGACTATCTCAAGCAGCACGGCTACTCCACCGGCATGTTCGGAAAATGGCATCTCGGCTATCAGCCGGAATACATGCCTAACCGCCATGGCTTCACCGAGTTCTACGGCTTGCCCTACTCCATGGATATGTGGCCCTTCCACCCTGCTCCCGACCACGCCTACCGCGCGTTGCCGCTCTATCAGAACGAGGAAGTGCTTGAATACAATCCGCCTGTCGACGAAATGACAACACGCCTTACCGACCGTGCCGTAGATTTCATCCGCCGCAATGCCGACGAGCCATTCTTCCTCTATCTGCCTTATACCCAGCCGCACGTTCCCCTCGGCGTGTCCGACAAATTCCGCGGTAAATCCGGCGAAGGTCTTTACGCCGATGTGCTGATGGAGATTGACTGGTCGGTTGGACAGATTGTCAACACCATCGACAGCCTCGGCCTTGGCGACAACACCCTCATACTTTTCACCTCCGACAACGGCCCCTGGCTCAGCTACGGCAACCATGCCGGCAGCACTCTCGGACTCCGCGAGGGCAAAGGCACAACATTCGAAGGAGGCCAGAGGGTTCCTCTTGTAGCACGCATGCCTGGCAAGATTGCTGCCGGAAAGCGCGACAGCCGCTTTTTCTCTGCCCTTGACTTAGCACCTACCATCACTACAATGGCAGGTGCCACGATGCCCGGCAAAAATAAGAATTTCGACGGTCAGGACGTTTCCGACATTCTTTTCAGCGAAAAATCCTCAGCACACAAGCCATTTTTCTTCGTCTACAACGGCAAGGTGGAGGCCGTGCGCGACGGCCGCTATAAATGCGTCGCCCCCCATTCCTACCGCATCGTGACCGAACCCGGTCGTGACGGAGAACCCGGACGTCAGATCATTGACGGAGCAAGCACCGGACTCGCACTGTTCGACCTTGAGACCGATCCTTACGAGAAAAAAGACATATCCTCTAAAAAACCTGAAATCACAGCGCGCCTGAGCGCCATGATGGATGAGTTCCAGAAAGATATGGATAACGAAATGGCTCAATACCGGAAGTAATCATGAAAAAAATAATCACTGCATTTGCTGCAATCTCCATGCTGGTTTCGGCCCGGGCGGCTGAGCCTGCTTGGGTCACAAAGGCATACGACACAGCCACCGCCCAATCGGAAATAATGTATGGACGCGTCGAGAAAGAAGGCAAACTGCCCCGCTCGCGTGAGCGTGGTCTCCAAGGCCCTGAAGACTGGTGTGTCGGATTCTTTCCCGGCACGATGTGGCTTCTCTACTCGCACACCGGCGACAGCATCTGGCAATCCCGCGCGAGAAAAACCTGCGGAATGATAGCCGGCGAACGATTTAATGCGTTCGACCACGACCTCGGTTTCAAGATGCAATGCTCCTTCGGCACAGGCCTCTCGCTCGTTCCCGACAAAGAGTACGAGGACATCCTCTATCGCTCGGCCAGGACACTCGCCTCACGCTATAACCCGCGCGTCGGGCTTATCCAATCGTGGGAAGCCGACACTTCACGCGACTGGAAATTTCCCGTAATCATCGACAACATGATGAACCTCGAGCTTCTTATGGAGGCTTACAAACTCAGCGGAGACAGCTCGCTGCGCGATATAGCTCTGGCTCACGCCGACAAAACGATGCGTTGCCATTATCGTCCTAACGTCACCTGCCCACACGTGGTGGATTATGACCCACAGACCGGTGAGGTGCGCAAATTCGACTGGAACAATGGCTCCGACGACGTGTCGGTGTCGACCTGGGGACGCGGACAATCCTGGGGGCTGTACGGATTCACCATGATGTATCGAGAAACAGGCGACAGGAAGTATCTCAAACATGCCGAGCGAATTGCCGACTACCTGCTTTCCCATCCCAATCTTCCCGAAGATATGGTTCCGTACTGGGACTATACCGGAAGCGACCGCTCAACCATGCGCGACGCGGCTGCCGCGGCAGTAATGGCATCCGCTCTGATGGAACTGAGCACATGGTCAGAAAACGGCGAGAAATATTTCGATGCCGGCGAACGCCAGCTCAAGAGTCTTGCCTCCGACGAATATCTCGCCTCGCCGGGCACCAACGACGGCTTTATCATCAAGCATGCAACCGGCAACTATCTTTGGAAAAGCGAGCTTGACGGTTCGCTGTCATATGCCGACTATTATTTCATGGAAGCCCTCGACCGCTATATGAAACTCATCAATGGACATACGTTGTACAACAACAGCGGATACGTGCGCACATCAGTTGGCAACTGGTTTGTTGAAGCCCACGACCCGGCCACCACGGTAACCGAACATGACGGCGTAATCGACATCACCACGCCCAAAGGATTTTCAATGTGGTACGACCGCCCGCTCTCCGGCAACTACCGCATAAGCTATCAGGCAAAGATGGTCGACAAGGGCGGCCCATGCGACCGCGTGAGCGACCTGAACTGCTTCTGGGGCGCAAAAGATCCCGACAACCCGGACAACCTCTATGCCAACGCAACCTGGCGCAAAGGTATTTTCCAACATTACAAGACCCTCAAGCTCTTCTATGTAGGTTACGGCGGCAATTACAACTCTACAACACGCTTCCGCCAGTACTACGGAGGCGGCCCCGGACTCTCCGATGATGTTGTGCGTCCGGTGATTGGTGAATACACCGACAAAGCCCACTTGCTCAAGCCCAACAAGTGGTATAAGATAGAGATTGAGGCCATGCCCGGCAAAACAGTTTTCAAGGTTGACGGAAAGGTGCTTTTCAGCCACGACTGCACCGCTGCCGACACCGACGGCTATTTCGGCCTTCGCCTACTTTCCAACCACTGCCTTATCCGCGACTTTAAAATTGACGACGCTCCCGACGGGAAATAAAACCGGCATAAAAAGCACTGAATAAACTGATTAATAGGAAAGCGTGCACAAATGTGCACGCTTTTTCAACATTTGCGCATGTCATTTTCTACATTTGAGGACATCGGGCATCGCCTTCATTATGTAATTTTGCAATAAGTAAGATGTACAAAATACATCCTACTTAGAAACATCTAAATCCTGAAAACCACATGGTAAAAAAACTCCTTTTGACACTCGCCGCTTCAGCCGCGGTATTCTCGGCCACGTCACAGAAAGTAATGTCCGACAAACCGACTTTCGTACATTCCACATCCGACAAATACGAGTATCCAACCGACCCCGAGGTTCTTGCCAAGCTCGACAAATGGCAGGATCAGAAACTTGGCATCATGTTCCACTGGGGCGTGTACTCCGTGCCCGGTATAGCCGAATCGTGGGCGCTCTGTTCCGAAGACCGCTGGTTTACCAACCGCCGTCTCGAGGCAAGACCCGACCGTCCTTCCTACGGCGAGTTCAAACAGTGGTACTGGAACCTCGCCAATGAATTCAACCCAACCGAGTTCGAGCCTGCCGACTGGGCTGCGCTTGCCAAGGACAACGGTTTCAAATATGTGATTTTCACGACCAAGCACCACGACGGATTCTGCATGTTCGACACCAAGCAGACCGACTATAAAGTGACTGCCGGCCCGTATGCCAACGGCAAGTACGCCAACATCGTGCGCCACGTGTTCGATGCTTTCCGCGACAAGGATTTCATGATCGGGGCATATTTTTCCAAACCCGACTGGCACAACGAGAATTTCTGGGATCCTTTCTTTTCCACGCCCGACCGCAATCCGAACTACAACGTGAAAAAATATCCCGAAAAATGGGAGAAATTCAAGCAGTTCACAGCCGCGCAGATCGACGAGCTCATGAGCGACTACGGTCCTGTCGACATCCTCTGGCTCGACGGAGGCTGGGTGCGCAAGCCCGACCTCGACATTGATCTCGACAACATCGTTGACAATGCCCGCAAGAAACAGCCGGGTCTCATTGCCGTTGACCGCACCGTGCCCGGACGCAACGAGAACTATCAGACTCCCGAGCAGCCAATTCCCGCCGTACAGCAGCCGTTCCCCTGGGAGAGCTGCCTGACATTGAGCAACACCTGGGGCTGGAACCCCGCTCCCAAATACAAATCGGGGCGCTGGGCTATAAACACTCTTGCCGAAATCGTTGCAAAGGGCGGATGTCTGGCTCTTAATGTGGGTCCCGACCGCTACGGCAAAATCGAAGACGCCGCCATCGAACGACTCAATGAACTTGGCAACTGGCTCAAACGCAACGGCGAGGCCATCTACTCGACTCGTATCACTCCGGTATACAACAGCGGCAACACATGGTTTACCGCCGCAAAAGACGGCCGCACCCTGTATGCCATCTACGCGCTGCCCGAAGGCGAGAAACTTCCCGCCACAATTACATGGGAAGGCAATGTTCCCAAAGGTAAAATGACACTCCTTTCATCGGGTAAAACAGTAAAATACACTGTAAACGACGGCAAAGTGACAGTAAAACTGCCCTCAGGACTCGCCGATGAACCCATAGCGTTCAAATTCAAAAACTAAGCATACACCTTTTAATAAAACCATATCCAACATGAGATTAATCCTAAGCGTTGCTCTGATTGCCTGCGTAAGTCTCTCCGGCATGGCCGCAAAACCGTTCAGCGGTCTGCGGAAATACGAGAAAAGTTACCTCGTGGGCGAAAAAGAGAAAGTAAAAGGCAGCGGCGAGCTCTCCATCTCGTCGGGCTGCCTTCGCCCTAAAGGCAACCGCGAGCGCCCCTACCCGCAGAAAGGCGACCGCCTCGTTGTGAATCCGCCCACATTCACATGGCCCATGGCCGACTATAAGTTCCCTGAAAAATTCCCCGTTCCCGCGAGCGACAAGATGTTCGGCGACTATCTCACCTACGACTTCCAGCTTTGCGCCAACCCTGATTTTTCGGGCGAGACACTGATCACCCGCGAAAAACTTCCGCTTGCCATGTGCAACGTCCACAGCCCGCTCGCGCCGGGCAAATGGTACTGGCGCTACCGCGTCAGCGGCGAGAGCAAATGGTCGCCTAAGGAAGTCATCACCGTCAAGGCCAATGTGCCGGAATTCGCCTCGCCCTCGTCGGCAGAGGCTGTGGCAATGCTCCCGCAGTCGCATCCTTTCATTTTCAAGCCGCTTGAAGCGACATCAAAGCCCGGCAACCGCGACCGCCGCACCCTCGTGAAAAGTCTGCTCAAAAAAGCTGACAAAGCTGTAAACAAAAGCATCTCCGACTACGATGTGAAAGGTCAGGAAATCCCTGCCACAGCATCCGAATCGGAACGCTCACAGATTGAGAAATTCCGTCTGCGCTACCGCATCGAGCCTATGTGCCGCGACATAGCTTCGCTGCTCACAGCCTATCGTCTCGACCCCAAGCCGTCATATCTTGAGCACGCAATCGCCCTTGGCGACCATGTAGCGTCGCACGATGCGGAAAAGATGTATGCCATGTCCGACTTCTCGGGCGCACGCTCCATGTCGACCCTCTCCGAAATCATCGACGTGGCCGGAGACACACTTGGCAAGGAACGGATGAAACAATACACCGACTTCATCGCCAAAGTAGGCCGCCGCATCATGTCCACGGTCATGACAGAGAACGTAGGTTCTGCCGACGGCATCCTCTACGCACATTTCTTCCAGCACACGTTCAACAACATCTTCACCACCTCCATAATCATGCTGCCCCACCTCGATGAGGCACGCTCATGGTTCGACGCCCTCTATGACATATGGCTGTCGCGCTCGCCCGGCGGCGGCTTCCTTGCCGACGGCGTGTGGCCCAACGGCAATATCGGCTACATCCACGTGAACATGGCCTCGATGGTGGAAAACATGCTGCTCTACCGCAATCTTTTTGGAGTTGAACTCTTCTCGCATCCGTGGTACAGCAACTGCGCCGACGCTCTCGCCATGGTGGTTCCCGCCGGTTCGGCCGGTGACGGATTCGGCGACGACAGCGGTCAGATTCCCGTGAAGAACTCACTGCGCCAGGACTTCGCATACATCCTCGGCACCGAACTCGGAAATCCTTTCGCCATCGACTACGCACGCCGATTGGCAGGTACTCCCGAAGGTCAGCCATATACCTTCACCAAGGATAATTTCATGGAATACCGCCTTGAGAGCGACAATCCCTCCAAGGGCAAGAAAGCCTTCGCAGGAAAAGTTCCCAACGCAGCCGTGTTCCCCGAGACGGGTATCGCCACAATGCACACCAACATCAACGACACCACTTCCAACCTGTTCCTGGCCTTCCGCAGCTCGCCCTTCGGCGTGGGTTCCCACGGTATGGCTGAGCAGAACAGTTTCAACCTGTGCTACGGCGGGCTACCCATCTTCTACCCTACCGGCTACAAGATCACAACCACCGACAAGCATTATCTGCTTGCACACAAGAACAGCCGCGCCCGCAACACATTTACAGTCGACGGCAAGACCCAGGCATACAGCCACAGCGCCTACGGCTGGATTCCGCGCTTCGTCAACGGTGAAGACATCACTTATGCGCTCGGCGACGCCTCACATGCCTACGTTCCCTTCGACATCAGTGCCCTTAACTGGGAAACCGTGCTGCGCGATGCCAATGCCTACACCTCCGAGATGGGCTTCATAATAAAAGATGAGGACAATCCTCAGGTGAAGAAATTCCGCCGTCACGTAGCCATGCTCCGCCCCGGCATCGTGGTAATCTACGATGATCTTGAGGCCGACAAGGACGTTACTTGGACAATGCACCTCAACGGCATGGAACGCTCGAACATGTCGCTCGACAAAAAGCACAATGTTCTCACCGCCGCCACCGACAATGCAACCGCAGTTGCTACCGTGACCGGCTCCCGTGCTATCCGTTCCGAGCTTGCCGACAGCAGCATCATACGTCCTTTCGACTGGCTTAACCCCCAGCGCGGACGTCCTGCCAAGACTTTCGAAGCCAAGCAGTACCACAGTACTTTCGAGAACGCCGAGAAATGCCGCCGCATGCGTTTCCTCACCGTTATCCGCGTGAATGACGCACCCGACGATTACACAATCAATGCCGAACTCGACCCCTCCAAGGAGGCCCGTCTTGAAATCGTGAACAAACGCACCGGAGAATCTCTGCTTGCAGGACCCACCGAAGGCGCCGACTATGCCGCCAGCCGCCGCTATCCCCTCAGCACCGTGCTGCGCATGCCTGACGGCACCATAAAGGAAACCGCCGACCGCCTGCCGCTCATGGCTTTACCGGAATGAGAGGGTGTTTTAATAATAAGTGTTATTAAACACCCTCTAACATAACATTGGCCGGGGCGCGTCCGGCCAAATACTCATCCGCCATGAAGCGGAAATAGCGCTCTGAATGTGCGAAAAAGCGGTGATAACCCTCGCACAGATAATTATGACCTGCCTCGCCTGTGCGCGAGATGCCGAAGCGATTGCGAGGGCATTCTCCGTTGCACATGGCGAGGTATTTGCATTCACGGCATTGCCCGGTAAGTCCGGCCTGCTTCGATGCGCCGAATTTCTGCTGTCGTTCGGACATCATCATCTCAAGCACAGTCATCTTGTTGATGTTTCCGAGATAGTGGGAAGGAAACACAAAGTGGTCGCAGGCATAGACATCGCCGTTGTGTTCCATTACCGCCGCATGTCCGCAATGCCGTCCCATGGTGCAAAGTCCGGGCTCCTGCCCTACATATCCGGCCAAAGTGGCATCGAATATCTGAACAAACATTTTGCCTACGTCGGCGCGTACCCACTGGTCGAACACCCCGCAAAGAAATGAGCCCCATTGCTCGGGAGTCACCGACATGGGCGTAAGGTCTCCTTCGCGCATTATACCCGAAGCGAGCGACCCGTCGGCCGTACGGCGTTCCACGATAGGAGTGAACTGGAGGTAGCGACACCCGATTTCCTTGAAAAAATTATAGAATTCCACCGGATAGTCGGCATTGAAATCATTTACTACGGCCATAGCGTTCCATTCCACATTGTGTCTCTGGAGCATGCGTATGCCACTCATCACCTTATTGAAGGTAGCCTTTCCGAGCGCAGTGCGGCGGTATTCGTTATGGAATTCCTCCGGGCCGTCAATCGACAAACCCACGAGCCATCCGTTGTCGTGAAGGAAGCGGCACCACTCGTCGGTGAGCAAGGTTCCGTTGGTCTGAAGGCTGTTTTCGATGTGTCTTCCTCCGGCATATTTCCGCTGAAGCTCCATAGCCTTGCGGTAGAAGTCGAGACGCCGCAGAGTAGGCTCTCCGCCGTGCCAGGTAAACTGCACCGACGAAGTTGTCTGCGCCTCGATATACGACTTTATATAACGCTCCAGCGTAGTATCATCCATCTGTGTTCGCCCCGGCCCGAAAAGCCCTGATTTAGACAGATAATAACAGTAGTCGCACGCAAGATTGCACGCCGGGCCGGCCGCCTTGGCCATGATATAAAGAGGATATGCGAAAGGATTGGGCAGGCCGCCCATGTCGGATGATATCATCATGATTGCAATGGATATTTATTTACAAATATACGCAAATAATCCGTTTCATCCAACCATAAAAAAACGACTTTGCCGGGATAAGCCTAATGTTAGGTTTATCCCGGCAAAGCGGATTTTAAATTATTAACCTGCTTAGAGCGCTACTTTGGTGGAGTTGTTGCCCTGTACACGGATGTAAACACCATTTTCGGGATTGTTTACACGCATGCCCTGGAGGTTGTAGTAAACAACGGGGAGATTTGCGTCAACAACTACATCGGCAACACCTGCATTGCCAAGGTCGCCCTTGAATGTGATTTCGCCGAATTCAGCGTTCCAGCGCCATGCGTTGTGGTCGGAACCGGACCAGCCCATGATAAACAGACGGTTGTTGCTTTCGTAGTCTTCGCAGTTGGCAATATTCACGTCCATAAGGATGCTCTTGTCGGTAGCGAGGTTACCTTCAGTTCCTTCGGGCATGATTTCGCTCCAGGGAATCACACATTCGATGTCGTAGCCGTAGTCGGTGCGAACTGATTTGTATTCAAGACCGGTGAGCTTGCCATCGACCATACGACCACCTGCGTAGCCACCGCCTGAAGTCTGATTTTCGGTAGCACCGGGCCAGATACGGATCTGGGAAAGTCCGCGGCTGCGTGCGTCGATTGAAGAGTGGTATTCATCACGACCTGCGGGATCGGGGAAGAACATGATTTCAACGTTGTCAACACCGGTATCACCTTTCATCTGGTCCTTGTCGTAGGGTACGTAGGTGTCGTCAACGACCTTGATGAAATAGTAGATATAGTTGTCGTCATATACAGCCTGGAAGGAAGCCGAGTATGCACCGATTTCAACGGGTTCCACACCCCAGTCGGTGGTAACTACATCAACGGGCTGGACTGTAACAGCGGTGTGCGCCCAGCAATCTTCATTGGCGAGACCGTCGATTTCAATCCATTCGGTTGTGGAGTAGATATCCATTTTGCGGATGCCTTCGTAGTACTCCTGTGCGCATACTGAACCTACTGAAAGAACAGATGCGAGCATAAATGCGGTAAATGTTTTTTTCATGTTGTAAATAATAAGGGGGTTAATGATTATGATAGTAAATTAATATCCTGAGTTCTGTTGCAGCACATCCATTCCGACAATCTGACGCTCGGTAAGAGGTATGGGAAGACGGTGGTGTACCGCGGGGTCAAATCCGCGTGATCCGAATAAATCCGCCGCCATGTTCCAGCGCAGATAGTCGAACCAAAGGTGGGATTCGAGGCAGAGTTCTTTCTCGCGCTCCTTGACAATCGCATCCATGAAGTCGCCGGAATCGTTGGCTGAAGGATAGTCGACTGACTGGGGAGTGAGCATTGAAGCATCGTCGAAGGGCAGCTTGTAGGCGCGGCGGCGTACCTTGTTGAGATATTTCGCTGCATTTACCTTGTCGCTGGTCTTGTAAAGAGCCTCGGCATACTGCAGATAGAGGTCGGCGAGGCGGAAGATTCGCTGATTGATAGAATTGTCGCCTTCATATCCGGGCAGACCTTCGGCAGCCCAGTTCTCGATCGCGTTATAGGGAATGTACTTTTTGAATCCGTAGTAGCTGTTGGGGTACGGCTGAAGATTTGTTCCGGCCCAGTTGGTTGAAATCACGTCGCGGCCGGGAACATAGAACGAATCGTACATTCGGGGGTCGGCAGCTCTGATTTCGGAAAGCAAGGTCTGGATATACTTGCTGTCGGAAGTGCCCCACCCCGGTTCGGTCTTGACATTAAGGCGGAATTTATAAGTTTTCAGAATCTCATTGATATCATCGGCCAACGCATCCCAATCGCCGGTGAAGAGATTGAAGAAATCGCTTACAGAGGGTACATTGACACCGATTGCCGAAGCGTAGGCTTTGGTAACCTCGGCCTGCACGATATTCGAGGCGCTCGAAGGAGCCAGCGATGCGTACTTGTCGTAGACGTCCTGAGTGAGCTCGTAGCCGGAGCTGAATTTGTTTACCCAGTCCATATTGACGTTGCAGATGCCGAAGCCGCCACCAACACCGTCGGGTCCGAGACGGCGCCAGAGATATGAGGCTCGCTGGGTGTCGTCGCTTACAGTCTGGAACTGGATTTCAAAAATTGATTCGGAATTATTTTCGTGGTTAAAATCGAAATTCCATGCGTAATCTTCGGTAAGGGCGTATTCCGAGCCGGTCTGATTGCCGCAAGCGAGCGCTTTGGCAAACCATTCGCCGGCCTTGCCATATTCCTCAAGATACATATACATCTGTCCGAGATATGCGGCTGCCGCGCCCTTTGTTGCAGCACCGAGCTTAACCGAAGGCCACGATGCGGGCAGACGGTCGTAGGCGTCGGAGAAGTTGCTGAGGATTTCTTTCCAGCACTCGTCGAGCGTATTGCGGCCCTTCATGAGCTGTTCACGTCCGGCAATCTCACGGTCGATAATGGGCACGCCAAGACCCTGGGGGTCATAGTTGGGATGCGACGGCAGTTTATCACCGTAAGAGCGTGTGAGATAAAAGTAAGCCCACGCACGGAGGAAGCTACATTCGCCCACCATCTTTTCAAGCTCCTGAGATTCAGCCTCGGTGACAGAGCCGGAGGCAATAAGTTTCTCGATTTTGGTGCTTACGTCGTTTGCACGTGAAATAATCGTGTAAAGATTCTTCCAGATGCAGTACACGGCGCTTGAACCGTCGAAGTAAGCGAAATTCACCATGGGCTTCACATCCTCAAGGCTTGCACGGAAGTCGAGCTCGCCGGTTGCGAAGCAGGTATAGTAGTAATAGCCGTAGAAGTAGAGCCATTCGCCGTACATGCCGTTGTATACACCATTGACGGCAGTCTGGGCGTTTTCCACGCTATTGATGAGGTCATCGGCAGGAATACCATTGTAGTTTTCCACGTCGAGGTAATCGTCGCACGCAGATGCTGATAAACCCACAAGCGCAATGGCAATAATATGCTTTAATGTTTTCATTTTCTGTGGTATTTTAAGAGTGACGTGGTTTTAGAATTCGAGCTGGAGTCCGAACTGGAACGATTTATACTGCGGATAGTTACCCATGTCAATGCCGTAGGCGGTATTGGTTGAGGTTGAGAATTCCGGGTCGAAGCCTTCGTACTTGGTGAAAGTGAGCAGGTTCTGAGCCGAGGCATAGATGCGCAGCTTGGAGATATAGCATTTCTTCATCCACTGCGAGGGGAAGGTGTAGCCGAGCTGGATATTCTTCATGCGCAGGTACGAACCGTCTTCCACATACCACGATGACACGGTGCTCTTGTTGTTATTGGGGTCGGTGGCCGAGCTGCGGAAGTTCTTGTTTGTGCTTCCGGCCTCTGTCCAGCGGTCAAGAGCGTAGGTAGTGGTGTTGTAGTCGTTGTAGAGGTAGTGTGTCACCTGACGGAAGTTGTTGAAGATTTCATTACCCTGAACGCCCTGGAAAAGTACGGAGAAGTCAATTCCCTTGTAGGAGCATCCGAGCTGGAAACCGTAGGTGAAGTCGGGCCAGGGGTCGCCGATGCACACGATGTCGTCGGAGTCAACGTGGCCGTCGCCGTTGGCATCGCGGAAAATAAGGTCGCCGGGGCCTGTGCCGCTGCGCTGGTAATAGCTGAAGCCGGCATCCTTTGCAGCCGCGTTATAACGGTCAACCTCCTCCTGAGTCTGGAACACTCCGATGGCGTCGTAGCCGTAGAAAGAGCCGATAGGCATGCCTACCTGAGTGATCGAAACGTTCTGATTGCCGAGGACCTTGCGGTTGGAGTACAGGATGGCGTTGGTTTCGTCGGTGCTGATAACCTTGTTGCGGACATATCCGATATTACCTCCGACATTCCAGCGGAAATCTTTGCCTATCATATTGTTGTAGTTGATTTCAAGGTCGAAACCGGTGTTTCTGATTTTACCCACATTGTAGGTATATGTTACCGTATTGAGGTTGTTGCCCAATCCGCTCATTGCAGGCAGGGAGCTTGCGAAGAGAGCGTTGGAAGTGTTCTTTAGATACCAGTCGAATGTGAAGGTGAGTGCATTATTGAAGAAAGCCGCGTCAAGACCTACATTGACAGTCGAGATTTCCTCCCATTTGATATTGAGGTTAGGCAACTTATCAAGGCGTACACCTACGACGGGAGTCTGGTTTCCGTCGCTGCCGGTAGGACCGTAGGCATAGTTGGCGTTGGTTGTAAGGTAGTTGGCCGTGTAAAGGAACTGCTCGATACCGCCCATGTTGCCCAACTTACCCCACGAAGCACGCAGCTTCAAGTCGGAGAGCCATCGGAGCGAACTGTTGTCGCGGATAAAACTTTCGTTGGCGATACGCCACGCAGCCGAGAACGAGGGGAAGTTGCCCCAGCGGTTTTTCGGGCCGAAGCGGTCGTAACCGTCGCGGCGAATCATAGCCATGAAGATATAGCGTTCGAGAAGAGAATAATTGACGCGTCCGAAATATGAAAGGTAGGAGCTGTTGGAATACACGTCGCTGCCAAGACGATCCTGCGCGTCGGCAAGGGATGCGCGGTAAATATCGCCGATCATATTTGTGGCCCGGAGATTAAGGCCGGATGAGTGTGAATGGTCGCCTTCAAGACCAAGCATCACCGAAAGCGAATGGATATGATTGAACGTGGCATTGTAGTTAGCCACGACATTTCCGCCGAGGCTGTATCCGGTTGTCATGGCCTGATACATCGAGGAATAGAGTTTGCTTTCAGCCGCGTAGCTGAATTTTCCGGCTGTCTGACGGCTCACTGAAGAATAGAATCCTCCGAAAAGTGTACCCGTCACAGAAAGACCCTTGCAAGGCTCGATACGGACGTAGAAATTACCGTTTGCCTTATAATTCTTGTCGCGGGTGTCGGCGGTCTCTTCATAAGCGAGAAGGTTGCGGCCGTCGTAGGCTGCGAGCATGTTTTCGATATTCGTCTCCATACCTGTCAAGGGGTCGATGATGGGCGAGCCGTCGGCAAGTGTCGTGGGGAAATATCCGAATCCTCCGGGCTGGTTGGCCTCGTCGTAAGGCATCATGAAAGGTACCGTGCGGAGGTAGCTCACCAGATAATTGGAGTTGGTGTTGCGCTTGTTGTTGGTGTATGTGAGCTGAAGGTTCTCGCCGATACGGAGCCAGCTTGTAAGATCCACCTCCGAGTTGATACGCATTGCATAGCGCTGAAAACGCGAGTCAAGATACATACCTTTCTCATCGTAGACATTGAACGAGGAGAAGAGCTTGTAGGAGTCGGCACCTTTGCTGAACGAAAGATCGTAGTTTTGGGTAAATCCGGTCTTGAAAATGATGTCACGCCAATTGTAGTCGGCATTGGTGGGCTCATAATCGAGAGCGTAGGCCATGATATTCTTGCCGCCTGCCGAGCTGTACTGACGCGGGAAAGCGAGCATTTCGTCAAGAGTCATCTTGCCCTGACCGTTGAAGTCCTCGATGCGCAGTTCCTTGAGCTGTCTTGTCGAGAGCACATCAGGCATCTTCGTGGGGTCGTTGACGGTCATGTAAGTGTTGAATGTTACTTTCGACTGACCTTTCTGACCTTTCTTTGTTGTTACAAGGATAACACCGTTGGCGGCCTGGGCGCCGTAGATTGCAGCGGCCGAACCGTCGCGAAGCACCTCAACCGACTCGGCGTCGTTCATATTGAACTCCGCTCCGGGGTTCTGCGGCACACCGTCGATAATCCACAGCGGGCCGGAGCTGTTGAACGAGCCGACGCCACGGATGCGGATATCCGCTGTCGAGCCGGGGGCTCCGCTTGATTTTGTGACAAGCATACCGGGAACTTTACCTTGAAGAGCCGATTCGATTCCGGCAGATGCTACGTTTTCAATGTCTTTTGACTTGATGGATGTGATAGCTCCCGTGACATCACTTTTCTTGACAGCACCGTAGCCGATAACCACGACATCATCGAGAAGTTCCGAGTCCTCGGTCATCGTGACATCAATAACCGATTTATCACCCACCGGGACAGTCAGTGGTTTATATCCTATATATGTAAAAAGAAGGCTGGCGTTGTCAGGCACATCAATGTGATATCGACCGTCGATATCGGTGATTGCTGCAGCCGAGTTTTGGCCGCCCGTAGCTTTGGCGACGACACTGACTCCGATAAGCGACTCTCCGCTATTGTCGCTGACGACTCCGGTCACAACTTTGGCCTGAGCGACGCCGCAAGTAAGAAGAGCAAGCATCAAGTGTGAGAACAGACGCCTCGGGAAGAAGCTATTTTCCATGATTGGTTTATAAAAGTTGTTACAGTTTGCTATAAGAATTGTAATGGATTACACTTGCAAATTTAGTCAAAAAACATGCCTCTGACGCGTTTTACATAGGTTAAAAGGGATACAAAACGAATTCAGAACGCACAAAAAAGCGCTACAACAGCTATTTACCCCTGTTTTCTCGCACTTTACATGAAAAATCGGCCGATTCCTGAGATTGGAACCGGCCGATTGGCTGAAATTTATTTAGGATTCCTTTGAATTTTTAAGAATGGTTACTTGATTGTAAGGCGGGTGCAATGGTGTCCCGTACCTGTGACTACATCAAGCAAGTAGAGTCCGCCGGGAAGGTTCGATACATCCATGGTGTCATGGCTTCTCATCGTTCGGCTTTCCACGGGACGCCCGTCCAGAGTGTAAAGTGTTGCCCGGAATTCGGAAGCATCAGTGTCGACAGTCACATAAGATGTGGCGGGATTGGGATAAACGTTGACCTTGACATCATTGCTGCCGGGAACAATCACCGACTCAATTCCCGACTCGGGATCGAGGGGGTCGACAGCCACGTCTTCTCCTACATTCTCGGAAAGGCTGCGGATGAGATAATGCATTACCTTGGCATATCCGTTTTCCTCGGCGAGAAGTTCGTAAGTGCCGCTCTCATTGAGTCGGGCATTTACGGCGTAGGTGATGTCGGTCCAGCCGCTTGTGTTTCCGGCCACCTTACCCGGCTCAACACATCCTACATAGTCGAGTGTGGTGCGGTTGTAGATGTTTATAGTGCCGTTGCGGGTCAGCATCACAAAGAGGTAATCACCGGCGAACGCAAGCGATTTCGAGCTTGAATCGTCATTTGCCGTAGCAACGGGAATGAGCAATTCGGCATCGGGCTGCCAGGTGTGCATCGGATTAGCCTCAATGTCGGCCATGCGGCGGCGCATATTCTTATATATCAGCAAGGTTGAGCCTGCACGACCCCAGATAGCCGAGTTAGGATTGGGATTCTCGGTGGTGTATGCGGTGATGTAAAGTTCATCGCGGTCGGTGTCGTACATCACACGGCCGGCTTCAATAATATAGGACGGCAGACGGTAGGAAACGGGGGCTTCATATTCCACGCCCCCCACACTGTTGAGGCCCTTGTTCTTGAAGTACTTCACTTCAACAGCCGAAGCGGCCACGGCGTCGGTCATCCATACATTGCCATCGGCATCGGGATAAATCGAGAAGGTGTTGATAATCGGGTCGTAGGCCTGAGTCTCGCCCTCGTCGCGCCGACCGTTTCCATCAGCATCAGCCCAGTAATAATCCTTTGAAATCACATTACATGGAATGGCTGTGTAGCCGTGCTTTTCCTTGTCGAAACGGTAAACACCGAGGATGCTTGAATACATGTTCGACACATACATGATCTCGCTGCCGCCGATATTGCGGTTGAATACGCTGCATATAATCGGCGAGGGGAAGTTACGGAAATCATCGGGGAACTCGAAGGGATTCAGAGTGGAAGCCACAAGGCGGTCAAGACGACCTCCGGCATTGTTGTAGTTCACTTTGTGGAGTTTGTCGGGAGTATTCATCAGCCAGCGGTTGCTTGTGCTGAAATCGGCAGTACCGGTGAATGACAGACCCTCGAGCTTCCAGTTGAGCTCGGATGTCTCTTCATTGTAGGAATAGAGAATTGCAGTGGCCGTGTTCACAAACATGTTGGACACGTAGATGTTGCCCGAAGCATCCACACCGACTCCGGTCGGGCCGGGGAAACGCAGATGTCCCATTTCGCCTTCGAGGTATTCTCCCCCACCCTCTTCGGCAGGTTTGGGCGACTTGACATAGATACCGCCTTTCACGCCGAATGTCGAGGTCTGTTTCGGGGTGTTGTAGATGTCGGTGTAAATGAGCACATTCAGATCCTTGCCGCTGTTGGGCACGAGTACACGGTTCTTATAAGTATCAACCGCAAAGGAGCTTACCACAACGTCGTCGGGGATTGTAATCACCGACTGTGGACGAATGGCGCCGTTTGTAAGGCTGATAGCCACAATGCGCTTCATGTCGGGCTGGTACATCCATACATAGCCCTTCTTGTCGGCAACGATATATCCGGCTTCACCTTCGGTGATTTCAAAACCGCCGTTTGCAGTGGCGCTCGGAGCCATTGTTGTCTTGTCATAAATCTTAAGGGAGGGAGCGATGTTGCGTTCAGGCACGCCGGGAACGGCAACAATAAGGTCATTACCACGGATAGCGAGTCCGGTGAGGAACTGTGTGCTTTCCTGAGCGATGAGCATGAGATTCTCGGCAGGACCGTAACCGGTCTTGAAACGCGATGCCACGCCGTCGCTCACACGGTAACGGGCAACGAAATGCCATACCTCACTTTTGGGCGGGAAGCGCTGGAGTCCGTTTGTGTTTTTGCTGATACCGTTGTCGCCTGCGGCACCGCTGAAGCTCATGAGCTGATAAACGTAGGTTCCGTCCATTGCAACAGCCTTGCCGGAGTTGCGGCCCCAGCTGCCTGTTCCGGATTCGAAAGGCACGCTGTGGACTGCGCCGTCGCGCCATACACCCACATTCGTGCCGCCTTCGTCCCAACCGCAGATAGTAGCCACGAGACCATCCTCGCGTACAAAAATCGACTCCATGCTGTGGGGAACGTGGTTGGCAGGTTTGCCGCCGTCGTTAGCAATCCAGGATGCGGTATAGTCGGATACATCACCTACATATACATCTTCATACACGGGAGTGAGCGTCACTTTTCCGGCAGGCATTGTAAATGCAGTGGTATTGGAAGTCTCGTCAGAGAATTCGACAGAGGGAACCGCTTCCCAGCGGGTGAACAGAAGTCCGTTGTACTCGCGGGGAGTGCTGATTTCCACGGAAGCGCCCTGAACGGCAATGCCGTTTCCTAACGAAGACTTGGCTTCCGCATAGTCGGCGGCATAAGCAAATTCAATGTCGTGGAAGGGGACGAACTCTCCGCCGAGGGCTTCGATTCCGCCCCATGTCTTGTAAGAGTCAAGAGCTGCCGCGGGCACAAATACTTTCAGGGCATCATTGTCAAGACGGCCGACTTCCGAGAAGGCGTTGAGTCCGACAGCCGGAGGAGTGACGGCTCTCACAACGAGAGTGCTCACATTACCTCTGCGCAGGAAGGCATTATCGCCCACAGATACGAGAGTGGAAGGCAGGTCAACGGTCTTGAGCGCTCCGGAAGCCTCCTGAAGGCTTGCAGCCGGGTCAAGACGGCAAGCATCGTTTCCGATACGTTCCACACCTTCAGTAAAAATCATCGACACCGCACCGGCGGCATTGCCGAATACAGGGCGTGCGGGAACCGAGGTGCAAATTTCGCCATCGACATAAATCTCGCCAATCATGGGAGGACAGTAGACAGCCGAACGAGCCTGAAGGTCGACAAGCACACCCTTGGAAGAGGCGTAGCGGGCATTGTCTTTTGCCACACCAATCATTCTGACAGCTCCGGATTGCTCGAAGCACTTTTCGGGATTCAGTTCGGCCAGCGAAGCCGGCAATGTAATTTCTTCAAGATTACCGTTGTAGGAGAAGCTGTAATCGGCAAGCGACACTACTCCTTCAGGAACAGCGTAAGACTCACCGGCTTTTCCGGAGGGATACTTGACGAGAACAGTGCCGTTGGAGGCGAATACCACGCCGTCGGAATCGCTCATTTGCGAATTTCCCGTAAAGTCAAATGCTTTCAGGGCACTGCAGTTGTTGAAGCAGTTTGCGAATCCTGCATAATCGGTATATGAGGCAGGAAGAGAAACCACTCCGCGCAATGCGCTGCCGTTGAAAGCCTCCTGTCCGATGGTTTTTAGCACATCGGGGAAAGTGACCGCAGTGAGAGTAGTATTGCCTTTGAAGGCTCCGGCCGGGATGGCTGTGGTCTTGGTGTCGCCCGACATGTCGAGCGTGTTGAGAGCGGGCAGTGAAGCGAGAAGAGTGAAGTCAGAAGCCGAGAGAGCCTGACCGTTGGTATTGTTCACGATATTGAGACGCTGCAACTTGTTGCGCTCGATACCGGGAGCGGAGAGAGCCGAAGAAAGGTTGACGCCGGACGAAAGAACGACCGTGGACTCGGTTCCGGGCTCAACGGAACGGTACAGAGGAGTGAGCATTACGTTTGCCTCGGCATCGTAAAGGATGCCGAGGCCGAATATTCGCCGTTTCCGGCAAATTTCACGGAAGCCGACGACAGTACTTCCCAGCGCTCGAATGACAGTCCTTCGAGATTGCGGGGAGCGGAAATTTCCACTACCGCACCTTCGTAAGCGATATCCGTGCCGATGGGGGAAGTCACGTCCACGGCAACATCCTGCGCATCAATGGAGATTGTATAGAAGGGAACGTACTTGGCACCGTAAGCGGAAAGGTTGCCCCAACCGTTATAGTCGGCGAGCGATGTCGACGGAACATAGACATAGAGCTGGTCGTCGTCGGCCTTACCCAAATCGAAGAACGCATTGCCTCCGACTGTGGGAGGAGTCATGGCGCGGCACACGATGGTGTTCACGTTACCGCGGCGGCAGAAAGCGTTTCCGCCGATGGTTGAGAGTGTCGAGGGCAGGAATATCGACTTGAGCGCGCCGGAGCCGTCGGCGAGATTCTCGCTCTGGTTCAGGCGGCAACCATTGTCGGCGATAGTTTCCACACCCTCGGTAAATACCATTGTGCGGACATTCGGCGAACCTCCGAAGAAGCGGTAGTTGGGCGTGGACGATACCATGGAACCATATACAATCACTTCCTCAATCATGGGAGGGCAATATACAAGCTCTTTTGCCGTAAGGTCGACCAAAAGGGCGTTGGATGAGGCATAGAGCGTGTTTCCCGCAGCCACGTTGACGGCCTTGAGGGCTGTGGACTCGCGGAATGTGGAATTGCCTACGATAGAAGTCATGGTTGAGGGCAGATTCAGCACCTCAAGGATATTGTTGTAGTAGAAGGATTGATCCTGGACTTTCGTCACTCCCTCAGGCACGGTGTATTCCCGACCGGGGCGTCCGCAGGGATATGAAAGCAATGTGCGGCCACCATCGCAGTAGGCTACTCCGTCGATTGCCGTAATCACTTTGTTGCCGGGGAAGTCATATCCGGTCAGCCCCTGGCAATTGTGGAAGCGTCCTACAATCGCTGGCGCCGAGGCAAGGGTCGCGGGAAATGAAATCACACCCTTGATGGCACAACTGTTGAAGGCGCCACTTTCAAGATTGGTAAGGTTGGCCGGCAATTTGTAAGTCTCGATGGTGGCATTGTTCTGGAAGGCTGCGGAGGTGATTGTCGTAGTCTTCAGATCGCCTGACATATCAAGCGATTTCAGGGCTTTCATGCCGTTGAGAACTGCGAAATCGGAGGCTGTAAGAGCCTTTCCATCGGTATCGTTAACCACCGTAAGTGCGGTGATGGTATTGATATCGGCTCCGGTTTCGGTAAGCGCCGCCGCCAATCCGCGCGATGCGGTAAGGGAGACCGTGACATTGGTCTGGGCGGACACCATCAGGCCGCTTCCGCATATCAGAAGCGCCGGAATTATATTTCGGATATTTAGAGGGTGTTTCATAATTTTTATCGCTTGATGAATTTTCTGGATATATCACCGGCTCTCACGATATACATGCCGGCGCAAAGAGAGGAAATATCAACGGATACTTCATCATGACACATTTCCTTCGTCACGAGAACTCCGGAAACATTGTAAATCTCGACAGGGATATCTCCCGTTCCGGAAACCAGTATCGAATTTCCGGCAATTGAAATTGCAGTCGACGAGGCTTCCACTTCAAAAAGTCCGGCCGAGTCAAAGACGGCTTCAATGGACACATCTGAGGCGGGCATGACGAAAGTGGTGGTCGCGCTGTTGGCGTCGGCAAACACAACGCCTTCGGTCTCCGACGTCCACATCTTGAACTGTCCTTTGCCGGTGTGGGCGGTAATCTCGACCTCGTCGCCCTCGAAGGCTTCCAGAAGGCAATCTCCGCCAACAATGTCAATCACATAAATCGGAGCATATACAGCCTCAATCTCAACGTCGCCGTCAATCATTGTGAAACTTGTGACAACCGCCTTGGGATTGGCAATCACTACCCCGTCGCCGTCAACCACTCTCCATTCCTTGAATGTAAGGATTTCGCCGGTGGCGTCGTCGGTCTTGTTGAGGTCGGTACGGAGTCCGACAACGGTTCCGGGAACAGCGCTGCCGCTTGTCGATATTGTGGCGCCGGTAACGGTATAAGCCACAGGATAAGCGAAGTTGGCCTTGATTTCCACATCGGTAGCAGGCATCTTGAAAAATGTAGTGGCTTCGCTGGCGTTGGTGAATGTCACGCCGGGGGTTGATGTCTCCCAGTTGCTGAACAGTTTATCGCCATTGGCATCCGCAGTGATTTCGATGGAAAATCCTTTGGCGGAATAAGCCTGCGAGGGGGTTCCTCCTTCAACAGAGATTGAATTGAAGGTCACAATCTGTCCGGCGGTGAAACTGCCGCCACCGCCCGCAGGATAATTGTCGTTTACGAGCTGGCTGGCAAGATAGGCCGAATGAGCTTCGGCAGGCACGGCAAAAACAATAGCCGTGGCATTTGACTCGCGGAAAGTCGATGTTCCGGTAAGAGTCGGAGGCACTGTCGCCAGACACACGAACTGCTTGATAGTCTTGCCAAGGCTGTTGAACGCCTCGCCGTCAATCGTCTCAATGGTTGTGGGCAGCTGGATATATTCGATGGGAATTGAGATATCGGCTGCAGCCTGACGGAAAGCGCGGTAGCCGATGCGCTTCACGCCTTCGGTAAAGACAACACGCTTCAGGCTTGTCGCACGCGAGAAAAATGCCATAGGCACCGACTCCACGACACTTCCGTCAACCGTAAGATACTGGCGGTCGTAAGCCGGAGGGAAAAACATCAGCTCACGGGCAAGGGCGTTCACAAGAAGTCCGTCAACCGAAGCAAAGGCCTTGTTTCCGGATTCAACCTCGATTTCCTTCAAACCCGTAGCGTTTGCAAACACTTTTTCCGGCTCTGCGTCAAAAGAAATCACCGAGGAGGAGATTGTAAGCGAGTTCAGATTATCATTATCAGCGAAAGCTGAGGATGCAAGCGATGTAACACCGTCGGGAATACGGTAGGCCGGATCGGTCTTGCCGGAAGGATATTTCAGCAATGAGCTGCCGTCAAAGGTCAATGCGACACCGTCGGCGGCGCTGAAAGCCGTGTTTTCAGGGAAGGAGAAAGCCTCGATTGACTTGCAGCCGATGAAACTTGATTCGAAAACAGTCACATCCTTAAAAGATGCCGGAAAAGAAAGTGTTCCTGCCAGAGCGCTGCTGTTGAAAGCCCCTGCGCCTATCGAACTCAGATTTGCCGGAAAGAAAATCGTCTCGATATGGGTGTCGCCGGCAAAGGCGTTATCCGGGATTATGGACGTATTATTGTCTTTGCTCAGATCAAGCGTCTTGAGCTTGGGCATTGCGGTGAGCACCGCGAAGTCGGAACTGTTCAGGCCGGCGCCGTTGTCGGTAACAACTGTCAGCTCCACCGTGTTGGCTTTCTCATCCGATGAAAGCAGGTGCGAGAGCGTGCCCGACTGGGTCATAGTCACCTCAAGCGCGAAAGCTGCCGACACCGGAATTAAAGTCATCGCAGAACACAGGATGACTCGTGCGAAGTTAGGATTCAGTTTTTTCATATGGTAAATATTAGGTCAGGTGCGAGGAGGATGTCAATTAAAAAAAGGGTGACAGCTATCATTCCGGATATGTCCTGATAGCCGTCACTTCTAATACCTAATTCAAATTAACAATCCTAATTACCATCAGCTCCAATTATTTCCTGAAATATTTTTTGCCACCCTGAATTACGAAACCGCGATAGGAGTCGTCGACGCGACGTCCGGTCAGGTCGTATGCAGGTGCGTTGTTGTCTTCAGTTGTTTCGGTGGCGATGTTCTCAATGCCGGTGCTGATTTGAACGTACACAGGGTATACATCCACTGCATGGGCAGGCATTGTGAATGTGGTGCTGCTTGATGATGCGTTGTCAAAAGCCACATCTTCGTGTGCCGACTGCCATTTGTCGAACGAGAGACCGTTGTATGTCGCAGGTGCTGAGAGAGCCACTTCGGCGCCTTCGTGAGCGATACCATCGCCGAGAACCGATGTTGCGGCGGGTTCGGCAATTTCCTCAACCGAGCGGCTTGCAGGGGTTGTTTCAGCGATATTCACAGCGTAGAAGGGTACATACTGCGCGCCATAGGACTTCAGATTGCCCCAGTTGTTGCTGTATGCGTCCAGAGACTCTTCGGGAACATACACCACCAAAGGATCGTTGTCATGCTTTCCACAATCGAAGAAAGCGTTGCTGCCAACCGCAGGAGGTGTTACGGCGCGGCTTACAATCATGCTCACATCGCCGCGACGGCAGAAAGCGTTGCCGCCGATTGTTGTCAGTGTGGAAGGGAAGAAGATTGATTTCAGAGCGCCGGAACCCTCATCAAGGTTCTCGCTCTTTGTCATACGGCAACTTTCGTTGGATATGCTTGTCACACCTTCGGTAAATGTCATGGACTCAACCAGGGCAGCCTCGCCGAAGAATCGGTAAGCGGGGGTGGTTGAAACCAAAGATCCGTCGACCACAACCTGCTCAATCATGGGAGGACACATTACCAATGTACCGGAAGTTTTGTCGACAAGCAGACCGTAGGACGAAGCATAATATTCATCTTCGGGGTCTACATTTATAGCCTTAAGCGCTGTAACGTAACGGAAAGTCTTATCAGCTGAAACGTCAACTCCGTTTGCCACAGAAGCCGGAATATTGAGGACTTCAAGTATATTGTTGTAGAAGAAAGACTGGTCCTGGATCTTGGTGACTCCTTCAGGAACCGAGAATTCTTTTTCGGGCTTGCCGCAGGGATATACGAGCAGGGTACGTCCGCCGTCGCAATATGCCACACCGTCAACGCTGCTCAATGAGCCGTTGCCGGGAAATTCAAAACCGGTGAGGCTTTGGCAATTCTGGAAACGGTTCATGATTGAAGGGGGTGAAGTGAGTGTGGAGGGGAAAGTCACAACTCCTTCAAGTGCACTGTTGTTGAAGCAAGCGCCTTCAAGGTTGTTGAGTTTGGCGGGGAAACTTACGTTCTTGATTGTGGTATTGTTCTCAAACGCATTCTTTGTGATTGTTGTAGTCACCTGGTCGCCCGAGAGGTCGAGGACTTCAAGAGCTTTCATACCGTTGAGAATGGCATAGTCGGCTGCAGAAAGTGCTGTGCCGTTTTCATTGACAACTGAAAGAGAAGTGATAGTATTGAGATCAACACCCAGCGCTGCAAGAGCGGATTGGAGATTTGTAGATTCGTCCAGTGTCACGGTCTGTTCAACCTGAGCTGACACCGCACCCGACATGCACAGCATGAAAGCTGCAATCAATGCTTGTCTTTTCATGGATTCAATATTTTTTAGAGTTTTTGTAAATTTCGTTAGTGCAAAATTAGGGATTCGGATTCCGTTTTCCGGCTTCAAAAAAGATAGAAAAAAGAGTAAAAACGCAATCAAATTTGCTAAGAACCGTACTTCACGGTTTATTGCGCTTTTATAACGCCTTGACCTGTAAGAAAATCCGAGATCCGTCCGAGCCAGGTATAGCTTCCTGTTCCCGGTGAGGCCATGCGCTGGAAGCAATGCTCGCGCAGGGCAAGCGTATGCAGTTCCGACTGTATTCCCATGTCGCGCATGCGTTCCCACGACTTCACGGAATTCATGGCGGCCCATCCGTCGGCATCGCCGTGGATAAAGAGCATCGGCACGGTTGACTGGTCAAAAGCGAACTCGGGGGCGAGAACCGCACTGTCGTCATTGCCTCCGCTTGTGTTGCCATCCTCAAGTCCGTCGGTAAGAGCGTATGCGGGATAGATTCCGATACCCCACTGCACATTACAGGGCAGGGAGTCGATACTGTCGATGGGAGCGTATGCCGGAGTCTGCGATGTTGTCACGCCCATAAGGGTAAGGTGGCCTCCGGCCGAACTGCCCATTATACCAATCTTGTCGGGATTCAGGCCATGCGAAGCGGCTTGGGAACGCACCAGACGAACGGTGCGCTGAAGGTCCTGCCAGGCGCCGATGTGCTTGGCCTTGTTCTTGGGGCGCGGACAACGGTAACGCATCGTGACAACGGTAACGCCGAGGTCGTTGAGATAACGGCGCGCGGGAGCCACCTCGAATCCGTCGGGGTCATTGCCGGAGTAGGAGCCGCCGCTGTAAATAATCTGTATGGCGTCGGTAGTCCTGTTTTTCGGGAAATGCCACTCGATGTAAGCGTCGTACTGATGTGGTTCGGCATCGGGAACCATATTTTCAGGCCATACCTGTTGGCGCATGTATCCTCCGCGGGCATCATCTGTGGCATAACGCTTCATCAGCTCCACCTCGGGCTGCAGCTTGCCTGTGACATTGAGCTGATTGAGAAACTCCACTCCGCGCTCAAGCCCGTAAGCTCCGTGACCTTTGCCGGGATAGAGATGCAGCTCGGCAGGGACGTGCATCTGCCGCAAGCGGCGATAGACACGTGTTGACATGATGGGAGTATACGGGTCCTCGCCTCCGTGGTGAAGACTCACAGGGCAGGTAAGGGAGTCGAAAGCGAAGTCGAATGAAATGGATTTTTCCAAGGAAGAATCATACCATTTCCGCTGTCCGTTGGCGCTGTCGGTGTGCACGGCAGCAGGAGCATTTACTATCGCAAAATTAATATTGCAAGGGATTGTGTCAATATCATCCGTCGGCTCATATGCCGGGGTCAGGCTTGATGTGGCGAGCATGAGCGCAAGATGCGACCCAGCCGACATTGACACGGTGCCTATCTTATCGGGGGCGAAACCACGACACGCGGCCTGGCTGCGTATCAGGCGGATGGCACGTTGCCCGTCTTCCCACGCGGTCTGATGCACCGGAAGATTCTCCGGCCAGGGAGTGCGGTACACGAGATTGACACACTGGTAGCCTTCATCGGTAAAAGTACGCTTCCACTGCTCTATAAGTGATATGTCGCAGCAGCTCTGATAAGAACCTCCGGAAATGAGCACCATGCAACATCCGTTGGCTGCGGCACTGTCGGGAGTCTCGAACCACTCGATAAAAGGCTTGCGGTTTTCATCGGCATTAAAGTCATCGCTCTGAGCCACATTGAGCATGGCCGCAATCTGATGGGACTGTGCATCGGGCATTTTCCCGTCGGGCCAAAGATATTGGCGCCGGATTTCCTCGCCATCCGCGGCAACTGCGGCCACGGAAAGCGAAAGCAGTAATAGAGATTTAAGATTAATCATTTTAATGGAAATAGAGATTTAAGACTAATCATTTTAAAGCACTAAGTATAAACGAAAAAGAAACAGGCTTGGCATCGAGCACATACTCGGGCAGTGGGGGCGGACCGCAACTGCGGTTTCCCAAAGGATAGGAAGCCGTGTTGTTTGTCCACGACACGCCGTCGGTTCTCACGAGATCCTTGTCATTGTCGGCCGTGGTAAGATTGTCGAGAGTATAGTGCATCACCGTTGTTTCAAAGGTCGGCGCGCCCGATACACACAGGCCTTTGCCGGCACGGCTCGTCAGCGATGCCTCGCGGCAATCCATTTTGTTGCCGTTTTCCTGAGGATAGGTGTGATGGGTGAATTGCTCGCCGACGGTACCGCTGAAGCGTCCAAGTCGCACGGCCTCACGGCGGTCGCGATATGCTTCCTGAGGGCCGAGGCCATACCACGAGAAATTATCAAAACCGGGATTTACGCCCATCAGGTAGCCCACGCAGGGGAAGCTGACAATATTATCGGAAGGCTGCAAATCGGTGTCAATCCGCACCTTGCCGTCGCGGGTGACTGTATAGACGCTTGTATAATCAACCCATGCGTCATTACCCGGGCGGGCGGCACGGTATTCGGAAATTATCTTAACCGAATTTTCGTTCTGTTCGGCAATGGAGAATTTTTTGAGGGTATGCGCAAGGCTGTCGAGTCCGGCAGCTACCCAGGCACGTCCGATTTCGTTTGTCGGAGGATATGAGCCGTCGTTCTGAGTCGGCGAACGCCACAGATTGAGCTTCATCGGCTCAGAAAGAAACTCCTTGCCGTCAATAATCCAACTGCTCAGAGCGCCGTTGACCTTATCGAATGTCACGTTGATTCTGTTGTTGGTGATGTGGACGCCTTTTCCCGACGAATCAACCTTCAAGGCCGAACCGTTGCGGACTTCCGCCTTCTTTGTCGGGTCGGCAATCTTGAATTGCCCGAAAGCCACCTCAAAACCTGCTGGCGCCCAGATTTCGGCATCCTTGAGCTGAGCGTTCACCTCAAGTACAAGTTCTCCGGCGCGGCCTTTGGTTTTCAGGGCAACAGGTGCCGAGACCGTCTCGCCGGGGAGTGCGTCAAGGCCGTCGCATCTGCCGCTATCAACCACACGTCCGTCTTCAAGGAGTTTCCAAGTGATATTGAACCGGCTGAGCGGCAGATAATTGTAGTTATTTTTCACAGAGAGCGTCTTGCCGTCGAAAGCGAAGCCGATGCGCTCGTACACTTTCTTGCACTCATACAGGGCCGGTTTCGGGGTACGGTCGGCAAAAACGAGACCGTTCGTGCCATTTATCGACGACAGATATTTCTTGCCGGTGACACTGTCGGTAAGGTATATGCTCTGGTCCACCCAGTCCCACACATATCCTCCGATAAGGCGGGGATACTTCTTCACAGCATCCCAGTACTCGCGGTGATTTCCCACCGCATTACCTTTGGCGTGGGCATACTCGCACATTACCACAGGGCGCGTTTCTCCGGGCTGCGTCGCAAGCTCAATCACACCCTCAACCGAAGGATACATTGTGCTCACAACATCCACCGCCGCAGGTTCGGGCGGATTTACCGCCGGACGGTCAGTCTTCATGAAATCGCGACCATAACCGTATTGATGCGAGCCTCCGTTATGCAGATATGCCTCGAAATGAATCAATCTCGTAGGGTCGTAATCCTTTACCCAGGCTGCGCGGGCGGCATGATTGGGTCCTACACCCGATTCATTTCCCAAGGACCAGAAAATAACCGAAGGATGGTTTATGTCGCGCTTCACCATTCCGGCCACACGCTCAAGTTGAGGAAAGAGCCATAACTCGTTGTTCGACAGCTCTGCATCGGCACCGCAGGTTTCCACATTGGCCTCATCCATCACATACAGTCCGTACTCATCGCAAAGGTCATAGAACTCTGCGGCGGCAGGATAATGGGATGTTCGCACGGTATTGAATCCGAATTGTTTCATAAGCTCAACGTCGCGGCGCATTGTCTCCAGGCTAACAGTCTTACCCCCGGCGGGGTCGTGATCGTGACGGTTCACTCCGTAAAGCAGCTCAGGACGGCCGTTGACATATAATTCGCCGTTCTTTACCTCAATGCGGCGGAATCCTATCTTGGCGCTGCGTGCTTCCACAAGGTTGCCTTTGCTATCTTTCAGGGACAGAACAAGTGTGTAGAGTTCGGGGGTCTCAGCCGACCAGAGCAAAGGATTGTCAATCTTTGCAGAAATGTACTTGGCGAGCACAGGATTTTTCTGATATTTCTCATCACGGATTTTTCCGGCTTCCACGCTCATCCGGGAGCCGGGTACTTCGCGATTATCCTTTCCGTAGAGACATCCCTCAAGAGTCCAGCCGTCAAGATTGGCATAGGGGCCTGAAATGAAAGGCCTTACCCTGAGATTGGCGCTGCGGAAATCATCGGAAAGGTCGGTAATGACCGTAAAATCCTGAATATGAACCTTGGGGCGAGCTTCAAGACGTACATCGCGCACGATTCCGTGAAAGCGCCAATGATCCTGATCCTCAAGATATGAGGCATCGCTCCATCTCATCACTTCCACAAGCAGGTCATTTTTGCCGTCGACCACATACGGAGTGATATTGAAAACAGCCGGAAGCGTACCTCCGTCCTCGCTGTATCCCACCTTTTTGCCGTTGACAAACACATAGAAGGCCCCCCGGACTCCGGCAAAATTGAGCAGAATGTCGTTGCCGGACCACGATGCCGGAACGTCGAACGAGCGGCGATACAATCCTACATTGTTGTTTTCCCTCGGGACAAAAGGCGGATTGACAGGGCGGAAATCATAGCCCTGTCCGCAATACACCTTTTCGCCGTAGCCGAGCATTTCCCATGTGGAGGGAACGGGAATGACATCCCACGCGACAGCATCGGTGGCCGGTGACATTAAACCGCCGGGAACATCACCGAAGTCCTTGCAGAACTTGAAATTCCAGTCGCCGTTCAAGGATTTGAAGCGCGATGATTCGGAATGTGTCACCTGCAATGCCTCGTCGACTGACGGGAAAGAAATCGAACTCGCGCAATAAGGCTCTCTGTTGACCGAATTTACAAGCGGATTCTCGTATTCGGCCATTCCGAAAGCAAGGGGCGCGGTATTATAGAAAGGGCTGCCATTGACGGGCAATGGCAGCAGGTCAAGCTGCGTCTGCGCCGAAAGAATCCCGGCGTGCGCAGTGACAAGAAATGATACAATCAGTTTTTTAAGAGGGTGTTTCATAATATCCGTTAATTCGTGGGCGGTTTATCTTTGAGGGATTTTCTCATAACGATGCGGGAGTGTGGCAGTAGCCACTCGACCAAAGAGTTATGGGAAAAGCACCAAAGAGAAACCGGAACTACGGTAATTATAATATCATATTCAAACGTTCTTTTAACATTATCGGAAGAGGGTTATAATAATAAAGTTAGTATCGCCTTTCCGTCTTCCGGGCATCTTTTGTGCTTCATTTCAGTCGTGTACATCCGGTACACTCCTTCAATTCAGCTCAAAAGCTGCTCCGTAATACGGAACCCACGGATTAACTCATATTATGAAACACCCTCTATGGTTCAACTCCGAAAATAACTTCATTCGACCAGTGCTCTTTCCAATCGGGATGGAAAGCTCTAGAATTGATTTTTGATACACTGCGGCCAACAGCCGTTTCCATGCAGGCTGCCCCTGCGGTATCGTTGTTGACGCGCGCGGAGAATTTCACGGGTGCGCCGCTTTCAAATGCCTTCTTTACATCGGGCATCTCGCTCCACGGTATCGCACATTCATAGTACAGGGTATTTCCCTGACGTACAACGTTCAGGCGCGCACCGGATACGGCGCCGTCGTAATCGGAAGAAGGCTGGCGGGGATAGAAATGCTTGCGGGGCATGCCCGGCACAAGCATACGCCACACCTCAAATCCGCCTCCGTATTCGGGCGCGACAGTATTGAGGGCATATTCGTAGTCGGTGCATTTATATCCGGTGAAACGCGGCATTGTGCCTGCCGGGCATATTTCCATGCCATCCTCGCCTTCGGGAATCACGTTGAAGGCAATCAATATGTTGTCGGTCGCTATGCCGTTCACCCCGTCGGGCAGGACGGGACGCTTGCGATATGTGAAGCGGCGCACGCCCTCAGGCCAGGGCAAGGCAAGATAGTCGTCAAATTCAACCACACTCACATCATAACCCTCGGGGAGATTTTTGGCAGCGCCCGGGATTTCATAACCCAACGAGCCGTAAGTGCCGGGCCAATTGCCCATGGTGTCAATGTCTTTTCCTACCAGGGAAGCCGCGGACTTCACACTTCCTGCCGGTACACGTGAGGACGAATCCAGGAAAATTCCTCCAACCTTTACGGTGTACCACCAGCCGCGGGTTGTGCATCTTACGCGCACGTCACCGCACAGGTCGAGAATCAGATACGTTCCATCCCACATCTTGTCGATGCCTGTCGTAAGCAGCTCACGGCCGGTTTCCCGGTCATACACGGCCACATCAACTCCATTCTGACGTATCGCCGGGAAATAGAGCGCCGTACGGGTATATCGGTCGGCAGGAAGCGAAAGGTCGAAACCTATCGACTGCACGGTCTCGGAATTCTCGATATAATTCTTCACACGTGCCGAAGTGTCGGGAAGGCAGAGTGCCGTCCTGTCGTCGGCTCCGGCCTGAACTCGTGTCATGATACCCTTCATCGACCGGGGTGTTGACATATACGCGGTGTCGGGATAGAAGAAATCATCATCGGCACGGTCGGCAAACCGCATCGTTCCGGGATGCGGAGTGCTGTCGGCCACCTTCGCCGCGAAGTAAAAATTATCGTCATCGTAAGCGAGCCATGTCTGCGCGAGTCCTTCGGCATTGGTATCGAATTGTTCGTAAGGATGCCATGCAGCTTCCGTAAGGGATATGCGGGCTTTGGAGGATGTGAGAGTCTGAGGAATCACCCCACTCCATTCGTCAAGATTGCCGTCAACATTGATTGGGCGGCGGGCGATATAATTGACATGCATATCCTCCTTGTGTACCGTCTTTCCGTCGGCTCCGGCATCGAAACTCACCTCAAGCGGATAAGTATTGTTTGCTGCCGGGACGCCGTTGGCAACCTGAAGTTTCACAGTCTTGGTTTCGTGAGCCTTGAGATTGACGTTTGACGGATAATTCAAGGTAATTCCGGCGATTTTCGCATCTAATTTAGCCTTGACGGGACGGTTAAGCACATTGGTTATCCGCAGCGTCACAGCCGAGTTGCCGGAATTAAGAGGTGCGGTAAAGTCTTCCGCTACAATCTCAACCGGTTCGTAGCCTTCAATCCGTGATTCACGAAGGGTCTTAAGCAAGTTTTTGAAAGAATTCTTCTTGCCGGTGGTTCTCATGTAGTAGCCCTGACAACCGAGTGGAATTTCATAGAATCCATTTTTTGGCTCTATCTTGTTGCCATAGAAATCATAGAGGACAAATTCAGGGCGCGCCTTGACGGTCATCCAGGCGTTGTCGGAGCGCTTGACCGAGCCATAGAGCACGTGGTCGGCACCGAAAGCATCCGAAAGGTCGCCAGCGATAACCACAGTTCCGTCGTCATCGTTTCCTTCATATCCGTCGAACACCATAATCCAGGGAAGTCCGGGACGGAAAAGCAATTCCCTGAAATCGCGCTCGCCCACGAGTCGCTGCACTGCACCCATCGCTGCGGCAGCCGACCAAGAATTATGCAATTTGTCGACGGTCTCCGTGCCTCGCGACGTACGCACCGACATGGTACGCTGCGAACGGTTCGGCTCACCTGAATACATGTAACCTCCGAAAATGCCCATCGAACGGTCATATCCGCAGGCGCGGTTTGTAGCCACTACAAGGCCTATGCGGTCGTCGGTGTTTCCGACCCAACTTTCCGTGTCCCACACCTTCACGCGGCCTTTATGATAGGTTCTGTTGTTCCATTCGGGATAGAGCACCGGGGCTTCAAGACCTTGATAATGGATTGACACGAAATCAAATATCGGAAGAATATCCATAGTGCCGTCGGCGAAGAATTTATCAAGGGCATTGGAGTTTGAATCACCGCCGCCCACAAGGACATCGGCACCCTTGTCGCGTGCCGCAATAACGCCTTCGGCCATCTTTGTGTAAATCTCGCGGTAGCGCAGCATATCGGCCTGCCAACCCGAAATCGACGAGCCTTCCCACGGCTCGTTCCAGAGACATACGGCAGTCACAGGGCCTTCGGGCCAGCCGTAGCGCCCGCATATTTCCTCGACGTAGGACTTGAATTTGTCGTCCATGTCGGGCATCCACGCCAAATCCTGCTTCGTGTGCAGGAAACGTCCCTGCGCGTCAAGATGAGGGCGTCCTGTTCCCAGCGGAACGGAAGAAGCCGTGCGTCCCTCGCCGAACATGAGCATTACCGTGATGTTGTTGTCGCTGTAACGGCGCATCTGGGCATCAAGCTCGTTCATGAATGTGCGATAGTCGGGGTCGGTGGGGGATATAAAAGGGATAGCCCTGCGGATTGACTGCACACCTACCCTGCTGAGGAAATCAACTCCCAAATCATCGAGCGACTGACGGGGATACTGCATCTTGACCGGCGACGGCTGCATGCTGTAAGCGAAAGACGTGGCGAGCCGGCGTCCGTGTTTTCCCAAATCGAGAACAACGGCATAGCCCCCGAAGCGGTCAATGCCCTCGATTTTCAAAGGAACATCGGTATAGCCGTTGGGTGCAATCTCAATCTTCACGGGAATCTTCCTGTCAGTTCCGAGCCGGACAATCTGAGGAAGCCATATATCATTTTCAATACCGCGTGTGCCGTAAGATATCACATGCGCTGTCGCATCAACAGAAATCCGGGAATCGGTATTATTGATAATCTGAAATTTGAAATCAATATTGTCGCCGGGCCAGAACACATTGGCCGGAGCCGACGATTCGGTGAGCAGCACATCAAAATCGTAATGTCTCAAGCCGTTACGCACCCCGAAAACATCTTCATAACCGAGCCAGCTTTCAGGAGCCTTCATCTGTGCAAAAAGCCGTACTCCTCCGCCCCAATTGATTATAATCAAGGCAAGGAGGAGCACGCTTCTCAAACTAATATTCATTCTTGTCATACACTCAATTTATTCAGGAGATTCTGCATTTCTATTCCTGCAAAAATCACAGCAAACGAGCCGTGTGTGTCGTCATCCCAGAAAGGACGGTTGACATAATAATCCTCATCCTCACTGCACATGGTGCCCACGCATATATCGTGAACGGTGCCGTCGTCCTCGACTTTTGAAGCCACAGCTTCCCATCCTTTTTTCACGGCGGGAAGATAAGTTTTGGCATCAATCCATCCAAGACGTATGCCGCGGGCTATCGCCATGGTGAAAATGGCCGTGCCGGAAACCTCGTCGGGAGAATCGTCGCGGTCAATGACATTGTGCCAGAAACCATGTTCGTTCTGATATTTAACGAGAGAACGCACGTGTGTCTTGTATTGCTTCAGAATACAGGAGTAAAGAGGATGGCTCTTGGGCAGATGCATCAGCACATCCGACATGGCCCATATGGCCCAGCCGTTGGCACGCGACCAGTGCGGTAGCTTTACTTCAGGGCGCGATGTGTAATTGGCGTGCATGTATAATTTTGCATCCTTATCCCACACGTGCTTGTTGAAATCGACAACCTGACGGGCAGCATCGTCAAAGAACGAATCCCTTTCCTGCTGTGTATTGGCATAAAGTCCGGCCTGGATAAGGAACGGGATGCCCATGAACATATCATCGACCCACACGGTGTAGACTTCAGGAGTTGTACGGGTGTAGTTCGACATGCCCTCGCTGCGGATCTGACCGTGGCTGGCATATTCAATCATGTTGCTGATAAATTTCTCGTATACTTCCCTGTTGCGGAAGTTTTCTTCCTTCCTCAAGCGGTATATGATCGGAAGCGACGGTGCGAGAGTGAAGTCGAGAAGAGTCGAACCGATAACGAGCGAGTTTGCCGAATTGAAATACGCGTTGAGTTTATTAACCTGATAGTCGACGAAGGGAATACCTTCCATCTGATAATCGCAGAAATTCACTGCCCAGGAATAGTATCGGTCATCCCCGGTGAGTTCGCCCAACTGTTCCATGGCCCAAGCCACGCCACCGTTGTGGTAGTTCCACTGGTAGGTCGTGCCCCAGGGTGCAGGGTCAATCATCTGACCGAGAACTTCAATCTTGGGAATTGTCCAAGTCACCGCACCGTCAAGGCCTGCGTACATGTGGCCGAACACAAATTCCTTCTCAGGCTTGTACACAGTGTCGATTCCGGGTGCGAAGGGGCCAATGACGAGCCAGTTGCTTATGTCGGCAACCTTGTCGTCGATGTTCTTCACGCGCTCAAGACCTATCGAGGGGTATTGCGGGCTTACTTTGTAGACCTTGTCGTTTTCGCTCGGCGGCTGCAGCAGCACACACCACTTGCCCTGTCCGGATGTCTCCGACTTTATAATAATATCATTGTTTCCGGCCCGGAGGGTGAGGTTGAATGAAAACGGCATCTTGATGCTGCGTTCGTCTTTCATCACCGCAAGATTTCTGAAGCCGTGCTTCTCATACACGAGAGCGCCGTTGCACCACACCTTGCAGGCGTCGTTGTGGTCGATTTCGACAAGCATGGTAGTATCGCGCTCGAAGTACATGTTGGTGTAGGCGTAGGCCACGCCACCGTAGCCGAGACCGAAAGTGCGTCCGAAATCAATCGTATGCAGATTGCCGAATTTGTCGGATTGCTTCTGCAAATCGAGCTTATACGAAAACGGGGTCTCGCGAATCAACTTGTCGCCGATTCGGCACACCGTTTCAGCAGGTGTCTCGACCGGTCTTTTTACTTCTGCCTTAGCTTCGTGATGACAGCACACCGTAGCGGCTAAAATGAGCGGTATCCAGATTTTGGTATTTCGCATTAGGCTATGATAATAATTAGTCAATGGTTCTACAATCGGCCGGAGCATCCGTCCTCCAACCCGATTGCAAAGTTAGCTAACCGACAACATTTCATCTTAATACTAAAGCTGATAAATAAGATACAAAGAAACGACAAAAAAACGACAAACACGGTGTCGCCTGAAAAACGACACCGTGTCTGTGCAAAAACGTTTCAACCGCGTTTAACGACGGTAGCCAATGCGGTCAAGGAACCACTGACGGTCCTCCAGGTCAATTTCTTTTTCGCCGAACTGCGACAGAACTTCAGGCAGGCGGGAATATGTTTCCTCAAACTCGCCGACAACATTTCCGACCGATGCGGGGTCGTAGCCGATTGTCACGAACACGGAACCAAGCGAGGCAAGAGTGTCGTCGAACACACGGTTGACATCGCGTTCATCCTTGAAATCCTTTATCGCTTTCACCACTCGCTTCATGCGGCCGAGACTGCCGTTTGCAAGATTCTTGCGGTTGGCGGGATAAACGATTTTCACATCCGATGCCTTGGAGCAGTCATAGCCGGGAAGGTCAATTATAAGACTGAGTTCCTTGGGGTCGTAGGTATAATCCACCTTGCGGTCGCCCACGAATACGGCCTGAGGAACATCCGAGCACAGCACACGCACGCTGTAATCACGCGTGGGCTCCATGTTCTCATAGCTGCCGCGACGTGCCGAGATGGCAACTGAAAGAGTATCGCCATTGAAAGCGGATGCAAAATCTGTCCATGCACATGCCGTTTCATAATCCTTGTTGTCTCCGGCATCCTCGTACATGGTGAACGAACCTTGCTGTCCGGGATACACGGTGATTTCCACCGGTGCGTTATTTCCGCGGAGATTACGCATGCGGCCTTTATGGAAAGGCAGCACGGAACCGGCCTTTACATACACCGGATACTCGTCAAGAGCAAGCTCGCGCTCGATAGTTTTTCCGCCCTCGAGCAGTTCGCCGGAATGAACTTCATACCATTGTCCTTCGGGGAGCCATACCTTGAGGGTTGTGTAACCGTCTTTTCCGGGAGCGGTGACAGGGGCAATCATCATGCGGTCGCCGAACATATACTGGTTGCGGAACGAATAGGCCTCTTCAGCATCGGGATAATCATAGTACATCGGACGGCACATCGACACTGATGTATCATGGGCTTCACGGGCAAGAGTATAGATGTAGGGCGCCATACGGTAGCGGTTGTTGATGATGTCGGTGAGGATATCAAGAATATCCGACTTGAACACCCAGGGCTCTTTTGCAAGATTCTTGTGCTTGGAGGAGTGGGTACGCAGTACGGGGCTGTATTCGCCGAACTGCATCCAGCGCACGTACATTTCAGGATCAATATGGTCGATAGCCGAAGCTCCGGCTTCTTTTTCGTTGGCAAACATGTGTCCGCCGATGTCATGGCTCCAGAATCCATAAAGCACATTCGAGGCGGTGCTGTTGAAGTAGGGCTGGAAATCAAGCGATTCCCAGGTCACATAAGCATCGCCGGAGAAGCCGATCTGGTATCTGTGATTGCCGAGACCGCCCCAACGGTGATAGAGCATCGGGCGCTTGTCGGTGAATTTATCCATCTGGGAGAAGAACACATAATTAATCCACCATGTGTTGCTCAGGTCTTTAAGCTCAAGGTCGTTGAGATACTGCTGCCAGTCAAGCCACCAGAAGTCAACGCCTTCTTTTTCCATGGGGCTGAGAACATTGCGGAACACGCTTTTCATAAAGTTCTTGTTGGAGCCGTACCAGGGAATTTCCTTCTTCTCGGCAGGATTGAGACCCATATCGGTTGCAATCTGAGGATAGGATTCCTCAAAAGGCATGATACCTGACGCGGGATGGAGGTTGAGGGTAATCTTGAGGTCTTTCGACTGGAGATAGTTCAGGAATTTGTCGGGCTTGGGGAAGAGAGCCTTGTTCCAGCTGAAACCGGTCCATCCGCCGCGTTTTCCGTCGATATAGTGCCAGTCCATATCCACCACAAGAACGTCAAGGGGAATATTGTATGACTCCATTTTGTCAATAAGGTCGCGGAGTTCCTGGTCGCTGTATGTCCAGTAGCGGCTCCACCAATATCCGAAAGTATAGCGGGGAGGCAGAGGCACCTTGCCGGAGAATACAGAGAAATCGGAGAGAGCCTTGCGGTAGTCATTGCCGTAGGCCATGAAATACCAGTCCTGTGCATCGGGTGCGGAATTACGTTCCTTAACCCAATCCCAGTCGCTCGCGCCATCAAAGAGGTATGATTTGGAATCGTCGATCAGAGTCCAGCCGTCGCGTGCGAGCAGGCCGTCTTCCATTTCGATTTTCTTATTAGCCGACAGTGGGCCGTGATACTCACCGATACATCCGTCGAGAGTTCGGTACGTACCCTTGAGATTGGATTTCTGTTCAGTTCCGGGCTTCCAGTTGAATTGGAAAGCACCCTTCACTCCCGACACCGACATGTTGTCAGCCGTGAACTTACCGCTACCCTTCTTGTAGCGCAACTTAACTTTGGGAGTGGTGATTTCAATCCAGTTACCGTTTTTCACCTTGAAGGGAACTTCCGGATAGTCGCGCACTACGGCAACCTGCGACTTGTCGTCGACAAAATTTCCGTCAGGGGCATACTCCATTCGGATGGAGGCATCGGTGATAACGGTGAAGCGAACATTGTCGTCACAATAGGCAATATTGTCAGAAGCTGAGGCAAGCGAGGCGCCAAACGTCACAGCAACTGAAAACAAGGCAATCAATCGTTTCATATTATGTGATAATAATTGGTTAGTTTTCAAGGTCTTTAATAGTCGAAAGCACGAGATTTTCCATAACATCGTACCCAGCTGCCACCGGATGCACCCCGTCGTTGCAATAATCCTCCGACAGAGATTTTCCATCCTTGGCAAGCATCAAAGGATAGTAGTTGATGTAAGGTATATTATTCTTACGTGCATATTCTTCCAATATTGTGTTGAGGCGGGAAATCCGCTCGGAAGCATCCTTGACCTCCGGACGCCAGCTGAATCCCGAGGAGGGCAACACGGAACTCATTATCGGGCGGATGCCGTTTTTACGTGCAAGCTCAACCATCTTAATGATATTTTTTACGGTAAGCTCCTCGTCGTAGAAACCGTCATTTTCGGCACAATCGTTTGTTCCGGCATTGATAATCACATATTCCGGTTTCAAATCAAGAATATCTTTCCCGAAACGGTTCAGCATCCGGGTCGAAGTCTGGCCGCTTATCCCTCTTCCGGCAAATTTATTGTCGGCGAAAAATCCGGGATGTACACGCAGCCAGTTTTCAGTAATCGAATTGCCCATGAAAGCGGCTTTACACCAACGCGTGTTCTGGAAAATTTCGGGATACGAACGTATGAAGTACGACGGTGTCGCGCTCCAGGCGTGGCAATAGCTGTTGATGGGATGGAAATCGTAGGGCGAAATGAAATCGTTGGCCGGATCATACGCCTCCCAGAAAGTATCGGCGCCTTTCTTTACCATGCCGCCCCAGTATCCAACCAAGGCCTCACGCGCACGCTCAGGCATGCCGCAATCAATCAGCGACTGGATATAATAGTGATAGAGATAGGGCGTGCCGGGGGTGCACACATCGGGAAGGGTCTCAAGAGCGGCCAAGGCCTTACGACCCTCGGCAGGAGTGGCGATGCCGCCGAGTATCATCCATATTTGCGAGGCATACGACACCTGCGGGTCTTTGCGGCCTGCAAACACTCCTTTTTTCTTGTCATAGAACGCACCGCGGGCAGCCTTGCGCATCTTCTTTGCCAATGCAGGAATGTCGGATATCTCATCACGCTTGCCCAGCATATCAGCAAGCTCGAGTGTCTGATTCAAAGCAAATACAGCGAGTCCCTGAGCTGCAACTTCTTTCACGAGGTCTTCCTTCCAGTCGAAGAAAACCCACCACTCGTTGTCGAGCCGTTCAAAATCAATCAGGCCGTCGGCTCCGGTGTAGTCGCGGACAATATCAAGCTGGCGCTTTGCCACAGGCCAGAGATCAAGCACGGTGGCCGTGTCGCCGGTTGCCTTAAGATAATCCTTGAGACAGGCGTTGAAAATGAGCGAATACTCATACAGGAACTGTTTTTCCTGAGGGCGCGGTTTGGGGCGTTCCACCACCGTTGCAAGCAGGAAACCGTTATCATCGGCAAGTCCGGCAAGCAGATACAGGCAGCGCTTGGTGAGTTCATGGCTTTGGAATGTGCAATTATTTGCCATGGCTTCCAGATACAGGTCGCCGATCCATAGACGGCGGTCGCGTTTGGGGCCGTCCTCATACACCGTCTGCATGCACTCGCTCAGGGTGTTCAGGCTCACCCGGTCGATATCGACAATCACCGGGTCCACTGTGGCCGGCAGAGGCTCGGGAGCGGAAGCTGCCGATGTCGTGGCCTTGCACACCATATCATGAATATTAAACTCATAATAAGGCGAATATGCCATCAGTTCAATTTTTACATAGCGGAACGAAAGACGGCGGTCGATTGTGATGGTATTAGGAATTTCCACAACTGTCACAATCTCATCCTGCAGCCATGCACGGCTCAGTTTTCCGGGATAGGGATCAAATGGCTCGGCAACCTCCGAGGGAACCTCGCCAAAAGTGAGTTTGAGCCTGACCGGACCGTCAGCCACCTTGTCGGTGGTGCGTATGCTGAAACTGAAAGTACCGGTGATGTGTTTGCCAAAATCCACAATCGCGGTCTTGACTTCACTGAACGGGGCGTTATACAGCGAGTCAATGCTGTACGCCGGAATTATCTTGTGATGCTGGTAGGCAGTCTCGTCATCAACCACTTCCACTACCCCGACGGGAGCTACTTCTGTAACCGTCAGTTGCGGCGTACTTTCCTCAGCAATTGAAAGCCAACGCGCCCTGTCATTTGCATAATACGCATCCGCGCTTGCCGAAAGCAATGCGCCCAGCGACATCAAAAGCATTACTATTTTTTTCATAGCCCGGGATTCTTTACAGTTACTTTTGCACTACGTATATATCTCAGGGGCGACACACCTGCTTTCTCGGGGTATTTCACATTGATGAAAGTGGACGAGGCCACATTGTCAAAGATAAATACCGGGCGGTAGTCATTGCTTTTGCAAGTGAGATTGATATTTTCAAATGTGATGTCGAGCACATTGTTTACATACCATCCCCAGCAGGGCAATTCGCGGGCGTCGACGTCGGGCTGAGTGATTGCCAGCGACGCAAGACCGGCGTCGGAATTTCCAACGTATTCTATATCAATATCCTTGAACCTGACATTGCGGTACTCGCCGCCTTTCCAGCTTTCAATCGACGATGCGTAGCGGTTGACACGCGTGGCCTTGATGCGCTCGGCACAGATATCATAGCCATTATTACCCTCGTTGAGGATAAACATCAGGGGATTATTGACATTATCAATCTCTATATCATGGATATTCACATCGCGGACATCGCCGGGAGCCTTACCCCACCCTCCGGGTTGAAGCAGGATGGCGGATAACATGTTGGTGCGTCGTGCAGCCCCGGAAGTGCGGTGAGGATACTCTCCGGGGCCGTGAAAGCGGCATCCGGCCACTGTAAGGCCGTCGCAGGGCATAATCATGCGGATACCGTTGCAGGAAGTGTTGATATCGCAGTCGGAAATCACCATATCTTCCCAGAATCCGCCTGCGATGGCATCATCGCCCGTGCGGAAAGCGCAATTGCGTATCTGCACGTGTTTTCCTCCGCGGATATGGATTCCGTCCCATCCCTGGCTTATGTCAAGATTGCTGAAAACGGCATTTTCAATCTCATAGCACATCACGGCATAGTTTGAAGCACATTCAATATTCACATCCGAAAGTGACATATTATGCGATTCGCCAACGATTATCGTGTGCGGGCCTCTCATGTGTTCCTCGCCGTTAGGGTCAAAGACATGGCTTCCGTCGATTGTACCTTCGCCTTCGATGGCAAAATCCGATATTCCGGATGCGAGGATAAATGTCTTGTTCCAGTTGGCATCCTTGGAGCTGTTGGCATTGTCGCCGCCTTCACCGCTGTCGTAGCGGCTGAGGTCTTTTGACGGAATATAGGATATGTAGTCGGAGGGCGACGCGCTACCCTTCAGCACAGCCTGAGGCATGAGCCGTAGTGTGACATTGCTGCACAGTTGCACAGTGCCGCTTACAAACACTCCCTCGGGAATGGAGACAACGCCTCCTCCTTTTGCCGCGCAGTCGCTGATGGCTGCGTTGATGGCACGGGTGTTGATTGTGCTTCCGTCGCCGACAGCGCCGTAGTCTCTAACATCGTAGACCGTCCTCGGTGCGGCCATAGCCCCGGCGCAAGCCAGCAGAAGCAAGGTGTTGACAGCTATTTGTTTCATGTGGTTTATTTATTTGATTTACTGGTTTATTTTCTGACAAGGTGTGGCTATCCAAAGCATGCTGTAAGTCATGTTCTCGCCGGGATTCAAGGTCTTATACCGTCCGTGGGTCTCAAGTTCGACATATCGGCCTTCTGTTGCGCCAAATACCTCAACCTCACCCTGACCGGCCGGAACTTCATCCGGATCAATATCGGGATAACAGACAATCAGCATCACGGAGTCTTGCTTGTGGGCCAGCCAGCCATTTTTTCCTGAACTGAAAATTTTCCAGGCCTTTTCAGAATCAATGGCAGTCTGGTCGATCCTCACGCATGAATTGCCTGTCACGGCAAAGTTCTCCGCTCCGTCGCTCGTTTTAATCTCATTGCCATCCGCAGGGAAATATGTGACTCCGCAGGGAACACGGAGAACGCTCCAAGGAGCAAACGAGAGCACACTATCCGACATATTTGTGAGCGTATAACGCACGGACAATCCCGTAACGCCGCCATCCAACAGACGGTACTCCTTGCTTACCTTGATTCCGTTTTTGCCCGACGGACTCTCCAGGGTCAGGCCGTGTCCGGCAACGGTTGCCGAGTATTCAACAGAGTCGAAAACCGAATCCTCCGGCCAAAATGAGGCCTGTGGGGAAATCCACAGTGTGGATCCGTAGAAGCGGGCATCGGCATCGGACGATGTCAGCAAGGGTACACCGTTGTAATTCAGCTCCATCACGCGGCCTGATTTCGCGGCATCCACCACTACTTCAAGGCCATCATTGTTCAAGCGGTATGTATCGCCGATATTGCGCCACAAGCCTTCACCCGACATCACATGCGGGAGCGCGACGAACAAGAGTATAGCCGGGGCCGCTTTCATGGTCTTTCGCTATCCATCTCAAACACGAGGTTGGCACCGGCTGCAAGGTCTTTGTCGGTGATATAAAGTTTGTCGTACGGCTTGCCATCCAGTGTGACAGATTTAACGTAGATATTCTCGGGCGACAAGTTGCGGCATTCCACCGTAAAAGGCTTCTCTCCGATACTCATCGAGGCCTTGCGGACCATTGGACGGCCAAGGGCATATTCACCGGACGCAGGATTGACGGGATAAAATCCCATTGCGCTGAACACGTACCATGCCGACATCTGTCCGCAGTCGTCGTTTCCGCACAATCCGTCGGGACCGGCATTATAAAGCGTTGTCATGATGTTTCCGACCTGCTCCTGAGTCTTATGGGGCACACCGGCGTAGTTGTAGAGATAAGCCACATGATGACTCGGCTCATTTCCGTGGGCATACTGACCAACAAGGCCTGTGATATCAATGGGTACGTCGGCTCCCGACATTCCCGAATTGCTGTTGAAGAGGCTGTCAAGAGCCTGTTCGAATTGCTTTTCGCCTCCGTGGAGAGCCATGAGGCCTTCGACATCGTGAGGTACAAAGAAGGAATATTGCCATGAATTTCCCTCAACCCAGTCGCACTCGCCATAGGATGAATATGTGGGGTCGAACGGGCGGCGGAATGAGCCGGCGGACGACACTCCATTCATAAGTTTGTACTCCGGATCAAAATATTTCGAGTAGCCCGACGCACGTTTGCTGAAATAATCATAGTCATCGTCATGACCGAGTGCTTTCGCCATGCGGGCTATGCACCAGTCGTCGTAGCAATATTCAAGTGCGGTGGATACCGACTTGTTATACTTGTCGAAGGGGATATATCCGTACTTTTTCAGCTCGGCAACACCGAACTCGTCCTGCATCGCGGAGGTTTTCATCGCCTCATATGCTCTTTCGGCATCAAAACCCTTGCATCCTTTGAAATAAGCATCGGTAATTACCGGCACGGCATGGTAGCCTATCATGCAGTTGGTTTCGCTGGACCAGAGCGGCCACACGGGCAGGAGTCCGTACTCATCGTAATGTGCGAGCATTGAGTTCACAATGTCGGAGGTCGTGTCGGGAGCTATGAGGGCAAGCAGTGGGTTCTGCGCACGGAATGTGTCCCAAAGCGACATCACCGTATAGTTTGTGAAGCCGTCGGCCTTATGTGTATTCTTGTCGGAACCGCGGTAAGAGCCGTCAACATCGTTATAAAGGCACGGAGTGAGCAACGAATGATATAGAGCTGTGTAGAATACTGTCTTTGTAACCGAATCGGCATCGACCTTAATCGAGGCGAGACGCTTGTTCCATTCGTCACGGGCGGCGTCACGCACACTTACAAATGACTTATTGCCTACCTCGGCATCGAGATTGGCAAGCGCGTTTTCAATACTTACAGCCGAAATGCCTACTTTCAGCTCAATGGCTTCATCCGATTTTGTTTCATAATTGAGAATCGCCTTGATTTCCTTGCCGTCGATTTTCTTGCTGTCAACAATTATGTCGTCGCACACCATGTCGGCGCTCATGAAAGGCTTCGACACACGCATTGCAAAAAACATCTGCTGCTCGCTCCAGTACTTCTCGCCAGGCTCGCCCCAGCCTTTGGATTGGCGGCTTCCGACAAGCGTGCTGTTGTCGAGTATCTCCATCGTTGTGGAGATAACGGAGTCCGTGGCGAAATGATGCGACAGGTCCACCATCAGATGCGCACGGCTGTCGGCCGGAAATGTGTATCGGTGTACACCGCAGCGAGGTGTGGCGGTAAGTTCGGCCACAATATCATAGTCCTTCAGACGCACCTTGTAATATCCGGGCCATGCAAGTTCCTCGTCGTGGCTGAACCGTGACCGATAGCCCTGTTCGGGATTGTCGGAGTCGCCTGCCTTCAGTTTCAAATCACCGGTAAAAGGCATCACCAGCACGTCCATGAGGTCTGAGCGGCCTGTGCCGGAAAGGTGAGTGTGAGAAAACCCGATTATAGTGCTGTCGGAATAGTGGTAGCCGGAACATCTGTCCCAGCCTTCAAGACCGGTGTCAGGGCTGAGCTGTACCATTCCCATGGGCATGGAAGCACCGGGGAATGTATGGCCGTGGCCGTCAGTACCGACAAAAGGATTGACAAATGCGCAGAAATCCGACGCTGAGGTTTCTTTACTTTCCGTACAGGCTGCCGCCGACATTGCCAGCAGCAAGCCTACTCCAATTCGGGCTATATATATATTCTTCTTCACAGGATAAGTAGGATGTATTAATTAGTTCGGGTAATATGTAGGTACAGGATTATCGTGCAGGTCTTTGCCGCCACCGATAATGACAGAACGGCGGAAACGGTCTTCTTCGATGGGCTTGTAATTGAGCAGACAAGCCGGATCGTCGGTGACGGGCGAGGAAATCTCACTCTCTCCGTTTCCGTTGACCGCACTTACGGCATAGAGCGCAGCTCCGTTGTGAGTGGCTTTGTCGACGAAAGCACTTTCGCTGCCGGTGTATATGAGTTGGTATTTTCCCCCGGGGTGCTGACGATACAGGCGGTACTTGTTGCATCCGAGAACGCGGCCCCAGGTAAGGGTCCGGCTGTCGCCGTGTATTGCCACCTCAAGTCCTGAGGGCGCTGCCGGCTTCTCTGAGGTGTAGTACACGGGATATATCACGGATGTTTCGCTCTCTTTATCCCGGTTGACCGCTTTCACGCGCACATATCCTTTTTCCTCACCTTCAACAGGCTTAAGAAGAATCGAATTGGAGCGTGAGTTTTTCAGAGTCGCCCATGTGCGGCCCTGATCGGTACTGTATTCATACACGTATCCGGTAGCCGATGCCACGGGATTGACGGCCAGTGCGGTAGTCCCTTTGCGGTTTTCGGTAAAGGCGATTTCCGGCGCAGTAAGGTCGGGCAAGCCTTTGGTTATGTTCCACTTATGCGCTCCCGCCGGGAACTCAACAACAAGTCTGTTGTCGACAGGGCGGACAGCCTGCTTCACGCCGTCGATATACACGGATACGCCTTTGGGAAAGTTCGTCCATTCAAATTCAACCGCAGCGTCCGAGGGCGAGTAAATCCGACCGCTTATTTCGTAAGGATTCTCCACCTTGGCGTTGATGCCGGGATTTCCCGCTACGGGGCGGATTGCGAAATTGCTGTTGCCGATAATATCGCCGCGGAAGAGCGCCCATTCCTGATTTCCACCCGAAAGCGTACGTACGTATCCGGCTGTGCCTTCAAAGAATACGCTGTCGGCACCGGCCTCGACGGCAGCCTTGGCGGGGCTGTCGGTCATAAATATATAGTCGCGCAGACCCTCGGGCGATGTTACCACGCAGCCGTAAGTCGCTTTCGCAGTCGTGTAGCCTTTCTTATGGGAAACAAATGTGAGGAAGTCACCCGTTCCGTCAAACCAGATACCCTTCGTCCGGGGGCCTGTGATATGTATCTCATCGGGCTTCGTATCCCAGAATACGTATCCGGGGCCTCCGCCTTTGACATTCTGCAGTTCAGGAAAATCATCTTCAAGATGTGTGAACCAGCTGAAACGTCCTGCGATGTTCTGATTGAACACATCATCGAATATCATGAAGTAGTCATTGCCGAGAAGCATGACACTGCGGCTGCGGTACTCGGGCCATGAGTATCCGCTTTCCTCCGAGGATGTTATGCGGGCAAACTGTCCGCTTCCGAGGTCGTAGAGAGGTTCGGTGAGGTCGTTGCGACCGATTGCCTTGAAACGGCCATCCTTGAACACTCCGAATCCCGTCGCAAGGTCGGTATCGCTCAGACGGCGGTCGCCTATATCTTCCTTGTCATTGTTGCTGAAAGACTTGCCGTCGGCATAGAAATAGATTGTTCCGCAACCTCCGTCGCCGGTTATGCCCCAGCGGTAATTCGGGCCGTTGTCGACCTGCACAAGATGCACCGAGAGCTCTTCGTTCTTCTCGGCTCCGGCACGGAGTACAATGCCGCTGCCTGTATATTTGCTGCTGCGCAGTGTGGGTGGAGTTCCTGAGTCCTTCTTTTCGGAATCATACATGAAACTGAACGAATTTTCATCCGTCGTGAAAAATTCAGTGTCCATATAATCCGGACGTGCCACATATCTGATATTTTCAGAAAGGAGAGGGTCATAATTCTCAAGTTCCTTACCAAGAAGCCAATATCCGCTCGGCGGAAGTCGGCGCACGGCATGGGCACCCTGGGGAGGCATGATGCGCACACTGCCCCTGTCGGGCGTGGCGATGCCCCAGTAGATACGTCCTTCGTACTCGCCACGTTCATTCTTATAGAAATCAGCCGATTCGCCGTCAAAAGGTGCTGAAAGTGAGTTCATCACAAAATCAGCGAGACGAGCCATCTTGGGCGAGGCAAGACGGTTTTTGCCATCGTAATAGCGCTCGGCAAGGTAATTGGCACGCAGCATCGGGCGCATTGCAGCCCAGATGTAGGTGCTGAGATTTTCGGTCCAACGACCGCCTTTGGCATCCCAGGATTTCACTTCCGGGCGCACATGGTACTGCATGTTGAGGTCGATATGCTTTTCAAACACATCGGCCCAATGCGATGCCTCGGGATGCTTGGGGAAGAGATAGGATGCGAAGGCGGGAACGGATTTGACGTCGGCAAGAAAGTTGGGATGGCCGCCAAGCATATGGCGCATGGGCATGTATTCCTCCCCTGCCGCCACATAAGCATGAATCAGGAACATGGCAGTAAGACGCTTTCTCATTTCCGGAGTCATTTCGGGTCGCAACACGCTCATCAGCCCGGTATAATCTTCATAAAAGTTTCGCGACGAGGTGGGACCGTAACCGCTGTCCTGACATGTCCCGCTGGTGGGAAGCTCGTTGGAGAAGCGGCCGTAGAAAAACATCTGCTCAAATTGCTGCGGTGTGACTTTATGACGGTTGTCAAACACATTCACCGGCAGAGCCATACCATCGGGATATTCAAGTTGCCAGTTCTTCACGTCGTTGAGACATATTGTGCTGTATCTGTTCTGAAGGAACGTATTGTGCGACTGGGGACCCATCACAGCCTGATAGCTTGAACCTGTGGACGTCACTGCAGGCGAAGACAACTTTTCAAGCTGCTCCATGTGCTCAATATCAAGCCTGTGGGGATAAAAACTTATAGCGGAAGTACGCGTGCCGTCGACAAGCGGATAACTCCAACGCAGATTACCGTCCTTGCAATACATCTTTATACTCAGTGAACGAGGGTCAACCCAGATAGGATATTGGCGGCTGTCCCACCCTTCGATACCTCGCACAAACAATCCTACCGAACGGTCGCTTTCGGCGTTCCAGTACACAGCGGATGTCACATTGTTTTCTGCGGGCCAGTTACCGTAGATGCCCACATCAAAAGGTACGCGGCCGGTTGTGTCCACCGACGCCATTATGCCGTGGTGGGAGTTGAGAGTCGATTTATCAGCTTCCTCCCAGTCGTAGCGTCCGAATCCGGAAGCATCGGCCTTGGGAGCTCCGTAGGGATGGTTGGGCGCCTGACGGTGAGTGGGTTGAAATCCGCTCCAGTCCATCGACCAGGCGCAGGTGCTTTCCGAACCGAAGCCGTCCATGCTTTCCGAAAGTTCTACAAATTCGTATCCGTCGACGCATCTTACCGTGGCCTTGTACACCGATTTATCCGGCATATCATAAACAAGACTGAACTCCGCAAAGAGCGGGCCGTCGGCAGTCATGGTTGTATTGAGGTTGATATTGCCGCCGGAAGATGTCAATGACGAATTTCCCAACCAGTTTTTGCCGTCATCCGATATGGAATATACAGGGCCGGAAACGATTTTTCCCTTGGTTGATTCTGGAATCTTCACGATATACTTCGACGTCGTGACTTCATAAAAACCGTCTTTACGGCTTACCTGCAATTCGGTCGTGGCATCCCCGCTACCCTTGCGCAACATGAACTCGCGCCGACCGCCTGAAGGCAAATCCGATTTAAGATAGAGACGGCGCTTGCCGTTATCATTATAAATCTGAAAAGGCACCTCCCGACCCGTACTCTTGTCTTCAAGCACAAGCGTTCCGGGATTGACATCATTCTCTGCCGGAAAATCATACTCAAGCAAAGTCGAAGGCCACCAATAGAGAGGATGTGAAAGATGATCCTCGACAACGATGGATGAGCCGCCGTTTTTCAAGGCCACTTCCGGATTCTTGCCGTACGCCGTCAGGGCTGATACGGAAACAAAAAACAATATGCTGATGATTGGTCTCATGGTTATCAAGAGGGGTTAATAAGGCTTTGTTTTTTCAGTGGCAAAGATAGGTATTATATTAATGGCACCTCTAACTAAAACACGAATAAATTAACGACAAAAAAGCACGAAACAAGCGTTCCGGAGGCCTTCAGAGGCGTCTCAGGCTCATAAAACAACATATTGCCGAAAAAAACGGGAATATTTTCCGGAACACAAAATATGTATTTTGCAATATCGCGGAAATTGAGTAAATTTGCATTACTTCTACTCTATAACGAAGTCTTTTTTGTATTCTTTTGAAATCAGATTTAAAATCAATATACCATGAGCAATCTTCCTAATCAAGGGTATGTAAAAGAAATAATCAAGGAGTATAACGAACGTCTCCAGTCCTGGGGTCATTCCGACACATGGAACCTGACCCAGTTCAAGACGCTGGCAAATATGTTGAACGAAGCTACTAACATCAATATAAATGCCGCCACTCTGAAACGATTCTTTCAGCAGCATACCGGAAATCCACAGATGGCTACCAAAGAGGCTCTCTGTATTTATTTAGGATACAAAGGGTATACTGATTTTGTGATGCGCAAGGAGGCCGAGATGCAGAAGAAAATGCCGGCCGAGCCTGTAAGCCCCGTACCTTCCGAAGAAAAAGAAGCCGATATCCCGGTGGAGGAAACGAAGTCCGGAGAGGATAATACCGTGGCTGCCGAGATTGATACGGAAGTAAAAGAACCGGAAAATCCCGCTCCTTCAAAACCTGCCGCTCCGGAAATCGAGGAAATTTCACCCGTGCAGGAATACATCCGGCATCACCGGAAATCAAGAAAGTATCTGGCAATGCTCATGCTGGCCGCTTTTATTATCCTTGGTGTGATTGCATATCAATTTTGGTTGAAAGATGTATATACGGAATATCTGCTTTCAAAAATAGAGTTTTCGGTATCTCCCCAGAGCGGAAATTCGCCGCTGACGGTATCATTCTCCTATGACATCCCCGAAAAACTCATGAAGGACATAACTATCGGATATGTCGAGGCAAACGGTGATGTGACCGAGCGTAAACTTCCCGAAAACATCCATTCGGTCAACACCACTTTCATATATGAAGGTGAAGGCCAGGCCTATCTCAAATATAAGGATCAGGAAATCAAGCGACTTTCCGTGCAGAGCCATAAACCCGGATGGTCGGTATCGGTGCGCGACGAGCGACGCAATATCTACAAGACCTACACTCTCGATGAAGTAATCAAGAAAGAAGGCTATATCAGCCTGCCCTTCGACAGTATTCCGGCTGACGCGCGCACCAACCACATGTTTGTCACATACACCTTTTTCAAAGAGAATCTTATCGACGGCGACAATTTCATACTTGAAGCCAACGTGCGCAACTCTGCCGAGGAACATGCTATACCGTGCAGCGACATTATAATGTATATCGGTTCGGATGCTGCCACACATGGCTTTGCGATGAACGAGCAAGGCAACGCCTTCATTAAATTTATCAGCGGTGAAAACGAAATGAAAGGCGACACACATTCATTCGACCTGCACAATTTCACAGCCGCGCCTTGGCAAGTCATGAAAATTGCCGTGTCGGACGGCAACTCAAAATTCTATATCGACAACAAGATGATTCATGAAATGGAGTATCATCAGCCCGTTGGACTTGTCAACCAGCTCATCTTCCGTTTCAAAGGCTGCGGCGCCGTCGATTGGGTACGCCTCTCCAAGCCCGACGGCACTCTGATTTATGAAGAGTCCTTCAATCTTTAAATGAATAAAGGTTTTTAAAGACTCTTGCTCATAAGGAATTGGGAGAGTCCCGGGCGGAAGTTGAGGGCTGCGAGAAACGCGGGAAGTGATTTACATTCCGAGTCAACATTGAGCACTTTCACGGTGGAAGATGTGACATGTTTCAGTATCTCACGTAGCAAATAAGTCGCCACTCCGCGCCGACGGAAGTTCCTGTCTACCGCTATCTGGGCTATGTCGCCGGTGACGGGGTCTGCGGCACAATACCCCACCCAACGGTTTTCATACATCGCCGCCTTCATAATCACTCCGGCTCGGCCTCGGCGGAGTGACTCTATATCGTTTTGCCACGACGGAGAAAAGTCTTGGAAATGCGCCAAATCGCGTATCCCGTCCACATCTATATCCTTAACCTCAATATCGAGTTTAATATCGGATGCAACGTGGAGCGATGCAATCTCCTGATTGAAGCAAAGATATCGGGACGCGATTTCAAATCCCTCCCGCTGATAGGCCGTCAGAGCGGAGCTATTCGATTCTATAACCTCGAGTATGTACCGCTTTATTCCCGCACGTTTCAACTCTCCTGCAGCAGCCACGATAAGCTCTGAGACAAGATGCTTCCCACGATATTCCGGAAGTGTACCGGTGCCACAGTCGTAACATGTCATCATTCCGCAGTACATGCCCGTTCCGTTCAGCAGGAATGATACAATCCTGCCATTATCGAACATACCGAAAGAAAGGTCGGGACAAAAACCACGACGCTCAAACATTGCTTTGACAGCATCCCTGTCAAATGTCACGGCATAATCCTGAAATGCGTTCTGAAAAGCGTCAAGTACTTCGCTGAAAGGAATTTTAGATAACGATTTTATTTCCATAAGCAGTCTTAGATGATTCTACTTATCTTTAAGATGATCCACGGCAGAGTGCGACATCACTATGTCGTAGGTGTTAAGCGAGATTACAATTGAGAACGCGGCCAACAGGGTCCAGCCTATCACGCGGTAGTTTGCGGAAACGATGTCAGTGGCGACGTGCGGGATATTTATGCTGATTGACTGAATCCAAGTCCAAAGCACGGGCATGAACAATGCAAAGATGATTCCTGCCGCAAAGCCTGCGATGGCGGCAATGCACAATGCCTTACGACTGCGGTGGCGCATCGCAAGATTCTGACGTCGGACTATCTCCACTGCATCCATGCTGCGCTCGAGGCGCTTCATGAATTGGAATTCATCCGACAGCCCGGGATTGAAATTTCCGAAGAGGTCTTTAATTTTATCGTCTTCCATACAATGGTTGTTAGTTATTTGACAATAGTCCGCGAAGATGGTTGCGGCCACGGGACAGATGTTGCTTGACTGCTTCCTGCGACACATCTTCAATCACGGCAATTTCTTTTATGGAATATCCTTCCATATAGAAAAGCAGCACCGACGTGCGTTCTTTGGGCGGAAGCATGTTCAAGGCTGAATAAAGTGCCTGATACCTGAATGATGAATCGGCTTCGTCGGAGGACTTCACTTCGGGAATTTCATCATATTCAGCGAAAATTCTTTCCGAGCGCTTATGATTGATAAATGTCGTGTAGCCAATCCGGAAGAGCCAAGCCTTGAATTTGGATTCATCAGACAATCCTTCACAGGAAAGATATGCCTTGACGTATGTCTCCTGCGCAATATCGTCGGCGAGTCCGGCGTTTCCACAGCAGAGTGCCGTCAGAAAGCGTCGCAACGCCTTCTGAGTGGACTCCACATAGCTTATGAAACACTCGCGCGTCATCGCTTATTCCTGATTGGATTCCGCTTCGACCTGCTTGCGCGATACGAAATAGACTACAAGGTAGCTGATGCCCACGGCGAGTGACGCACCTCCGCTCACAAGAAGCACCGCAACCGGATCCGACTCCAGTTCCGCGCCGGAAAGATAGTTGAAAATGGCAATTGCCATCATTCCAAGACCTATCAGCGAGAAAATGCTGCCGCGAAGCAGGCGTAGATTAAGGATTTCCCGAGCCGTCTTCTGAGGTCTCTTGAATGACTCCACAAGTTTGTCGACATCCACATCGTTGTTCGACTCGATGGCTTTTATTATAATCTGAGTCCTCTTGTTCTCGGAATTCATTTTGGTGAGCGCGCTGATAAGTACCACTGCCACCGGCAATACGACGCATACAAAGATAGGGACTAAAGTTGAACTGTACATTTTTCTAAAAATTTATGTCGTTATTAATGCTGTTTCTTCTGAGACATCTCGAATGTAAGACACAAGCCGATAGCAGAAGGTGACATCAACCGCAAAATTTTTTTTCGTCATACGCAAATATCGCAATTTTTTTTGATTTCCACATTCGTACGGAATTTTGTAATTTTGCATTATTATGGAAACTAATCAGAATATCCACGACGCCTGGGATCGCGAACATCTCTGGCATCCATATACATCCACAATCGACCCTCTGCCAACTTATAAGGTCGAAAGCGCCGAAGGGGCTGTAATCAGACTTGCCGACGGTACCGAACTGATTGACGGCATGTCGTCATGGTGGTGTACAATCCACGGCTATAATCATCCCCGGATTAACAAGGCTGCCATCGGGCAGATTGGCAAAATGAGCCATGTGATGTTCGGCGGTTTTACCCACGAGCCTGCCATCGAGCTTGGAAAGCTGCTTCTTGAAATGGCACCACCTTCGATGCACAACATATTTTATGCCGACTCCGGTTCTGTGGCCGTCGAAGTGGCAATGAAAATGGCCGTTCAGTGTGCTGTGGCTCGTTCGGGCAGCCATGCCAAAACCAACTTCGCCACAATCCGCTCGGGCTATCACGGCGACACCTGGAACGCGATGAGCGTGTGCGACCCCGTAACGGGCATGCACGGAGCCTTCGGCAGCGCACTTCCGGTGCGCTATTTCGCGCCGCAGCCCAAGTCGAGGTTCGATGGTGAATGGCTCGGAGATGAGGATTTCGCACCGATGAAAGAACTTGTGGAAACTCATGCCGACGAATTGGCCGCCGTAATCCTTGAGCCGATTGTCCAGGGCGCGGGTGGCATGTGGTTCTACCACCCTGAATATCTGCGCAAGCTCCGCGAACTTTGCGACCGCACGGGAGTGCTCTTGATTTTCGACGAGATTGCCACCGGATTCTGGCGCACAGGTAAGAAATTCGCATGGGAGCACGCCGGAGTTGAGCCGGATATAATGTGTATCGGCAAGGGGCTTACGGGAGGATATCTCACCATGAGCGCCGTCCTCACACGCGCTGACGTGGCCGAGTCAATTTCCCGTGGCGAGGCAGGCGTGATGATGCACGGCCCCACATTCATGGCTAATCCGTTGGCCTGTGCCATAGCCGTTGAATCGCTGAAAATATTGAAAGAAAACGATATGGCGGAACGCCTTGGAGAGTTGGAAAATTCCATGCGCGAGCTGCTTGCACCGGCCAGGAGTCTTGATTCCGTTGCCGATGTGCGTGTACTTGGCAGCATTGGCGTAGTCGAGATGAAACGCAGCGTTGACGTAGGCCGCTTCCAGAAAGAATGTGTACGCCGCGGAGTATGGATTCGTCCTTTCGGCCGCAACGTCTACATAATGCCCCCATACGTGATTTCCGATGCTCAACTTGCCAAGCTCTGCAAGGAATTGATTGAAATAATCAGCGATGAGAGAAACTATTGACACCACGCTCGACAAACTGAGGGAATCAGGTAATTTCCGGACTCTTCCGCAGGAACCGGAGCCGGGAATGATTGATTTCACATCTAACGATTACCTCGGACTCGGCTCCCGCGAGGATTTGCGGCGTGAGTTTTTTGACAGCCACAGCCCGGAGGAACTGTTGATGTCGGCAAGCGCGTCGCGCCTTCTTGCCGCATGTCAGAACCCTTTTGCAAGACTGGAAAAAACTTTGCAGACCGCTTACGGCGGAAACAGGCGCGCATTGGCAATGAACAGCGGATATCACGCCAACAGCGGACTCATCCCCGCCTTAGCCGGGAAAAACACCACAATACTTGCCGACCGTCTTGTGCACGCCAGCATAATCGACGGCATAAAACTTTCCGGAGCCGAATTTTCGCGCTTCCGTCACAACGACCTCAACCATCTTATCTCCCTGGCCGACAAAGCCAAAGCCGAAGGGCGCGATATACTGATTGTGGTCGAGAGCGTTTACAGCATGGATGGCGACCGCGCCGACATTGACGCCCTGGAAGAGATAAAGCGGAATTATCCCGGAGCGATTCTCTACGTCGACGAAGCTCATGCCGTGGGCGTGGAAGGACCGCATGGACTCGGACTGGTGGCGGCATCGGCTCATCCTGAATCGGTTGATATCACAATCGGAACCTTCGGGAAAGCCCTCGCTTCGGCTGGTGCTTTTGCTTTGATGTCGGAAAACATGCGGCATCTGATGATAAACCGCTGCCGTAGTTTCATATTCTCCACCGCGCTGCCGCCGGCATGTGCTCTGTGGACAGAATTCATATTCAACAAATCATTGGATATGGACACCGAGCGCAATCAGCTCAAGCTGCTTGGAAATCGTCTGTGCGACCTTCTATCATCACCGGGCGACAAGCGCATCGCAAGCCATATCCAACCATGGCATGTGGGCGACCCTCATAAAGCCGTGGAGCTGTCTCGCCGGCTCAAGGAGCATAGTTTCAACGTGCTGCCCATACGCGTCCCCACCGTTCCGCCCGGTACCGACCGTCTGAGAATCAGCCTTAACGCCGCACTGACCCAAGAAAATATCGAATCTCTCGCATCAACACTTAAAAAATTGTCTGAATGACCGACCGCAGCAATCTCTATACAGCACGCCGCCGCAAACGCAGGAAGACATATGTCAAACCGCGTACCCGCGCAATGATTTCGACAATTTGCCTTGCCATTGTGGCCTTATCGGCATGCGCAGGGCTGAAAACATGGTTTGCTGAAGACCGTACTCGCGTCAGTTGTCCCGCGAATGAACTGACGCGAGTCGTCATACCCGACGAAACACCTGAAATAATGGTGGATTACGAAGGCTTCACCGTGTCTTTCAATCCGGCTCATCACCAACCCAATTATGTGGTATGGGAACTTACGGCCGACGAAGTGAACGGAACGGTTGCAAGAACCTCGAAGTTCAAAAGCGACCCTGACGTGTATGGCTGCGCAACCCTCGACGACTACCGCAAGTCGGGCTTCGACCGCGGCCACATGGCTCCTGCCGCCGATATGAAGTGGAGCGAGCAAGCAATGATTGATTCCCATTATCTCACGAATATCAGCCCGCAGGACCATCTTCTAAACGGCGGACGATGGGCGACGCTTGAAAACAAATGCCGTGAATGGGCCGTCAGAGACAGCGCACTTATCATCATATGCGGACCGGTGCTCTCCGACCGTATGACCCGCAGCATCGGACGAAGCAAGGTTTCCGTACCCGAGCGGTTCTTCAAAGTGATACTCGCCCCCTACACCACTCCCCCGCGTGCAATAGGTTTCATCATGCAGAATATGGGTGAAAAAACCGACATATACTCATCGGCTGTGAGCGTGGATGAAATTGAAACTATAACCGGATTCGACTTCTTCAGCGCCCTACCCGACGAAATTGAAAACGAGATTGAGGCTACGGCCAATTACGCCCCCTGGCAACGAAAGAAAAAATAGAGCAATGGAAATATTTGACAACGGAGACACTATATGCGCAATATCCACTCCCTCAGGAGTTGGAGGAATCGCTGTTGTGAGAATCAGCGGTAACGACGCCATCGCGATTGCCGACAGGATATGGAAAGGCAAATCCCTCGCCGCAGCTCAAACCCATACCGCACACCTTGGCGAAATCATTGACTCCACAGGAAATATCCTCGACCAGGCCGTGGCGACAGTATTCCGTGCTCCACGCTCGTTTACAGGCGAAGACACCGTAGAACTGAGCGTACACGGCTCGAAATGGATTCAGCGCGAAACACTCAACGCCCTCATTCAGCAAGGCGCACGCCTGGCACAAGCAGGCGAATTTACCCGACGCGCCTTTCTATCAGGACGCCTTGACCTCGCCGAAGCGGAAGCCGTGGCCGACCTGATTGCATCGTCCTCCCGCGCATCCCACCGCAACGCAATCAACCAAATGAAGGGCACTTTCTCCCGACGCCTGCTCGAACTGCGCGAAAAACTCATCGACCTCACATCACTGCTCGAACTTGAGCTTGATTTCTCCGAAGAAGACGTGGAATTCGCATCACGCGAAAAACTCCGCACCACCGCCCTTGACATTCGCACGGAAATCACACGCCTCGCCCAATCGTTCCGCGCCGGAGCCGCCATTAAAGACGGAATCCCCGTAGCAATCGTAGGCCCCACAAATGCCGGGAAATCATCGCTCCTGAACATCCTGCTCGGCGAAGACCGCGCAATCGTGAGCGACATCCACGGCACGACCCGCGACATCATCGAAGACACCACCGAGATAGGCGACTACCTTTTCCGATTTATGGACACCGCAGGCCTGCGACACACCGACGACACCGTAGAAAACATGGGCATCGAACGCAGTATCGCCGCCGCCTCAAAAGCATCAATCATCATCTGCGTACTCGACTCAACCGACACAAATCCGGAAACCACCACCGAAGAAATCCTTCAGCACATAGGACGCGCCGATTCCGACAAACACATCATCCTTGCCCTGAACAAAACAGAACTCACTCCGACAGAAACCTCTATTCCCCTCCCGGAAGGATTCGCCGGCGCCACCCTACTCCACCTCTCCGCCAAAACAGGACAAGGCATCGACTCACTCAACCAAACCCTCACACATATCGCCGACGAAATGACATCCCACGCCAACGGCGCCGACGACACCCTCGTGAGCAACGCACGCCATGCCGCAGCCCTCCGGGCATCCCTTCCGACCCTCGAAAGAGTGCTTCAAGGCCTCAGCGACGGCCTCTCCGGCGACCTCATCGCCCAAGACCTCCGCGAAACCCTCTCCCACCTCGCCTCCATCACCGGCCAAATCACCACCACCGACATCCTCACCACCATCTTCTCCCGCTTCTGCATCGGCAAGTAGATAAATGTATGAAAATCACACAGCTAACCAATAAATAAAAAAATGCCTCTTTTCAGGGGCGTTTTTTATTGGTCAAAATTTCCGATTTTTGCTCATTTTGGTCGATTTTCGCGATTCCCTCTACCGCGATTGTACCGTTTCCGAGGTTCACCACCTACCACATCCGAGGTGGTAAATGATATGGCACACAGTGACACACACTGGCACACCATGACACAGATTTAACAGAAATAAAACGGAAATAAACAATGAGCAGTACCATCGAAATTACTAAAATTTGTGAGTATTGCGGCTCTAATTTATAGCCCGCAAGTGCTCAACGCGGTTCTGTTGCAAGAGATGCGCCGAACGCTCTTACAAGCAAAACAAAAGAAACACACATGTCACTGAACAACAATTGATAGCAGACAGTATGTGAACTGATAAAATCTCATATCTTTAATTTATCAGTCCGACACAATGCACCCAACTGATAGGTGTATCAAGACGAACTTTGTACCCCTACCTTGAGGCGCACAAGATACCTTGTTGCCAATTTAATGGCTGGACGAGAACACGTAGAACTGATATTGATACCCTATTCAAAGAGTGGGAATACATCAAGAGGGAGAAGAATGTGGCTGAGCCCATAGAGGAGTTTTATACGACCAAGGAGATTCTTGAAAAGTTTGGTATCAGCGTGAATTCAAAATCGACATGCGACAATAGAGTCGATTAATAATTCTCCTCACTCCTCTCGGGAGGGGATGCCCAGCG
>CAJURN010000013.1 GCA_910589055.1 uncultured Muribaculaceae bacterium
GCCTACTACTGGAACAACGCTTCCCGTCAGGGAATCCCCGGCAGCTCCGACCTTCTCCATGAAGTCAGCGCCGGAACAGGCGACCAGTTCGCATCCGGCAACACCTCGTTCTACACCCTGGCTTCATTCCTTGGCCGCGTGATGTACAACTTCGACACCCGCTATTACGTTACGGCCAGCATCCGTGCCGACGGTTCGAGCCGCTTCCCCGCCAACAACAAGTGGGGCTACTTCCCCTCGGCATCCGTGGCATGGCGCCTTTCGCAGGAGCATTTCATGGAAGAAACCCGCAGCTGGCTCAACAACGCCAAAATCCGTCTCGGCTGGGGTCAGGTCGGTAACCAGGCCATCGCATCCAACGCCTACATTTCCCAGCTCGCATCCACCAACTACGTATTCGGAAGCACTCCCGTTCGCTTCCCCGGTGTGATTCTCGGCACCCTCGGCAACGACAAGCTCAAATGGGAAACCGTGGAGGATATCGACTTCGGTCTTGACCTCTCATTCCTCAACAGCCGCCTTAACGTAACCTTCGACCTGTATCAGAAGACGAGCCACGACATGCTCTACAACAAGCAGAACATCCTCGCTTCCGGCTACCCGGCATGGAACGCACAGCTCACCTCCAACATCGGCTCCATGCGTGCCCGCGGTTGGGAACTCGCCGTCAACTGGAACGACCAGGCCGGTGATTTCCGCTACAACCTCGGCCTGCAACTCTCGGGCGTGCAGAACAAGGCCATCAAGTTCAACGGCGAAGGCCCCGTGTACGACGGCAGCGGACAGACAGAGTCCATCATCCGAAACGATGACGACGCCCTTATCTCCCGCTTCTTCGGCTATCAGACCGCAGGCCTGTTCCAGACCTGGGAAGATGTGTATGCCCACACCGACGAATACGGCAATCTCATCCAGCCCGACGCACAGCCCGGCGATATCATCTTCGTTGACGCCAACCACGACGGTGTGCTCAACAACGACGACAAGACATTCATCGGCAACCCCTACCCCGACCTGATGATCGGCTTCAACTTCGCCCTCTACTACAAGGGCTTCGACCTCCAGGGTAATTTCTACGGAACTGTCGGAAACGACATCTACAACCTTCCCAAGAACCAATACTCCGGCGCAGGCGGCTCAAACGTGTTCCGCGGCACCTTGGAAAAAGCATGGCACGGCGAAGGCACATCCAACGATATTCCCCGCCTGTCCTACTCCGACCTCAACCAGAACTATCTGCGCGTATCGGACTTCTATGTTGAAGACGGCTCATACTTCCGCTGCAAGCAGCTCACACTTGGCTACACACTTCCCAAGCAGCTCGTGCGCGGCTACAACCTCCGCGTGTATGCTTCGGCACAGAACCTCTTCACAATCACCAAATACACCGGCATGGACCCCGAACGTCCTCTCCACGACGGCGGAGCTATCGCAACGGGTATAGACCGCCAGGCATATCCCTCGCCCAAGACATTCCTCATCGGTGTTGACTTTAAATTCTGATCCAAGCAATGAAAAATAAAGCATATCTATTAGCACTTCTCGCAGGTCTGTCGCTCACATCCTGCGAAAGTTTCCTTACCGAGGACGCCCGCGGCGTGGAAAACCTCGACACATATTATCAGACCGAGGAAGAGTGTCTCAACTCCGTAATCGGCTGTTATCAGAATCTTGCCTTCGACGACTGGTGGCAGATCTACAACCCCTACCTGATGTTCGACATGGTGACCGACGACCTCTGGATGGGCAACACCACTCAGACTCCCGACTACACCAGCCTCGTGTACTTCCAGAGCACCGGAGCCTCAAACGGTCCTCTGAGCAACTTCTGGCAGTACCGCTACAAAGGCATCGCGAACTGCAACCTGGCGCTGTCGCACATTTCCAAGGCCAGTATCGACACTGAAATCCGCGACCGCCTTGTGGGCGAGCTGCGTTTCCTGCGCGCTTTCATGTACTTCGACCTTGTGAAGAACTTCGGCGGTGTGCCCCTGTTTACCGAACTCGAGATGCCCGAGCAGCTCGAAGGCAAGACACGCGCTTCGCAGGAGGAAATCTACAAATTCGTGTGCGACGAGCTTGAGGCCGCCGCAGCCGTACTGCCCCAGCGCAGCGAATATGCCGCCACCGACATGGGTCATGCCACCCGTGGCGCCGCCCTCGGTTTCCTCGGCAAGGCATATCTATACCAAGGCAAATGGCAAGAAGCCAAAGATGCCCTCGAAACCGTAATCACCGAGAACGAATACGACCTTCTCGACAACTTCGGCGACGTATGGGCCATCGGCAGCAACAACAGCAAGGAGTCGCTTTTTGAAATTCAGACCATGTATAATGGCGACCTGTACAATACGGGCAGCTCTTTATCCGTTATAACAGGGTGCCGCAACGGCGTTGGCGACGGATGGGCCTGGGGCGGACCTACCTCCGACCTTGAAAACGCCTACATCGCAGCAGGCGATTCCGAACGTCTCCGCTGGACCATCATCAAGAGCGGCTGCACCGAAATCGCAGGTGAGACACAGTTCAGGGAGTTTGTAGCCAACACCGCCGCCACAATCTCGCGCGAGCAGTTCAATTCCTACAAGAATCTGTTCGGCTGGAACGATGTAGTCTACTCCACAAGCTACATCATCGACCCCGCGCAGCACAAGTCGGCCCGCATCATGCGCAAGTTCTTCATTCCGCTGAGCGACCGTCCCGACATCTACCTTCAGGGCAAGATACCTCAGAACTACCGCCTGCTCCGCTATGCCGACGTGCTTCTGATGTATGCCGAAGCCTGCAACGAGCTCGGACTTGACAAGGATGCCCGCGAGACTCTCAACAAGGTGCGCAACCGCGCCAAGCTCGGCGATGTGACCTCTTCAGGCACAGAGCTCCGCGATGCCATCCGCACCGAGCGCCGTCTCGAGCTCGCCTGCGAGTGCCAGCGCCTCTACGACCTTCGCCGCTGGACATGCGACAACGGCAAGAAGATGATGTGCAACATCATGGGACCCAACGGCTCCTTCGTGCTTTACAACACAGGAGACGATGCCGACCCGTTTGAAAAATACAATCAGGTGGAATCCAGCGATAAAGGCAAGACATTCCAGGAAAACCGCGACCTCCTTTTCCCGATTCCCCTCTATGAAATCCAGAACTCCAACGGTTCTATCACCCAAAACCCCAATTGGTAAAAAGACACTATGAAAACAACCAGATTATTCTTACCTCTTCTTGCAACCGGACTTGCAGCCGTAACGCTCACCGGATGCTATGACGAGCCTACCGGAGAATCCACGAAGGTTCCCGTCGGAACCGGTGCCGTGGAATCGCCCACTCCCGGAGTATCCTTAATCACCCAGGCTGTCACCGTCGACGCCAACACCACCTATCAGGAAATGGAAGGCTTCGGCGCTTCCGACTGCTGGCTTGGCAACTGGGTAGGCCAATACTGGACAGGCAACCGCGACAAAATCGCCACCCTGCTCTTCTCGCAGAATATCTCCAACAGCGGAGAGTGCGCGGGCATAGGCCTGAGCATGTGGCGTGTCAACCTTGGTGCCGGAACAGCCGAACAGGGCGACGCAAGCAACATCGCAGCCAACAACCGTGCCGAGTCCTATCTTGGAATCGACGGCAAGTATGACTGGACCAAGTGTGCCGGACAGCGTTTCTTCATGGAAAAGGCCAAGGAAAACAATGTCGAGAGCTTCGTGCTTTTCAGCAACTCGCCGCTCGTGCAGTACACTGTCAATGGCAAAGGCTACTCCGACAACGGCAACAAGGCCAACCTGAAAGCCGACTGCTACAAACCTTTCGCCGAATATATGGCTTCCGTGGCCGAGCACTTTGTCAACGCAGGCTACAATATTTCCCATATTTCGCCTGTGAACGAACCTCAGAACTCATGGGGAGGTCACGACCAGGAAGGTTCGTCGTGGCAGAACAGCGAAATCGCACAGCTCGCCAAAGACCTTGACGCATCGCTGACCGAGCGCAACCTGCCCACCGACATCCTCCTTGCCGAAGCAAGCGCATGGGATCAGCTCTATGCCGGAAACAGCGGCGCAAGCTATGCCATCGACCGTCTTTTCAATCCCGCGTCGAGCTACTATGTAGGCGACCTGGCTCATGTGGGCAACCTCATCTGCGGCCACAGCTACTGGAGCTTCGACAACTGGGACTCCATGCGCAGTGTGCGCTCCAACGTAGCAAACCAGGCCAAGGCCCGCAACCTGCGCGTATGGCAGACGGAATGGTCCATGCTCGACGCCTGCCCCTCGGAACTCGGCGGCGACTATGACAAGACAAGCGAGCTCGACATTGCAATGTACATGGCAAAGATCATCCATAACGACATCACCGTAGCCGGTTGCTCTTCGTGGAGCTACTGGACCGCGCTGTCAGTTGAACGCTACGGCCAAAAGAACCGCTTCGAGCTTATCAAGACCACTCCTGCCGGAGGCGAATACAGCGACGACTTCACAGCGGAAGGCCGTGTTGAAGCCACTCCCAACCTGTGGGTGCTCGGCAATTACAGTATGTTTGTCCGTCCGGGCTACAAGCGCGTGGCAATCACCCACAACGAAAGCAAGGACTTCTTTGCATCGGCCTACATCGCTCCCGACAACAGCCGCGTAGTAGTCGTGTACGGCAACTTCAACAAGGACAAAGGTATCTCGCTTGACGCCACTCTCAACCTCCCCGGCGAAGTGAAGTCGGTACAGCGCTACACCACTTCCGAGACCAAGAATCTCCTCCGCGAGCCTTTCAACATCAAGGACAAGGTGTGGCTGGATGCGTACAGCATCTCAACGGTTGTGTACAATCTCTGATTCCGACACAAACTCATTCTCAAAAATCCTTCCGGACATTTTTCCGGAGGGATTTTTTTTGCTCCGCACTTTTCGGTTTCGGGAATCAAAAATCGGCAAAAGATGTGCTTTCCGTCAGAAAAGGCAAGTTTTTGCCGCACAACGCTTGCAACTTGAATTTCCGCCGGCGAAAAGCCTGTTTTCAAGCATGAAAATTTAGAAGATTTTATTTTGGAAAGTGAAATAATTAGCCTTATATTTGCTGCGGAGAAACAAAAATCTCCACATAAAACAGATTATTCAATCCTACCTAAAATCAAAGAATATGGATATTAACAACATTATGGCTAACCTGGAAGCCAAGCATCCGGGGGAGAAAGAATACCTTCAGGCTGTGAAGGAAGTGTTAATGTCGGTTCAGGATGTCTACAACCAGCATCCGGAGTTCGAACGCAACAAGATTGTAGAGCGCATGGTCGAGCCCGACCGCATCGTGACCTTCCGCGTCACCTGGCTTGACGACAAAGGCGAAGTACAGAACAACATAGGCTACCGCGTTCAGTTCAACAACGCCATCGGCCCGTACAAAGGAGGTATCCGTTTCCACGCATCCGTAAACCTCTCCATCCTCAAATTCCTCGGTTTCGAGCAGACTTTCAAAAACGCCCTCACCACCCTTCCCATGGGTGGCGCCAAAGGCGGCAGCGACTTCTCGCCCCGCGGCAAGAGCGACCGTGAAATCATGCGCTTCTGCCAGGCCTTCATCCTCGGCCTCTGGAAGAACCTCGGTCCCGACCGCGACGTTCCCGCAGGCGATATCGGCGTAGGCGGACGCGAAGTGGGCTACATGTACGGCATGTACAAGCGCCTTGTCAACCAGCACGACGGCACATTCACCGGCAAGGGTCTTGAATTCGGCGGCAGCCGCATCCGTCCCGAAGCTACCGGTTTCGGCGCCCTCTACTTCGTGCAGAGCATGCTCGCTCAGAAAAACGAAGACATCAAGGGCAAGACTGTTGCAATCTCCGGCTTCGGCAACGTGGCCTGGGGCGCAGCTCTCAAGGCTACCGAACTTGGCGCCAAGGTCGTAACCATTTCCGGTCCTGACGGATACATCTATGACCCCGCAGGTCTTGACGACGAGAAAATCAACTACATGCTCGAGCTCCGCGCATCCGGCAACGACATCGTGGCTCCCTATGCCGAAAAATTCCCCGGCTCGACATTCTACGCAGGCCGCAAGCCCTGGGAACAGAAAGTTGACATCGCACTGCCCTGCGCAACCCAAAACGAGCTCAACGGCGACGACGCAAAGGCTCTCGTTGCAAACGGTGTAGGCCTTGTTGCTGAAGTTTCCAACATGGGCTGTACCCCCGAAGCTATCGACACATTCATCGAAAGCCGCACCACATATGCTCCCGGTAAGGCTGTCAACGCAGGCGGTGTTGCCACCTCCGGTCTCGAAATGAGCCAGAACGCTATGCACCTCCAGTGGAGCGCCGAGGAAGTGGACGCAAAACTCCACACCATCATGGCCGACATCCACGAACAGTGCCTCCGCTACGGCGTTGAATCCGACGGCTACATCAACTACATGAAGGGCGCCAACATCGCAGGCTTCATGAAGGTTGCTCACGCAATGATGGGCGAAGGCGTTTGCTAATCCATCTCAGCTAACCATACACATCTACCCCGGGCCGCAGCGCTGCAGCCCGGGGTATTTTCATATTACCGTTTTCATATTATTGTCCACGATTTTAACACATTGCCTGTGTGTCGGTTTATGTTTTTTTGCTAACTTTGCAGATGTTTCGGATACTATATCCGTAACGACGCTGCGGCAGAGGCTGCGGTGACATATCAAAAAGCGTTTTTGCTCGTCCTTGAATGGAAATTTCGCCAAACTTTTTCAAAACGGAAGGACAAGCAGCCACAGACGCTCATGCGTGTCTGTATCCCCCCCCCACGCCTGTGGGAGGTGCCGATATACCGGCATGGCGTGGGGGTGGGCTGTACTTGTTTCCGTTTTAGGCCTTTGGCGAGACCTCCATTCAGACAAGACAGCGAACATCGTCCCGCGCCTTTTTGTATCCAGACCAATCATTATTATCGCCAACGAGGGGACGGCGTGGCACCTTATGAGGCCACAGTCATGAAAACCAAGTGTTCCTTATTATCCATGTTTGCGTGCGCGTGTATGGCGCTCATGCTCGCTACGGCCTGCGGAAAAGGCGACGATCCCAGCCCGAATCCTAATCCAACTCCCAATCCCCCGGATCCTCCGGTGAGCGAGGAAAGCCTTTCATTCTCCGGAACATATTCATCGGGACGTGCCGACTTCGGCGCCGACGGAACTACCGTGACGGTGACATTCAACTCATCGGGCGACTGGAACGTGACCGTACCCCAGGCTTCACGCTCCTGGTGCAACGCAAGCCCCGAAAGCGGTACTGCCGGCGACAACCAGCAGGTGCAGATAAAAGTAGCGCCAAACACGACTTACGACGAGCGCAACGCGTCGCTCACCTTCACCACCGGCTCGCTGAGCAAGACTTTTGTCGTGACTCAGAAACAATTCGACGCCATGCTGCTTGCCTCGTCGTCGAAAGTAGAGGTGGAGGAAGACGGCGGGGAGTTCTCCGTCACGGTGAGCTCCAATGTGGATGTATCTTACGAGATTCCCTCGCAATACGCCGGATGGCTACACTTCAAGGGCAAATCCGGCTCGCGTGCGCTGGCCGATACCCAATTCACCTTCACTGCCGACAAGAACACGACCGGTTCATCCCGCCAGGGCAGCATAACTTTCTCCGGCGCAGGCACTACCGAAGTGGTGAACGTGCTTCAGGAGGGCGGTTCCACACTGGTGCTCTCGGAAAAGGAGATATACGTCAACTCGCAGGGTGGACGTTTCAGTGTGGAAGTGCGCTCCAACTGCGAATTCAGCTTTGCAGTAGGAGAAGGCTCGGAATGGCTGCGCGAGGATGTGTCGCGTGCCATGTCAAGCCACACAATATATTTCATTGCCGAGGCCAACGAAGACCTTGACAGCGACCGCCGTGCCACCGTGACCTTCACATCGGCCGACGGCTCGGTGCAGGACGTCCTCACCGTTACCCAGCGGCAGAAGGGCGCTCTCGTGTGCGGAGCGAAAACCCTCGAGACGGAATGTGCAGGAGGTACTTTCCCCATTGAATACTCCTCCAACGGCTCGAGCGTGCGCGCCACAGTTCCCGACTGGATTTCCATCACCAATGCTCCGGCCACGTCGCGGGCCATGACCTCCTACAATATTTATATAAAGGTGGCGCCCAATCTCTCGATGGAGAGACGCGAGGGATATGTGAAGCTGTCCACATCCGACGACTCGGCCCGCGATTCAGTGCTCGTGACTCAGAAAGGCCTGGAGTACAGCGTGACAACATCCATTCAGGACGGCGACTTTCCTGATGCCCGCAGCCATGAATTCACCGTAGAAGTAAGTTCTCCCATCGAGGCCGAGCTTGAGGCCGTGGCACCAATCGAGAAAGTTTCAACCACACGATTCCGTATTCCGGCCAACTATCAGCGCGGAAGCATGGGTTCGGCAGCGGTGCAGATCCGCCTTGCCGGAATTGTAATTGACCCCGTCATGGTAAAATATGCGGCACCCGTGGAGCCGACTTTCGAACTTGACGACATAAGAGTTCCGGCTGCCGCAGGTTCAGCTACCGTCAACATCAAGACCAACACCGACATCACCGCCTCGATGCCCTCCGACGCATCATGGATTAAACTGCGTCAGGTCAAGAACGCCGAGCGAGGCCTTGCCACCGACAGCTGGGTATTCGAGCTGGAGGAAAACACTATTCCCTACTCCCGCACAGCCGTAATAAGTTTCTACGCCGGAAATTTCTGGTCGGGACAGGCCGCCATAACCCAGGAAGGCGCCACACCTCCGGTACAGAACGAAGATGAGGTGAACGTAAGCTCCGAGGGCACTCTTGAGGAAACGCTCGGCAACCGCATGATGACCGTCGACAAGCTCGCCATCAACGGCGGCGTGAACGGCAAAGACGTGTCGACCCTGCGCGAGATGGCTACCAACGGCGCGCTTGTGGAACTCGACCTTTCGTCCACAGAATTGCGCAAAGACCTTCAGAACCAGTACTATCAGGGCGACTGGCGCCCCGGCAAGATGACCGAAGACAACATGATAGGCCACTACATGTTCTACAAGACCAATATCCGCTCAGTCACCTTGCCCAAGAATCTGAAATCAATCGGATATTACGCTTTCCGCGAATCCCAGCTTGAGGAAATTGACATTCCCTCGGGAGTGACATTCATCGACGAGCAGGCTTTCCGCAACTGCAAGAAACTGCGCAAGGCTGTCGTGCCGGGCACAGTCACCGATATCCCCGAAAGCTGTTTCGAGGGCGCTACATCGCTCAGCAGCGTGACTCTCGGCGAGGGAATCCGCACCATCGGCAGATGGGCCTTCGTACCCTACCAGGCCTATACCACCCAGGGCGAGCTGCGGGAAATAAAACTGCCCTCCACACTGGAGGAAATCGGCAAGATGGCCTTCCTGTCGACCAAAATCAGCGAAATCGAGATTCCGGCTTCAGTAACCAAAATCGGAGAGTACGCTTTCTCGGAATGTCGCAATCTTAGCAAGGTTGTGTTCAACTGCAGCATGGACACTCTGCCCAAGCGCGTGCTACACAACACCCTGGGCGTGCAGGAAATCGTGTTTCCGCGCGGACTCAAGGTGATAGGCGAATATGCTCTCGACCACATCGGTATCGAATACCTCACAATTCCGGAGGGTGTTACCGAACTGATGACGGGCGCCTGCAACGGCACAGCCCGAAAAGGGCTTACCCTGCCCGAATCGCTTGAAAAAATCGGCGCGTACGCCTTAGGCTACCGCTCGGAATGTACGAGCTTCACCATTCCTTCGAAAGTCAGCTTCATAGGCAAGCGCGCCTTCGACGGAGCCTGCTACATCAAGGAACTGCACATCAAGAATCCCGTTCCTCCGACGCGCGACGGCGAAATCTTCTTCTCCACCTTCAGCTACGCCGACTGCACCCTGTACGTGCCCAAAGGTTCGGCCGCGGCATATTCCGACGATTCTTACTGGCTCAAATTCAAAGCCATCGTGGAAGAATGATATAGGCAAAGAAGGCAAAAAGGTGAAAAGGCAAAAAGCTGAAAGGCAAAAAAGGCAAAGAAGGCAATTGCCTTATTTACCTTTTTGCCTAAATCAAGCCATTATCTTGCCACCTTGCCTTATTTACCTTTTTACCTAAAATATAAGAAACCATAATAAATAACCTAACTTAATTACTTATGCACCAATCTTTATCTAAAGTTATTCTTGCCTTTGCATGCGTGCTCCCCTGGGGTGCCCTGTCCGCGCAGGAACCCACCGCCGGCGAGGAAATCGACCTCGGCCTGAGCGTGAACTGGCGCGGCTACAACATCGGCGCCTCAGCCCCCGAAGAAAAAGGCAACATCTACGCCTACGCTTCCACAAAAGCCGGAGGATATTCAATGATGTACAGTTATCCTTTCTTCAACCAGGTGGACTGGTCTTTCAAGCTCCCCGAAGGAAACCTCTCGGGCAACACGGACTATGACGCCGCAGCCCTCGAAACCGACGGACGCTGGCAGATGGCTACCCGCCAGCAATGGCAGGAGCTTCTTGACGGCTGCGACATCACAGCCTACTCCTACAACGGCGTCACCGGCGCCATGCTCACTTCCAAAGTCAACGGCAATTCCATATTCCTGCCCTCGACAACAGTTGGTTACGGCACATCATGCTGCTACTACACCTCAGAGTCGAACGGTTCAGCACCTTACACCGCAACGTTCTCCACAAACGCCTACATACCATCAGAAGTCGAGCTCCAGGAATATCAGATGAATCAGAAGGGTCCCTGGATCGGACTTCCCTTGCGTCCCGTGTGCGAGAAATATGAGGGCGAGCCTCTTGAGGCTATCAGCCTGACCGCCGAAAAAACCGAGATCTTCGCCGGAACATCCACGCAGCTTACAGCCTCATCCGTTCCTGCCGACGTGCCCATGAGCCTGAGCTACACATCAAGCGACGAAAGCATCGCCACAGTGTCGGAAAAAGGCCATGTTGCCGCACCTTACGGTACTGATGGCGGCACTGTCACCATCACTGTGACAAGCGGCGAAATCTCAGCCACCATTGAAATTACCGTGACAGCCGTCGAGACCGACCCGACGGAAGAAGTGGTTGACCTCGGACTGAGCGTGGAATGGTGCAGCACCAACCTCGGAGCAGACGAAAGCGACCCCTGCGGATGGCTCTATCCTTTCTGCTACTACGAACGCACCGTGCTGTCCAACGCTTTCAGCTACAAGTTCTACCGCCAGAGCACATCCAAATATGATTTTCCCGAAGAATTCTTCGGCGGCAACACCGGTTATGACGCCGTGGCCTACAACCGGACGCGCACCGACTACGCAGGCGAACGCCTTCCCTCGATGGCCGAAGTAAAGGAACTTGTCGAGAATTGCGATATCCACTACTCATTCACCGGCGACGCATCAGCTCCCGAATCGCGCACGATGCTTTTCGTGTCGAAAATCAACGGCAAAGCAATCAGCTTCCCCATGTCGGGAAGTTCGGAGATAATCTACTCCGGCTCTACAAATCCCGACAAGAACGCCGCTTATGCCCTCTATCTCATGTCAAACCCCGTATCGGCTGAATGTACCGAAATCACAGCTCCGTGGCACTCCTACCCCTTGCGCGGTGTTGTGCCCCCTTCCACCACTCCCAAGCTCAAAGAAATCGAGCTTAACCTCACCGAAGCCGAGGTGTTCGTGGACAATACCGTACGACTGATTGCCACACCCCTGCCCGTGGGTGCGGAACTCACCGACCTCAAATGGACCTCCGACAACGAAGAAGTTGCAACCGTAGCCGCTGACGGAACCGTCACAGGCATCAGCGAAGGCGAGGCCGTAATCACCGCCACCTCCGGCAAAATCTCCGCTTCCTGCACAGTCACAGTAGTGGCCGTAAACCTCGCCGATGGCGACTACGTGGACATGGGCACCGACATCCTCTGGAGCACCCGCGAACTCAACGCGCCCTCCCAGGCCGACAACGGAAGTCTCTACTACTTCGGCAACCTCACCCCGGCCACTTCCATAGCCTCAAACCAGGCTGCATGGGTTGATCCCGGAATCGACGTAATCGGCGGCACGGAATTCGACCCCGCACACGTAGAACTCGGCAACGGATGGCGCATGCCCACTAAGAGCGAGCTCCTTAACCTCGCCGCAAACTGCCGGATTGAATGGATTACCTACCGCGGACACCGTGGCGTGCTTCTCACATCCGAAATCAACGGCAACCGCATGTTCTGCCCCATGCCTTCCGGAACATCCTATGTATTCTATATGGGCGACGCACTCGAACGCGGCAATTCCTCCGACGGCTCGCCCACAGTGCCGGGTCTTTACATCGCAGTGACTCAAGCCAGTATTTCGGCAGTGCGCGCCTGGGCACCCCGCCCCATCCGTCCGGTCAACACACTCCTGCACGTAGGCGTTGAAGGAGTCTCCACCGACACCGAAGCAGCAGAAATCGTTGCCATCCACTCTCTCGATGGCCGCTCAATCTCACTCTCCGCTCCCCTCACCTCCGGCATCTACATCATCACCCGCTCCAACGGCACCACCTCCAAGCAGGTTGTGAAGTAAAGCCCAACGGAAGAAGCTCATCCGGCGCTGCATGCAAGCGAGAGACTGCAGTCCCACACCCGCAGGCTACCAGCGGAGCCGGCTTTCAACGAAAGCCGCCAATAATAGCACCGGAGGTGCTTCCTCATCAGAGAACCCCACGCTGAAGCGTGGGGACTCAGCAGCCCCGACACATAGCCTCGGAGAAGCGTCTTATGGTATCATCAAGCGTCTCTCCGAGACTTCCGCCACATGTCGGGTCTTTCCCCACGCTGAAGCGTGGGGTTTTCTAATAAACGAGTGCCTCCGGCACTCCCAATCCGAAACATAATCTAATAATTTAATAATGAACTTTTCTACTCTATCGAAAACCCTGACTGTTGCCGCAGCGGCGGTGATGCTCGCTCCGCTTGCCGCCCATGGCGAATATCAGTGCAAAGAGGGTGAAAACGGAATTTGCGTAAAATGGGATGACGAACACGACGACAATACATGTTGGGTGACGAATCCCGGTAACGCCGACCCCTTCGGAACTCTCCCGGCCTACTCGGGCAAAATCGTGATTCCGGAGCGTGTGATTGGCCGCAAGGTCGTTGGCATCGAAGCTATTGCCTTCAGCGGATGCACCAACCTCACCGAAATCACCATCCCGGGTACGGTACACACAATCCGCTCCGGCTCCTTCTCCGGGTGCACCGGCCTGCGCGTGGTGTCCTTCCTGCCTGGCGACACTACTTTACGCTTGGAACAGGCCCGTATGTTTTGGGACACCACTCTCGATTCGGTCTATATCGACCGTGATATAAAAAGCAATGGCCGCACATTCAACCTCTATGCCGGCACCACGTCCATAAAAATCGGACCGAATATATCAGATTTACCTGACAAGCTGATTAACGACTGCGGCACAATCAAACGGCTCGTGATTCCTAACACCATCATAAACATTGGCGCGGATGCCTTCGACAACACTACAATCGAAGAGTTGATATTCGAAAGCGGTACAGATACCCTTACCAACGGCGGAAAGTATCTTAGCTTTGCCAATGCCAAGAAAGTATTTCTTGACCGCCCTACAACTTATTATTTCAGAAATTCCGGGAAACTGCAATATATCAAGGCCGGCCCGAATTTTGAAAAGTTTGATGTAATGTGGATTAATAATGAAGGGACATTTAAAAGAAACAAGAATCTTAAGGTCGCCGACCTCGCTTGCGCCCGCATTGAACGCAGTTCATTCGTTGAATGTGACAGCCTCCATACACTTATACTCCGTGAAGGCGTAACAAATATAGGACAGGCAGCTTTTAAAGCCTGTATATCTCTGACGGAAGTAACATTTCCCAACTCGTTTACGAATATCGACGAGAAATACGGTGCGTATGGCGACGGCCAGTTCAACGGCTGCACTTCGCTTAAAACAGTCAACAACCTGAATTGTGAATATATACCAGGGTCGATGTTCAGAGGCTGTACATCCTTGCCCGAAATTACATTCGGTCCGGATGTAAAAGTAATCAAAGGCGGAGCCTTGCGAGAATGTACGTCTTTAAAGTCCCTGACAATTCCGGCAAACGTAGATGAAATTTGGGAATCTATTATAGAAAATTGCGATTCTTTGGAAGAACTGATTTTTGAAGATTGCGAGAAAGCCATTGATACTCACGGTTTAGGATGGCGTACGCCAATCAAAAAGATTTATCTCGGACGAAATATCACTAACAATGGAGGTCTTAGTCTTGTCTACCATTCTCCTCTTGCCGACGAGCGTTGCGGCGAAGAATTTGAGTTCGGCCCTATGGTGACTAAGATTCCCAATTCCTGTCTCCGCCACGCCCTGCATCTCACCGATGTAACCATAGGCACAGGTGTAGACACAATCGAATCGCGCGCTTTCCGCGAGTGTCATGCCCTCAAGGAAATCTTCATTCCCAAGAATGTAAAGTTGATTCAAGGCGAAGCCTTCGGCTACTGCTCCTCTCTCGAAAAAATCATCATCGAGACTCCGGATGCACCCATTTCACGCAGCGCCGAGTCGGAGACAGCCGTATTCGAGAGTAACGCCTTCATCGGCAGCCCTGCAATCAGCGAAATCGTGCTCATCGGCAACACCATGCCTCAAATCGACCCCAAGACCTTCCCCGAAGAAGTATATGCCAACGCAAAACTCCTCGTACCCGAAGGTCAGAAGGAACAGTACAAGGCTGACGCCGCATGGGGTAAGTTCAACTATGTTGAAGAGCTGCAACCCACAGGCATCAACACACCCGAAGCGGCAGATGAAGCCGCCGAAATCACCGCCATCCACACCATCGACGGTACCTCGGTATCCCTCTCCGCACCCCTCACCCCCGGCATCTACATCATCACCTACTCCAACGGCACCACCTCCAAGCAGGTTGTGAAGTAATGCCAATCGGAAGAAACACTTCCATACGCTGCATACAAGCGATAGCCGCGCAACAGCACCGGAGGTGCTTCCTCATTAGAGAACCCCACGCTTCAGCGTTGGGACTCCGGCACTCCCACAACTTGAAAATGAACTGTTTATATTATATGTGGATATAAATTAAAGGGAGCTTCCAAGTCCCCCTATGTTTGTCCAACTCCATCGCCCGGCTTACGAGTCGGGCGATTTTTGTGTTGTGACTTCAACAATTTTCCCACATGACATGTTGCTAATATTGGAAACTTTTAATATCTTTGCTCCTGATAAATAGAAAAGCTATGGCTGATAGAATTGATGAGATAGGAACTCTTTTCCTTTTGCGCAGGAAAGAGCTTGGTCTTACCCAAGAACAGTTGGGTGAGAAAGTAGGCGTAACCAAATCGGAAATATCCAAAATAGAAAATGGCCGAGGTATCACTTTCGCCACTATCAACAAACTTTCCGATGCCTTAGGAGTGTCGGCTCAGGTTGTTTTGAAGCCCGACGTTACTGTTTCGCCCGATGTGATTCATTATATAGTAATGAGTCTCGGAATGTTTGCCCGCAAATACAATTTGACAAAAAAGGAGGCTTGCAACTACCTGGCTCGATTCAAAGGCTTGGATTTCTCAATACGCAACTATGAAGCGGAGCACCAGCTTTCTTTGCAGGAGTGTGTTGAAGATATGGCTGCCATATGTCAGAGAAATGGAGGAAAAGTATCATGATATTATACCACGGCTCAAACAAGCCCATCGCCGAAATAGATTTATCACAAGGCAAGAAGTACAAGGACTTCGGCCAAGGCTTTTACACCACCCACATCAGGGAGCAAGCCGAATATTGGTCGAAGCGAATTGCCGACCGCTTCGGCGGCACACCTACCGTAACTGAATTTGAGTTCAATCTCGAAGCCGCTGTTGCCGAAGGATTGAATGTGAAAGTGTTTGAGAATCCTGATAAGGAGTGGGCATTGTTTGTGATGGCAAACCGACGGCAGGATGGCGACGAATTCCATCATGACTACGATATCGTGATCGGCCCGGTGGCTGATGACAAGATGGCGCGCCTGTTCGGACTCTATGACATGGAAATCATCGACCTCGATGCTGTCGTAGCCGGACTGATTTACAAAGACCTCAATTCGCAATATTTCTTTGCGACTGAAAAATCGCTGAAATACATCAAACGGAAATGAAACAGCAGAACAACAATTTTGATTTTCTTGTGGAATACATCACGTCGCGTGTTGTTGAATGGATCATGCGCGATATGAATATCGGGCTGGAAGAGGCGTTGCTCCTGTTCCATAATTCAGAGACGCTCGACAAGCTATGCGAGCAGCGAACCGACCTCTACATAGAGAGTCCGGCTTATATCTATGATTTGCTGAAAGAGGAACTCCGCCGCGGCACCCTGCGCGGTATGACAGAGTAGTTTGACGGCGTCCTTGCGACATAAATTTAAAGAGTTTCTGAATTTCTCGGGGATTTTCACTAATTTTGCACATTAAATGTATTTCCATAAAATGAAGAATATCCGAAATTTCTGCATTATCGCCCATATCGACCACGGCAAGTCCACCCTTGCCGACCGCCTGCTTGAATACACCAACACCGTGGCCGCAAAGGACATGGAGGCTCAGGTGCTGGATGATATGGACCTTGAACGCGAACGAGGTATCACCATCAAAAGCCACGCCATACAGATGGAACATTCCATCGACGGCGAAAAATATATCCTCAACCTGATTGACACTCCGGGACACGTCGACTTCTCCTATGAGGTGTCGCGCTCAATCGCGGCATGCGAGGGCGCGCTGCTCATCGTGGACGCGTCGCAGGGCATCCAGGCGCAGACAATCTCCAACCTCTACATGGCTTTGGACAACGACCTGGAAATTATTCCCGTAATCAACAAGTGCGACCTTGACTCGGCAAAGCCCGAGGAAGTGGAGGACCAAATTGTTGACCTGCTCGGCTGCAAGCGTGAGGAAATCATACGCGCCAGCGGCAAGACAGGCGAGGGCATCCCCGAGATTCTCCGCGCCATCGTTGAGCGCGTGCCCGCACCCGAAGGCGACCCCGAGGCTCCGCTCCAGGCCCTGATTTTCGACTCGGTTTTCAATCCCTTCCGCGGTATCATAGCCTACTTCAAGATTGTCAACGGCACGATACGCAAAAATGATTTCGTGAAATTCGTAGCCACCGGAAAGGAATATCACGCCGATGAAATCGGTGTGCTCAAGCTCGACATGTCGCCACGTCAGGAGCTTTCGGCAGGCAATGTGGGCTATATCATTTCGGGCATCAAGACGTCGAAAGAGGTGAAGGTGGGCGACACCATCACCCACGTTCAGAATCCCTGCGAGAAAGCCATCGACGGCTTCGAGGAGGTTAAGCCGATGGTGTTTGCGGGTGTATACCCCATCGAGACCGAAGACTTCGAGAACCTGCGCGCATCGCTTGAGAAACTGCAGCTCAACGACGCCTCGCTGACGTTTACCCCCGAATCGTCGGCCGCCCTCGGTTTCGGCTTCCGTTGCGGATTCCTCGGCCTGCTCCACATGGAAATCATCCAGGAGCGCCTTGGCCGCGAGTTCGACATGGACGTTATCACCACCGTGCCCAACGTAAGCTACCGCGTTTACGACAAGAAGGGCGTGATGACCGAGGTGCACAATCCCTCGGGACTGCCCGACGCAACGCTTATCGACCATATCGAGGAGCCTTACATCCGCGCTTCCATCATCACCGCTGCCGATTATATAGGTCCTATCATGACCCTGTGTCTCGGCAAACGCGGCGAGCTTGTGAAGCAGGAATACATTTCCGGCAACCGCATGGAGCTGATATTCGACATGCCGCTGGGCGAAATCGTGATTGACTTCTACGACAAGCTCAAGAGCATTTCGAAGGGCTACGCGTCGTTCGACTACCACATCCACGACTTCCGCGAGTCGAAACTCGTGAAACTCGATATCCTGCTCAACGGCGAAAGCGTGGACGCACTCTCCACACTGACCCATCAGGACAATGCCGTGACCTTCGGACGCCGCATGTGCGAGAAGCTCAAGGAATTGATTCCGCGCCAGCAGTTCGACATCGCCGTGCAGGCCGCGATAGGCGCCAAAATCATTGCCCGCGAAACCATCAAGGCCGTGCGTAAGGACGTTACCGCCAAGTGCTACGGCGGCGACATCTCCCGAAAGCGCAAGCTGCTCGAAAAGCAGAAGAAAGGCAAGAAGCGCATGAAGCAGATCGGCTCGGTGGAAGTGCCCCAGAAGGCCTTCCTCGCCGTCCTCAAGCTCGACTAAGCCCTGATTAAAAATTCAGAAAGATACAAAGCGCCGGAAAAGTTTGCATGATTGAAAAAAAATGCCTACCTTTGCGGCGCTTTTTAGCATCCCGTGTGATGGGAAATTAAGGAGCAAAACTTAATTTTGAGTAACACAACAAAACAAACAAAACACAATGAAAGTATTTAAGTTGGCCGCAGAACCCCGCGTAGCCCTTGGCAAGAAAGCCACCAAAGCACTCCGTAGCGAATCCAAAATCCCCGTAGTACTTAACGGCGGCGAAACAGTAGAACTCCCCTACACCGGCACCCTCAAGCCCGGTGAAAAGCTCGTGGAAATCGGCAACGGCAAAGGTCTTATCACAACTGACCTCACTGTATCTCAGGACGCAGTTCGCAAGCTCATCTACACTCCCGACATTTTCGCAATCGAACTCGACGTTAACGGTGAAACACGCATGGCCGTCCTCAAGGACATCCAGTTCCACCCCGTAAAGGATACCGTTCTCCATATCGACCTCCTCGAAGCTAAGGAAGGCAAACCCGTAGTTCTCGAAGTTCCCGTGAAGCTCGAAGGCCACGCCGAAGGTGTTAAGGCCGGTGGTAAGCTCACCCTCTCCATGAAGAAGCTCCGTGTGAAAGCTCCCTACACTGCAATTCCCGAACGTCTCGTTATCAACGTTGACAACCTCGGCCTTGGCAAGACTCTCCAGGTAGGCGAACTCCACTTCGAAGGTCTCGAACTCGTCAACGCAAAGAACGCAGTTGTTTGCGCCGTTCAGCTCACCCGTGCCGCACGTGGTGCCGCTGCAGCCGCCAATAAATAATATTGCCGATGAAATACCTGATTGTCGGGCTCGGAAACATCGGAAACGAGTATGCCGATACCCGTCACAACATAGGATTTATGATATTGGATGCCTTTGCGGAGGCATCCAATATTTCTTTTTCGACCGAACGATACGGCGACGTTGCCCGTACACGGTTGAAAAACAAACAGCTCGTGCTCCTGAAACCCTCCACCTACATGAATCTCAGCGGCAACGCCGTGCGCTACTGGAAGGAAAAGGAAGGCATAGAGCTTGAGAACATACTTGTGCTCGTGGATGACATCGCACTGCCCTTCGGCGCCGTCCGCCTTAAGCCCAAAGGCAGCGATGCCGGACACAACGGCCTGAAAAACATAGCCCAGATGCTCGGCACCCAAAGCTATCCCCGGCTCCGCTTCGGCGTCGGAAACGACTTTCCCCGCGGTTGCCAGATCGACTATGTTTTAGGCACCTTCCCTCCCGAAGAGCGCAAGGAACTGCCCGCGCGCATCGACGTTGCCATCGAAGCGATGAAAGAATTCGTTCTCGCCGGAATGGAAAACGCAATGTGCAAGTTCAACAACAAGTAGCCCGCACCATACCCCCACACATGCCCTCAGAAGTAAGAATTGACAAATGGACCTGGGCGATGCGCATATTCAAGACGCGAACCATCGCCACCGAAGCCTGCAAGAAAGGCCGAGTTACATTAGGCGACTCCCCTATGCCGGTGAAGCCGTCACGCACAATCAAGGTCGGCGACATCGTGAAGGTGCGCAAGCCGCCGGTGACATATTCCTTCCGCGTGTTGGCTCTGACCGAAAACCGACTCGGAGCCAAACTCGTGCCGCAGTATATGGAAAACGTGACCCCGCAGGACCAGCTCGACCTTCTTGAAGTGGTGAAGATTGCCGGATTCGTCGACCGCCGCAAGGGTCTCGGACGCCCCACAAAGCGCGAGGGCCGCGAACTTGCCAAGTTCACCGGCGACATCTACGACCCGACTCTCGATGACGACGGCTGGGATTTTGACTTCGATTTTGACGATTCCGAAGATGGCATTGATTGAAATTACAAGTCTCGACCATCCGGGAGTTGAAATCTTCGGCAAACTCACCGAATCACAGCTCCGAAACCGTCTCGACCCCGGAAAGGGCATATTCATAGCCGAGAGTCCGAAAGTGATACGCGTGGCTCTGTCCAAGGGCTACACTCCCGTGGCATTGCTATGCGAACGGCGCCACATCACAGGCGACGCCGCCGACATAATCGCCGAATGTGGCGACATACCCGTATATACCGGCGAGCGCGACCTGCTCGCAAGCCTCACAGGCTACACTCTCACCCGCGGTGTGCTGTGCGCCATGCGCCGCCCCATGCCCACGCCCATAGCCGACGTTTGCCGGGATGCAAGCCGCGTTGTCGTGGTCGACGGCGTGGTCGATACTACCAACATCGGCGCCATATTCCGCTCGGCAGCTGCCTTGGGCATCGACGCCGTGCTTCTCACCCCCACTTCCTGCGACCCTCTCAACCGCCGCTCCATCCGTGTGTCGATGGGCTCGGTATTTCTTGTGCCATGGACGTGGGTGGATGACCCCGTGAAAGACCTTTCGGAACTCGGCTTCAAGACCGCTGCGATGGCGCTGCGCGACAATTCGGTATCAATCGACGATCCCGGCCTGTGCTCCGAGTCCAAGCTCGCAATCATAATGGGCACCGAGGGCGACGGGCTGGCCGACAAGGTGATTGACGGTGCCGACTACGTTGTGCGCATCCCGATGTCGCACGACGTCGACTCCCTGAATGTGGCAGCGGCGGCCGCTGTCGCTTTCTGGCAACTGCGCCGCCGCTGATAGGGCTTGCATGAGCGACCTCCGGTCAGAGGTCGTTGTTACGCGGATTGTTGTTGAGAGTGCGGGTGCGCTCCTTTACGAGTTTCGCATCCACCTTTTCATCATCGCTTTCATTTACAGCCATTCCGGGATATTTGTCGGTTGCGGCATCAATATCCTGCTGTGTGCTTTTTTTCTTGTCGCTCATATCGGTAAGTTTTTAATTATTGTAATATTGAATTTACAATAAAACAACCGTAGGAGCCCTCCGGTTCGCACTACTGCAAAGGCAGGCGATTCATTTCCTCGATATAATTGAGGATTGCGTCGCGTCCGCGCCTGTCCTCGCTCGAGGTCTTGAACACGGGCGGCAGCTCCTCCCATCGCTCAAGCAATTCGGCACAATAGTCGGCGATAAGTTTCTTTCCGGCAGTGGGTGTGAGCTTGTCGAGCTTGGTGAACACGATGCTGAACGGCACTCCGTTCTCGCCGAGCCATTCCATGAATTCGAGGTCGATTTTCTGAGGCTTATGACGTGAGTCGATAAGCACAAACAGATTAGTCATCTGCGAACGTCCGGCGATATATCCCTTAATCATCTTCTCAAGTTTCGCACGGTCGTCCTTGCTGCGGCGAGCGAATCCATAGCCCGGAAGGTCAACGATGTACCAACTCTCATTCACAAGGAAATGGTTGATGAGCATGGTCTTACCCGGGGTCGAGGAAGTCATTGCGAGGTTCTTCTTGCCGGTAAGCATGTTGATGAGTGACGACTTGCCAACATTGGAACGACCGATGAAGGCATATTCATGCATATTCTCCGACGGACATTTATCCACCGTCGGACTACTTATAACGAAACGTGCTGTATTTATAATCATTTTCTTCTTTAATCCTTAATTTTAATATATAACACTGCAAAGGTAGGGATTTGCCTTGGATTGAAGAAAAGTTAACGTATGCGTTCGATGTCGTTGGTGCGGAAGAAGGCATCGTTGTAGCGGGCGCCCCAGAGGTCGTAGCGGTCAAACTGGGTCTGTATTTTCCGGGCGAAATTGTCCCAGTCTTTCTTATCCTCGGGCGACCAAGCGTTCTCCGACAATGCCGATATTCGCGGAAAGAGCTGATATTCAGCTTTCCATGTCGTGGGGATGTATTCCGTCCAGAGACTTCCCTGCGCTCCCCATACCAATTCGCGCTCAGGACCTTGCAGAGAGTCCGACACGATTTTGAAATCATACACTTTTTTCAGATCCAACGGCCCTTTAGGCCCGATTTCGGGCTGAGTACGGCTTTCCTTCATGTTGTAATACGACCAATGGGCGCATGTCATTATTGTCTTGTGTCCCGATTTTACGGCATTGACTCCATATTCAGGCTTACGCCAGTTCATGATTATGCAATCGTCGGAAATTCCGCCTTCCAGCACTTCGTCCCAACCGATGAGCGTCTTGCCCTTGGAGTTGACAACATCCTGCACATAGTGGATGAAATAGCTTTGGAGAGCCTTTTCGTCGGGGATTCCATTCTTACGCATGAACTTCTGAGTCTGCTTGCTCTCTTTCCACCATTTTTTGGCACATTCGTCACCTCCGACATGGATGTACTGGCCGGGGAATAGGTCGCACAATTCGGAGAAAACGTCTTTCAGAAAGTCAAACACCTCGGGGGTGGGAGCGAGGACATTGTTGAACTTGTTGAAGATGCCCCATGTGAGGGCGCACTTCTTTTCCTCATCGGGCGTGGTGCTGAATTGCGGATATGTCGCGAGCACAGCCATGCAATGTCCGGGAATATCAATTTCGGGAATCACCGTGATGCAGCGGTCGGCGGCATATTTCACAATCTCACGCACATCGTCGTGAGTGTAGTAGCCCGTGTATGGCATTTCCTTATATTTACCGGGGTAATAGCCTTCAATCTCGCCCTCGCGTAAAGCGCCCTTGGATGTGAGTTCCGGACGGCATTTCATTTCAATGCGCCATGCCTGGTCGTCGGTAAGATGCCAGTGGAAATAATTGAGCTTGTGAAGCGCGAGGTAATCAATGTATTTCTTGATAAATTCCACCGGGAAAAAATGCCGCACCACATCAAGGTGCATACCGCGGTAAGAGAAGCGGGGATAGTCGGTAATGGTCGAAGCCGGAAGGAAGGGAACAACCCCGGCTCGTGTAGGGAGCATCTGTATAAGGGTCTGCACTCCGTAGAAAACGCCCGGAGCATCATTGCCTTGTATTACCACACCTTCCCCGGGAATCACCTCAAGGCGGTATCCTCCGGAAACTTCGCCATTGTCAAGATTTTTCAGGCTTATATATTCGGGAGCGCCTTCACCGGCTACCGGCAGTGTCTCTATTTGCAACGGGAGTCCGAGATAGCGCTTGGTGTAATCGGCAAGAAAACCGGCATAGACCGCTAACGAAGAATCGGAAACGAATACGGGCATATCCCGGGTAATCTTTACCGTGCCTTCGCCGTTGTAAGTAATCTCGACGGGCTCGGGAATTATATTCAGCCGGGGTTCAGCGGCTGCTGCCGTAAGGGCTGCCGACAAGAGGGTCATGGTAATAAATTGTTTTATGTGCATAATCGTTGTTCAAGGTTAGTTTGATGAAGGGTCAAAGATACGAATAAGTCGAGTGGAAAGCAAAATTTATTTTGCATTACCCATGCTTATTCTTAATTTTGCACGCATAATGGGTTCGTTCAAATTTAAGGACTTCACTCTCCGTGATGATAATTGCGGAATGAAAATATGCTCCGACAGCGTGCTGCTGGGCGCGTGGACGTTTGCCACACCCATTCCGGAAGCGTCCGAAATCCGCTCGGTGCTCGACATCGGCGCCGGCTCGGGATTGCTGTCCCTGCTTGCGGCATCACTGTGTCCCGACGCCATCGTGATAGGCATTGAGATTGAGCAGGGAGCGGCCGAGGATTCGCGCATCAATTTCTCGGCCTCGCCTTGGGCTGAGCGTCTGCACCTGGTTGAAAGCGACTTTGCCGGATATATTCCCGATGTAGCGCCGGACGTAATCATCAGCAACCCGCCCTATTTCGCCACCGGAGAGAAATCGGCCGACACAGCCCGTGCCGGAGCGAGACATGAGGGAGCGCTCACCTACGCCGGACTTCTGCGTTACGCCAGCGCGACGCTTGCCCCTGAGGGAGTGCTTTCCATGATATCGCCCGCCGACCGTCGCGACGACATCATTTTCAACGCCGAGATGGAAGGCCTTAAACTTCGCAGGATCTGCGACGTACGCACATCGCTCCGCAAACCGCCACAACGGACGATGTGGCTCTTCAGCCGCAACGACGGCCCAATCGAACATCAGGAAATAAGCATCCGCGACGCATCCGGAAATTACTCGCCGGAATACCGGCGTCTGGTAGAGCCAATCTATGCCTGGATGCCATAAACCAAGATTATCATGTTACAAAAAAAAGACCTTCTTCTCAGCCTTAGCCAGCGCCTGATTCTGCTCGGCTGCCTGTTTATCTTTTGCTACGGCATCACGATGGTGCTCGTGTATGTGCTCTCCGGCATGCTCGCGGGCAAGCCGGTGGCGGCCATGCGCATCGGAGCCGTCCTTCAGGATGTGATAGCGTTTATACTGCCCTCGGTCGCCGCCTGCATGATGATAACCCGCAAGCCCGCCGAACTCATGTGCCTTACTAAGGGAATCAATCTCCGTCAGGCAATATATGTGGTGCTTCTACTGGTGATTTCACTTCCTGCCATGGAGAGTCTGATCTATCTCAACGAAAACATATCTTTCCCCGAGAGCATGCGCGAATTTGCCCGGATGGCAAGAGAGATGGAAGACCGGGCTAGCGCCGCAATGCTTGAAATGCTCAAGGACACATCGGTCATCAGCTTGATTTTGAACTTACTTATTGTTGGAGTCGGCGCAGGCGTGTCGGAAGAATTGCTCTTCCGCGGAACTTTCCAGCGCATACTCACCACCGGCGGCGTCAACCGCCATGTAGCCGTGTGGCTTGTGGCACTTGTATTCAGCGCGCTTCACTTCCAGCTCTTCGGCTTTGCTCCGCGCGTACTGCTCGGAGCTTATTTCGGCTACCTCCTGCTGTGGTCGGGCAGCATATGGCTTCCGATGCTCGCCCACACGCTCAACAACAGTATTTTCGTGCTCACAGCATGGTATCAGATGCGCTTCCACCCCGAAGTGCCGTTTTCGGGCGACTCAACCCTTTGGGGCGGGTGGCAGATTGTATCTTCGGTGGTGCTCACGAGCATACTGCTGATTTCTCTTTATGAATATTGCACCAAACGCAATAATAAAGCGTGAGTGCCCCGCACTTTTTGGGAGAATTAACACTAAATGCACGAGTTTTTTTCTAATTTTGTGGAATATATCCGAAAACGTACACAAAGATATTATTGAATGAAAAAAACAATTGTCTCCATACTTGCCGCCGTCATGCTCGTGTGCTCTATGCCGTTCAGAAGCATGGCCGCCGACGGCGACCTCTTTCCCTACCCCGTTCCGCCCGAAGATCTGACGATGCTTCACCAGCGATGCAACTATCTGGTGGACAATTTCTGGAAACGCTGCAATTTCAACACAGCCTTTTCCTCAATGGAAAAGCTCAACAACACATTCGGCGACTGGACCGGATTCATGCCCTACGCCACTCCCGACACCGTTTTCATGGCTATTGACAATCTGCTCGGCAAGGTGAAGAAGTCAGGCCCGCAGACCCTTAAAATAGCCCGTATGGCCGAAGGATGGCTCTACTCCGACACCGCCGACTTCCGCAGCGAGGAACTTTACCTGCCCTTCGCACGTGCGGCGGCCAACCACAAGAAAATTCCTGCCGACGACCGCAAGTACTTCGCAGCACAGGTCAAGGTTATGGAAAGCAGCGCTCCCGGAGCGATACTGCCCGACCTCAAATTCACGAAAAAAGACGGAACCGAGGGCAAACTCCACGACGTGAACGCGTCGAGCATCCTCATCGCCTTCGCATCCGACGACTGCATGGATTGCCGCATGGAAGCCGTGCGTCTCTCGGCCAATCCCGACACCGACACACTTATCAAAGACGGCCGCATACAGGTGCTTTACCTCTTCGTGGCCGACCCGAAATCGGAGGCGTGGAAAGAACGTGCTGCGTCGCTGCCCGACAACTGGATTGTGGGCGCCATGCCTGATGCAAAGGAATATTTCCGCCTGACCCGCTTCCCGACCTATTGCATAACCGACGAGAACCATAAGGTTGCCGTGAGCAATATTGCCATCGACCAGATTCTCAAAGCCTTCAACGTAATGTGCCGATGAAGACAGCCGCATTGATATCCGGAGGTGTCGACAGCGCCGTGGCCGTGCACCGGCTGCTCGAACAGGGCCACGACCTGCACCTGTTCTACATCCGCATAGGAATGGACAACGGCGAAGGCGACTGCTCGGCCGAGGAAGACATAGAAATGTGTACTTTCATCGCCCGCAAATTCGGCCTGCCGTTCGATGTCGTGTCGCTGCATGAGGAGTATTGGGAAAATGTGATGGAGTATGCCCTGCGCACGGTACGTGCCGGACTCACCCCCAATCCCGACATCATGTGTAACAAGATGATAAAGTTCGGCTACTTTGAAGACCGCTGGGGCAAGGATTTCGACATCACAGCCACAGGCCACTACGCTTCCACTGTGGAAGAAGACGGCTACAAATGGCTCGCCACGGCTGTTGACCCGGTGAAGGACCAGACCGACTTCCTGGCTCGCATATCCTACGACCAGCTCAAACACCTGATCTTCCCCTTGGGAGAACTGCCCAAGTCGGAAGTGCGCGAGATTGCCATCCGCACGGGCATGCCCAACGCCTACCGCAAGGACTCCCAGGGAATATGCTTCCTCGGAAAAATAAATTACAACGACTTCCTGCGCCGCCACCTCGGAGAGAAGCCCGGTCCGATAATCGAACTCGAGACAGGACGCAAACTGGGCGAGCACCGCGGATTCTGGTTCCACACGATAGGACAGCGCAAAGGTCTCGGCCTGAGTGGAGGGCCGTGGTTTGTGGTGCGGAAGAACGTCCACGACAACGCCATATTCGTTTCAAACGGCTACGACACGGAAAAGCAATATGGCCGCACGCTCCGCTTGAGCGAGATGCACTTCATCACCCGCAATCCCTGGGGCGAGAATGTGAGCGATGTCGACATAACTTTCAAAAACCGTCACATGCCCAATTTCATGAGCGGACGCATATCACGCGACGGCGACGAATACGTAATCGAATCGGCCGAGAAAGTCCAGGGAATCGCCCCCGGACAGTTCGCCGTAGTGTACGACAACAAGTCGCGCCTCTGTCTCGGCTCGGGCATAATAACATTGTAAGAGCATGGAAGACCGCATACGCCTACGAGTTTTAGGGCTGTCATACAGCCAACTCCAGACCGGAGCCTACGCCCTGCTGCTTGCCCAGGAGGACGGCCCGTACAGAATCCCTGTGGTTATCGGAGCCGCCGAAGCCCAGTCCATAGCCATAAAGATGGAGGGTATTCCGACCCAGCGCCCGCTCACGCATGACCTTTTCGTGAGTTTCGCCCACGCTTTCGGCGTGAAGCTCAGGGAGGTTTTCATCTACCGCTTCGAGGACGGCATATTCTCATCGGAACTCACCTTCAGCGACGGCGAAAGGCAGATTGTGCTTGACGCCCGCACATCCGACGCTATCGCCATTGCCCTGCGCACCCATGCCCCGATATTCACCACAAAGGCAATCCTGAGCGAGACGGGATTCATTTTCGGCGACGACATACTCAACGAAGAACCCACCGACGAGGAAGCATGCAACGGCATCGAAGCCGACAGCGTGGCCGAAGAGGACACCTCTTCGATATATCCCGAAGACAGCTACCATGCCGAGGCTAAAGTGGAGAACTACTCAATCGAGGAACTGGAGCGGACTCTGGAGAAACTTATTGAAAGTGAAAACTATGAGGAAGCCGCACGGATTAGCGAAATTCTCAACAAAAAGAAAAATAAAGGCAATGACTTCGATAAACAACATTGAAAAAATTGTTTACCCGTTGTAAGCCATTTTATAACCTGACACTATACTGAAACAAATCATTCTGAAATGAAAAACTTTGCAATCAAAGCCCGTCTGTCGGCAATGAACTTCCTGGAGTTCGCCGTGTGGGGTGCCTACCTTATCTCTATGGGTATGTTCCTGGCCTCGAACGGCCTGGGAGAATACGTTTTCTGGTTCTACACCGTCCAGGGTCTTGTTTCCATCATCATGCCCGCGCTCATTGGCATAATAGCCGACCGTTGGATTCCCGCACAGCGCACACTCAGCCTGTGCCACATCATCGCAGGTATATTCATGTGTGCCACCGGAGCCGTTTCGGCAAGGATGCTCGCGGAGACAGGCACACTCGAATTCGGTCCGATATTTATACTCTACACCATATCCGTGGCCTTCTTCATGCCCACAATAGGCCTGAGCAACTCCGTGGCCTTCAATGCCCTGGAGCAGAAAGGGCTCAGCACGGTATCCGATTTTCCGCCGATACGCGTTTTCGGTACAGTAGGTTTTATCTTCGCCGAGCTGTTTGTCAACTTCGTTGCAATCGGAGGAACAACAATACAGCACAGCTACACCCAGTTCTACCTCTCGGGCATCTTCAGCTTCATTCTGGCTGTCTACTGCCTCACGCTGCCCAACTGTCCCGTCAAGAAAGGCGAGACCAAGAGCCTTGCCGATGCTTTCGGACTCAAGGCCTTCCGCCTTTTCAAGCGCAAGGACATGGCGATATTCTTTATTTTCAGCATGCTCCTCGGCGTATCGCTTCAGATTACCAACAGCTACGGCTCCACATTTATCCACCACTTCAATGCGGTGCCTGAATTTGAAGGCGGCTTCTGGGCAGCCAACCCCACATTCCTCATTTCCATATCGCAGTGTGCCGAGGCGCTGTGTATTCTTCTCATCCCCTTCTGTCTGCGCCGCTTCGGAATCAAGGGCGTAATGCTCATGGCAATGTTCGCATGGGTGCTCCGCTTCGGATTCTTCGGAATCGGCAATACTAACGCATCCGGCATTACCTTCCTCATCCTCTCCTGCATCGTCTACGGCGTGGCCTTCGACTTCTTCAACGTTTCGGGCGGTCTTTACGTCGACGCTCAGACCGATCCCTCGCTGCGCTCGTCGGGTCAGGGTCTGTTCATGCTCATGACAAACGGCATCGGCGCCTCGCTCGGTACTTTCATCGCCGGAACATGTGTGGTAAACAAGCTCGTCAACGTTCCCGGTCTCGATGCCACACAGCAGCTTGAAGGATGGCGCGAATCATGGCTCATCTTCGCGGCATATGCCCTCGTGGTTGCCGTGCTGTTCATATTCCTGTTCAAGGAAAAAACTCCTGTCGAAACATCCAAAAAAGAAGTGAAAGCCGAGGAAAACCTTTCTTCCGACGCCGGAGGCTTCACAGAATAAACAACCCAAGACAACCCGACACCAACCCGCAATGATACGTTTCCACGCTCCCGATATTCTCACGTCGCCCTACCTCCCGGAAAGCGATTCAAAGCACTGCATCAAGGTGCTCCGCATGCAAGCCGGTGATGAGGTGGAAGTGACCGACGGAAAAGGACACATCTACCGCTGCCGCATCGTGGCCGAGAGCCATAAGCGCACGCCTTTGGAAATTGTGGAAACTATCAGCCTTCCCAAAGTCTGGAAACCCGAAATCACCGTGGCCGTGGCTCCCACAAAGCACATGGACCGCATGGAATGGATGGTGGAGAAACTTGTGGAAATCGGAGTTGACCGCATCGTGCCCGTCCTGTGCCGCCGCTCGGAAAGACGCGAGATAAAGATTGAACGTCTCGAAAAAATCGCGGTCTCGGCAATGAAGCAGTCGCTGAAGGCCATTCTTCCGGTAATCGACGAAATGACCCCGGTACTCGACTTCATCCGCAGCCAGAGCGATTCCGGTGCAAGCCGCTACATCGGCTATTGCGACGCATCAACCCCAAGATGTCTTCTCGCACGCGACTACATGCCTCCGGCCGATGCGACAATACTCATCGGCCCGGAAGGCGATTTCGCCCCCGAGGAAGTCAAAGCAGCCTTGGATGCCGGATTCGTAGCCGCCACATTCGGCGACAACCGCCTGCGAACCGAAACAGCAGCCATCGTGGCATGCGACACTATACAGATAATCAACCAACGATGTGGCGACGGGCTGTGACCCGACCCAATACATCCAACTAATAAGAAATGAACCAATCAACATTAGAATATCTCCAATCCTCCGCTTCGGGCAATTTCTTCCTGCTTGCCGGACCGTGCGTGATTGAAGGCGAGGAAATGGCTCTCGACATCGCCGGCCACACGGCGGAAATATGCCGCCGCCTTGACATTCCGTATGTGTTCAAGGGCAGCTACCGCAAGGCCAACCGCTCGCGTCTTGATTCCTTCACCGGAATTGGCGACGAGAAGGCGCTGGAGATTCTTGCAAAAGTACGCAAGGAAATCGGCGTACCTGTCGTTACCGACATCCATGAGACAAGCGAAGCCGAACTCGCCGCCAAATATGTAGACGTGCTTCAGATTCCGGCCTTCCTTTGCCGTCAGACCGACCTTCTTGTGGCTGCAGCCAAGACCGGAAAACTCGTCAACATCAAGAAAGGCCAGTTCCTCGCGCCCGAGTCGATGAAATTTGCTGTGGAGAAAGTGCGCCAGGCCGGAAACAATCAGGTGGCCGTAACGGAACGCGGCACCACATTCGGCTACGGCGACCTCGTGGTGGATTTCCGCGGAATCCCGGCAATGAAAGAAGCCACGGGAGCACCCGTCATCATGGACATTACCCACTCGCTCCAGCAGCCCAACCAGGCTTCGGGAGTCACCGGGGGGCGTCCTGAACTGATTGAAACCATGGCACGCGCTGCAATAGCCACCGGTGCCGACGGCATTTTCATCGAAACCCACCGCAACCCTGCCGTAGCAAAGAGCGACGGTGCGAACATGCTCGCCTTCGACCGCCTCGAAGGCCTGCTCGAACGCCTCACCGCCCTTCGCCACACTATCAATAAGATTAATAAATAAATTTATGAAAATATTACGTCCGCTTGCACTGGCTGCGGTTCTTGCCGCAGGTATCCTCTCCCCCACTTCCGCACTCGCTGATATCAACAACCCCATCACAAAGGCCGTGCTGAAGGTCTATGAAGAGCAAATCCGGGAAAATCCCCGCGACTACATGGCCTATTTCAGCCGCGCAAACGAATATTTCCAGCACGACGAGCTTATCCGTGCGCTCGACGACCTGAACAAGGCTCTTGAATATGCTCCTGCGTCCGAAAAGGAACTCCGCTACGAATGTCTTATCCGCCGCGCCGACATATACAACCAGACAAAGCGTCCCGAACAGGCGCTTGCCGACCTTGAGGAGTGTATGAAGCTCACTCCCGACTCGTTCATCGCCCTGTTCAAAAAGGCCGACACGGAATTTGAACTTGGAAAATACTCGGAAGCAAAGGCCGACTATCAGCGTCTCCAACGTATGAACATGCGCAACCCGGAGGTGTTTATCGGACTGGCAAAAGTGGCTGTTAAGGAGAACAACCTCGGTACGGCCAACGAGTATCTCGACCAGGCGGTGACTCTCGATCCGAACAATGCCGAGACCTACGTGAGCCGCGCCAACGTGCGAAAGCTCATGGGCGACCACAACGGCGCCGTAGACGACCTCATTCTCGCCGTCAGCACCGACAGCAAGAAGACCAACGCCTTCCAGGAAATCGTTGACTACGGCAAGACCAACTATGCCGCCACCATGGCCGGACTCAGCAACGCCATCAAGCAGGCTCCGCGCGTGGGAATGTTCCGCTACCTGCGTGCTGTAATTGCGCAGGCTCACTACAACTATCTCTCGGCAATCTCCGACTACGATTACATTCTCAAGGAGCGTCTCTACAACTACCACGGGTTATATGCCTCGATTGCAGAATGTGAATTTGCTCTCGGACGCTACTCCGACGCCCTTTCCAATGTGGATTATGCGCTTGCAAGCGTGAAAGACAACTGCGACTACTACGTGCTCCGCTCGCAGATTCTGCGCGCCCTTGGCCGAAACGACGAAGCCGTGCAGTCGGCTGCCAACGCCCTTGTGTTCGACCGAAATTCCGGAGCGGCACTCACCGAAATGGCGATGTGCGAGATTGGCCGCAAGGACTATGATAAAGCATCCGAGCTTCTCGGTGAAGCATCGCTCAACGATGCCGAAAGTCCGGTGTACTACATGCTGAAAGCGTGGGTGAATGAGACTTATCTCAACCGTGCCGATGCCGCTCGCAAGCTCTATGCACAGGTTGCCGAAATGGATCACTTCTACATCGACAACGTACTTTCGCTCAAAGGCTTCGCTCAGCTGTTCATGGGCGACGGTGAGGCCGGTGAACGCTGGATGGAAAACATTCTCAGCACCGTAAGCGACAACGACGGAATGATACACTACTACGGAGCTTGCTTCTTTGCCCGCAAAGGCAACTTCGACCGCGCCATCAAGTGTGCCGAGACCGCGCTCGAAAAAGGCTATGCCAACTATTACAACTGGACCGACTACTCCGACGGACTCGTCAACGTGGCTCCCCTGCGCGACGACCTCCGTTTCCTCAACCTTCTCAACCGCTACAATACAATCTTCGGAAAATAAATCCTGAATATAAAGCCAGTTGAGGGTGTGTCAAAATTGACACACCCTCAACTTCATTTAATTACCTTTTATATTCCACTTATAGAAAAACTTATTTTTTCACTAAAAATACCAATATATCACTAATTAAAAAATTATGAAACAATTTTTACTTCTTTCGGGTGCACTGGCACTTGCTGTCACCGCCCAGGCAGCAACTCCACGAACCTCCGATGATTTCATAAAAAAATCACACCAGCGTTACGAACAGGGAAAGAAAGGTCCCCGCTATGCAAGCGTAAAGGGAGTATGGCTCCCCGGAACGCGCGCGGACTACTCAATGGGCTACGAAGAACCTAACGACTGGGTATTAGTAGAATCTACAACGTTTGAATACAATGAACTCGGTCAAAAAATCAAGGAAGAAGCAAACGGCAGAGTCATAACCTACGAATACACCTCCAAAGGACAGCTTGCAAGCAGAACATCCATTGATGAATACGGAGGCTACAAGAACGAATACACCTACGATGACATAACCGGCAAGGAAACAGGAAGCGCCAACTACACTCTCGTAGACAATCAATGGGTTGTATCCGACCAGTGGGAGATGCGCATAACACGTAATGAGGATAACAACATCACACGCATCGAAGAGTATTCGAAAGACTACGAGACAGGCGAACTCCAGCTGTCAAGCTATCGGGTTTATACCTATGGCACCGACGGTAAAATCAATGAAATCGTCAATTATGATGTATGGCAGGGTGAAACCGAAGTGGAATTTCACCTTAAAGATATCGTGTGGGAGAACACCAATGGACAGCTGATTGTTGACGACACCAACGATATGGATGCCGACGACTATTGCATGGGGAAGAACCGCGTGAAATCGGCCACGCTTCTCGACTTCGACGGCGACGAGGGTATAACTGCCTACATGACGGCTGAATACACCGGCACTCAGGGCGACCTGAAGATGAAAATGAGCATCAACAACACGGTTTTCTACACGTATGAGTTCTCGCTTCTGGACGAAAACGGCAGTTACAGCGAATATGTGGAAGAAACAGACTATGATGTCGATGGCACAAATGTTACTTTCGGAAGTAAAGACACAGAAAAGTGCGTCGAAAAATATGACTCATATGGCATCCGTACGGAGTACATGTCGGATTACAAATCAGAATCCTACGAATATAGCAGTAAGGAGATTGCCGAAGTGACCTACGATTCCGAATACGGTTATCCCACAGAGGTGATTTTCAAGAGTTCATACGGTTCCGACGAAGAGCTTGCGCCTTATAGCCGTCAGGTATTCAGCGACTATGCCCTCTACACCGGAGTAGAGTCGCCCGTAGTAGAAGACAACGCACCGGTAGAATACTACAATCTCCAAGGCGTGCGCGTGACGAATCCCGCCACCGGCATATATATCCGCCGTCAGGGAACGAGCGTCTCCAAGGTTCTTATACGATAAGCGGGACACTGACACCCCCCAAAAAAATCAGGCCGGCTCAAAACTGAGTCGGCCTGATTTTTAGTACACCCGTAGGGAATCGAACCCTAATCTAAGGAACCGGAATCCTTTATTCTATCCATTGAACTACGGATGCAAATTCAGCCGCAAAGATAGTGCATTTTTCCGAACTGTGCAATTTTATTTTCGCATGCTCCTGCAAGGTCCGGAATCATATCCTCACAACTTGTTTATCCTATTTATAGCCGTCCTGATTTCTATAATCAAATCGTCTCCGGCTGAAACAATTAGTGGAATATTCAATGGTTTGTCGCCAAAATTCGTAGCACAGCCATAAAAACAATAAAATCTGTTCATGACATTGGCGATTGAGACATTCTTATCATTTATCTTACAAGTCCGTTCCAATCTTGAAAGTGTTCCATGCAGACGATTAACCTTAGCAATAATATCACTCGTTTGATCCGGTTCATCCTGAGCCACTGCGACAATGGATGCAATGGAATCTTCTATTTCCTTGAGATCACTGATAGTCAACTCTTTCGAATAACGATCCTCATTAAGTTTCTTTGTTATATACCAGGCAGCCCATAAAGTGACAAACGCACCTACCAAAGTGCTTAATATATCGGAAAGTGTTAATTGGCCGGAATAATCTATCGGTGATTTATAAAAGAGAGCACATATATAGCCACAAGCAAAAAATCCCAAAAAGGCAATTCCCCACCATATATATTGAGCTATTCTTTTGTCTTGTCCCATATTTCACTAATAATATAATCTGCAACCCAAGAGAAAACCTTTGCCTTAAACTCTATGGTGTTTTTCACATTATCTTTACCATATTTACGAGCCAACTCTCCAAACGACTGGTCGAGAAAAGAACTGGGATAGCCTGTGGTACCATCAAGTTCAACAGTAAGTATGCTGTTTTCTTTTTTAGAACGCAGATACATTGGCTCTAAAATTTTATTGAAGAAGTCTTCTCCGGAAAATTCCCCGAGTCTTATCCATCGGCCTCCTAAAGTTGTGCTGTATTCTTTTGCGATGTTAACCACGTTTGCCATTTTATAAAATTTTCTTTGTTTACAGTCCAGGAATAATATGTTCCAACGAAATCGGGGTGAGTTTCGGTCGTATACTTTCCGTTTTTATAACGCAAAGTTACGGTATTTGTTATTAAAATAAAATTAGAAATGAAATTTTCTGTAACCATCTTGTGCATCTGAGGCAGTCCACGGCCTCGGTTAGGTTCCTTTGTAGAAGAACCTACATTTCCTTTAAGAGCATCAAGAAGCAATTTGGGCGCGGGAGTAAACCTTCCAATTCCCGCTCGTCGATATGAGCGTATAACACCTGTACCCATATCTACAAATACCATTTTTACCGTATCCTTATTTTTATGGTGATACATCCACCATGTTATGTTTCGGCCAAGAATACCATGCTCTATTGCATTGCCGATTATTTCCGTTGCCAATGTATTCAGTTCATAATAATCTTTGATGCCTATGCGACGGAGTTCTCCGGCAATAACTCCTGTAATTTCCGGAGTGATATTGGCTCGTTGAATAAACAATGAATCATTTCCAACAATATGTTGATGATAAGTTTTACCACGCTCATTGTTCACCCGTTCCAGCATCACCCTTAGTGACGATTTAGAGTTAAAATTCATTGTAACCATACGGCCCGACTCTTTTACTTTCTCACTCTGTGCACATATAGTTATATATGTTTCGAAGGGGAAATTAACCACATTGCGCATATCAAGTGTAATATTGCGAGATTTATGGTTCATTATCTTCCTCAGACATCTGATTACTTTAGCTGCATCCCCGGTTTCTATATGACAATTACGAGGCATTAATATTACACTTGATTTTCTTCTATGTAGAATGAAAAACAAACATATTATCAGTATAACAATAATAATTACAAGAATATCTGTCATAAATTTTGCATCAAGCAGAGAATATTTACAAATATACGTATAATAAGTTTTTTTTCATACTTTTGCAATATATTCTGACATAAACAATCTAATAAGCTCAAAATAATTTGTTGTAAAGGAGGGACAGGAGGCGGGCGGAGAAGTAGGTTATCACTACCATTACGAGAACACGGAGCAGGCGGATGTCAATCCACATCACGAGCGGGCCGAAGACGGTTGCCGTGGTGGCGGTGAAAAACAAGGCGTGAAGGAACCACATATTCATCGACTCTTTGCCAATGGCGATGAGTGTGCGTGTCAAGCGCGGAAAGTCAATTATATTGAAAAGCACCACAGTAGCGACGCTGAACACGGGTGCAATCACGAAATCAATGTGATAGAATCCGGGGATAGCCCTGCACACGTAGGCAAGAATCATTACCCCTAACGCGCAGACCGCAGTTTTCATGTTCTTTTCAATTTTCGTTCCGATAACGACCTTATGCTCCGAGAGATAGAAACCTACAAACATCACAGGCGAGAGATAAAGACAATTATGCAGGGCGAAAAGCCAAGGATTATCACCCCAATCGGGTATGAGGTGGATTGAAAATATAATTCCGTAGAAGACTGCTATAAGAGCGGCACAGCCCCATATCCGATAGCGTGTGATTATCCGTGAACACGGAATCATTATGAACATGGCAAAGATATAGAAGTAGATGTACCAACTGTAATTATTCAAATTGCCATCCAGACCAAACATATTTGCAAGCACATTGGGAAGAGTCGGAGAGTATTGGTGCGACAAGACTGCCGCCGGGAGGAATAATCCGAAAAGAACAAACCAAAAGTGGCTCAGCAGGTGCCATATGCGCTTGATGGCATGGCACACATCCTTCGATTTTGCAAAGGCATAACCATATCCGACAAGAAATGTGAAAATTCTTGACCCAATCGCAAGCTCCGGCAATATATGATTATGGTGTGCTATAATCAAGATTATTGCAAAAGCTCTCAGGAGCTGTGATTTGTCAGGTCCGAAACTAATGTTCTCAGTCATTTAATGCCGTGGATATGATTGGAGTTGCAAATTTAATACAATCACTGAAGTTTCGCAAGCTACACTTCAGTCAGGCAAAAAGGATAAAAGGCAAAAAGGCAAGTTTATGATTAGGGGATTGAACTGCTCTCGAGCACTGTTATTTTGCCTGCCGAAGGCAATCGCCTTTATAACCTGTTTTACCTCTTCAAGTTGACGCTTGCGCAACTTGAATTAATGGATTATATTTGCAGCGGAATGTTTTTCAAATCTGTCCTCATGTCATCCATGCCGAGAATACTTCTGCTGTTTTTTGCCGTAATGGCGCCGATGTTCGGCGGCATGTTGCGTGCATCGGCTGCAGTGGTGGCCGACTCCGTGTCGCGCACATCGCTCCCCAACGTTTCGATTCTTGACCGGCGGGGCAAGGTAATCGGACTCTGCGATGAGGCCGGGCGCGTTCCGGAAATCAGTCCCGAAAGTTATCCTCTGACATTCCGATTTCTCGGATTCAAGGACAAGACAATTTTTAAGCCGGGCAACGACACCATTTTCATGGCCGAGGATGTTATTGAGCTGAATGAGGTCGAGATAGACACACGGCACAAAAAGCTGATTCATCTTTTGGCATACGTAAGAGAATACTCCTCGATATCGACATACAGCGATACCGTGTTTCTCTTCCGCGAAAAGATGGTGGATTTTATTCTTCCGATTGACAAGAAAGTCCGGTTCAAGGGCTGGCACACTCCGCGAGTACTGACATCCAAATCTTATTATCGCTTCACCAACGCCAATGGACTTGACAGCGTGAGCGACCACAGCAACCTTCACTTCTCATGGGCCGACTGGATGGGAATTACACGCGGAACTCATATGCCACGCGGATTTTTCAAAAGCGGAAACTTGGCCGACACTATCCGTGGCCGCTACGGACTTGCGGAGGTGTGGACGAAAAAAGATGACCGAATTACTCTTGACGTTAACGTAATAGCCGACACCACGAGTCGTAAATGGGTACCGTACCTGTCGATGTTTTTCCGCGAAGGCATTGATTATGAGAAGTTCAAGGTACGGTATGAGTTTGACAACATCGTGGGCGATTCCATCTCGCCCGTCGATCTGAAGGCTTATTCGTTCAATATTGAGTCGAACGGCCGCGGACATGGAATGTTCATGTTCAACCGCGAGGACGAACCTTTCTATGTTACGACCGAGGCTCAGGTATACATCCTCGACCGAGAGCACATTACTGTCAAGGAGGCGAAGAAGTGGGAAAAGCTGAACACGAGCGAAAATAAGTTCGCGATATATGAAGCAGCCGACGCACCGGAGTTATCGCCGGAAATCCTGTCACTCATCGCACGCGTCAATTCCGTGGACCATGAGCAATTGCGCCTTGGATTAGTGCCAGACCATCGGCTGGCCGGACGATTCGTGGCGAAGCAGACCTTCGGCAACCGCCTGCTCCAGATGATTAAAGGAGCCACAGGTATCAGCCGCGCCCGAGCCACACGCAAATGGAACAACAACTGGAAAACATTCAAGAAAGACCGAATAAACCGGAATAATAAAAAAGAGACCGGAACAAGTCCGGCCTCTCAATAAAATATTCCTGCTTGTGACTGTTACTGCAGCGACAGTGTTACGATTGACTTTGCGGGGAGTTTGATTTTGAGCATGTCCTTGGAAAGTTTCGCGCCGCTGAATTGCTGAAGCGTCACTTTTTCGGGCTTGTCAAATTCGTTGTAATCGCGGATATCGGCGGCTGTGAGAATCTCTCCGGAAAGAACCTTCGAGAGTTTGAGGTCCTTCACGGGAATCTCCACCTCGGCTTCTTTCGACAGGTCAGTATTGGTGAGGGAGATTGTCGTACGGCCATCCTTCTGCGATGCGGTCACGCTCACCTGAGGCACCATGCGTCCGTCGCGCACCTTACGCCAGGGCCCTTCCACTTCAAGCGGGATGAGCTTGGCATCCTGATGAGGAACATACATCTTGAACACATAGTAGGTGGGAGTAAGGAGCATCTTGTCGTCCTTAGTGAGCACCATTGCCTGAAGCACGTTGGCAATCTGTGCGATGTTTGTCATCTTCACACGCTCGGTAAGATTATGGAACACGTTGAGCGACAGAGCTGCCACCATGGCATCGCGCATGGTATTCTGCTGATAGAGGTGTCCGGGAACTGTACCGGGTTCTTCATCCCACCATGTTCCCCATTCGTCCACCAGGAGAGCGACACGCTTCTTGCGGTCGTACTTGTCCATGATGTTCATGTGGCGCTTGACAACATCCTCGATTTCGAGGCACTTGCCGAGAGTCCAGTAGTAATCGTCGTCAGTGTAGGAAGTAGCCGAGCCTTTGGAGCCCGTCCAACCGGGAACTGTATAGTAATGGAGCGAGATGCCATTCATGTTGTGACCGGCCTTTTTCATCATCACCTCGGTCCAGTTATAGTCGTAGTCGCTGGCGCCGGATGCGATTTTGAAAAGACGGTTGCCGTTGAAATCGCGGCAATATGTCTGATAGCGGCGATAAACGTCGGCGTAATATTCGGGAGTGAACGAACCGCCGCAACCCCAGCTTTCATTGCCGACACCGAGATATTTCAGATGCCAGGGCTTTTCACGACCGTTTTCCTTGCGGAGTTTGGCCTGAGGACCGTCTTCGGCAGTGATGTATTCCACCCACTTTGCAAGTTCCTCGACAGTACCGCTGCCCACGTTGCCGCTGAGATAGGGTTCAATTCCGAGCAGCTCGCAGAGGTTGAAGAACTCATGAGTACCGAAGCTGTTGTCTTCAACGGTTCCACCCCAGTTGTTATTCACCATGCGGGGGCGGTTTTCCTTGGGTCCGATACCGTCGGTCCAGTGATATTCATCGGCAAAACAGCCTCCGGGCCAACGGAGCACGGGAATATGAAGAGCGCGGAAAGCGTCAAGCACGTCATTTCTGTAACCTTGGGTATTGGGAATGGGCGAATCCTCACCTACCCAGATACCACCGTATATACATGTGCCGAGGTGTTCGGCAAACTGTCCGTAGATTTCCTTGGGAATGTCCGGAGCCTTGTCGGAAGGCTTCAGCTCCACACGGACTGTTTCGGCTCCCATCGCAACCGAAGCGAAACCTACCGCACCGGCAAAAAGAATGTTTCTAAGAGTCATGTCTGAGAATGTATGTTATGTGATTATGATTTGAATTTGAAAACATAGAATGTGCCGGGAGCGAGTTTGGCGGGATATGTAAACACGCCTTTCTCCACCTTTCCGAATCCGGACGCATCGAGTACTTTCTCCTCGGGAACGATACGCGAGGGATTCTCAAGGGAGTTGTCGGCATCGGGGTCGTCGCAGGAAAGAGTTGTCACACTACCCCATGTGATTTCCTGACCCTTCTTTTTCAGGCCCGAGAGCTTGATGTCAAGAGTCTGTTCTTCAGCAGAAGTGTTGGCAACCTTTACGATATATTCGCCTGTATTCTTGTCGACAACAGCACTTGCGAAGAGTCCGTTCTGTCCGTCGTTTCCTGCGGCAGGCTTGCCGTCGAGAGTGGCCGGAAGGACGTTTGTGCCTTTGTTGGCCGCATAGAGCTGCTGCACATAGTAGCTTGCGGTGGGGAATGAAGCGGAGTTGTCGTACCAAATCATGTCGGGACGCCACTGCCAGCCTTCAACATGCGCGAACAAAGGAGCGTAAGTTGCCATGTGGACAATATCGGCGTTGCGTTCGAGACCTGTCATGAACGCAGCTTCAAGCAACGCGGCGTTGAAGTGGTTCCACTTCTTGCCCTTTCCGTGGCAGGCATACTCTCCGGCAAATACTTTGGGACCTTTGCGGTCGTAATTGTCGTAGCGGTTGCCCTGGGCAAGGAACCAGCTTTCCGGACGATAGAAATGCTCATCGACGAGGTCGGCGCCGAGACGCTTCATTTCGGGCCACAGATAGTCGAACTGCTCGCCTTCGGAGTCGGGACCGGAAGAACCTACAATCTTGATGTCGGGATACTTGGCGCGGAGTGCCTTCACGAAATGTACGAGACGTTCGGGATATTCATGTCCCCACTGCTCGTTTCCGATACCGATGAATTTGAGATTGAAAGGCTCGGGATGACCCATGGAAGCACGCAGGGCGCCCCAGGTGGAAGAAGTGTCGCCGTTGGCAAATTCAATGAGGTCAAGGGCATCGTCGATATAGGGTTGAAGCGAATCAACAGGCACGTGAGCCGATTCCTCACCGTTCTGGAACTGGCAGGCAAGACCTACGCTGAGCACAGGAAGCGGTTCGGCACCGATTTCCTCAGAAAGCAGGAAGTACTCATAGAATCCGAGTCCGCCCGACTGGTAGTAATCGGGATAGAGACGATGTGGGAATGTATAATGCCAACGGTTCTCATTGACGGGACGGTTCTCAACCGGGCCGACAGTGTTTTTCCACTGATAGCGGCTGTCGAGGTCGGTACCTTCAACGATGCAACCGCCGGGGAAACGGAACACGCCCGGCTTCAGGTCGGCGAGCTTTTGGGCAAGATCCTTGCGCAGGCCGTTTTCATGTCCCTGCCATGTGTCCACGGGGAAAAGCGAAAGGTGCTCGACGTCAACTGTCACATCATCGGGCTTGGCAAGGAAAACGCGCAGGCGACCTTTGGCGCATGTCTCCTCGGGAGTGAGAGTGATTTCATATTTCTTCCATTCGGGAGAGTCAACCGTGATATGCTTCTTGGCATTGACATGGCTTTCGCCCATGGATGCAGTATTGACAAGCTCCACGCGCAGTTTCGCGGATTTTCCCTGCGGCGAACGCGCCCACACGGAGAAGCGGTATTTCTCACCTTTCTTATATGTTACGCCAAAGAATCCTTCATTTTCAAGACCGGTGTGCTTTTCGCGATGTCCTGCCGAAGCGAGACGCACATAATGAGGCGCGCGTTCAAATGGTCCATCGTCCTTCAAGGTCACATTTCCGAAAGCAGTCCAGCCCTGGAGATTCTGAGGAAATTCAAACGAGCGGTTTTTCACCATCTCGGCATAGAGGCCACCGTCGGCGGCATAATTGATGTCTTCAAAGAAAAGGCCGTACATCGTTGGCTGAATGGGCGCACCGGGCTTCGCGGTATTCACCGTGAGCACATTGGCTGCCGACAGCGACATAGCCAGCCCCACCCCGAGGGATGCGAGCAACATTGATTTTTGGTTCATTTGAGTATATGGTATTGTGAAAAAAGATTACTTTATCCGTTTGCCCCAGACGGTGCGGCCGTCATGGTCGAGACCTGTAAAGAGTATCGTGTTGGTGCTCCGTTCCCAGTCGTGTCCGGCAAACACGATGACGTCTTCAATGGTCTCGTCGCCGAAAGTCAGTGCCAGCGATTGGGAATCGCCGTCGAAACTCCATCTTCCGGCATCATCGGCAATGCTGCCGTCGTTCCTGAGGGTATAAGGCTTGGAGATATTCCATTCGCCGTCGCGCAGGGCACCCTCGCCCCAGAGAATCTGTCCGGCTGCAAGATTGCGGTCGGCTGTGGGTTCATGCAGACGTATTATTTCCCAATCCCCGGCAATGTCGCGGGTGTCGAACTTCCGAGCCTCTGTGGCCGCATATCTTTCAGGCGACACCACAGGCCATCCCGAGGGAGTGAAGAACATCGGGCGCAGGTGTAGCACCATCATGTCAGGCTCCGAAGCAAGACGCCCCTGATGAGCCATGTAGTAATTGCCATCCGCATCAGCAAACACTCCGCAATGCGCGGTACCGACCCATCCGGGATGATTTTCGAAACGGTAAGGTGCCGTAAGCAGAGGGAAATTATCGGTCGTATCAGCGAGTTCCTTGCCAAAGAAGTCGACAAAAGGACCGTCGGGAGAATCGCTGCGCCCTACCCTTACATTATATGTTGTCATCAGAGGGTCGTAGGAGGTGAAGAGATAGTACTTGCCGTCCTTTGGGCTGCGGATAATCTCGGGCGCCTCCTGATTGTCCTTCATCACTCCCGAACGGCGTGCTATAAGTTTTCCCTGATCGCCATCGCTGAGGGGAAGTCCGGTTTCAGGATTCAGCTCAACACAGAACAGGCCGCCGAAGAATGAGCCGTAGTGCATGTAGCGGCGACCGTCGGCGGTATTGATTACCGACGGGTCAATCGCGTTCATCACCGAGGTGGAATCGGTGCGAACCACAGGTCCGAGCTGACGCCACGGTCCTTCAGGCGATTCCGATTCAGCCACGCCGAGGTAGGATATGCTCTTGCCGAACGACGAAACGCAATAATACAGATGGAACTTGCCGTTTCCGCAATCCACCATGTACGGTGCCCAGATATTTCCGGGCGCGCGTCCGCCGTCATGCGATTTCACCCACTCCACGGCCTCGGCAGGAATTTCCGGGAAAGCCCAACCGACGAATTCCCAGTTGACGAGGTCGCGCGACTTGCGCACCTGGATAAAACCGGGAGGAGCCGGACGCTCATGCTTTTTCTTCCGTTTCTCGCCGTCGCGGCGCTCACCGTCATGGTTGCGACGCTTATGATATATCGCATCGGTGGAATACATATAATATACGCTGTCGACCTTGCATACAGCCGGGTCATGGACATTATATGTGCCCCACTTGCCGCTGTGTTCCATCGAGGCTACGGCACTGTAATCATCTTCCCACGGATTGGGTGACGACTCGGGTTGATACGGCGACGAGCACGAAACGAGCAGTGCCGCACCTATTGCAGTAAGAATAATTCCGGGATGTTTTTTCATGAGGTTCAGGTCAAAGTATTCAGGTCGTAAAATTACGCTCCGAGGGTAGTATATCCGGTGGACGGATTGAGAATTTTGGTGGACAAATTTACTCATATTTCCCGATATATGGAATTATTTCAATGGAAAATATTTTTATCGGAAAAAAGATTTTTTTATTCAAAAAATTGTGTACTTTTACCGCCGATTACCATGTAAGACGCCGATAATTAACAACTTCATATAAAATTTAAGTTAACCGAATCCAAGCCCGTGACAAATTCACGTTTTGAATCCGCATTGCATCGCACCGCTATCCGTACAGTGATACCGGCGGTATTGCTGTGTATTTGCAATCTCATGTACGCGTTGAATCCGGGAGCTTCGGTGTCGGCACCGTCCTTCATGTCGGGCTACAACATCAGCTACCTGTCGATGGACGAAGGCCTGCCACATAACTTTGTCGATGACATATTCCGCGACTCTCGCGGATTTGTATGGATAGGTCTCGGCGGAGGCGGCCTCACGAGATATGACGGAAATGAGTTTGTCAACTTCAACACCTCTTCCGAGAAATACCCTCTTCCCGGCAACTTCGCCATCGAAATGCTTGAGGACCCGTTTTCGCGCCTTTGGGTGGCAACCGAGGGCGGCATCACATTAATAGATATATACAGCCTGCAGCCCGTGGAGCTGACCGACCACACCGGACGCCTTCACGAGCTGTTCCGGAGCCACGGCTGGTCCTTATGTGTCGACAGCGAAAACCGCGTATGGGTACGCAGCGACACCCATCTTGGCTGCATAGCCTTCAACAGCGACGGCGAAGCCGAAAGCATAGCAATGTCGGAAACGCTGCGACGTCCATCGGCTCCCACCGCCGTGCGCGACGTGGAGTGCAACGGCAATCCCTGGAGCGTTGTCGACGGCTCGGTGCGTCGTCTCGTTCCTGACTTCGCCTCGCAGACGGTACGTGCCGTTCCGGTGGCCGACTGCCTGACCTTCGTGCCCGACATAATGGTGAGCGATTACATAATGAACGGCAGCGAGATATGGATTGCCACCGACCTGGGGCTGGTGAGATACAATCCCGCCGAAAACATATCCAAGACATATCTAAACGAACCGGGCAACAGCAGCTCGCTGTCTCAGAATTTCATCAACACCCTCGCTGTCACCAACGACAAGAGACTCATCGCAGGCACGCTGCGTGGACTGAACATCTACAATCCTATCAGCGACACCTTCGAGCGCGTGACGCAACGCCCCGAAACCGCAGGCGGGTTGAACAACAATTTCGTAAACAAGATTTTTCCCGACGGCGACAACATTTGGGTAGGCACCGAAGGGTGCGGCATCAATCTTTTCATCCCCAAAACGCTGTCCGTTACCGAATTCTCCAATAATTTCAGCACTCCGGGGCGCTCATTCAACACGCCCGTCAACGCCATTCTGGCCGAAAACGACGGCACCGTATGGATCGGAAGCGTGGAAGGCGGACTACACCGCAGCTCAAACGGGCTGAAAACTTTCCGCCACTACTCCGCCAACGACGGCACGCTGCCGCACAACTCGGTGAGCGCACTCGCACGCGACGGGGAGGGCAACCTGCTTGTAGGCACGTGGGGTGGAGGTGTATCAGTGCTGAAAACGACCGACGACGGCAACGTGACCGCCCTTCGCCAATTCATTTCCACCGACGACTCGGTCCATCACATCGGCTACATCGGCGCGCTGGCATGGGATTCACTGAACAAGCTCGTATGGATAGGAGCCTCGCGCGGCCTGTTTGTCTACAATCCCGCTGACAGAACTGTCAGGGAAGCCTTCCCGAATTCCACCGACATGATTTTCGGAGCGCTCGGAGCAGCAGTAGACCGCGACGCTCATCTGTGGCTCGGAACGAGCAAAGGCCTGATTGACATTGACCTGCTCAAATACTCCAAAACCAAATCAGCTGATGCGGTAAGGCATCTTCGCGGACGCTTCAACAACCCCGACGCCGTGGCCGACGAACGTATCACCACCGTGTTTATCGACCGCGACAACCGTCTTTGGATAGGCACCAACGGCAGCGGACTCTACTTCCGCGTATTCCCTGAAAATGGGATATTGGAACTTTTTGAAAGCATCAACACCTCCGACGGCCTGCCCAATGACATCATCCATGGCATTGCCCAGGATCGGGATGGAAATATCTGGGTATCGACTTACAGCGGGCTTGCCTGCATGGATTCCGAGGGCAACATCCGCAACTACGACAAGGGCGGAGACCTGATAAACGACCGCTTCTACTGGAACGCCGCCGCCACCGACTCCCGCGGCAACATTCTATTCGGCACAACCTCCGGACTGCTCGCCATCCACGGACAGATTTCCGGAGAAAAGGAAAACTCCGTACCCATCAACTTCACGCACGTGTGGGTGGATAACAATGAGATTCTTCCCGGCGGCACAGGCTCAACATCGTTCTGTCCGGTGCGTGGCTTGAAAATACACGAAAGCTCGCGCTCGGTATCTTTCGAGTTCTCGGCTATGGATTACAACCACAACCGCCGCGGAACATATTCCTACCGCCTTACCGGATTCGACAGCGACTGGACCACGCTCGCGCCGGGGCGCCGCTTTGTCCGTTACACCAACCTCGCGCCGGGCAAATACACGCTCCAGGTACGCTACATCCACAAAGGTGCTCCGAGAGCGAGGCTCTGATTTCGGAAATCCCTCTCGAAGTGAGTCCTTACTTCTATAAGAGGTGGTGGTTTATCCTCATATTGATAATTGGCATCGGAGCATTGGCGACACTCTTCTACAAACTCCGCATGGCGTCGCTGAAAAACAAGCAGCGCCATCTGGAATCCCTCGTGGCCGAGCGCACCGCCGAGATTGAAGAGCAGAAACGCCAGGTGCAGCAGCTCACCATGGACCGCATTTCCTTCTTCACAAACATATCGCACGAGTTCCGCACTCCGATCACCCTCATTCTCGGCCCTATCGAGAAGGCGCTGAAACTCAGCTACAATCCGAGCGTTATCCAGCAGCTTCATCTTGTGCAGAGGAATTCAAAATACCTCCTCTCGCTCGTGAACCAGATTATGGATTTCCGCAAAATCGAAGCCGGAAAGATGGAAATCATGCGCAGCAAGGGCAATCTGCTCGTGTTCCTCGACAATCTTGTGGAGTCATTCCGCCCGATGGCAAAAGACCGCAACATCACCTTGAGCCTGATTCCCCACCTGCCGCGTCCGGTGATGAGTTTCGATGAGGAAGCGCTTCAGAAAGTGATGATAAACCTCCTCGGAAACGCCATGAAATACACTCCCGACGGAGGCCGCATCTGCGTACGCGCCACCGTGCTTCCCCGTGGGTGCGCAGGCGACGAGAGCCCGGCCATCTACCTGAGCGTGTCCGACACAGGAAACGGTATCGACCCTGCCGACATATCGCATATTTTCGACCGTTTCTATCAGGGCAAGAGCCAGTTGAAATATCCCGTCGTAGGCAGTTCCGACAGCGGCATAGGCCTGTATCTGTGCCAGAGCCTTGTGGACATCTACGGAGGAAAAATCTCCGTTCAGAACAACCACAACGGCATCGGATGCTGTTTCCGCGTGATTCTGCCGCTTCCTGCCGGTGAAGAGCCGGAGTTCTCGACCGAGCCTGATGCACCCGAGATTCCCGAAGAGCTCCCGACACCGGATGAAGCGGCAAAGAATACTGCTGCGCCTGACGATGCAAGGCTTACGGTGCTGGTTGTGGAGGATAATGACGACATGCGCGCATTTATCCGCACCATCCTTTCCCCGCGCTTCTCAGTGGCCGAGGCCCGCAACGGCGAGGAAGCACTCAAAGTGCTTTCCAACAGGGAAATCGGACTTATAATTTCCGACCTGATGATGCCTGTGATGGACGGACTCGAGCTCTCGCGCAAGGTCAAGGAGAACTTCAATTTCAGCCACATACCCTTCCTTATGCTCACCGCCAAGGAAGGCCGCGAGCCACGCCTTGAAAGCTACCGCATGGGCGTGGACGAATATATCCTCAAACCATTTGACGAGGAACTGCTGCTTGCGCGCATCGAGAATATCCTGCGTTCGCGCCAACGCTATCAGACCCACTTCGCCGGAGCGCTTGATGTGGAATCGCTAAACATCACCGAAGACTCGCGCGACAAGAAATTCATGGACCAGGTGATGCAGGTGATTCAAGACAACTACCGCAACTCCTACTTTGAAATCGGCGACTTCGCCGAAGCCCTCGGTGTGAGCCGCTCGCTGCTCAACAAGAAACTCCAGAGCATCGCGGGACAGTCGGCCGGCCAACTGCTGCGCTCGTTCCGCCTCAATACCGCCCGCGAGCTTATCATACGCAACCGCCACTCACGCGCGATGAACATTTCGGAAATTGCCTACGAAGTGGGATTCAACGATTCAAAATACTTTACCCGCTGTTTCACAAAGCAATTCAATATCACACCCTCATCTTTGATGAACGCAGAATAACATTTTTTGACAAAAGGATAAAAATCCACCATAATTACACAATCGTCCACCTTACCTAAGTCCTTTTCAGGGTATTTTTGTACTGTTAAATTGTGTTGCTCAGTCAACCGATTCCACAGTTGACCTTCTCACATACCGAAACTAATTAACCTTAAATATAAATAACCAATCATTAGCATTATGAAGACTACAAAATGGATGACCGTGCCCCTTGCCACCGCTATGGCCGGCACCATCCTTTGCGGCACATCCTGCTCGACCGACTGGGGAAAAGTTGACCCTCCCGCCGGAATACAGACAGTGCCGAAGCTCGAGAATGTTGCTATCTATGATTTTGAAGAGGAGTTTCTTGACCCGTTTATCTTCAAAGCCTCAGCCAACACCGAAAATCAAGTACCTGCAATTGTCGAGGACGACGTGAAAGGAAGAGTTCTTGAACTCTCCGACGGACGTGTGGAAATCAAGAATCCGCTCAACTCCGTCACCTGCGAGAAAGCGGCTTCGCTCACCTTCTGGATGAAACAGATTCCGGAAGTGATTGTTGCCGAAGACGGAACCGAGACAACAGCCCCGCAGGATCTCGAAGGTTCACTTTTCGCTTTCATCAACGAGAACCGCACCGAAAAGCTCAGTTTCTCCGCCAACGGATGGCTCCGCTACGAAGCCGCCGACGGAACCTGGGACGACAATAATCCCGCACAATACACCACCGGCTATATCGCTGCCGGAGAATGGAACTATGTGGCTCTTACCGTACGCGAGAAAGGTTATGACCTCTTCGTGAACGGCGAACGCAAGGTTTCAAAGAACGTCGACAACTTCGACTGCTCCCGCATGGTGGATTTCATGAACAATGTCGCAACCTTCTCCATCGGAGCCGAAAACAACCACAGCCGTTGGATGATTGACGACCTGAAAATCTACCGCAACGAACTCACGGCCAAGGAAACCGCACGTCCCTCCCTGCCCGGCGAAAATCAAGGCACAGGCGGGTTCGACTTCTCTACATTTGAATACCGCATGGGCGATGCCATATATAATATAGGTACTCCCGACTGCTCCGCAGGCTGGTGGACAACCTTCTCCAACGACTTCCGTATTCCCGCCGACACCAACATGCGTCTGAGCTTCACCAACCACACCAGCGGAGGCGGAAACTGGAACAACTGGAACCTCTGTCTCGCCACCGATGCCGACCGTGGCGGTGACGGTTACGGCGAATACTTCGTAATCCGTTCTGACATCTTCGGTTGGGGCGACGCGTCATACGATGCCGCCAACTGGACCAGCTCGGGCTACGACGACTGGGATCAGTTCCGTGCCGACATGGAAGGCGCCAATGTGGTTATCGACATCATCCGCACAGGCGACCATATCACGGTAAATGCCACCGCTACCTGCCCCAATGGCAAGAAATACACCGAATCCTACCATCAGACCTGCGGCGACGGCACTCAGGTAGTCCGCGCCTTCCTCATTGTGGACGGTTCCTACCTTGAAATCGACGGCGACAACTGTTTCGCCTACTGGAGCGCACCGGTCAACACCTTCATAGTGGGACAGCCCGACAACAGCTCGGCATGGTGGCTCGACTTCTCCGATTACTTCACCATTCCCGCCAACCTCAACCTCCACCTCGGATTCATCAACTACACCAGCGGAGCCGGAAACTGGAACAACTGGAACCTCTGCTGCGCAACCGATGCCGACCGCGGTGCAGACGGCTACGCTGAGTACTTCGTTGTACGTTCCGACATCTTCGGCTGGGGCGACGCATCCTACGACGCAGCCCACTGGACAAGCTCGGGCTACGACGACTGGGATCAGTTCCGCGCCGACATGGCAGGTGCCGATGTCGACATCCGCATCGTACGCGAAAACGAGAAAATAACCTACACCAGCAACGCGACATCGGTCGGCGGCAAGGTGTACACCGAAAGCTACTGGGCCAACTGCGGCGACGGCACTCAGACCGTGCGCGCCTTCCTCATCTGCGACGGCTCGCACTTCGAGATGAACCCCGACCAGTGCTTCACTTACAAAAGTGTGTTTTAGCAAACCTCAAATCAAAATAGCCAATCATGAATAAACATAGCAATACAGCAACATCGGGCCGGCAATGGTCGGCCATGTTGCGCCACCTGCTTGCCGCGCTGCTTATGATGGCCGCACCGGTTCTCCTGCATGCGCAGAGCGTGCAGATAACCGGCACCGTGCTTGATGCCGAAGGAGAGCCTCTGATCGGTGCCTCGGTAATCGAGCAGGGTGCAAAGACCGGTGCAGTCACCGATATCGACGGTAATTTCGCACTCAACGTAAAGAATCCTTCATCGGCCGTGATCGTAATCTCCTACGTGGGATACGAGCCGCTTACCGAGCCGCTGAAAGGACGCACCCACATTGAAGTGGTGATGAAAGAATCAAAAAGCTCACTCGAGGAAGTGGTGGTTGTAGGTTACGGCCAGCAGAAGAAGGAATCGGTTGTGGGCGCTATCTCACAGCTCAAATCCGACGACCTTCTTGAAACACCGTCGGCCAACCTCTCTCAGGCCATCACCGGTAAGATTTCGGGCGTTATCACCTCTCAGACCTCCGGCGCTCCCGGTGCCGACGACGCTTCAATCTATATCCGAGGCCGTGCCACCTTCGCAGGCGACGCCCAGCCGCTCATCCTTGTTGACGGTATAGAACGTAGCTTCTCGCAGATTGCCCCCGACGACATCGAGACAATCTCGGTGCTCAAGGACGCTTCGGCCACAGCCGTTTACGGTGTGCGTGGTGCCAACGGTGTAATGCTCATCACCACCAAGCGCGGTCGCGAGCAGAAACCCGTAGTGTCGCTTACAGCAAACTTCCAGTGGCAGACCCCCACCCGCAAGGATACCTATCTCGACTCCTTCGACAGCGTGACCCTGCTTGAGGAAGCGCTTGGCAATGACGGACTGCCCTCGCAGTACTCGGCAGCCGACCTCGACATGTTCCGCAAGTCGTCGCAGGGTCTTCTGAGCGGAGTTGACGCACTGCTCTACCCCAACGTCGACTGGTACGACGAGATTCTCCGCTCGTCCGCTCCGGCACAGCGCTACAACGCCAACGTGCGTGGCGGTACACGCCGCATGCGCTACTACGCTTCGCTGGAATATTATAATCAGGAATCACTGTTCAAGAATCTTTCCAACGATACCTACGGCAACAGCTCTTCTCAGAACTACCGCCGTTACAGCTTCCGCGCCAACGCCGACTTCTTCCTCACCAAAGACCTTACCGTGATGGTGAACTTCGGCACACGTTTCGAAGAACGCAAAGGCCCCAACTCCGCCGAGAGCGCCGACTATTCCAATGTGTTCTATCAGCTCAACCACACTCCCGGATGGATTTTCCCCGTGGCCTACCAGGTGCAGAACGGCGAAACGATGAAGACCCTCTACGGCGGCTCGTCGCAGTATCAGAGCAACATCTACGCCACAATGGCCGAGAGCGGTTACTACAAGGGCACGAACACCGTGAACGAAACCAACCTCATAGCCGACTACAAGATGGACTGGCTCACTCCCGGACTTTCGGCAAAAGCCACCGCATCGTTCGACTACGAGAACTACCACCGCAACAACTACACAAAGACTTTCGCCACATATGAGCTGAACGACCGTAACAATTACCAGTCGATCGACGCCTACAACAAGTTCAATACCGACGGCACGCTCGCCGCATCGGCCGACCACTTCACCGTGTACAAGCTCTACATGGAGGCACAGCTCAACTACCAGCGCAGTTTCGGAGCACATGAAGTGACAGCGATGGCCCTTTACATGCAGAACGACTACCGCTACAACTCCGACCTCGCACGACGCTACCAAGGTGTTGTGGGTCGTGTGACCTACGGCTACGACGGCAAGTACCTTGCCGAGTTCAACGCAGGCTACAACGGCTCCGAAAACTTCGAGAAAGGCAAGCGCTTCGGCTTCTTCCCCTCGTTCTCCTTGGGATGGCGAATCTCGGAAGAATCCTTCATGCAGCCTTCATCGGCATGGCTCAACAACCTGAAAATCCGTGCTTCCTACGGTCAGGTTGGTAACGACATCTACAAAATCAACGGCGTTCTCCAGCGCTTCCTCTATGAGCAGAAGTGGACTCAGCTCAGCAACGACTACTATTTCGGCAGCAACGGCCAGACCGGTATCTTTGAAGAACAGTATCCCAACTACGGCGTTACCTGGGAACGTGCCCACAAGTACAACGTAGGTATCGACTTCGGCCTGTTCAACAACCGACTCAGCGGTAACTTCGATTACTTCTACGAAAACCGCAACAACATCCTCACCGAATTCCTCACCCGTCCTCTCTGGTTCGGCGTGACATCCGCAGCCGGAAACCTCGGAAAGACCACCAACAATGGTTTTGAAATCGAACTCCGCTACAACGATGCAATCGGAAAGGATTTCAACTACAACATTTCCGCAACCTTCTCCCACGCCAAGAACAAAATCACGGCAATGGACGAACCCGCCGGAAAAACTTCATACCGCAAGCGCGAGGGACATCCCATCGGCCAGTACTTCGGACTCGTTGCCGACGGATTCATCACCTCTGCCGACCTCAATGACCCGAACCTTCCCAAATCGACATTCGGCGACGTTCGGGTGGGCGACCTCAAATACCGCGACATGAACAACGACGGATTCATCGACGAACGCGACGAGACTTTCATCGGCCTGAGCGACCTTCCCGAAAACACCTACGCGATTTCTCTCGGTGCAAACTGGAAAGGATTCGGACTGAGCGTGATGTTCCAGGGCGTGGACCACGTGAGCCGCTACTACGACGCCGAAGCAATGTATGCCTTCGTTGCAGGCGGCAAGGTCAAGGAGCATCACCTCGACCGCTGGAATCCGGCTCTGAGCGAGCAGCAGAATCTCGCCAACGCGAAATATCCCCTTCTGCACTACGACAGCTACGGCAACCACAACCAGCGCCAGAGCTCATTCTTCCTCAAGAACGGTGCTTTCTGCCGTCTGAAAAACATCGAGCTCAGCTACTCACTGCCCCTGAAGTGGATCAAGCACGTGTGGATGAGCCAGTGCCGAATCTATGTCAACGCCAACAACCTTGTCACCTGGGACCACCTCGACGGACTCACCGACCCCGAAAACAACGGTTCCAACAAATACCCCATCTGCAAGACTGTAAACGTGGGCGTCAACATCCAATTCTAAAACAAGATTACCATGAATAAATTCATTCAGCATACATTAGCCGCTTCAATGGCCGCAGCAGCGTTTGTCTTCTCCGGCTGCAGCGACTTCCTCGACAAGCAGCCTTCAAACGAGCTGAACGAGGAAAAGACCTACGCCGACTGGAAGATGTTTGAGGCTTTCCACGTGGACACCTACAACTTCCTGCTGCACGGCGCCAACCGCATCAACGGTTCCTGGCTCGACGCCGCAACCGACCTTGCGGAAACATCTTTCTCAACCGGCGGAACACTCACGACTTTCAACATCGGCAACTATTACGGCGCCAACGGCGCTGCCGAACTCGAATCAGTATGGGAATCGAGATACCGCGGCATCCGCAAGTGCAACCGCGTGCTCAACGACATGTACCGCGTGCCCTACGACATCACCCGCACCAAGGAAGAAAATGAAGCCCTGCGTGCCACATACACCGCCGAGGCCCGTACTTTCCGTGCATGGTTCTACTGGGAACTCTTCCTGCGCTACGGTCCGCTACCCATCGTAACAGAGGTACTCGACCCAAACGAGGATATGATAAGCCCCTATCTCGACCGTCCTTCCATCAAGGAGTACGTCATGGACTTTATCATGAAAGAGCTCAAGGAATCCGAGGCCGACCTGCTCGACTATGCCGACGCATGGAACTCGGCACGCATCGGACGCCTTTCGCAGCCGATGTCGCGCGCTCTCCAGAGCCGTATTCTCCTGTATATGGCCTCGCCCCGCTACGCAGCCGAATCGGGTGTGACCTGGCAGGAAGCTGCCGACGCGGCTAAATCATTCATCAACGATTTCGGCGGCAATTTCCGTCTTTTCGAAGAAAGCAACATCGCTCCTGCCGAAAACTATGCCAACGCTGTGCTCCGCACTCAATACACCGGCAACAACACCGAAGTGATCTTCTTCCGCAACGATGTCACCATCAATTGGGACGGAATCATTCTCGACACCCCCGTTGGTGAAGGCGGCAGCGGCGGCAACTGCCCCTCGCAGAACCTCGTGGACATGTACGACATGGCCGACGGTTCAGCGCCTTTCACCTCCTACGATGTAACCGGAGCTCCGGTATATACCAACGGTGTTCCGTCGGTGAACGCTGCCAGCGGATATTCCGACGCCGATATGTGGACAGGCCGCGACCCGCGTCTCGAAGCCACAGTTCTCTATCAGGGACAGCCCTGGGGCACGATGCGCGTAGGCTCTACCATCGACGTGCGCCCCGGCATGGCCGACAATCCCACCGGCAATGCCAACGCCACTCCCACCGGCTACTACATGCGCAAATACATCCCTTCGTCGATTCTGGCATCCAACCATGCCGGTACGGCCTACCGCCTGTGGACCATCATCCGCTACGCCGAGATTCTTCTCAACTATGCCGAAGCGCTCAATGAGGTCAACGGACCCTGTGAGGATGTGTTCGATATGCTCGACATGGTGCGCCACCGCGCCGGAATCACCGGCAATGTGGCCGACCGCAGCGACCTTGCCTCAAAAGAAGCGATGCGCAACTTCATCCACAAGGAACGCACCGTGGAATTTGCTTTCGAGGAACACCGCTGGTGGGATGTGCGCCGCTGGAACTGCGCCGTCGAGGCTCTTTCGCGCCCCATCTATGGCGTGAACGTGGCAATGGACGGCACCGTGACCCGCAAAGTGGCTCAGAACCGTGTGTTCGAACCCAAAATGTACCTCTATCCTATCCCCGAAAGCGAGGAATGGAAGACTAATATCGAAAACAACCCCGGCTGGTAATTCATCTCGCCTTTAACATTAAAAACCCGCTATGAACTCAATCATAAAACATTTCTCAGCATCGGCGCGCATTGTCGCCGCCGCGATGCTGCTTGCAAGCTCGTTCTCGCTCCGGGCTGCCGGCGAGCGTGAACTGAAGGGTCGCGTGGTTGACCCCGAAGGCAAGCCTATATCCGGTGCCGTTGTCAACGTTGCCGAGCAGAGCAGGATTGTCCTCACCGACAAGGATGGTAATTTCACCCTCAAGGGCGCCATGCCCGAGGATGAAATCAACGCCAAATGCCTCGGCTACATATCCACGATTGTTCCCGTCGAGAACACCAACGATTTCCTCGTTATCACCCTCGACCCCGACAAGGACGTGTACAAGCATCCGATGAACCTCGGCTTCCAGATCAAGCCTATAAAGAACTCCGTCGAAGCCACCTCAATTGTGACCGGCAAGGAGCTTCAGCGCTACCCTATCACCGTGCTTCAGAACGCTTTCAACTCCACTCTTTCGGGTGTGCAGACCTATGAAGTGTCATCCGAACCCGGATGGGCCGAGACTAAGCTCTACATCCGCGGCATACGCACAATGAACTCCAATGCCCGCGATCCCATCTTCATCGTCGACAACGTAGAACGCGACATATCTTTCCTCGATGCCTTCCCCATCGAGTCGGTGACTATCCTCAAGGACGCTGCCGCCACAGCCATCTACGGCATGCGTGGCGCCAACGGCGTGGTACTCGTGACAACGAAACGCGGCGAGGCCGGCAAGACCAACATCGAACTCACTCAGGAAGTGGGATGGCAGACGCTGTCGAACACCGTCGAGAATCAGAATTCCTACAACATCGCCCTCACCCGCAACCGTGCGCGTTACCTCGACGGCAACGACCCGCTCTACACCGCCGACCAGATTGAGAAGTACCGCCTCGTGAGCGAGGGACAGACCCTCGACGGCATGGACCGCTACCGCTACTTCAACACCAACTGGTTTGACGTGCTCTACCGCGACAATGCCCCCGTAATCAAGACCAACCTTCAGATTTCCGGCGGCAACAACCGCGCACGCTACTACGTATCATTCTCCTATCTCCGCCAGGAAGGCATGTGGAACGACAAGGCCACCCACTACAACGACAATTTCAGCACCCAGCACACTCTCAACCGCTGGAACCTCCGCAGCAACCTCGACGTGAACGTCAACAAGTATCTGCGTGTTGGTCTTGACCTCGGAGGCCGCATCGACAACATCCTTCAGCCTACGGCAAGCGTGTTCAACCTCACCACTTTCGGCGCCATCGAGGCCGACCCGATGCATCCCGTCTACTGTCCTAACGGCGAGTTGTATTCCGAGTTCGGCACAGGTACGGTCAATCCCATCCTGCAGCTCGGTGCGTCAGGTCAGGAAAAGAACCGTCGCCGCCAGCTCTACTCCACCCTAACCCTCAACGGCGACCTGAGTCCCATCACAAAGGGTCTCGGAGCTGAGGTTGTGGTTTCGTTCGACGCCTACGACGGCTACGAATCAACCCAGACCAACAGCATCAACGCCTACACCTACGACTACACCAACATGAGCGTGCTCGACCCGTCGGACTTCACTTACAGCCAGTCATATTCCTATCAGGAGTTGACTAACCCCACCGTGAACGAACGCGACAACTCATGGACTCTCAACCTCCGCGGAGGATTCTCCTACGACCGCACATTCGGCAAGCACCACATCGACGCCAAGGCTTTCGTACGCTCCTATCAGAAGCGCAACAACAAGGGACCGCACTCGGCAGTATGGTATGACCTCTCGTCCGACCGCTACCTGAGCTACAACGGCCTTGCCAACTACATTTTCGACGGCCGTTACATCCTCAACGGAAGCATTTCCTATATGGGCAACGACAACTTTGACCCGTCAAGCCGCTGGGGCACATTCTGGTCGGTAGGCGCAGGTTGGGTTCTCTCCAACGAATCCTGGCTCCGCAGCAAGGATGTGAACCTCCTCAAACTCCGCGCAAGCTACGGTAAGACCGGTATCACCCCGTCCTACGCAAGCAATGCCTCCCGCTATCCCTACCAGTCGACTTATTCGGCAGGTACAGGCTACGGCTTCGGTTATGACGCGACATACGTCAACGGCTATTACGAAAGCCGCGCAGGCAATCCCAACAGCAAGTGGGAAGTGTCGAAGATGCTCAACGTAGGTCTTGACTGGGGTCTGTGGGAAAACAGATTCTACGGCAATGTTGACGTGTGGAAGGAATGGCGCAGTGACATCCTCGTGTCCCGAAGCACCATCCCCACGATGATTGGTATCACCTACGCCGACGACTCCTACGGAAAAGTGGAATCGAAGGGTTTTGAACTCACCATCGGCCACCACAACAAGATTGGCGAGGTTGAATACTCCATCGAAGGTATGCTCTCCTACAACACCAACAAAATCACCGAGATGGACGAAGTCGAGCCTGCCGTGGAATGGCAGCGCAAGACCGGCGGACGTATCCGCGGCTACGAAAGCGTGCAGGCGCTTTACGAGACAGGTTCGAACACCGTGATCGGCGGCTGGAACATCTACCGCTTCCAGCAGTGGGCTTCCGACCCCGACCTTATCGCCACCTCCCAGGCTGACGCTCAGGCTCATCCCGAGAAATATCCCTACAACACTTTCTCGGGCGGAAACCAGAAGCTCGGTACAGCCGTGTTCCGCGACCTCAACGGCGACCGTCAGATCGACTCCAACGACATGGAACCCTTCGGCTACACCATGCTCCCCGACTGGACTCCCTCACTTTCAATCTCGGCAAGCTACAAGGGCTTTGACCTCCGCGTTGTCGGCACAGCCTACCTCAACCGTTCCGTGTTCCTGTCGCCTGCGATGACATTCTCGGCATGGGGTCACAACAACGCGACCCACGAGGTTGTGAACGCATGGGGCTACTACACCGACGATCCCGCCGACCCGCGTAACATCAACGCCACCTATCCCCGAATAAGCTACACATTCAATCCCGAGGATTCCGACCGCGACAACGGTTCGTATCAGAACGACATATGGATCGTGAACGGCGACTACTTCTCGCTCCGCAATATCGAAGTCGGCTACTCGCTGCCTGAAAAGCTCATCGCAAAAGCGTACATGACCCGCTGCCGCGTATATTTCAGCGCCTACAACGTAGCCACCTGGAGCCACCTTCCCAAGGGAATGGATCCTGAAAAGCCTATGGGCTATTGCTGGTGGTATCCCAAGACCCGCATCTTCTCCTTCGGTCTCAACCTTTCATTCTAATATCTGTCCCGCTTTATGAAACTCAATAAGAATATCATACTGTATATGGCACTCTTCGGTGCCGCCGCAGCCGCCGGTTCATGCTCCGACTATCTCGACAAGGAAGTGGACCTCACGCTCCAGGCCGATGTCGTGTTCGGCGACTACGACATGACCCGCGGATTTCTCGCCAACTGCTATACCTATCTGCCCGACGCCTTCGGTGACTTCGCCGACCCGAACAGCCGCATGTGCAAGGACTGCATGACCGACAATGCCGTAAGCTTCTGGCGTGGTTACACCCAAACGGTGATGGACGATGCCTACAACGCAAGCAACCACTGGTATGCCACCACTTTCTGGGCATCACGCACCGCCGGCATACGCGCCTGCAACCAGTTTATCAAAAACGCCAATCCGGCTGTTGTAGGCAATGCCGAACGCAGCGGCGACGACAACCACCTCTACGACCGATTCATCGCCGAGGCACGCGTGCTCCGCGCAATCCTTACGTTCGACATGGTGACATGGTTCGGCGATGTGCCTATCATCGGCGATGACGAAGCCGGTGTGCCCATCGTGCTGACTCCTTCCGACGCGCTTCCTCCCCGCACGGCGGCAGCCGACGTGCTCCAGTGGGTAGCCGACGAATGTGAGAAGTATAAGAACGACCTTCCGTTCCGCTACACCAACGAGCAGGAAAACTGGGGCCGCATCAACGGCGCCGCAGCATATGCTCTGAAGTCGCGCGCGCTCCTTTACAAGGCCTCCCCTCTGTACAATCCCCAGGGCGACGCCTCCCGCTGGACGGAAGCCGCCAAGGCTGCCGTGGATTTCATCAACGCCAACAACGCCTGCTGGAATCCCTACCGTCTCTACACCACCGCCGACAATAATGTGCTCGAAAACTACTACGACTGCTTCATCACCAATCCCGTGCATAACAACGAGTACATCCTGTCGCGCTCGGTATGGAAAGGTCAGACCTACATCGAGGACTACAATACTCCCTGCGGATTTACCGGACGCCGTTCGGCCGTAGGCTACATGAATCCCTCGCAGAACCTTGTGGACGCTTACGAAACCATCGCAGGCCTGCCGATTGACAAGGACCCGACCTACGACGAACAGAATCCCTACGCCAACCGCGACCCGCGTCTTGAGCAGACCATCATCCACCACCGCACCCACTGGGGTGTAGGCGATGAAGCCCGCGATGTGAACGTCAACAACGACGACGGCGAAGTGGGCGTGGACTATGCGCGCGGCAACGGCGGCACTTGCACCGGCTACTATCTGAAGAAGTACACCACCAACATTCCCTGGGACGGAACCGTGACAGGAACCGACAAGGCCTGCCCCATCTTCCGCTACACCGAAATCCTGCTCAACGCCGCCGAAGCCTATAATGAGGCCGGACAGACAGGCGAGGCCTACAAATACGTGAACCAGGTGCGTGCCCGAGTAGGCATGCCCGACTACAAGGACATGGATCAGGCCACACTGCGCGAACGCATCCAGAACGAACGCCGCATCGAGCTCTGCTTCGAAGACCACCGCTACTTCGACGTGCGCCGCTGGAAACTCTTCGACCAGACTCAGAACCGCGACCGCGCTTCCGAATCCTCGCTTCCGCGCTACAAGCAGCTCCGCACAATCTACGGAGTTTCCATCCGCGAGAACACCGGCACGACCTTCAACTACGGCGTGAACGAGAAGTTCCCCTACTACACTTTCAATTCGCCCAAGAATTATTTCGTGCCCATTCCTTTCACCGAAATCCAGAAAACCGGTTACACACAGACTCCCGGCTGGGAAATGTAAGCCACCGAATAAACTGAAACGACAATGAAAAACAGAATAGTTCTATACAGTATGCTCGCTGTCGTCGCCGCAGGTTTTACCGCCTGCGATGACGACGACAACGACCTCAGATTCTCGACCGACCAACGTGTGGCACTCGACATGCCGGAAGTGGTGGAAAACGGCGCAACCTACGTGAGCCTCTCAACACCCTTCCACGTTGCCGACGACGCACATTGGACCGAAGTGGGCTACTGCCTGAGCACCTCCGGCACGCCCACCATCCACAACAGTGTGTACAAAGCTGAAGTTCCTCAGGGAATGGCTTTCGGCGGAATCGTACGCGACGGAGCTGTCACGGCCACAATATCCTCCCTCGTTCCGGGACAGGAATACCATGTGCGCGCCTATGCGTCGCAGTACAAGGGCTCGGTGGTCTACTCGTCCGAACTGGTGTTCACCACCGGCGAGGGAACCCTCGACGAACAGCTCAAAAGCTACGTAGGCCCGTCATATCTTGACGACTACACTTTGATTGCGGGTTGGGACAAGCGCTCGCAGTGGAACCTCGCCAACGTGCATGACCCCTCAGTGGTGAAAGCCGACGACGGATATTTCTATATGTATCAGACCGATGCCTCTTACGGCAACGCCCACACCGCCGGAGGACACTTCCACGGACGCCGCTCCAAAGACCTCGTGAACTGGGAATACCTCGGAGGAACAATGCCCTCTCTGCCCGATTGGGTGATTCCCAAACTGAACGAAATCCGCAACGCCCAGGGACTGCCCGACGCCAATCCCAACGTGGATGATTTCGGCTATTGGGCACCGGTTGTGCGCAAGGCCGGAAATGTCTACCGCATGTACTACTCCATCGTGTGCCCCGGCTATGTTGCCGGAGACGGAACCTGGGGCGAGCGCGCCTTCATCGGACTCATGGAGAACAGCGACCCGTCGAACAACGACGGCTGGGAGGACAAGGGCTATGTCATCACCAACTCCACCGACAAGGGTAAGAATGAATACGGTGTTGCCAACGACTGGGCACATGCTCTCTACCGCTTCAATGCCATCGACCCCTCATATATTATTACTGAGGATGGCGAGCACTGGCTCATCTACGGCTCATGGCACAGCGGCATCGCAGCCGTAAAGGTGGATCCCGCCACCGGAAAACCCGGCGAGCTTGGCGACCCGTGGGACAACAATCCCAACTACGGCACCCTGATTGCCACCCGCGCCACGGGCAACCGCTGGCAGGCTTCGGAAGGCCCGGAAGTAATCTATCGCAACGGATATTATTATCTTTTCCTTGCCTACGATGCTCTTGACGTGGCTTACAACACACGCGTTGTACGCTCCACCTCCATCACCGGCCCCTACCTGGGCATCGACGGAACAAACGTGACAAGCGGTGGCGATGCTTACCCGATTGTGACACATCCCTACGCTTTCGCAGGCGACCACGGTTGGGTAGGAATAGCTCACTGTGCCGTTTTCGACGATGGAAACGATAACTGGTACTACGCGTCGCAGGGTCGCTTCCCGGCCAACTGGGAGGGAAATGAATTCAGCAACGCCCTCATGATGGGACACATCCGCTCAATCCGCTGGACCGAAGACGGCTGGCCCCTGGTTATGCCCGAACGCTACGGCGCCGTTCCTCAGCTGCCCGTGACCGAAGAGGAAATCGCAGGAACATGGGAGGTGATTGACCTGTCGTATTCCTACGCCCGCCAGAAAACATCCGTGACGATGGTTCTCGGAAGCGACCACAAGGTTATCGACGGCCAGTGGAAAGACTCCTCATGGAGCTATGACGCCGACAACATGATACTCACCATAAACGGTACTAAACTTTACCTCGCCCGCGAGTGTGACTGGGAAAATGCCGACCGCAAACCCACGGTTGTATTCGCCGGAATCAACGGTAAAGCCACTTTCTGGGGTAAGAAAGTATAATATCTAAACATTGGTATAGAAGCTCCTAAACAATAGGACGACCCGGTAGTCATGAAGTGATTCAAGGCTGCCGGGTTTTATTTATTGCGGCAAAACGAAAAGAGGATACTCCGCAGGGTTCGCGGTGTATCCTCCTCACGTTTCAACTATTTATTTATGAGAGCCTGAAAACCCAGTATCACTACTCGGCAGTCAGGACGAGGGATGCTAAAGATCGCTTTTTCTTTCAGCTTTCGACTATAATAACAATCCCCGACACGGAAATTCCCTACCTCGACCGCTTAAAAGAGTATAAAGAGTGTAAAAACCCGCCGCCTGGAGCTACCTCTGACGGGCATTTGTGACGATACGTTGCCGCAGCCGATTTGTGTATGTGGGAGAAAATAAGTAACTTTACCGCGATTTTTATGTTTTTAACCCAATTTTACTAATATTTGGTAAATAGGGGTTCTGACATAGCACATCAACATAACCGTCATATCATTCCGCTTATGAATATAAAGCAATGGATTATTGCTGTAATGACCGTACTTGCAAGCTGTGTGGCTCTTCCGGAACACGCGGCGGCGCAGGAAGAGTTCAGCCGCAATATAGAACAGATACCATTCATCCCCAAGGGACAATGGATTACCGGCGTAAGCGTAAGCTACTCGCAGTCGGACCAGAACAACTACCAATTCCTGATTATCGAAAACCTTAACGGCGACACTTACACCTTCAAGGTGAGTCCTATGCTCCTTTTCTGCTTCAAGGACAATCTTGCCGCCGGAGGACGTTTCGCTTACAGCCGCCAGCGCACACGACTCAACTCCACCGACATTGTGCTCGGTTCGGACACGTCGTACGACATCAGCAACCTTTACAGCATCAGCCACAACTTCTACGGCACCGCCGTGTTCCGAAGCTACCTCAGCCTCGGAAAGAGCACTCGCTTCGGCCTGTTCAATGAAGTTCAGCTCCAGCTTGGCGGCGGCCAGTCGAAACTCTGTTCCGGCTCGGGTGCAAGTTTCACAGGTACTTTCGAGGAAAATTTCTCGATGAACATCGGTCTCGCACCGGGTGCCGTGATTTTCCTCAACAACTATTCGGCTTTGGAAGTGAATGTGGGTGTGCTCGGATTCAACTACAACCGCACACGCTCCACGACCGACCAGATTTATCTTGCCAACCGCAATACCAAGTCGGCTAATTTCAAGATCAATCTATTTTCAATAATGTTCGGAGTTTCATTCTATATTTAGTATCATGGGCAAGAAAACTATCACACTGTTAATTGTGTTGGGCGCCATGATATGCGCTCTGGGCACAAGCGCGCAGACTATCGTGCGCAAAAACGAACGTGCACTCCTTCCCGACAGCATCGAGCGGGTAATAGTAGGAGGCGACACCGTAAGTATAATTATTCCTGAAAGAAATTTCGGCCGTTTCGACCGCGGACTGTTCAACTACCTGTTTATTCCGCGCGGCAAGTGGGGATTCGGAATCACAGCATCCTACGGCGAGCTCAACACGGAAGATGTGGGCATACTTTCAATCCTGAAGGACGTTGATTTCGGAGGTAAGATGTACTCCATCAATCCTTACATATCTTACTTCATCCGCAGCAACCAGTCGGTGGGTCTGAAATTCAATTACACCCGCGGCACAGCCGACCTCAACAACCTGAGCATGGACTTTGACGAGGACCTCAATTTCTCGATTCACGACGTGAGCTACTACTCGCAGAGTTTCGCGATTTCAGCTTTCTACCGCAATTATGTCGGAATCGGCAACAGCCGCCGCTTTGCCATCTTCAACGAGGTAGACCTCGCTTTCAGCAACGGTACATCACGATTCAAACGCCTATACAACGACACTCCCAAGGACACTCGTACGATTGTCACCAAGGCTTCGCTCAACTTCAGCCCGGGTGTGTGTGTGTTTATCCAGGACTACGTGTCGTTCAACCTGTCGTTTGGCGTGTTCGGTCTCAATATCCAGAAAGAGCATCAGCTCACCGACGGCGTGGATGAAGGCTCGCGATTGACGAGCGGCGCCAACTTCCGGTTCAACATCTTCAATATCAACTTTGGCCTGATGGTTGTGATATGAAAATGAAAGCATTACTTCAGATTATATGCGCGGCGCTGCTTTCAAGTGCCGTGGCAGGATGTATAAAAAACGATATACCCTACCCCCGTATCCAGGCAAATTTCCTGAGCATCAATGCCGAAGGTCAGAGCCAGGGTACTGTAATTGATTCCACAAGCCGCATCGTCACACTTACGTTTCCGGAAGAAGTGGATATCTATTCCGTAAACGTGACCCATTACGCTCTCACTCCGGGAGCGCAGATTGTAGACGATCCTTTCGGCAGCCCCGTTGACCTGAGCACACCGCTCCATGTCACCCTTCGTCTCTATCAGGACTATGCTTGGGCAATCCGTGCCAACCAGGACATCGAACGCTACTTTGACGTATCGGGACAGGTAGGCTCGACATTGATTGACGCACCCGCACGGCGCGTGGTCGTGGACATGCCCATGACTGCCAACCTGAGCAAAATCACCGTTGAACGGGCCAAGCTCGGTGCAATAGGATGTACAATGAGTCCCGACCTGAGCGAAGGCGGCACAGTTGACCTGTCGGAACCTCTTAAAATAGAAGTGACCGAATTCGGCCGCACAAGCACATGGACAATCTATGCCCAGCAGGTTGATGCCACCGTTACCACCGTGAGCGTGGACGCGTGGACCTGCGTCGCATGGGTCTACGGTCAGGCAGAGGCCGGAAAGGACAACGGTATCGAATATCGTCTCAAAGGCGACTCGGAATGGACGCGCCTCGACGCTTCGGAAATAACTTCTACCGGCGGCAGCTTCTACGGACGTATCATCCATCTGTCACCTCTGACCCAATATGAGGCCCGCGCCTACTCCGACAACGACAAGGGCGAGGCTATTTCCTTCACCACCGGCTCAGCCGTGCAGGTTCCCAACTCCGACTTTGACTCATGGTGGCTCGACGGCAAGGTGTGGTGTCCGTGGCCCGAAGGCGGCCAGCAGTACTGGGACACCGGAAACAAGGGCGCCACGACCCTCGGCCAGTCCAACAGCTTCCCCACCGACGACACTCCCACCGGAGAAGGCTGGGCGGCACAGCTCGAGACCCGCTTTATCGGAATCGGAGCCCTCGGTAAGCTCGGAGCCGGAAATATCTTCGTGGGCAACTACCTGCGCACCGACGGCACCAACGGCGTGCTGAGTTTCGGCAAGCCGTTTACGGAGCATCCCACACGTATGCGAGGCTATCTCCGCTACACATGTTCACCGATAAGCCATTCCAACAACACCTATACAAATCTTATCGGACAGCCCGACACGTGCATTGTGTGGATGGCTCTGATTGACACACCCGAGCCTTTCGAGGTGCGCACCAATCCCAAAGACCAGCAACTCTTCGACCCCGAGGGAAGTTACGTCGTTGCCTATGGCAAGGTTCAGTTCGGCGAAACCGTTCCCGATTATATTCCCTTCGAGTTCACACTCGACTACCGCTCAACCTCCCACAAACCCACCTATGTGGTAATCGCGGCTTCAGCGAGCAAGTATGGCGACTACTTCACCGGCGGAAACGGCTCGGTGCTGTATGTCGATGACTTTGAACTATTGTACGATTATTGATATTTTCAGATGAATTTTACAAGAATCAAATCCGTTGTTATCCTGTGTGGTCTTTTGCTGACCGCACCCCTTTCCGCCTGGGCCGAGGGCACATCCGACGGCGCAAGCAAGTACATTCCCACCATCCACGGCAATATCCGCGCCAAGTACGAATATTCCACGGCCGACGACGAGAGCCGCTTTGCCGTGCGCAACGCCCGTGTTAAAATCGGAGGCTACGCTCTGCCTATGGTCGATTACCTCGTGCAGGTCGACTTCTGCGCCTACGGCAAAATAAGCATCATGGATGCCTACGTGCGTCTGTCGCCTGTTAAGAATCTCAAGATTCTCATGGGCCAGGAACGTGTGCCGTTCAGCGTTGACGCATCCCGCGACCTCCATGAATACTATTTCACCGACCTTTCGTTCGGAGCGAAATATCTTGGCAACCTGCGCAGTGTCGGCATCAAGGCCGGTTACACCATTCCCAAGACTGATATCTATGTGGAAGGTGGTATCTTCAATTCCTCCGGCCTCGGCGACCACACGATTTGGAACACCGAAATGACTTATAGCATCAAGGCCAACTGGAAAAGCAATTTCGGACTTATGCCCCAGATTTGCTTCATGTCGCGTCAGCCCACCGGCGGAGTCCGCTACAACCAGACCGACGTGTCTCTGTCATGGCACAACAGCCACTGGTTTGTGGAAGGTGAATATCTTTATTGCAACTACACCAACGACACCCACGCTCCCGTGCATGCCTTCAACTTCTTCGCCGATTATGGCTTCAACATCAAGAGCAAGCTCTGCCAGCGCCTTTCGTTCCGCGGACGTTACGACGGCACTACTGCCGTAAGTACAGGCGTTAAGGATGCTTCCGGCATGCTCATCGACAACTATGCCAAGCGTCAGCGACTCACAGCCGGTGTTAAGACCTCCTACATCCACTCCAAGGCAAGCCTTGACCTGCTGCTCAACTATCAGCACTACTTCTATCCCGAAAGCGTGGAAGGAACCATCAACCCTGCCGAAAACAGCAGAATCGTTGCCATGGTAGTGCTCCACTTCTGATGCGTTGATACATTACGATATTTTCTGCGGCAAAAAGCGAAAGTTTTTTGCCGTTTTTTTTCGTCGTGCCGCAAGTAATGTTTAATTTTGTATGATGAACAAAACGATAGACATAGACGGACTGAAAATCAACTATACCGTCAGTGGCGAAGGCCCGCGCAACGTATTGCTGATGCACGGCTGGGGCTGCTCAACGGCCACAATGGCACTTTTTGAGCAAACAATCACCACCCAATGCCCGGGCTATACGGTCTACAACATCGACCTCCCCGGACATGGAGCTTCCGACGAGCCTTCCGAGGTATTCGGAATCGAGGACTACACACGCGTGATTGAAAAATTCACCCGGATTCTCGGCATTGAAAAGCCCGTGCTTATAGGCCACTCCTTCGGCGGACGCATATCAATACTTTACTCATCACGGAATCCCGTCGACAAGGTAATACTCGTGGACTCGGCCGGAGTGAAACCGCGCCGCAGCCTGAAATACTACGTCAAGGTGTACTCTTTCAAGGCTGCCAAGCGTGTGCTCCCCCTTCTGATGGGCAAAAAGCGCGCGCAGGCTGTCATTGACGCCTGGCGCGGAAAAGCCGGATCGGCCGACTACGCGGCAGCATCGCCAATGATGCGCGCCATACTGAGCAAATGCGTCAACGAAGACCTGCGCAGCGTAATGCCCCGCATCTCCGCCCCGACACTGCTCATATGGGGCGAAAACGACACCGCCACCCCCATGCGCGACGCAAAAATCATGGAACGCCTTATTCCCGACGCCGGACTGGTGAGCTTTCCCGGATGCGGACACTATTCTTTCCTCGACAATCCCGGCCAGACAAGAGCCGTGCTTGCAAACTTTCTAAACTCCTGACGACTAATGGTACTTACAATCCTTTTTCTCACAGGCTTCGTACTGGCGCTTTGGAATCTCAACCTTGAGTTGCGCCGCGACCTGATGATGCTCCAGCAGAACTCATACCGCAACGAGCGATACGCCCGATGGCTCAAATCGTCATCCGATAATTTCACGTGGTGGCGCATGATGGCTCTTGTAATCTTCATCATCAGCATAGGTATTTTCAAGGAAAGCACCCGTGCCGTGGGCATGGTTCTGCTGATAGTTTTCTGCATCGCAGACATTTGGCGCCTTTCCGTGGCGAAGTACAAGAAGCCGCTTGCGATGACAAAGCGCGCCCGCCGTCTCAATATCGTGTCGTATGTCCTTGCTGCGGCGATTATCATTGCAGCAGCGCTGATTTTCGGCAAAGATTCTCAAGGACGTCTCTATGCGGCCTCTTTAGCCGCCCTGATATGCTACCCGATATCGCATCTATTCCTTTTTGCAGCAAACATAATCCTCTCGCCCGTCGAGAAATCCATCAACCGCAAATATTACAACGACGCTGCGGCACGCCTTGCAGCAATGCCCGACCTTAAAATCATAGGCATCACCGGCAGCTACGGCAAGACCACCACAAAGCATTATCTCCACCGGATTCTTTCCGAGCAGTTCGACACCCTCATGACTCCGGGAAGCTATAACACCACCCTGGGCGTGATACGCACAATACGCGAAATGCTCAAGCCCTATCACGAGGTGTTTATCGTGGAGATGGGAGCCAAACAGCTTGGCGACATCAAGGAAATCTGCGACCTCGTGCATCCGCAGGCCGGAATTATCACAGCCGTTGGCCCGCAGCACCTCGAATCGTTCAAGACCATCGAGAATGTGCAGTCAACCAAGTTTGAACTTGCCGACTCGCTGCCCGCTTCGGGTCTTGCAGTGGTAAACAACGACTTTGAAATGATTGCATCGCGCGCGGTCAAGAACTGCCGCATCCTGCGCTATGCAGTCAAAAACACCAAAGACGCCGATTATGTGGCTGAGGACATCAAATACAGCCCTACCGGAACTGAATTCACAGCCGTTAGAGTTTCCGACGGACACCGTCTCAAGCTCTCTACCCGTCTGGTTGGCGAATGTAATATCTCGAATCTTCTCGGCGCCGTGGCTATGGCTCAGTCAATGGGAGTGAGCGACGACAAAATCCGCTATGCCGTTGAAAAAATCGAGCAAGTCGAGCATCGCCTGAGCATCAAGCGCACTCCCGGCGGCATCACCATCATCGACGATGCTTTCAACAGCAATCCCGTAGGCTCGGCCATGGCTCTTGACGTGCTCGCCGCAATGACTCCCGGAAAGCGCATCCTCATCACTCCGGGCATGATTGAACTCGGCGATAAGCAGCATGAACTCAACTTCAAATTCGGCGAGAAAGCGGCCAATTCCTGCGACATCGCGATAGTTGTGGGCCACTACAACCGCGAGGCCATAAGCGGCGGATTGCGCAAAGCCGGAATGGACAAGAAAAACATACGCGAGGTGGATTCGTTCAAGGACGCGCAGGCCGTGCTCGCCTCCGTGGCGGCTCCCGGCGACACCGTGCTTTACGAAAACGACCTCCCCGATACATTTAAATAACTGAAGTTCCGCAAGCTACACTTCAGTCAGGTAAAAAGGATAAAAGGCAAAAAGGCAAGCTGACGGTTCGTTGATTGAAATGCTCAAGAGAGCCATTTTCTTGCCTGCCGGAGGCATTAGCCTTCTAACCTGTTTTACCTCTACAAGTTGACGCTTGCAAAAACTTGAATAAATAATCACTAAACCCAGATATGAAGACCACAGTAGGCGTATTCTTCGGCGGACGCTCCACCGAACATGAAATATCCGTAATCTCCGCAAACCAGGCCATGGCGGCCATCAATAAGGAAAAGTACGACGTCGTTCCCGTGTACATCACCAAGCAGGGAAAATGGTACACAGGCGATGCCCTCACCAATGTAGCCAACTACCGCGACATCAATAAACTTCTGTCGCAATGCACCGAAGTCCACCTTCGCCCCGAATACGGCGACTACAACCTCTACCGCAGCAAAGCTGCCGGACTGTTCGGCAACAAGGGTCCCGTGGCGACATTTGACGTCGTAATTCCCGTGCTTCACGGCTCCAACGGCGAGGACGGCATTTTTGAAGGCGTGCTCGAGACCATCGGTATCCCCTATGCGGGATGCAACACACTTGCGTCGGCAAACGGCATGGACAAAATCACCATGAAGATGATTCTCCAGGCTTGCGATGTGCCTGTGGTTGATTACGTGTGGTTTACCGACAAACAATGGTTTGCCCAGCGCGACGCCCTCATTGCCAAGGTTGAGGAAAAACTTGGCTACCCCGTGATTGTCAAGCCCGCCAATCTCGGTTCGAGCGTAGGTATAGGCCGTGCCGCCGACCGCGAGCAGCTTATCGAACGCATCAACGATGCAGAGCGCTACTCGACCCGCATCATCGTGGAACACATGGTTGACCAACTTCAGGAAATCAACTGCGCCGTGCTCGGCGATTGCGACGAATACATCACATCGGTACTTGAGGAACCCGTGAAGAGCGGTGAAATCCTGTCCTACACCGACAAGTACATGGGTGGCACAAAGGGCACAAAAGGCATGCAGTCGGCTCAGAAACGTATTCCCGCCGACCTTCCCGAAGACGTGACAGAGCGCATCCGCTTCCTTGCCGGAGAGACATTCCGCGTGCTGTCGTGCCATGGCGTGAGCCGTGTCGACATGATTATCGACCGCTCCAACGGCAATATCTACGTCAATGAAATCAACACAATCCCCGGCTCCCTCTCATTCTACCTTTGGGAAGCTGCCGGAATCCGTTTCGACGAACTCATGGACCGTCTTATCCGTCTTGCCCTCAAGCGCAAACGCGAATCTGAATCCAAGACCGTGAGCTACGACCAGAACATCTTCGCCCTCGGCGGAGGCGTCAAGGGAGGAATCAAGAAGTAAGAAAGGAGAAGAGTGAAAGGTGAAATTTTGAAAATCTCAGATTTTCAAGTGAAGACAATAGCATTTTTATCAACACTCAGCCCTCTTACCTCATAACTTCAAAATCCTTAATCCTTAATCTTTAATCCTTAATACCTACCCATACAGTTACAAAAGATTGGCGAGAGCGTCGATGCGGGTTCCGAACTCGCCGATGCTCTCGTTCTGTTCAGGGGTGAGTCCGTAGATGTCAAGACGGCAATCCTCATGGGAGCAGTATTCGCCTTCGGCCTTGTTGGAATGTCCAGCCGGGCATATGTAGCGCCTTTCCGAGCCGAGCAAGCCACGCCGGGTCTCGATGCGTCCGAGTTCGGGAAGTGAGGTCAGGAAGGCGTGCAGCCGCCGCATCGCAATCTCATCATCATGAGTATATTCCGGCTGAAAAGCCTTGAGCAAATCCACGGCAAGAGCCACATCGCCACCACGCGCTATGTCGAGGATACGCGAGGCGTCAAAGAGGTCGCAATCGTAGACGAGCTTCACAAATGCCTCACGGTCGGAGGTCGTGTCGTCATACACCGTTTCGAGCGCATGCTCGCGTGACACAGCCCTGAGATAGCGCGGAAACTCGCGGATTGTGACCGTGTGATAGATACTGCGGTCCTTCTCCGGCATCAGTACCGATACAAGATATTTCCGGTAGAGAATAGGCCCAAGGCCATCCATGCGGTTGGCAATGATATATTCCCAATTATTCTCGGATGGAAACACTTCCGGCTTCACAAGCAGCTCGGCATATCTCAGTCTCAGACATTCGGCTTTCAGTGCCTCGGCTGATACTCTCTTCAAGTTAGATTCTGACTCCATGCGGATGATATTTTTTGCAAATATAACTCATTGGGTTTAAAAAACGTTTTTTGCGAGGTTTTTAATAAAAAAATTTTCGTATTTTTGTGGAATAACCTAAAATCATCCTTCCCGTCAGAACATGAGCGAAGATTACTATAACGAAGAAGACACAGACGCCACCACAGGCGATGAGCAATATTCAGCCGAACTCAATGAAGAGCGTGACACCGACGACACACCTGCCGCCGAACACAGTTCTTCGTCGAGTCTGCGCCCCTATACCGACCCCAAGGATGTCATCAGGCATCACCTTAAAGGCATGTACCAGACGTGGTTTCTGGAATATGCCTCCTACGTGATTCTCGAGCGCGCGGTACCCCACATCGACGACGGACTCAAGCCCGTTCAGCGCCGCATCCTCCACTCGATGAAGACGCTCGACGACGGCCGTTTTGTAAAAGTTGCCAACATCGTGGGCGACACCATGCAGTATCACCCCCATGGCGACGCATCCATCAAGGACGCGCTCGTGCAGTTAGGACAGAAAGACCTGCTGGTGGAGACACAGGGAAACTGGGGTAATACGCTCACCGGCGCTCCCGCGGCTGCCGGACGATATATCGAAGCCCGTCTGTCGCTCTTCGCCCTGGACGTGCTCTATAATCCCAAGCTCACCGAATGGACCATGAGCTACGACGGGCGCAAGAAGGAGCCTGTCACCCTCCCGGCAAAATTTCCTCTTCTTCTTGCGCAGGGTACCGAGGGTATCGCCGTGGGTCTCTCGTCGAAGATTCTGCCCCATAACTTCAACGAAATTATCGACGCAGCCGTGGCATATATCCGCGGCGAGGACTTCGAGCTTTATCCCGACTTCCCCACAGGCGGCATGATTGACGTGAGCCGCTACAACGACGGACGGCGCGGCGGTGCGCTCAAGGTCCGTGCCAAGATCGAGAAGCTCGACAGCAAGACCCTGGCTGTTACCGAAATCCCCTACGGCAAGACAACAGGCACTGTTATCGACTCCATACTGAAAGCCTTCGAAAAAGGTAAAATCAAGATTCGCAAGGTCGACGACAATACATCGAAACAGGCCCGCATCATCGTATATCTCCAGCCCGGAACGTCAAGCGACCGCGCCATCGACGCCCTGTATGCTTTCACCGACTGCGAAGTGAACATATCGCCCAACTGCTGCGTAATCTCGGAGCAGAAACCGCACTTCCTCGGAGTGAGCGATATTCTGAGACACAACGTTGACACAACGCGCGAGTTGCTGCGCCGCGAACTGGAAATCAAACTTGCCGAGACCCGCGAACAGCTCTTTTTCGCCACTCTGGAACGCCTGTTTATCGAAAACCGCATCTACGAGGACCGCGAATACAAGGAAGCCAAGGATAATGAAGAGGCTATACAGCATGTCGACCACCGCCTCGACCCGTTCAAACCTTCGTTTATCCGCGACGTTACCCGCGACGACATCCTGCGCCTGTTCGAAATCAAGATGAAGCGTATTTTCCGCTTCAATGCCGACGAAGCCGATAAAGCCATATCCGCCCTCAACGGAACGATTTCAAGCATCCTCGACCGTCTCGACCATATCGACGAGGTGACAATCGAATGGTTCGAGGGACTTAAAGAAAAATACGGCCACGCATACCCCAGGCAGACCGTAATCCGCAGTTTCGACAACATCCAGGCAGCCACCGTGGCCGAAGCCAACGAAAAACTCTACATCAACCGCGAGGAAGGCTTCATAGGCACATCGCTGAAGAAGGACGAGTTTGTGTGCAACTGCTCCATGCTCGACGACATCATCATATTTTACAAAGACGGACGCTACAAGATTGTCAAGGTTCAGGAAAAACTGTTCATCGACAAGAATGTGCTCTACGTGAACGTGTACAAGCGCAAGGATGAGCGCACGATTTACAACGTCATATATCAGAACGGCCGCAACGGAGTGTACTACATGAAGCGTTTCGCCGCCACCGGCCTTACCCGCGACAAAGAGTACAATCTCACCCCCGGACTGCCCGGAACAAAAGTCGTATGGTTCTCGGCCAACCCCAATGGCGAAGCTGAGGTTGTGAAAGTCACGCTCAAGCCAAAAAACCGCCTGAAGACCCTCCAGTTCGATGTGGACTTTGCCAAGCTCAAACCCAAAGGGCGTGGCGCGCAGGGCAATCTCGTCACTAAAAACGAGGTGCACCGCTTCTCGCTCAAGGAGCGTGGGGCATCGACTCTCGGAGGACGCGATGTGTGGTTCGACCACGATGTGATGCGACTCAACTATGACGGCCGCGGCGAATATCTCGGTGAATTCTTCGGTCACGACCAGGTTCTTGTAATCCTCAAGAACGGAGAATATTACACCTCCGGATTCGAAGCCACCAACCACTACGAGGACAACGTGCTGCGCATCGAGAAATTCCGTCCCAAGACCGAATGGACGGCCATATTGAACGATGCCGACCAAGGTTATCCCTATATTAAACGCTTCACCTTCGAGGCTTCGGCTCGCAAGCAGCGTTTCCTCGGCGAAAATGAAAAATCCTCGCTCATAGCACTTTCCGACAAGGCCGGAGCCATGTTTGAGGTGACATTCGGCGGCAACGACAGTTTCCGCGAGCCCATGACAGTTGATGCCGAGGAATTCATTGCCGTCAAGTCATTCAAGGCCAAGGGCAAACGACTGACTACGTGGCAGATTGAATCGGTGCGCGAGCTTGACCCCAAATATTCCGCTCCGGCAGAAGATTCCGATGACGATATGCCGGAGGAAGAACCCGACACCGACATAATCACCGACGAGGGCATCGCCGGAACCGAACCTACAAAGGAGGTCTCGGATGACGAATTGCGCGATGAACTCACCGGCCAGCAACGAATCGAACTTGAATAAAAAAACGCCACCACCATGCTCCGACGTATTCTCTCCTTAACCCTGCTTATCTGCTGCTCGGCATCGCTCTGCCGCGCACAGGAGCGCGACATAATCCGTCCGGTGCTGTCGGCGTACACGATGGAAATCGGCTCGGCACACATAGCCGATACCTACCTGTCCCCTCTTCATCACAGCGGATGGAACGTGGCTCTAAATTACGAGCGCATGCAGGCAATGCGTTTCGACCCTGAAAGATGGGTGATGGATCTTGAAGGACGTCTTGCCCTTGAGCGCACGCTCAACAATCCTGCCCGCAATGCCCTGATGTGGGATATTGATTTCCGCTTGGGCTGGGGTATGTCGCGACGCTTCAGGCTGAACAAGCTCTGGAGCGTATATGCCGGAGGGTTCACCGACCTCGAGGCCGGAGCAATCTACAAGCCGAGAAACAGCAACAATCCCGTTGCCGCCAAGGCTGCATGGACCGTAGGGGCGACGGCTTCGGCTGTGCTGAACACAACGGTGTTCAAACTGCCCGTGTGCCTGCGCTACCGCATATCCATGCCTCTTACGGGAGCGTTTTTCTCGCCCGACTACGGCGAACTGTACTACGAGATATACCTCGGAAACCATTCCGGACTCGCCCATTGCGCATGGCCCGGCAATTATTTCAGGCTCGACAACCTGCTGACAGCCGACCTGCGATTCGGCTCAACAATACTTCGCGTGGGTTATTCGGGACGATATTTCTCATCGAAATCGCAGGGAATTGTCACCCGCAAGTCGTCGCACTGCGTCGTGTTGGGCGTCTGCTCCGAATGGATTTCGCTCTCGGCGAGCAACCGTAATCAAGAAACAGCAAGAATAATCTCGGCCCTCTATTGAAATGAAAAAGACTCTCACACTGACACTTGCGATTCTTGTGCTTGCCATCTTCCCATCGTGCCACCACATCGAGGATTTTGAAGATGACAACTACGGCTGCTTCGATGCGCTGTGGACTATCCTCGACGAACATTACTGCTTCTTTGAAGAAAAAGGCGTCGACTGGGATGAGGTCGGCCGAAGATATCGCGCCCAAATCACTCCCGAAATGAAACAGACCGAGCTTTTCGACCTCTGCGGCGAAATGCTCGATGAACTCAAAGACGGGCATGTCAATCTGTCGTCTTTCTTCAACACATCCTACTACCGCGCATGGTGGAGCGATTATCCCGCTGATTTCGACTGGCGTCTCGTGCAGGAGAATTATCTCGACTTCAAGTATTCCACCGCAGGCGGAATATCCTATAAGTTGCTGGAAGAGCGGAATGTAGGCTACATGTATTACAGTTCTTTCGCATACGGAATCGGCGAGAGCATGATGGATCTGATGATGCTGAGTTTCAAGGACTGCGACGGTTTGATAATTGACATCCGCGACAACGGCGGCGGCGATATGACGAATGTGGAGAAACTTGTGGCACGCTTCATCACCGAAGAGACTCTTGCCGGATACATGATCCACAAGACCGGTCCCGGGCATCAGGATTTTTCCGAACCCTACCCTTATTATTTTAAAACAGCCGAAGGACATGTAAGATGGCTCAAACCGGTGGTAGTGCTCGTGAACCGAAGCACCTTCAGCGCCGCCAACAATTTTGTTTCGGTCATGCAATATCTCCCGCAGGTAGCCATCGTGGGTACACGCACCGGAGGCGGTAGCGGCGTTCCATTCTCTTCCGAATTGCCCAACGGCTGGGGAATCCGCTTTTCAGCCTGCCCCGTGCTCGACAGCCAAGGCAAATCCACCGAATCCGGCATCGAACCGTCGGAAGGCTGCGCGGTGAGCATGGATGAGGAAGCCGCACGGGCAGGAATTGACACGATGCTCGAATTTGCTATCAAACTTATCAACGATGCCGCTCCGGACGACCCCGACGATGACTCGGACAATTCCGCCACAGCATCAAACATATAATCTAAAAATCACAATCTATGAAATCTCTCCTGCGAATCCTGGTTCTGCTGACCGCCTTTCAGGGTGGAATGTCCGCCCTCGGTCAGGAAGTGACGGAGACGGCTGCCCTGCCGCCACAAAACAGTGTTTTCACGATTCCCGAAATCCGATGGTACTCGCCAAATCCTTTTTCATCGGACTATCTGCTCAGTGACGTTTCCAAGGAACTGCGTCCCACCGACATAGCCATGCTTATGCGCCGACAGCAACAGGCTCCGGCATGGAACGGCATTTCCATCAACTACCGCCCCGAGACATCCGTGGCCGTATGGAATGGCGGCGCCGCCGGAGCATATGGCGGTATCGACCATTATCCCGGGCTTATGGCTATCGAGACAGGAGGCATATTCCTGCGTCAGAACTTTGGCAAGGTGACTTTTGAAACCCAAGCTTTTGCCGAGAAATACGGCTACTTCAACGGCCTCACGACCACCTACGGCATCGGAGGTAATTTTGAATGGAGAATCGACGAGAAACTGTCGCTCCACGCCTTCGGCACTTACCGCCGCAACAACGTTATGCTGCCCTCTCCGGCTCTCCAGGGCTTTGCCGGAACGTCGTATTACGGCGGCTTCATGCGGTGGGACACATCCTCGCACTGGGGCATAGATGTCGGAGCTCAGAACGTCTACAACACATCCTTGCGTAGCTGGGAAGTAAAGCCCATCGTACGCCCCTACTACAAATTCTCAAACGGAAAGACAATAGGCGTCAACGTCGGCAGCATCCTCTACGGCATCCTCCAGGCAACCAACGTAATCACCAATCAAGGTCCCCGCAATCCCACCATCGGCCCTCCTGTGCGCTAATTTCATTACTATTAAATGCGGTTTTTCCTGAACTCTTTGGGCATATATCAAGTTTTATGCGTATCTTCGCTTTGATTTTACAAGCAGCATGAAACTCAAAACTACAATATTTGCCTTTGCGCTCGCCGCAGTGTGTGCCATAGGCGCTTCGGCACAGTCGTTTCTCGGATTCGACGGTGAGGAATCCACTTCAATCGGAATCTACATCAAGGACCTCGAAAACGGAAAAGTCCTTATCAATCACAACTCCGACCTGGCTCTTACCCCGGCCAGCGTGATGAAAGTAATCACCACCGCCACGGCACTTTCCATCCATGGTCCGGAATACACGTTCAACACCCCCGTTGTGCTCACAGGCGAGAAATCCACCGCAAAGAAAGGTGCCTGGAACGGCAACCTCGTTATCCGCGCATGCGGCGACCCGACTATTGAAAGCGAGAATTTCAAGAGCCGTCTCGGATTCTGCGATTCAATTGCCGCCGGATTGCGACGTCTCGGAATCACATCAATCAGCGGAAAAATCATCGTGGAGCAGAATCTCAGCGATGCCGGACCTATCGCACAATGGGAAATCGAGGATGTGGCATGGCCCTACGGTGCCGGACTTTTCGGACTCAATTACAAGGACAACACATTCACCCTCTACCCTGCCACCAAAACCACCAAGCCCCATGTGCCGGGATTGAAAATCGAGGTGCGCAAGTCGTCGACAGGCAACGACCTTATCCGCGGAGTCGAAAGCGACAAACTGGTGGTGTATGCACGCGACCCCAACAACAAAAAATGGGCACTCAGCTCAACGATGCCCGACCCGGCTGCCGTGCTGAAAGAAGAACTCAAGGAAACACTGACTAAGAAAGGTATCGCAGTGGCCGACAAGGCTGTAACCGTCGCAGCCTCGTCAAAAGACAAGACCGTCTACCGCCACCGCTCGCCCAAAGGCAGCGAAATCATGCGCAGCCTGATGGTTCGCAGCGACAACCTTTTTGCCGAAGGCATGCTCCGCTCAATCGCCCCCGGACAGACGCGCAAAAACGCCATTGCCCGCGAAAAAGAACTTTGGGCCTCGCGTGGCATAAACTCACGCTACACCATTATCAACGACGGTAGCGGACTCACACGTGCCAACCGCCTCTCGGCACGTTTCATCGGTGATGTACTCGAATATATGGCCGGCTCCGAGCGTGCCGGAATATTTACCGGATTCTTCCCCAGGGCCGGTAAGGAAGGTACTCTGCGCAGCTTCCTGTCAAAGACTCCGCTCGAAGGAAAAGTAGCGCTGAAAACCGGAAGTGTAAGCTCGGTACAATGTTATGCCGGATATAAATTCAACGACGATGGCAAGCCTACCCATATTGTGGTTGTGCTCGTAAACGGATTTTTCTGCCCGCGGGCACAGGTGCGCAAATCAATTGAAAAACTTCTTCTCGACAATCTGCAATAAAACAATCACATGACTGCAATACAGCAACTTTTACATCTGACGCTTGAGACCGAAGGCCTCCTTCGCATACTCTCGGAACGGAACGACAGCGATGCCAAGACATTGCTGAAAGACAAGATTAAACAGATCGACGAACTCATGACCCGATTGGACGTAGATGAGTGTGCCGACGAAGCTCCTGTAATCGGGGAAACTGTTGAAAAAGAGGAAGAAGAAGATGCCCGGCTTGTTGAAGTCACAGAAACTGAGGAAAATGTGGCCGTGGAGGAAACTGTGGCCGAAGATATTCCGGTGACGATGATAAACCGCGTTGCAGACTGTCCCAAGCCCGCAGCGGCGCAATCGCGTCCACCTGTCAACCTTATGAAGGTGTTCACCCTCAACGATAAATTCCGCTTCCGCCGCGAACTCTTCCATGGCAATGAAAACGACTTTATTGATACCCTCAACCTGCTTTCCGAAATGAATTCCTTCAAGGAAGCTCAGGAGTATCTTCTTGGCGACATGGCCTGGGATAAAGACGACGAGAACGTGACCTATTTCCTCTCCATCCTTTCGGAAAACATGCCTGCCTGAATTTATGAGCGGAAAACTGTACGTAGTACCCACCCCGGTGGGAAATCTCGCGGACATGGCTCCGCGCGCGGTGGAAGTGCTGAAATCGGCCTCGCTGATACTTGCCGAGGACACGCGCACATCCGGAGTGCTGATGAAGCATTTCGGAATCACCACACCCATGGCAAGCCACCACAAATATAACGAACACAAAAATCTCGACCCGATACTCGACCGCATGCAGGCCGGCGAGAACATCGCCCTCGTTTCCGACGCGGGAACCCCCGGAATATCCGACCCCGGATTCATGCTCGCAAGAGAGTGCCGCCGCAGAGATATTCCCGTGGAGACGCTGCCCGGCCCGACAGCCTTTGTTCCGGCGCTTGTCAACTCCGGACTGCCCTGCGACCGCTTCTACTTCGAAGGATTTCTCCCTCAGAAAAAAGGACGCGCGACAAGGCTTTCATTCCTCGCCCAACTCGACTGCACTTTTATAATATACGAGTCGCCGCTGCGTGTGGCAAAGACGCTCACGCAACTTGCCGAGGCGTGCGGCGAAAACCGTCCGGCATCCGTGTCGCGCGAAATCTCAAAACTTCACGACACAACCCATCGCGGAACACTCGGAGAGCTGGCAAAATACTTCGCCGAAAACCAAGCGCGTGGAGAAATTGTTATAGTTACAGGAGGTAAGGAAAGACCCGATCCGGAAGAGCGGAAGCACCGCAACAAATACCGGGACGACTCTCCGGAATCCAACGATTAAGTTTCAACTATTCAATTATCAAAAGGATGAAAAAATTACTTACAATCTGTACCGTCGCAGCCCTCGTACTCGGCGCATGCGGTTCTAAAGAAAAAGACGAACAACTCCGTCAGGCCCAGGCCATGGCAGAGGCTTCAAACGAAGAGCTTCAGGCTGCCGTGTCCGACCGCGACCAGCTTCTCAGCCTTGTAAACGAAATTTCCGGCGGCATGCAGGAAATAAAACAGTTGGAAAACATTCTCACCGTTTCCAACGGCATTGACGAGACTCCCGGAAAGCGCTCCCAGATTCAGGCCGACATCGCAGCAATTCAAAAAACACTTCAGGAACGCCGCGAACGCCTTGCCGAACTGGAAAAACGTCTTTCATCATCAAATCTCACCAACAACAATCTCCGCCAGACCATCACAACCCTGCGCGAACAGATTGACAGCCAGACCGCTGAAATCGCATCCCTGCGCTCCAACCTCGACGAGGCCAAGACCATGATTGGCGAACTCGACGCCACAGTCGACTCCCTGAACACGACCGTAAACACCGTCACAGCCGCCAAGGACAGCCTCAGCCGCGAAAGCACCGAACTCGCCAATGAGCTGAACACTTGCTACTACGCTATCGGCAGCAAGGGCGAACTCAAGGACAAGAAGATTATCGAGACCGGATTCCTCCGCAAGACAAAACTGCTGAAGGGCGACTTCGACCAGAGTTTCTTCACCACCGCCGACAAGCGCACACTCACCGTAATCGACCTCAACTCCAACAAGGCCGAAGTGATGACAAACCAGCCCGCCGACTCGTACGTGATTGAAGACGTCCACGGACACAAGATTCTCCGAATCACAAATCCCGCACAGTTCTGGAGCCTTTCCAACTACCTCGTTGTCAAAATCGACTGACATTCATATCAATAAAAGCAGAGGCCGGATTGAATTCAATCCGGCCTCTGCTTTTATTGAGGATACCGAAATCAGATTGTTATCTCATTTCGGTGTACTTGATTTTGTCCATGTCGCCATAGTCGAGGTTCTCGCCGCCCATGCCCCAGATGAACATATAGTTGCTCGTACCTGCCGCCGCATGTATACTCCATTCAGGAGCCATCACAGCCTGCTCGTTGTGGAGCCAGATAAGGCGGTTTTCCTGAGGTTCGCCCATGAGGTGGCAGATAGCATTGCCTTCAGGAACGTTGAAATAGTAATAGGCTTCGACACGACGGTCGTGGGTATGCGCGGGCATCGTGTTCCACACCGAGCCGGGCATAAGCTCCGTAAGTCCCATCTGAAGCTGGCAGGGACCTTCCTTGAGCACATTTGCCGTAATGAGCTGATTGATATAGCGGTCATTACTTTCTTCAAGCGAACCGGCGTGCATGCGGTTGGCCTTGATGCTTCCGTCGCGACCGTCGATGGTTACCAGCTGAGTCTTGTAGGCATGATGGGCGGGAGTGGAATTGAGGTAGAACCGGGCGGGGTTGGAATCGTCGGCGCTGCTGAATTTCACATCTTTGCAGCCGCGTCCCACATACAGCGCATCCTTGAATTCGAGTGTGTACTTTTTGCCATCGACCTCCACTACTCCTGTGCCACCGGTGTTGATGACACCTAATTCGCGGCGTTCAAGGAAGTATTCAGCCTTGAGAGGGTCGATTGTTTCAAGCACCATTGTTTTTCCCACAGGCACGACTCCGCCGAAAATCAGACGGTCGTACATCGAGTATGTGAGGTTGATTTTGTTCTGCTCCATCACAACCGGCATTGCGAAATGGCGGCGGAGCTGATTTGTGTCGTAGTGCTTTACGTCATCGGGATGACATGCACGGAGTATTGTATAGGATGTCTGAGGCTGTGCGGCCAGGGCTGCGAAGAGCAGCGACAGACTGATTAATGCTTTCTTCATCGCTTGGATTGTATTACTTGAAATGTATTTTTGCATTTTTCGGTGATATACTGCCAATCGCAGGCGGCTACCTTGTCCTTGGGGAAGAGTTTGGAGCCCATGCCCACGCAGA
>CAJURN010000014.1 GCA_910589055.1 uncultured Muribaculaceae bacterium
CTTCTTCGCCCGCAAGAAACTGCAGGAGCGATTCAGCGACTACCGTTGAGAAATCTCCAATTGTCACTTTGACAACTTGTCATGATGGCAATTTAAGGATACGCCAAAAATGATGTAACATCTACATACTGACATAAAACACTTTTTTTTGATTCACTGTCCGTCCGGCTCCCCGCAAAAGCCGGACGGTTTTTTTATCCGCGGTGAGGGTAAAAATGCGTAACTTTGCATAAATTTTATTGTGCGATGGAAAAACTCACGCAGCGAAAATCAACGGGCATGGACATGCTGTCGGGACCTCTTGCAGGCAGGATTGTGCTTTTTGCGCTTCCTCTGATTGCCAGCGGCATACTGCAGCAGTCGTTCAATGCCACGGATGCCATAGTGATTGGACGTTATGCCACGAGCCAGGCACTTGCGGCCGTGGGCAGTAACGGCCCTATCATCAATCTTATAATCACGCTTTTTGTTGGACTGTCGGTGGGCGTGAATGTGGTGATTGCCCATTACATCGGTCGCCGCGATGAAAACGGAGTGCGCAATTCGGTGTCGACGGCTGTGGTGATTTCTCTCGTCAGCGGAATCGTGCTTCTGCTCGCGGGGCAGGTCTTGTCGAGGCCTATGCTTGAGTTGCTCGCCACTCCGGAGGATGTGATTGACCTTGCGTCGCAGTATCTTAAGATTTATTTTCTCGGGATGCCATTCCTGATGGTGTATAACTTCGGGGCGGCGATCCTGCGCAGTATAGGCGATACACGGCGCCCGTTTTACAGCCTTATTGTGGCCGGGGCGGTGAATGTGGTGCTGGATTTGTTCTTTGTTGGAAATCTCGGAATGGGGGTTGACGGAGTGGCTGCGGCCACGGCGATAGCCAATGGAGTCAACGCGGCTATTATGGCGTGGTTTCTGCTTACCGAGGCCGAGCCTATACGTGTGAATCCACGGCGGCTGAGAATATCAGGTACGGAGTTCCGCAAGATAGTCCGTATCGGCCTGCCCGCGGGAATCCAGGGAATGGTGTTCTCCATCTCCAACTTGTTTATCCTTTCGGCCATCAATTCATTCGGTTCTATGGCTTCGGCCGGGTCTGCGGCGTCGTTGAACTACGAGGTATATTGCTACTTTATTGTCACGGCCTTCGTGCAGTCAACCGTAGCTTTTACGAGCCAGAATTACGCCGCCGGAAACATAGCGAGATGTAATAGGATATTTGCCCTCAACATGCTGTTTGCCGTTGTCGGTAGCGCGTTGATGGATGTGCTCATATTCTGGCAGGGCGAGCTGTGCATAAGTCTTTTCACATCCGATCCCGACGTGATGCCGTTTGCACTTGTGCGCGTGCGCTATGTGCTGCTGTTCCAGTTTATAGCCTGCTCATATGAAATTTCCGGCGCGGCCATGCGCGGCCTGGGATATTCGATGACGCCTACTGTACTGACGATTTTCGGCACGTGCTTTTTCCGCCTGCTGTGGGTGTATCTGTTTCCGAAATTCGGAGGAGGGTTCAAGGAGCTTATGTCGGTGTATCCAGTGACGTGGATAATTACCGGAGTGGCCGTCGTGGGCGCTTATCTGATAGTGCGCAGGAAGGCTTATTCCCATTTAGAACCGGCACGATAGGGTGAATCCGAAGCCTCCGCCGGGCATCGTCGCAGGCATCAGGGCAGATTCGACCTTAGGCTTTCTTCCAAGGTGCAGACGCCGCTCCCTGTTGCCGTCGAAGAGCCCGACAACTTCGTTTACGGGGTCGATAAGGAATACCACCACATTGCCGAGGATGCGGTTGCCGAAGAGGGTGTAGTCGTGGCTCACGATATGGCGTTTGAGCATATAGAAACATTCGCCCAACAGGCTGCCGACCACCGGCGTTATTATCAAGTCCTGATACGACGGGCGTTCCATGAAGGCCTCGATGCCGAATTCCCATCCGATGTTCGACACGATGGAGCAGTACAGCAGCGAGCGCCAGAAGTTGAATCCGCAGCTTCGTGCCATCATGAAATACACGGCTCCGGCGTAGGGGTGCAGCATGAAGTTGAAAACCGGGTTGTCGTGGTCCCATTCCGGACCTTTCTTGAACACATTCTGATACCAACGGGTGAACGGCGGCGTCTTTTGCAGCGCGGCGCGGTTCCATGTGGTGGCATCCTCCGGCAGACATTCCAGCACGCCGAGAGTGCCTACGTAGGCCGTGGCTATTACCGCGCTGTTGATCCACAGACGGTGCCAGTCGGGGCGGCATGTCGTGTTGATTGAGTACGGAAGCTCGTAGACTGAGAGTAATGCCCCCTTTGACTGATAAGGCTTCAGCTCAGTGGTGAAGCCCGCGGTGTCGGGAACGAGGGTTACAGGCTTTTGGACAGCCTTTTCAATGATGATTTCTTCAGCCGGAATTCTGAAAATCTCTATTCCGGAAATATTGGCGTCACTTTCTTGTGCTGCCATTATCGAGGGTGTGAGCAAAAGAAGTAACGACAACGTGAGCAGTGTGATGGATACCTTTGACATACAAATTCGAGGATTAGTGAATAGCTAACGTGTCTGATGTGACAATATAACAATTCACACCCCCCTTTTGGATGAACAAAAGGAAAAATAGGCGAGGGATAGGTGAATATAGGTAATAATAGGAAAGAAAGGTAAAAGGCAAGAAGGTAAATAAAGGGGTAGGAAGGCGAGGAAAGGCAAATGAGGGAAAGGGAAAGCGATGGAGACTTAACTTAGGTCGGAGAAGCGGGTGCGGTAGTGGAGGTAGAAGTCGGTGAGGATGTTGCGGCGGCAGTCGGGGCGCGTTTTCAGAAGGTTCACGTCGGGATGGGTGGTGTAGTTGCGACGCATGCGAGCGAAGTCGCGGTGGGCGCGCAGGATGGCGTTGGCGTTCTTGAAGTCGAGTGTAGCCATGAATTTGGCCCATGCAAGGGTGTCGAGCAGGCGGCGGAAAAACAGTTTGCGTCCGCGGTCGCCGTCGGGCAGGTTCTTGTGGAGCATGAGCAGATTGTTGCGGAAGTTGAGATAGGTCTTGCGGGGATTCTCGGCTGGGAGTGAGCCGCCACCGAGGTGATATACAAGGGCCTGCGGAACGGCCATTATGTTGTGGCCTTGCAGGAGAATACGCCAGCACAGGTCAATTTCCTCCATGTGGGCAAAAAATCCTGCATCGAGTCCTCCTGCCGACAGATACACCTCGCGCCGCACCATCAGAGCCGCGCCGCTGGCCCAGAACACGGGCATGGGGTCGTCGTACTGGCCCGAGTCGGTTTCACATTCGGTGAATATGCGTCCGCGGCAGTAGGGATATCCGTTTCGGTCGAGGAATCCGCCACATGCTCCGGCATATTCAAAGCGCGTCTTGTCGCGGTAGGCAAGCAGTTTGGGTTGGCAGGCGCCTACTGATGGGTGGGCTTCCATGTAGCGGTAGAGCGTGTTTATCCAACCATCGGTTGTGGCGACGTCGGAGTTCAGCAGCACGACATATTTGTAGCCCTCGGCTCGTGCAATCGCGCGGTTGTAGCCCTCGGCAAAGCCGTAGTTTGTGGGGAACACCATCGTCTCCACCTGCGGAAATTCCTCGGCGAGCAGACGCAGGGAACCGTCGGTGCTTCCGTTGTCGGCCACGATTACTTTTGCCACCGAGGGGTCGGTTGTGGCGCATACCTGAGGAAGATATTCCTTGAGAAGTTTCTCGCCGTTCCAGTTGAGGATTATCACGGCAACGGGCACGGTGGCGGATGATGGTTCGGTGGTGTTCATTTCGGTTGGGGTAGTGTTACGGGATATTTCCAGCGTTTGTGGCTCCAGAGCCATATCGAGGGGTTGCGGCGTATCGTCTTTTCAAGCATTTCGGCATATCGCGCGGTGACGTCGCCGGGATTTGTTTCGGCCACATTGTCGGCCAAGGGGCGGCATGTGATGTGGTAGTGGCCTCGGCCTGTCTTAGACATGTCCCAGTACACGGCGGCCATGGACAACTTGCGGGCGAGCGTTTCAGTTCCGGTGATGAAGGCCGTGGGGCGGTTGAGAAACATAGTCACGTATGTGGGGTCGCCGTGGCTCGGCTTCTGGTCGCTCATGAATCCTGTCACGGTCACCTTGCCTTCGCGCCGGGCCATGATGAGGTCGCGCAGCACGTGGCTCTTGGGGTAGTTGAGGCTGCCGAAACGCGAGCGCACGCGGAGCATGAGGTCGTCGAACAGCTTATCCTTGAGCGGACGGTACACCTGGCCGTAGACCGCCTCGGGGCGTTCGGTGTGCAGAGTCACCGACGGCGCCCATTCCCAGTTGCCGCAATGGGAGAAGTACACGATCACGCTTGTTCCGGCGTCGATGTGGGAGCGCATCAGTTCCACGTTCTCGAAAGTCATGCGTCGGGATATTTCCGCATCGGATATGTGCAGGAGCTTTATCGTCTCGAAAATGTAGTCGGCGAAGTTGCGGTAGAAGCGGCGCTCGGTGAGTTTCAGCTCGTCGTCGGGCATGTCGGGGAAGCACTTCATGAGATTGTCGCGCACGGTCTTGCGCCTGTATCCGATCAGACGCAGCAGGAGATACACCCCGTCGGACAGCACGTACAGCACAGCCAGGGGAAGTCTCGCCAGTCCGTTGAGCAGGAGACGCAGGATGGAAAAGAGCATGCGGGACATCATATGGCGAGTTCGCCGCGCATTGTCTCGCGGTCGTCGAGCAGGGATGTAAGGCGTACGTCAACAATACGGTTGTCCATACATGCGGGGGCATCCACCTCGATTTTGAGGTAATTGTCGGTAAAACCGCTCATGGGCTTGCCGTTGCGCGGATGCTCGAGCAGAACCTTGCGCACGGTGCCTTGGAATTCTGCGGCGAAGGCTTCGTGTTTGCGGCGGCTTATCTCCGTCATTTCGGCCAGGCGACGATGCTTCTCGGCCTGGGGAACTGCGTGGGCTATCTCAAGAGCCTTGGTGCCGGGGCGTTCCGAGTAAGGAAACACGTGCAGGTGTGTCACCGGGAGGGATTCGATGAAGTCACGGCTGCGGCGGAAGAGCTCTTCCGTCTCGCCACGGGCACCTGTGATGAGGTCTACACCGATGAAGGCGTGGGGCATGGCCGACTTTATGCGCTCCATCTTATGGGCGAAGAGGGCGGTGTCGTAGCGGCGGCGCATAAGAGCCAGCACTTCGTCGCTTCCGCTCTGCAAGGGCACGTGGAAGTGGGGCATGAAGTGGCGCGACGAGGCCACGAAATCAATGATTTCATCGGTGAGCAGATTCGGCTCGATTGACGAAATTCGGTATCGCTCGATGCCATCCACCTGAGTGTCAAGGGCGCGGCATAGGTCGAGGAAATTATCGTCGCGTCCCTTGCCGAAATCACCGATGTTCACGCCGGTAATCACGATTTCCTTGCCGCCTTCGGCAGCGGCCTGACGAGCCTGTGCCACAAGCTGTTCTATCGTGCCCGAGCGCGAGCGTCCACGGGCTTTCGGGATGGTGCAGTAGCTGCACCAGTAGTCGCAGCCGTCCTGCACCTTGAGAAAATAGCGGGTGCGGTCGCCTCGCGAACACGAGGGCATGAATTCCCTGAGATCTTTGGCGTCGGGCACGTTCACGCATGCGTCGCCCGCTTCGGCGCTCCAACTGTCGAGGAAGCGCAGGATGTCGAGCTTGTGGTTCACTCCGGCCACCACCGCCACGCCGGGCAGCGATGCTGCTTCGGCCGGTTTGAGCTGCGCGTAGCATCCGGTCACGAGAATTGCGGCGTCGGGATAGTTCTTGTTGAACGAGCGGATTGCCCGGCGGCATTTACGGTCGGCTTCTTCTGTTACGCTGCATGTGTTCACGACGATAAACTCCGGAGTCTCGCCTGCTTCAGCCCGTCGGATGCCCCTGTCTTCAAACAGACGGGCCATTGCTGAAGTCTCGGCGAAATTGAGTTTGCATCCGAAAGTATGGTAGAGGGCCTTGAGGTCCTTTGAGTTCTTTGTATCTGTCATTCGTCGGGATTGTACTTGTTGATTATGGCTGCTATCTCACGCGCCTTTTCCGGAGTCATGCTTCCGGCAATGGGAAGGCTCACGACTTCGTCGGCGAGCATGTCGGCCACGGGAAGTTTCAGGTGGCTGAAGCGGTCGTAGCAGGGCTGGCGGTGGGGCGGAATGGGGTAGTGGATGAGCGTTTCCACACCGTTTTCGGCGAGGTACGTGCGGAATCTGTCGCGGTTTTTCGCCCTGACGACATACTGGTGCCACACACATTCGTCGCCTCCGGTGTTGAGAGCCGGGGTAACTGCCGGATTCATGATTTCGGATGAATACACATCGGCCACAGCCTGACGGCGTCGCCCCTCGGCGTAGGCGTCGGGGAGCTTGATGCGCAGCATTGCCGCCTGCAACGGGTCAAGGCGGCAGTTGAGCCCTTCGTGGGGATAGTGGTACTGGGAGTCGCTGCCGTAGTTGCGCAGCGAGCGTATCACGTCGGCCAAAGCGTCGTCGTCGGTGGTTACGGCACCGGCATCGCCCAGGGCGCCTACATTCTTTGTGGGATAGAAACTGAAAGCCGCGGCATGGCCGAGCGCTCCGGTGTGGTGCGAGCCGTGCGGCCCCGGAACGGGGCTTATGGCGCCGATGGCCTGGGCATTGTCCTCGATGAGCAGGAGGCCGTGGCGCGCCACGAAGTCCTCGAGCGCGCGGTCGTAGGCCACGCGGCCATATAGATGCACTGTGAGCACGGCACGGGTGTGCGGTGTCAGCACTTCCTCCAGACGAGAGGTGTCGAGGTTATGGGTTAGCGGATCCGGCTCGGCGAACACGGGGGTGAGTCCGCAGTCGGTCACGGCAAGCACCGAGGCGAAAAAGGTATTTGACGGCACAATAACGCCGTCGCCCGGACGCAGCCGTCCGAGAGTCATGTATGCCTTGAGAATGAGACGTATCGAGTCGAGTCCGTTGCTCAGCCCTATGGCGTGGCGTGTGCCGGTGGCCTGCGCAAGCTCCTTCTCGAAATTCTCGACTTCCGGCCCTCCGACATACCGGCCCGAGGCTATCGTGCGTGCCGCGGCCTCCTGCAGCCGCTCCATGTAGGGCGCGTTTACGTCGGCAAGGTCCAGGAAAGGATATTTTATGTTATTACGGTTCATCGTAATGCAAAATTACGAATAAGTTGAGAGATATGTTGGGTTATGTCCCGCTTTTTCTCTAACTTTGTGTATATGTTAGAAAAAATAGGACAATTTATCATAGATGCCGCGGAGCTTCTTTGCGGCTATCCGTTGTTTTTTCTCCTTATCGGAGGCGGATTGTATCTCTTCCTGTCGTCGGGAGCGGTGTCGCTCCGTCGTCTTCCGGCGGCTGTGGGCGAGTTGCGCAAGAAGACCGACGGCCAGGAAGGACAGATTTCGTCGGCCCAGGCTTTGGCTTCGGTTGTCGCGGCCACTATCGGGCTTGGCAATATCGCCGGTGTTGCCATCGCGCTTGTGATGGGCGGCCCGGGAGCGATTTTCTGGATGTGGGTCAGCGCCCTTGTGGGCATGGCTACAAAATACCACGAAGGTGTGCTTGCCATCATGTACAAAGGCAAGGATGACACGGGAAAACCTCAGGGTGGCCCCATGCACATAATCGAGCAGGGTCTCGGCCCCAAATGGAAGCCGCTCGCCAAGTTCTTTGCCATCGCCGGGCTTTTCGGCACAATGTGTATCATGAACGCCAATCAGCTCACCGAGGCCTTCATGACAACTTTCACCCGTCCTGAGAGCATTGCTTCAAGCGATTTCCTCAGCGGAATCGGCTCGGTTGTCGGTCTCGCCAACGACGGTGTGTACCGCCTGCTGTTCGGTTGCGCGATAGCCGTGATTGTTGCCGTGGTTATTCTCGGCGGCATCAAGCGCATTGCCAATGTGGCTTCGGTCATGGTACCTTTTATGGTGGGGCTGTACTTCCTTATGGTGCTGTACATCATCCTTACCAATCTCGGTGACGTGCCTGCCGTATTCCAACGCATATTCTCCGAAGCGTTCAATCTCCGGGCAGGATTCGGAGCCTTGGCCGGGATTGCCATCATAGGCGCCCGCCGGGCAGCGCTCGTCAACGACGCCGGTATCGGTACGGCATCCATCATGCACGGTGCGTCGCGCAACAATAATCCGGTGCGTGAGGGACTTGTGGCTATGCTCGGGCCGAGTATCGACTCCGGCCTGGTGTGCACTCTCACGGCAGTTGCGATACTCTTGTGCGGAAATATCGACGTCGAAGGCGTCAAGGGGCTCGAAGTGGCTATGAAAGCCTTCGGCAACGCTATTCCCTACGGCGACATACTTCTGATGTTCATTGTGGTGTGCTTCGCCATGTCGTCGATGTTCTCCTACTCGTTCTACGGCACCACCTGCGCCACGTATCTGTTCGGCACGCGCATAGGCAAGTATTACGCTTGGTTTTTCCTGGCGTCGCTTGTCGTGTTTGCGATTGTTCCCATCGAGGCGGCTGTCGGCGCCTGCGACCTTTTCTATGCCCTTATGGCTATCCCTACCATGATAGCCGTGCTGAGTCTCAGTCCCAAGGTGCGCAAGGCCACGCGGGAGTATTTTGCAAAGAAATAATATCCAATTACTAATCATAAAAATTTATCACATGGAACTCACGGTAATTTTGCTGGCAATCGCGGTAATCGCCCTGCTGGTGGTGTTCTTTTACTACTGTCCCTTCTTTTTGTGGATTTCCGCCCGTGTGAGCGGCGTGAAAATCTCGCTGCTCCAACTTGTGCTGATGCGTATCCGTCAGGTTCCTGCATCTGTGATTGTACGGGCAATGATCGAGGCTCATAAGGCCGGTCTTAACGATGTGACCCGCGACGACCTTGAAGCCCACTACCTCGCCGGAGGTAATGTGGAGCGCGTGGTTCATGCTCTTGTGTCGGCTGCAAAGGCCAATATCGACCTCGGATTCAAGATGGCTACCGCAATTGACCTTGCAGGCCGCGACGTTTTCCAGGCCGTGCAGATGAGCGTTAACCCCAAGGTTATCGACACACCTCCCGTCACCGCCGTTGCAAAGGACGGCATCCAGCTTATTGCCAAGGCCCGTGTGACCGTGCGTGCCAATATCCGTCAGCTTGTCGGAGGTGCAGGAGAAGACACCGTGCTTGCCCGTGTGGGTGAGGGTATCGTGTCGTCGATCGGTTCGTCGGAAAGCCACAAGCAGGTGCTTGAGAATCCCGATTCAATCTCGAAACTTGTACTCCGCAAAGGTCTTGACTCCGGAACTGCCTTCGAGATTCTTTCAATCGACATCGCCGACATCGACATAGGCCGCAACATCGGTGCAGCACTGCAGATCGACCAGGCCAACGCCGACAAGAATATCGCTCAGGCCAAGGCCGAAGAGCGTCGCGCAATGGCTATCGCCCGCGAGCAGGAAATGAAAGCTCTCGCACAGGAAGCGCGCGCCAAGGTAATTGAGGCTGAATGTGAGCTGCCCAAGGCTATGGCTCAGGCCTTCCTTTCCGGCAACCTCGGCATCATGGACTACTACAAGATGAAGAACATCGAGGCCGACACTCATATGCGAGATAACTTGTCAAAGTAAACAGGCGTTAGACATGGGGTGAAAAGTTAAAGGCGAAAGGTGAAAGGTGAACAGTGAAATTTTGAAAATCAAGATTTTCAAGTGAAGATAAATGCTTTCACTGAAAATACTATTATCTTCACCCTTCACTTTCCACCTTTCACCCCCTCTCAAATGCCACCCTCTCCTTTCACCCAATCTCAAACACTATAAATGGCTGCTTTCATAATATCCATAATTGTGCTCGTGGGCGGCTATGCCGTGTACGGTTGGATTGCCGAGAAAGTTTTCGGCATCGACTCCACGCGTCCCACTCCGGCCACCACCATGGCCGACGGGGTGGACTATATCCCCATGCCCACCTGGCGTGTGTTTCTGATACAATTTCTGAACATTGCCGGACTCGGACCGATTTTCGGAGCCATTATGGGTGTGATGTTCGGACCGGCAGCTTTTCTGTGGATTGTCCTCGGAACGATTTTCGGCGGTGCGGTTCATGATTTTATTTCGGCCATGATGTCGCTCCGCAGCGGAGGCGATTCATTGCCCGAACTCGTGGGCCGCGAACTTGGCCCTGTCATCAAGCAGATTCTGCGCGTGGCTTCCGTGGCATTGCTCGTGCTGGTGGGTGCGGTGTTCATCATCACTCCTGCCGGATTGCTTTCCGACATGACTCCTGCATGGGCCGACAGCATATTCTGGGTGTCGGTGATATTCCTTTACTACGCCCTTGCCACGATGTTGCCCATCGACAAACTCATCGGCCGCTTTTACCCCGTTTTCGGTGCAGCCCTGCTGTTTATGGCCGGAGGGCTTCTTGTCGTGCTCTTGTCAGGCTCGGTTACGATTCCCGACGGATTTTCCGACGGCTTGCAGAGCCGTTTCGGCGACGAGGCGCACCCGGTGTTTCCGATGATGTTTGTGAGCATAGCCTGCGGCGCGATTTCGGGTTTCCATGCCACCCAGTCGCCCATGATGGCGCGCTGCCTGAAAAATGAAAAACTCGCCCGTCCCGTGTTCTACGGCGCAATGGTGGCCGAGGGACTTGTGGCTCTGATTTGGGCTGCGGCGGCAATAGCCTTCACCGGAAGCTACGACAACCTGCGCGAATATATGGCCTCGCATAGTGGTGCGGGAGCTCTCGTGCATGAGATTTCGGTGGAATGGCTCGGCGCGGTAGGCGGATTTTTAGCCCTGCTTGGTGTCATTGCCGCCCCGATAACCACGGGCGACACAGCCCTGCGTTCGGCACGCCTTATCATCGCGGATTTCCTGCACATCGACCAGTCGAAATTCATGAAGCGCCTGCTTGTGTCGCTGCCTGTTTTCGCTGCCACATTCGCGCTGATGATGATGGATTTCAACGTGCTCTGGCGCTACTTCGCATGGTCCAACCAGACGCTTTCGGCCTTTACGCTGTGGGCTGCCACGGTGTATCTGGCACGCCACGGCAAGGCATATGTGATATGTCTTGTTCCGGCGCTGTTCATGACGGCGGTTGTGGTGAGCTACATCCTCTTTGCCCCGTCGCCTGAGGGCTTCGGACTCGGTCTGCCCCTTGCCGTGGGAATAGCCGTGGCGGTGGATGTGATTGTGGGGGCCATGTTCTTCCGCTACCTCCGCCTTCTTAATAACTCCAATAGATTGTCTATTGTAAGAAAATGATAGATTTACTCTCAGTCACAGGCCCGGAAAGGGCATACACGTTCCATAGTCATACCCAATATTGCGACGGCCACGCCACAGCCACCGAGATGGCGCGCGAGGCCGTGAGACAGGGATTCCGCTTTTACGGCTTCTCGCCCCACAGCCCTATACCCATACCCTCGCCTTGCAATATGAGTGCCGAATCCGTGGATGCGTATCTGGCTGAGGTGGATGCCATCCGGCAGGAATTTTCAGCATCGGGATGCCGCTTTTTCGCCGGTATGGAGGTTGACTATCTCGGGGAGGAGTGGGGGCCTTCGCATCAGTATTTCCGCTCGCTTCCGCTTGACTACACGATAGGCTCGGTTCATTTCATTCCCGATCAGGAAGGAAATTATGTTGATATCGACGGACGTTTTGAAAGTTTCAGGGAGAAGATGCGCGTGCACTTTCACGATGACATCGACTATGTGGTGCGCACGTTTTTCTCGCAATCCGTAGCAATGGTGGAGAAAGGCGGCTTCGATATCCTCGGGCACTTTGACAAGGTGGGACAGAACGCGTCGTATTACCGTCCCGGAATCGAGGATTCGCCCCTTTACAAGCGTCTTGTGGGCGAGCTTATCGACCTCATCGTGGCGCGCCGCCAGTTGATAGAACTCAACACAAAGGCTCTCGGGCAGCATGGACGCTTCTTCCCCGGCGAGCGCTATCTGGCGCATCTCGTACATGCTGGAGTGCCGATTTTAGTAAACAGCGATGCCCACCGCACCGATGCCTTGAACGCCGGACGTCGTGAGGCGTTTGAACTACTTGATTCCTTAGCCCGATGAAAGCCACACCACTTGAATTGCTCGCTCCGGCACGCAATGCCGACATTGCCATTGAGGCTGTAAGGCATGGCGCTGATGCCGTGTACATAGGCGCACCCGCTTTCGGAGCGCGTGCTGCCGCTGTAAATTCTGTCGAAGATATTGCCCGTGCCGTAGAGTTCGCCCACCGCTTCGGGGCGCGTGTCTACTGCACGATGAACACGATTGTCTACGACCATGAGCTCCAGGCTGCCGAATCGCTCGTCCATGACCTGTACTGTATCGGAGTGGATGCCCTCATCGTGCAGGATATGGCTTATCTTGAAATGAATTTGCCGCCGATAGCCCTGCATGCGAGCACGCAGTGTGATATACGCACGCCTGAAAAGGCGCGTCTTCTCGCTCAGGCGGGATTCTCGCAGCTTGTGCTGCCGAGGGAGCTTTCGCTGGAAGAAATCGCAGCAATGCGGGCGGCTGTCGACGTGCCTTTGGAGGCATTTGTTCACGGGGCGTTGTGTGTTAGTTACAGCGGCGACTGTCAGGCAGGATTCCTTGCCATGGGGCGCAGCGCCAACCGCGGCGAGTGCCCGCAGATGTGCCGTCTGCCATACGACCTTATCGACGGCGACGGAAATGTCGTGCGTAAGGGCGGACATTTCCTTTCGTTGCGCGACATGAACCGTCTTTCCGACCTCGGCGCGATGGCCGAAGCCGGGATTTCTTCCTTTAAAATTGAGGGTCGCCTGAAGGATGCGGCATACGTCAAAAATGTTGTGTCGGCATATTCCGATGCTCTCGACCGTATTGTGGCGGCTTCCGGAGGAAAGTATGTGCGGGCTTCGTTCGGCAAGGTGTCGCGTGGTTTTGTGCCGTCGCTCACCGGAACTTTCAACCGTGGCTACACCTCATATTTCCTCAATGGCATGCGGGGTCCGGCACGCGTAAGAATCGCCACCGTAGATTCCCCGAAATGGACGGGCGAGAAAGTTGCAGTGGTGACATCGGCATACGATTCACGCAAGGGATTCCTTACAGCACGCACAAGTACGGCTCTCGCCAACGGCGACGGATTGGGATATTTCGATGCATCCCGCCGTTTCGTGGGATTCCGCCTAAATAAAGTTGAAGGTGACCGACTCTACCCTGCAACAAAAATCAATCCCCCTGTGGGCGCGGAACTCTACCGCAACCATGATAAGGCTTTCCTTGACACGCTGGAGAGCGCTACATCGGCTTCGCGTGGCCTGGCGGTGAAATTTGTATTGCGGCCCGTTGATGATTCGCGCATAGCTCTCGAAGCCACCGACTGCCGCGGCAACCGCGTGTGCGTGGTGGCCGCGAGCGAATACTCCGAGGCGCGTACTCCACAGCAGGAGCCGCGAAGGCGCACGCTTGCTAAACTCGGCGGCACGGACTATGTGCTTGAGGATGTTGAAGATACTCTTGGCAACCGGTTCGTGGCGGCATCGGTGCTCACCGCACTGCGCCGCGATACTCTCGAAGCTCTTGACTCGGCCTGGAAGGCGCGCTATGCTTTTGACCGGCGCCGCAAATGCACGCTCGCCGAAGATGCTTTCTCCGAGTACTCTCCGCTTACCTACCACGACAATGTGGCGAACCGTCTTTCCCGGCATTTCTATGAGAGCCACGGCGCTTCAATCGGCCATATGGCGGTGGAAGTGGAAAGTCCGTCTAAGTCGGACGAAACCGTTGTGATGAGTACGCGCTACTGCCTGCGGCGCGAACTCGGGGCATGCCTGCGCGACAAGCAATCCTCCACGACACTTCGCGGACCTCTGCGCCTGCGCAGCCTTGACGGCAACGTCTACCGTCTTGATTTCGACTGCAGCCGCTGTGGTATGCAGGTCGTGGCCGAAAGGAAATAATCGGAAATTTATTGGATTTCGCGGATGCCGGTGCAGCGTGGATAATCGCCGCAGCCCCAAAACTCACGGCCTTGCATCTGCCCTTTCTTCTGCATACGCCTCAGCATAGGCTTCCCGCATTTAGGGCAGGACGGGGCGGAGTTTGCAACAGCTTGTTCACGACGGGTTTCGAGACGCGTCTGCGTCAGATTCTCGGTGAATCCGCCCTGCTTCTTGAACTCTGCAAGTTGAGCAGTGAGCATGCTTGTGAGCATAGCGATGATTTTCATGCTCAAAACCACAAGGCAGTTGGCGGCATCTGCCGCGTTGCCATGCTCTAAAAAACAGTCGAGCCTGGATTTCTGGGCAGCAATATGTTTCATGGCATCGGAGACAAAATCCGGGCCATAGGAAGGCCTGTCGAGCCTGAGACTGATTACCTGCTGAAACCGCTCGTCCTCCACCGGCCATGCCGGAATGGAGTGCCGCATCATGTAATTGATAAAATCACCCATCAGTTCGTGCGCGCTTCCACGCGCAACATCCGTAAGCCTCATTTCTGTTTCCAGGGAGGTTTCGTGACGCCCCGATCCTTCGGCAATATTGGCTCTGATGGAGCGTGCGGCCTGTGTCATCTGGTCGTAAAGCCTATGCCCCGGGTCAATCCGAAAGTCCACGAAGCGGTCGCAAAATCGCTGGGTGGCAAGCTCGATGATGTTGGCAAGCACCCAGGAATTGAGCCAAAAATAGGATGGCGCCGCTGAGAATGTTATTGGCATGGGGGTGTCAAATTGTCAAGTTGTCAAATTGTCATTGTTGTCATGGAATCCTATTTCTTCCCTGCCTTTTCCGGGGCGAAGCGGTTGGGGTAGTGCAGGGGGATGCGGGGGCGGCGGAGTGCGTAGATTATCAGGCCGATGCCAAGCAGCACGAAGGGTATGCTGAGCCATTGGCCCATGTTGAGGGTCATTGTCTCCTCGAAGGCTACCTGATTGTTCTTGATGAATTCAACGAAAAAGCGCGAGCCGAAGGTGCCGATAAGGAAGGTGCCGAACAGCAGGCCGGGACGCTCGCCGAGGTTTTTCTTCCAGTACATCCACATCATCAGGGCAAACAGGGCGAAGTAGGTGAGCGCTTCGTAAATCTGTGTGGGATGGCATGCCACGCCGTAGTAGAGCTGATTCCACTCCTGAGAGCGCACGAACATGAATCCCCACGGCAGTGTTGTGGCGTGTCCGAAGATTTCGGAGTTCATGAGGTTACCGATGCGTATCAGACCCCCCACGAGTGCGATGGCGATTGTAAGGCGGTCGAATGTCCACAGCGGATTGCGCTTGGTGGTGAATATCGAGTACAGTATAACGGCTATGATGATGCCTATCGCGCCGCCATGGCTGGCGAGGCCGCCCTCCCATGTGGCAAGTATCTTGAGCGGATGCTGGGAGTAGTAATCCCATTGGTAGAACAGGACGTGTCCCAGACGCGCGCCCACGATGGTGGCGACGCCTACATAGATAAGCAATATGCTGAGCCAGCTTTCAGGCACGCCCTCGCGCTTGAACATCTTGCCAACGATGTTGAATCCGAGCCAGAATCCGATGGCAAACATAAGTCCGTACCATCGGATAGTGATGAAACCGTTGTATATGTCGGGATTGACGTCCCAGGTGATGTAAGATGTGAGCATGATAAATTGTAAGAGGGTGTGTTATTTGGTTTCGAGTCGGATTGCCTGGTTTGTGGCCGTGCGCAGGCGGCGCTGTATTGTCTGACGTTCGCGTTCGGCCTGGAGGATTGCGTGGGATACGGAGCGGTCGCCCTTGCGGAATTTCTCGCGGAGTGCGTCAAGTGTCTCGGAGTTTTTGCGGAGTTCCACTTTGGCAGCCATGACCTCAATCATCGCACGGCGAGCTTCGGGATTCTTGAAGTTGTCGAGCGAGGTGTACAGCCGGCCGTTGCCCATGTCGAGTTCAAAACGTGGATTGGCCGACACCGTGCTTTCCTCGGTGGCTTCAGGAAGTTTCTTTTCCAGCAGAGCCTTGTAGTCGACTCCCTCGCGTTGTGTCAGGGCGATTGAAGTTATTTTGGCGCGTGCGGTTAGGTCGGGGTCGTCCGGTTCGCAGTTGACGCGGGTTTCCGATGGCAGGTATATGTATATCGTCACTTTTCCGGGAATCTGATTTCGGTCCGTGGCCCACCAGCCGAGCCCGCTTGTCTCGTCGATGGCGAGCATGTAGTCGTCGTAAGGCGAATTGTAGGGCATGCCGATGTTTTGGGGTTCGAAGAAAGAGCCGTCATCGCTGCGGCGGGTCATGAAAATGTCGTAGCCGCCGAGACTTTTGTCGCCGTTGTTGGCGAAGTACACCGTCATACCGTCGGGCATGATGAAAGGATATGCCGCATCGCCGCCTTCGCCGAGGATGTCGCCTGCCGGGCTTGGATGCTCTATTGTGCCGTCGTCAAGTATTCCGGCTGTGAAGATTTCCTTCTTGCCTGACTCGCCTGTCTGTGACCACATCATTTCGCTGCGGTTCTCGGGCATGAAAACAACCCCGTCCCCGCTTGCTCCGGAATTGCGGAACATTTCGGATGCCGGGAGCAAAGAGCCTGCGGCACGCGACAGACGGTAATAGCGGAAGAAGTCGGCGGAATCGACCGTGAGCGAGTCAAGAATCTCGATTTTCTCCACACGTTCGAGCATGTTGCGCAGGGTTATGAGTCCGGCGCTCATTTCGTCGAACGATTCCGGGAGGGATTTCTTTGATTTCTTGACAATTCTCTCCCACGAGTCGAGGTGCTCGGACGCATCATCCACGCGGTAGTCGTCGATGGCAATTTCAGCAAGCATCTGCGATGCCTGCGCCACGCTGCGGGCTTCGGCGGCCTGAAGGGGTTTGATGGCTTCCTCGGAGTTGCCGAGGGCGCGTAACGACGCGCCTAAAAAGTAGTTGGCGTTGCCGTCCTTGGGCGAGCGCTTGAGGATTGTCCTGGCCTTCTCGGCAGCTTCCTCGTACTGGCCCTCGTTGTAGAGACGGCGCACTTCGTCAATCGGCGCTGCCCACGCAGCACCGATTGCGAACATTAGTGTCAGGATTGAAAATATTTTTCTTTGCTTCATTTAAAAAATGATTTTGGAAACTGTGGCACCCTTGCGCACGATGTACAAGGCGCCCGGTTCAGGATTAACGACCTTCATACCCTGAAGGTTGAAGTACTCCGCGGGAGCGTCCTCACCGGATGTCTCGATGTCTGCTATACCGGTTTCGTCGGGATGCAGGGTGATGGTAAGGCTGCCGGGATTGTTCATGAACGCACCGTTCTGATGGTTGCTGAATCCGAGCAGCAGTGTTCCTGCGGGTATTTTTATGGTGTTGCCTGATTTTGTGCCGAAATAACCGAGCTGCACGCCTTCGTACCACATTCCGGCCTGGGCATAGCGTTCGGCCCAGCTCCAGATTGCCGCCTGACCGTAGGTCGGTTCTTCAAGGCCGAGTGTCGAAGCCTCGATGTACCATCCACCGGCACCGTCGGTGTTGATGTACATGTAGTGGTTGTGGCTATCGTGGGCGTTTATAAGATGTCCAAGCGTGGTGTGTTGTGAAAGTGGATTTACAATGCGGTAGTATTCCGATTGGGTCTTGTGCTTCTGCAGGGGGGCGGTGATTTCCTCGGCTTCGACGTTGCCGAAAAATTCGGAGATTATGTCTTCGTTGAAAGTCGCGGTACCGTAATCGGCCCAGTTGTCATTGTCGTCAGCCGGGAAGAATATCAAGGTTTCTGTGGCGGCAACGATTTCGTCGGCATCGTCGCGTCCGGCCAAGAGAAGGGTAAACATGCCCGAGCCGTCGGTGGAGATTGCCACTTCGGTAAGGTTGGGGTTGAGATCCTGTCCCTGAGCCACGATGGCGGCCTCGTTGCCCTTGGCGGCATATTCGCCTTTGAGCAGGATAAGCTTCACGGAAGAAATGTCGTCGCCGATACCGAGCGATACTGTCACTTCATTCGTATGGGAGCAGTAGGGAGAGGTTGCTGTGAGGGTGAAGTCGAGTGGTTTCGAGCCTGGGAGAGCGATGCGGAAATCTCCGTTGAGAGTGGTCTGAGGCCAGCCGAGATCCGGGTCGCGCACATCGGCGCTCTCAGCCGGAAAGCTGATGATGCCATCTTTGAATTTGCCGTAATAGGTGTCGCCATATTCGCCCCATCCGCCTTCATCGACGCGCTGGCAGAACCAGAAGCCTTTGTTGAACGGGCGGAAGTCCTCGAAATATACCTTTTCGGGGTTGGTGGTGTTGACGTAGAAATATTCCTGTGTATCGGTGTTTTTGAGATATGTGCTCACGGGGTCGCCACCCTTGTAGGGGAGCATGCGGTACCATCCGGGAGCGCTCACGCTCTGTTCGATGTCAACCACCCACGACATTCCGCGCTGGAAGTCGGAATAATATGTCATGAGGTCCTCGTACCAAATGCCTTTGCCGATATTCTCCCACTGTCCCGAAGGCTTGTCAAGGGGCGCGGAAGCATGCGCCGGAGCGGCTTTGGAGCTATGTGCATCCGCTTCGGAAGCTGATATGGTTTTTACAACGGGCGTGAATCCGGCGGCCACCTCTGCGGAGGCTGGCGTGATTGCTGCGGCCGATGCCGATATGGTAAGGGCAGCGGTAGCAAAGGCGGTGATTGTCATCAAAGATACCTTTTTCATAGGATTATGTTTGAAAAGTTTGAATTTTACTTGCAAAGGTAGATTAATGTATCGGATTATGCAACTTATCTCCTGTGGAGATTGTGTTTTCTTGCCTTCGGGGCATGTCCTGAGTGTGTATTAACATTCATTTCACAGCCCTCTATGGATTTTTTTTGTAACTTTGCGGCTGTCACTTTATATTTTTTGACTTTTTGCTGTAAAACCCGAGTGAAAAAACTCGTCCTATATATCATTCTGACGCTGCTATGTGTGTGGATGTGTGGTGGTTCCGGAGCATTTGTGCCGGATGTTGCCGCACAGGCCCGGCTTGGTGTGTCCGACAGTCTTCCGCTCCCGGCAAGCGACTCATCTGCGGTGATGCAGCCTGATACCGTGCCTGCCGATGCTGTTAGTGTCACAGATTCGGTGCGACCTGTGCAGACGGCCACCGTAGCTATGGCTAACGCGCGCAAGCGTGCACGTCGCGAGAAAGACGACCTCGAGACTTCGGTAGTGTTTTCCTCCTCGGACTCGATGGTGATTGTCCGCCGCGATTCAGCCTACATGTATGGTTCAGGTTCTGTTACATATGGCAATATCAAGCTCGACGCCGCAACCATCGAGATGGACCTGAACGACAACACGGTGTATGCCGTGGGTAGCGTTGACACTCTCGGAGAGGTCATAGGACGCCCGGTGTTCAATCAGGACGGCACCGAGTACGAGGCCGAGACAATGCGGTATAATTTCAAATCGGAAAAAGGATATATCCGCAATGTAGTCACCCAGCAAGGCGAGGGATATCTCACGGGTGGTACCACCAAAAAAGCCGAGGGCAAGGAATTCTATATCAAGGACGGACGCTACACTACATGCGACGACCACGATGACCCGCATTTCTGGCTCCAGCTCACCAAAGGCAAGGTGCGTCCCGGCAAAAATATTGTTGTGGGTCCCGCTTACATGGTGCTTGCAGGTCTTCCGCTTCCGCTTGCCGTGCCTTTCGGTTACTTCCCCTTTACCGACAGCTATGCCTCGGGTATCATCGTGCCAACTTTCGGCGATGACTACAACCGCGGTTTCTACCTCAGCAACGGCGGATATTATTTCGCCATCAACGACAATGTTGACTTTGCCCTGACCGGCGAAATTTACACCAAAGGCTCCTGGGGATTGCAGGGCCGCTCGTCATATGCCAAGCGTTACAAGTTCTCAGGTAGTTTCGACATCAGCTACCTGAAGACAATATACGGTGAGAAGGGCTCGCCCGACTATTCCTCGCAGACCAACTTCCAGGTGCTCTGGAGCCACTCGCAGGATTCAAAGGCCAATCCCAACATGTCGCTGTCGGCGAGCGTGAACTTCACCACTTCGGGCTATACACGAAACAATCTGTCGTCGTACTACTCCCCGTCGTTCACCGAGAACACGAAGAGCTCCACCGTGAACATGACCTACCGCTTCCCGTCGAGCAAATGGTCGCTGTCGACCACCTTCAACCTCTCGCAGCGCACCCAGGACTCCACGCTTACGGTGTCGTTCCCGAATGTCACCGTCACGATGTCTCAGATCTATCCCTTCAAGCGCAAGAAAGCCATCGGAGCGGAAAAATGGTATGAGAAAATCAAGCTGTCGTACAGCGGACAGTTCCAGAATTCGCTCACGTCGAAGCAGAACGTATTCTTCAAGCAGAGCCTTATAAAGGACTGGCGCAATGCCATGCGCCACAGTGTGCCCATTTCGGCCACTTTCAATGTGCTGAAATACGTCAACATCACCCCCTCGATCAATCTTCAGGACCGCATGTACTCCAGCAAGGTGCGCCGCAGTTGGGATGCCGAGCGGAATATCGAGCAGTGCGATACGTCGTACAGCCTCTATAACGTGTGGGACTTCACGGCGTCGGTGTCGATGGATACCAAGGTCTACGGATTCTTCCAGCCTATGGGATTCCTCGGCAAGAAAATCAAGATGGTGCGCCTTGTGTCCACTCCTACGGTTTCCTTCTCGGGAAATCCTGACTTCAGTTCGCCTTTCTTCGGCTATTACGGCAGCTACGAGCGCCCGTTGGCCGACGGAGGTATGCAGAAGACAAAGTACAGTCTGTTCCCGAACACGATTTTCGGTATTCCCGGACAGGGCAAGAGCGGTACTGTGAGTTTCGGCCTCGCCAATAATCTTGAAATGAAGGTGAAGAGCGACAACGATTCCATCGGGGAAAAGAAAATATCCCTTATCGAGAACCTCAACATCAGCGAAAGCTACAATATGGCGGCTGACTCGCTCAACTGGAGCGACCTGAGCACTTCCATACTCCTGCGCATTACCAAAGGCTTCAACCTGAACCTGAGTGCGACCTGGGACATGTATACTTACCAGCTCAATTCAGCAGGCAATCCCGTGAGGGTGAATATCCCGCGCTTCAAGGTGGGCAAGGCTCCGCGACTGATGCGTACAGGAACGTCCTTCTCCTATACCTTCAACAACGACACTTTCAAGCGGAAGAAGAAGGATACCGACCAAAATTCCGACAATCAGGGAAACAAATCCGGGGCGCAGAACCAGCGCGACATTGAAGATCAGTCGAGCGGAGGCGACCTTGACCTGTCGTCCGACGGCTACACCAAGTGGGAATTCCCGTGGAGCCTGTCGGTCAATTATTCGATATCATACGCTTACGGTACGTTCAACAAGAAGAAGATGGAGTATGACAGCAGGATAACGCAGAACTTGAGTTTCTCGGGAAATGTCAGGCCAACGCCAAACTGGAATTTCTCGTTCAGCGCGTCGTATAATTTCGACACCCATAAGCTCGCATACATGAACTGCAACATATCCCGCGACCTGCACTGCTTTACCATGACGGCCAGTTTTGTGCCCGTGGGGCCATACAAGAGCTATAACTTCCATATTGCCGTGAAATCGTCACTGCTCAGCGACCTCAAGTACGACAAACGTTCGTCGCTCCAGAATGGCGTGACATGGTATTGACGTAGCACCACCACGAATCACCTAATCTCAAAATAATTGTCTTATGAAAAAATGTCCTTATTGCGGCGAATACATCCAGGATGAAGCCGTGAAATGCCGTTTCTGCAACAGCAACCTCAACGAAGGAGCCACACCTCCCAACATCGACGACTCGCGCTATGGCTCTTACTATTCGCGCAACAATGCCTTCGATTCCGATCCCTCCAACGGCAAAAGCCGCGGCGTGGCTGCACTTCTTGCAATCTTCCTCGGTGGTCTCGGAATCCAGTACTTCTATCTCGGAAAGGTTTCGGCCGGTCTGATTACGATTCTTCTCACCGTAATCACATGCGGACTTTGGGAAGTAATCACTCTTATCCAGGGTATCATGATGCTGTGTATGGACAACGCTACCTTCGTAAGAAAGTACGTCGATTCCACAGCCACACTTCCGCTGTTCTGACCTGCGGTCAATTCTTGCGTTCCACGCGGAAGTAGAGAACAAACAACATAACGCATCCCACGGCAACGATGGGGATGCCTGCCAATGACACGGCACCATATCCGGCGCCGGAAGCGATTATCCGGCCTCCTATGTAGGCGGCGATAGCGTTTCCGGCGTTGTATGCTATCTGTATGCACGCTCCGCCAAGGAGTTCACCGCCTTTCGAATAGCCTACAATCGACGATTGCAGGGGACTTCCGGAACCGAACAGAGCCATTGTGCCGAATACCATCAGCACCACCGCCACCCACTTGATATCGCCGAAGAAGGCTACAAGAGCGAGTGCGACAATGCCGAATCCTTCAACCAGCGCGGCCACGAGCGAGGGCTTGTAGCGGTCGCCGAGGCGTCCGAAAGCAAGATTGCCTATGAACATTCCTCCGCCGGCAAGTATCATGAGCCACGACAGAGCTGATGTCGGAAATCCGGCCACGAGAGTCATCTGCGGGTCGATGTAGCTGTACCAGCAGTAGAGACCTATCTGTCCGAAAATCACGCCGCCGAAAATCAGCCACGGCGGGAGTGTCTTGAGAAAATGGAACTGGCCTTTGAATCCGCGGTCCTCAAGCGGCTGAAGCGCGGGCACGAAGCGGCGGATGCAGATGAATGTGGCTACTGCGAAAGCGGCAATAAAGAAAAATGCTATGCGCCATGAAAATGTCTCGCTGATGAAAGTGCCCAGTGGCACACCTCCGAGGGTGGCTACTGTCATGCCTGCAATCATGAAAGCCACGGCACCGGACTGGTGTCCCGGCGGCACGAGTTTGCGTGCTACGATGGCTCCCACGCCGAAATATGCTCCGTGGGGCAGACCGGATATGAAGCGGGCGCACATGAGCATCCAGAAATTGGTCGAAAGCGCCGCAAGCAGGTTTCCGGCTCCGATAAGAGCCACGAGCATCAGAAGCATGCGACGCAGGGGCATGCGACGGAAAAGCAGCAAGGCCGGAGCGCCGAAGCACACGCCCGTTGCATACGCCGAAATGAAATGACCGGCCTCGGACACGCTCACATTCATGGCCGTGGCAAGATTAATCAGAATTCCCATCATCAGGAACTCAGCGATTCCCAGCGAGAATGTTCCCATCGCCAGGGCAAACAAACCTTTGTTCATAGGATACCTTATATAGTATTGAAAAATCCGGCCGCAAAGGTAGTGAATTTTTTTAGGTTAAAAGGTTAAAAGGTAAAAAAGGCAAGATAATACTGGCATAATGCAATTCGCCATGCCACTATTATCTTGCCTTTTTGCCTTTTTGCCTTTTTGCCTACCTTGCCTTTATGGCTTGAACAGCAAGGGGAGAAATTCGCTTAGGTAGAGGCGCCAGTTGGCCCAGCAATGGCCTCCGGAGGATTCCCGGTAGGTGTAGGGAAGTCCCAGATCGTCGAGTTGCTTGCGGAAAGCTACGTTGTCGTTATAAAGAAAATCGGTGTCGCCTATGGCAATCCAGTATAATTCAGGCTGATTGATGAACTGAGCTTTCAGCTTTGCAGCCATGTCGTCGTACACCTCGGGGTAGGTGAGGGCGCGCGGCTTGATTGCTGCGGAAAACAGTCCGATGTAGCCGAACAGGTCGGGATAGAGCTTGGAGGTGTGGAGCGAGTGGAATCCGCCCATGGAGAGTCCGGCGATGGCGCGGGAGTTCTTTTCGGGAACCGTGCGGTAGATGGAATCGGTGAATGTCACGATTTCGGGAAACGCCTTCTCGTAGGCTCCGTCCATAGTGTGTGGCAGGGCGGTGGTGGGGATGGTGAAGCCTTGGGAGTTTTCTCCCGGAGCGGCGTCCATGGCGATGTTCCCGTTTGGCATCACTACAATCATAGGCTCGGCTTTTCCGGCTGCGATGAGGTTGTCGAGAATCTGCGAGGCACGGCCGAGTTCGTTCCACGCGTTTTCATCGCCGCCCATTCCGTGCAGCAGATACAGCACCGGGTATCGCTTTCCGGCGTTTTCCGGCGCCTCATATCCGGCGGGAGTGTACACGGTCATGCGGCGGGAAGTCCCCGTGGTGGCGCTCGGATACCATACCTTGCTCACACTGCCGTGAGGTACGTCGGCCACGCGGTAGAGCGATGTGCGCTCGCCCGGCGTCATGAAAATATTGTAGGACGAGGCCGTGTCGCGGATGCGGTATGCGTTGGAGGGGTCGTTGATTTTGAGCGAGTCAACTATGAAATTATAGAGGTACAGCTCCGGTTCGACTGCAAACGGGGTGGTGTACTCCCATGTTCCGGCATCGTTGCGCTCCATGTATGCTTTCTTGCGCACTGTGATTTCGCCCTTGGGTGTCATTACTTTTTCCGTCGGCAGGAAGTCGCCGGTAATCTCCACTTCCTTCGCGCATGGAGCCACAAGGCGGAATGTTACCGTGCCGTCGGCATTGATTTCGGGCGATGTCGTGGCGGCTTTGTCCCAGATGGCCTGTTGGGCGTGCGAGGGGGTAAATGTGAGGGATGTGAGCAACAGCAGCAGGGCGGATATTCTTTTCATAATTGTATAATGGGTTAGTTGGAGTCCAAATTTAGATATTTTCGATGAGATATGACAGGCGCACGGGTAAATTTGTGGCAATTTTGAGAAAAATCAGTTCATTTGGAAAATTAGTGCGAGAATTACGGAATTTTTTCCGTAATTAAATCGTATATTTGCAGACGGAGAGCAAGCGATGAAATATTCTATCACACATCAAGGAAAAGTTACATCCGTTGACGGAACTGTCGTTACGGTAGCGGTTTCGGATTCGTCGGATTGTGCGGGTTGCGCCCTTACCGCGAGTTGCGGCGCACGTTCCGCCCCCTCGTCGGGCCACACGCTCGTTGAGGCCCGTGCCGAACGCCTTCCGGCTGTCGGTTCGGAAGTGAAAATAGGGCTGCCTTCGGGCGTGACAGTTACGGCCATCCTGCGCCTGCTTGGCGCGCCGCTGCTTCTGATGATTATATGTGCTGTCGTTGCAGCCTTGGCCGGAGCCGGAGAGGGCACGATGGCCTTGAGCGGCCTTGGAGCCGTGGCCGCATGGTATGCAGGCTTGTATGTGTGGCGCCGTCTGCATCCGTCTCCACCTCTATGGCGAGTGATTGGCTGAGTTTCAACTTCTTTAAACCTCATATATCCTATTTAAAATACTTCATCCTTATATGCACTTATTGATTATATCCTCATTGCTCCTGGGCGCGCTCGGATTGCTTGGCGCGGTGGTGCTCTATGCCACTGCCCGGAAATTCCATGTTGAGGAAGATTCGCGCATCGACGAGGTGGAAGCGCTGCTTCCCGGCGCCAATTGCGGCGCATGCGGATGCCGCGGATGCCGCGACTTTGCCGTCACCTGTGTGTCGCGAGGCAATCTTGAGGGCGGATTGAACTGCCCCGGTGCCGCGGAAGGTGCCATGGCTAAGATTGCCGCCATACTTGGCGTGGAAGCGTCGGAGACCGAACGGAAGATTGCCGTGCTGCGATGCAACGGCTCGTGCGAGGCGCGTCCTGAGCGCTATGTCTACGACGGTGCCCGCTCATGCGCGGTGATGAATGGCGTCGGTGTCGGTTCGCGCGGTTGCTCCTTCGGTTGTCTCGGATGCGGCGACTGTGTGGCCGTGTGTCGTTTCGGAGCCATTTCAATGAATTCGGTTACCGGATTGCCCGAGGTTGACCCTGACAAGTGTACGGGCTGTGCGGTCTGTGCGGCCGAATGTCCGCGGCATCTTCTCGACATGCGACCGCGCGGACGTCGCGACCGCCGCGTATGGGTGGCCTGCTCGAGCCGCGACAAGGGTGCGGTGGCGCGTAAAGTCTGCGCGTCGGCCTGTATCGGCTGTGGAAAGTGTGCCAAGGCATGTCCTTTCGGAGCGGTTACTGTTGCCGATAATCTTGCTTATATCGACCCGGCTCTGTGCCGCGCATGCGGAAAATGCGTGCCCGGCTGTCCCACGGGTGCAATACATACCACATTTAAAATAATACAGAAGGAGGCCGTGGCAGAATGAAAAAGACATTTAAGAAAGGTGGAATACATCCGGCGGCCAACAAGATTGCCGATGCCGGAATACGGGTGCTCCCCTTGCCCTCGCGCGTGGTGCTTCCGTTGGCGCAGCATATCGGCGCCCCGGCACGTCCGGTTGTAGCCAAGGGCGACACCGTGAGCCGCGGACAGCTTGTGGCCGAAGGCGGCTCTTTCGTCTCGGCAGGAATCCATACGCCCGTCTCGGGCACCGTGGCCTCAATCGGCGAGCTTGTGATGGCTTCGGGTGTTCCCGGGCAGGCCATTGTGATAAATACGACTCACGAAAGCCTTGAACTTGACGAGAAAGAACGCGGTGAATATTGGACCCGCATGGAAACGCAGCAGGCCGACCGCACCCTGTCCGACCGTTTCACCGCCGAGGAGCTGCGCTCGCGCATTTCGGCTGCCGGAATCGTGGGGCTCGGAGGCGCGACTTTCCCGGCGCACGTCAAGCTGAGTCTCCGTCCCGATGTCAAGGCCGAGGTGCTGGTAATCAACGGTTGCGAGTGCGAGCCGTATCTGATGTGCGACGATGCCCTCATGCGTGCCTATCCGGGTCAGATTGCCGAAGGCATTGAGCTGATGCTGAAGGCCGCGGGGATTCCGCGGGCGGTTATCGGTATCGAAGATAACAAGCCCGAGGCCATAGCGGCGCTCAGGGCGGCGCTTGAAGATACGCCTTTCAATATCACGGTGGAGGTGCTTCGTACCAAGTATCCTCAGGGTGGCGAAAAGCAGCTTGTCGAGGCTATTACGGGTCGGAGGATTCCTTCCGGTGCGCTTCCAGTATCGGTGGGCGCCGTGGTTCAGAATGTCGCGACCGCATTTGCCGTGTATCAGGCCGTGGCTTTCGACATGCCTTTGATTGAGCGTGTCATAACCCTCACCGGTGATATTCCGGAATCCGAACGCGCCAATTACCGCGTGGCTGTCGGTACTCCGATGTCGGAGCTGCCGCTTACCGTCCCCGACGATGCCAAGGTGATTCTCGGCGGCCCCATGATGGGACGACCGGCACTGTGTCTTGAAGCACCCGTGGTGAAAGGTACGTCGGGTCTGACGGTGCTTGCCGACAGCCGAAGACGCCCCGTGCAACCGTGTGTGCGCTGCGGAGCATGTGTCGACGCATGCCCGATGGGACTCGAACCGTATCTGCTGGCACGCTACGGCGAGTTGCGCATGTGGGCCGAAGCCGCCGCGTCGGATGTGGCCGACTGTTTGGAGTGTGGGGCGTGCAGTTACAGTTGTCCGTCTTCGCGTCCTCTTCTCGATTTTATCCGTCTTGGACGCCTTCGTGCCCGTGATTTTGCAAAATAGAAATTCATACTAATACATCCTGCTTATTCGTCTCATCATGCCATTGATATTTTCTCCATCGCCGCACATCCACACGTCGCGCACGACCTCAGGCGCGATGTATCATGTGATTGTGGCTCTGATTCCGGCCATATTGTGCTCTCTCTATTATTTCGGCCTTCCCGCGCTCGAGGTGCTGCTGCTCTCGGTGCTTTCCTGCGCCGGGGTGGAGTGGGTAGTGACGCGCTTTATGCTGCGCCGCCCTTCTACGTTGCGCGACGGTTCGGCCATTCTCACGGGCGTGCTCCTGGCGCTCAATCTGCCTTCGGGCTTGCCGTGGTGGATGGTGATAATCGGAGCCGTTGTGGCCGTCGGCATTGCCAAGATGGCTTTCGGCGGTCTCGGATGCAATGTGTTCAATCCCGCCCTTGTCGGACGTGTTTTCCTGCTCATATCCTTTCCTGTGGCAATGACGGCATGGCCTTTGCCCGACCCCGGATTCGGGGATGCCGACGGAGTGACAGGAGCTACAATCCTCGGTCAGTTGAAGATGGGACTCGTTTCGCCGGATGAGTTGCCTCTGATGAGTATGTTTGCCGGAAATGTTGGCGGCTCGATGGGCGAGGTAAGCGCTGCGGCACTCTTGCTCGGATTCGTGTATCTCTTGGCTTTCAGGGTGATAAAATGGTATATTCCTGTGGCGGTGGCCGCCGGGGTGATTGTTGTTGACCTTGCGGCAGGTTTTCCGCCGCTGGTCGACCTGCTTTCGGGTGGTCTGATTCTCGGTGCGGTGTTCATGGCAACCGACTATGTGACTTCGCCCATGACGCGCCGCGGCATGCTCCTGTACGGATTCATGATAGGAGTGATAACCGTTGTGATACGCCGCTGGGGCATCTATCCTGAAGGAATGTCATTTGCGATTCTGATAATGAACGGCTTCACGCCGCTGATTAACCGATACATGCGTCCGGAACGCTTCTCTCCCCGGAGAAAGGAGGCGGTGAAGGCATGAAATCCACACTCACGACAATGGTGCTGTCGCTTACGGCGCTCACCGTCGTTCTCGGGGCATTGCTCGCCTGGGTGCATAATCTCACGGAGGAACCCATGGCGCAGGCTGAGGCCAAGGCACGCACGGAGGCTCTTACCGAAATTCTTCCGCCATTCGACAATGACCCTGCGGCGGACAGGACCGTGGTCGACGGGCTCACGGTGTTTCCCGCCAGGCATGGCGGAGCCTTCTCGGGCGCCGCTGTCGAGGCGTGGTCCGACAACGGTTTCGGCGGCCGAATCACACTGCTTGCGGGATTTGACGCTTCGGGCAGTCTCACCGGCTACCGCGTGATGTCGCATGCCGAGACTCCCGGGCTCGGAGCAAGGATGGGCGAGTGGTTCAGCTCGGCAACAGGCTCGCGCTCGGTACTCGGAACGGCTGCGGAGCTGCATGTCCGCGCCGACGGCGGCGATATTGATGCCATCACGGGCGCCACAATCACCTCGCGCGCTTTCCTTGAAGCAGTCAACTCAGCCCGAAACGCTTACGAATCATATCTCAAAAGTATAAGCCGATGAAAGCTCTTTCTGTACTCTACGACGGCCTGGTGAGGAAAAATCCCACCTTCGTGCTCATCTTGGGCATGTGTCCCACTCTCGGCACCACGTCCTCGGCTCTTACGGGAATGTCGATGGGACTGGCGACGCTCTTTGTGCTCGTGTGCTCCAACGTCGTGATTTCGCTCGTGCGCAATCTTATCCCCGACAAGGTGCGTATCCCGGCCTATATCGTCATAATAGCATCGTTCGTGACAATGCTTCAGATGGTGATGCAGGCATGGCTTCCGGCACTCTATGCCTCCCTTGGCATCTTTATACCCCTGATTGTGGTAAACTGCATCCTGCTTGGGCGTGCCGAAGCATTTGCCTCGAAGAATAATCCGGCATTGTCGGCTGTGGACGGACTCGGGGTGGGTCTCGGCTTCACCGCCGCTCTGACGCTGCTCGGAGCCGTGCGCGAGTTGCTCGGCACGGGTGCCGTGTTCGGAGCTCGTGTATATCCCGAGGACTTCGGTTCGCTCATCTTCGTGCTCGCTCCCGGCGCCTTCATAGCTTTGGGATTCCTTATCGCATTGTTCAACCGTCTCACTTCCCGTCAGTAACATGCTTGAATACCTCTCGATAATATTCACGGCAATTCTTGCCAACAACATAGTTTTCGCCCAGTTTCTCGGGATATGTCCTTTCATAGGCGTTTCCAAAAATATGGAATCGGCCTTTGGTATGGGAATGGCCGTTACCTTCGTCATGGCACTCGCCACAGCCGTGACATGGCTTCTCCAGCACTTTGTGCTGCTGCCCTTCGGGCTGGGATATATACAGACCATCGTGTTTATCCTCGTGATAGCCGTGCTTGTGCAGATGCTTGAGATTGTGATGAAGAAGACCTCCCCGGCTCTTTATTCCGCCCTTGGCGTGTTTCTGCCGCTCATCACCACCAACTGTGCCGTGCTCGGCGTGGCTATTATCGTGGCGCAGAAAGATTTCGGATTCATCCACTCACTCGTCTACGCCATCGCAACCGCCCTCGGCTTCGCCCTGGCTCTTGCAATCTTCGCAGGCATACGCACCCAGCTCGAGCTCGCCGACGTTCCCCGCCCCATGCGCGGCGTCCCCATCGCCCTCATCACCGCCGGCATCCTCGCCATGGCCTTCATGGGCTTCTCCGGAATCTGAGAAATCCGACGCCCCTGAAATAATTTTGCACTGCACCGGACTTATTGCTATATTTGCATGTTATATAAAGATGGCTAAGCATAACGACATCGGAAAATTGGGTGAGCAAATTGCCTGCGACAAACTTGTGGGCGAGGGTTATGCCATTGCCGAGCGGAACTGGCGCCTGGGTCATCTTGAAATCGACATAGTGGCGATGAAGGGCGACGAGGTGGTGTTTGCCGAGGTGAAGACCCGGACTAGCGGCGAGGGTGTTGACCCTCTGGAAGCCATCGACCGCCGCAAGATCGCGCACATCGCCTGCGCTGCCGACGCATATATGAAAGCTCATTCCGAGCTGCGGATGTATCCGCGCTTCGATGTGTTCGGAATTCTTATTGACCCTGACGGACGTCATCTTGTGGAGCATATTCCCGATGCGTTCTATCCGCCACTGAAAACTTACAGATAAATTGAATATTCTCTAAAAACTTATACATTATGGCAGAAAACATTTCATGTGCACGTATCGACGCACTCCGCGCCAAAATGAAGGAATCCGGCGTTGATGCCGTCATCATACCTCAGGCCGACCCCCATGCGAGCGAATATATTGCCTCGCACTGGCAGATCCGCCGCTGGTTCTCGGGCTTTTCAGGCTCGGCAGGTTCGCTGGTGGTTACCGCCGCCGAGGCTCTTCTGTGGACCGATTCGCGCTATTTCCTCCAGGCTGCTCAGCAGCTCGAGGGTTCGGGTATCCAACTGATGAAGGAGGGGCTTGCCTCCACACCGAGCATCATTGACTATCTTGGCGGACATCTTGCCGAGGGTGCAGTGGTTGGAATCGACGGCATGCTTTTCTCGGTTGACGATGCCGACCGCATGCGCGACGCCCTGGCCGTGAACGGCATTTCGCTCAAGGTTGACTTCGATGTGGTTGACGAACTGTGGAAGGATCGTCCCGCGATGCCATCCGACAGCGTTTTCGTGCATGATATCAAGTATGCAGGCCGCAGTGCCGCCGACAAGCTCGCCGACCTGATGGCCGACGTGCGCGCACATCATGCAGAGGCAGTGCTTATTTCTGCTCTTGATGAAATCGCTTGGCTTCTCAACATCCGCTCCAACGATGTGAAGAATAATCCTGTTGTGATTTCCTACCTCTACGCCACCGAAAAGGGCGCGTTCCTTTTCGTGGCTCCTGAGAAAATCTCGCATGAAGTGGCCGCTTACCTCGCATCGCAGGGTGTGCAGGTGATGCCTTACGGCGACCTTGCCGCATTTATCGCCGCTATTCCTGCTGATACGAAGGTTATGATTCAGCCCTCGCGCTCTACCGCTGCTGTGAAGGCGCTGCTCGGCGACCGCGCCGTCTGCGTGGCTGTTTCGTCGGTGGCTATTGCCAAGGCTTGCAAGAATGAAACTCAGATTGCCGGCGTGCGTGCGGCCATGGTACGCGACGGTGCCGCGCTCGTGAAGGCTTTCATGGAGGTTGAGCGTCGTGTTGCAGCAGGCGAGCACACCACCGAAATGGACGTGTGCGAGATTTTCCACCGCAACCGTGCTGCCAGTCCGATGTTCTACGACGAAAGTTTCGGCACAATCGCCGGTTATGGTCCTCACGGAGCAATCGTACACTATGAGCCTACCGAAGAATCCGCCGCCACCCTGCGCCCCGAGGGGCTTCTGCTTGTCGATTCCGGCGCCCAGTATCCCGACGGCACCACCGACATCACCCGCACAGTATGTCTCGGCACTCCTACCGCGCAGGAAAAACTCGACTTCACCCTTGTTCTGAAAGGCCATATCGCTTTGGCTCAGATGATTTTCCCCGACGATACACGCGGCGCACAGCTTGACGCCGTTGCCCGTCAGTTCCTCTGGAAGCACGGCTTGAGCTACCTGCATGGCACCGGCCACGGTGTAGGCCACTTCCTTGGTGTGCATGAAGGCCCGCAGAGCATCCGTCTCAACTATGTTGACATTGCCCTGCGTCCCGGAATGATTACCTCCAACGAGCCGGGAGTCTACCGCGAAGGCGTGCATGGCATCCGCTGCGAGAACCTCGTGCTCTGTGTCGAGGCCATGACAACCGAATTCGGCCGCTTCCTGAAGTTCGAGACTCTGACCCTCTTCCCCTTCGATACCCGTCTGCTCGACCTCGGAATCATGACCGATGCTGAACTGGAGTGGCTCAACAGCTATCATGCCACCGTGCGCGAGCGTCTGCTCCCCGCCCTTGATACTGATGAGCAGCGCAACTGGCTCGTAGAACACACCCAACCCGTAATCAGATAACTTTACTGAATTTTCGCAAGCTCAATATGGCTCTCATCATACCCGTGCGCGGCTTCGAGCCGCAGATTGGCCGCGACTGCTTCCTTGCCGAGAACGCCACCGTTATTGGCGACACTGTTATCGGCGACGAATGTAGCATATGGTTCAACACCGTGATTCGCGGCGACGTGAATTCAATCCGTATCGGCAACCGTGTCAACATCCAGGACGGTTCCGTGCTCCATACCCTCTATCAGAAGTCGACAATCGAAATCGGCAATGACGTGTCCATCGGCCACAACGTAACCATCCACGGCGCTAAAATCCATGATTTTGCCCTCATTGGAATGGGTTCGGTGGTTATGGACGACGCCGAGGTGGGCGAAGGCGCCATCGTGGCTGCCGGAGCCGTCGTGCTCTCCCGCACCAAAATCGGGCCCAATGAGCTGTGGGGCGGCGCGCCTGCCAAGTTTATCAAGATGGTGGATCCGGCGCAGGCCCGCGAAATCAACGTCAAGATAGCCAAAAACTATCTCATGTACTCCAAGTGGTACCCCGAAGAAGGCGAGGATTGACACAAAACGGTGAAAAAACGTCGGGCGCGGCAAAAAAATACTCTTAAAGTTTTGACATCTAAAAAAGTATTCTTAATTTTGCCGCGCTAAACTCTACATCAGCAAACAATATAAAATCAATAACTAAAATATGATCATCGTACAAGTAAAAGAAGGCGAAAACATCGAAAAAGCGCTCAAGAAATTCAAACGCAAATTTGAAAAGACCGGTATTGTGAAGGAACTTCGCAGCCGTCAGGCATTTCAGAAACCCTCTGTAACCAACCGCAAGAAAATGATGAAGGCGGTTTACGTGCAGAAGCTCCGCGCCGTTGAGGAATAATTCGGCACCTTCCGGCAATTTCCCTTCCGATTATTTGCATATAACGAAACTTATATATAAATTCGTGGCAGCCTCCGGATTTTAACATCCCCGTGAGTGCTGTCGCGATTATGTTGTACGCATCCTTCTATAACTATATACGGTGTGAGATGAACGCTTCATCTCACACCGTTTCTGCATATAAGGGTGATATAGAGCAGTTTCGCAATTTCATCCGCAGGAGTGTCCGCCCCGACGACAACCCGGCTCTGGTGACGCTGGCCGACGTGCGCCTATGGGCAGCCCGGCTGAGCGCCGACGGAATATCCACCGCTTCGATAAAGCGCAAGACCCAGGCTCTGCGCGCGCTTTTCCACTATCTTGAGCGAAGACACGGATTCACGTCCAATCCCGCGGCCGAGTTCCGCACTCCGCGGCTCGAGACTGTTCTGCCCGACTTCGTGCGCGAGGAAGAAATATGTTCGATACTCGATTCGCCGCTTGCCGACGAAGATTCCTTCATCGAATATCGCGACCGCCTTATCATCAACATGATATACACCACGGGCATGCGTGCTGCCGAATTGATAGGCTTGAAAAATTCATCAATTGACGCCGGACGCTCCGAACTAAAAGTGCTCGGAAAGCGTAATAAGGAAAGAATAATTCCTTATGGCGAAGAACTGAGACAAATGATAGAGCACTACATAAGACTACGCAACCGCACCGTGGGCACCCTCTCGCCCGGCGACGCGTTTTTTGTCCGCCCCGACGGACAGCCGCTCTACTACATGCTTGTCTACCGTATCGTGCGCGGCACACTCTCCGGTGCCGGTGTGCGCTCCCCGAAGCGCTCGCCCCACGTACTCCGTCACTCATTCGCCACCGACATGCTCAATAACGGCGCCGACCTGCCCGCCGTGAGCGAGCTGCTCGGCCACACATCACTCGCTACTACTCAAAGGTATACTCACCTTACTTATAGAGAACTTCAAAAAAATTACAAACTCGCACATCCCCGTGCCCTAAAAAAGGAGGACTAATTATGGAAGTTAGAATTCAAGCCATCCATTTTGAAATCGCTGACCGTCTCACCGAATTCATCAACAAGAAAGCCGAACGCCTCGCACGTCACAATACAGCAATATCAGATATAGATGTAACCCTCAAGGTCATCAAGCCCGAAACGGCAATGAACAAGGAAGTGGTGCTCAAAGTCACCGTGCCCCAGTATGAAGACATCGTGGCAACAAAAGTTGCCGACTCCTTCGAGGAAGCCTTCGACGTGGCTGCCGAAGCCGTAGAGCGCCAGCTCCAGAAACGCAAGGAAAAGAAATAACATCCACCAACGCACGTCCGTAGGACGTAGATTATTCACTAACCCCGTACACTGCAGGCTTTAGCCGGAAGTGTGCGGGGTCAATCATATATATACCCTGGCGTCCGGCATGGACGCCGGAATCATAATGAAGACATTTTTTTCTTTTTGATGTATAGCCGTGAAAAATCTTGCAAAAAGTTTGCAAAAAGGAAATATGTTTGTAATTTTGCCGCCATTATTTCTATTCCTTATAAAACCTGTAAAAGATTTGTTATGAAAAAACTCTACATCATTTCAATGTGCGCCCTGTTGTGTGCGGCTCCCGTTGTTGCCGGAAATCATTTCAAAACCAAAAGAGGGGCAGCCCGCAAGAGCGTTCTGAAAACAGAGGCCTCCGCAGTCCTGTGGCGTCCGTCGACCCAGACCGAATACTTCTATGAGGACGGAGAATGGTTTGAGGCCGGGACATCGACTTTTACCTACGATAGCCGGGGCAATGCCGTGGAAGAACGTATGGACGACGAAGACGGTTTCTATCGTGTCCTCACGGAGTACAACGAGAACAACCGCCCTGTGTCAGTCGTGGCTACATACAGCGAGGACGGCGAGACATGGGAGAATGAATCGAAACGTACCTATGTCTACGACCCCATCGTGACCGGATATTTCACCGAGCGCATGGGCTATGACTGGGAAGAGGATACTTGGGTGAAAAACTACTATTGCGAGACCAACGTAATCACCCGTGATGCCAACGGTAATATCGTCGAAATCGTTAAGTCGATTCCCTTCTACGATGATATGATTCCCGGATACAAAACAGAGTGGAACTATGACCTTACTACCGGAAAGGCCAATGAATTCCTTTATTATCAGAATTATAACTTCGGAGAGCCCGAATGGGAACTCTATGGAGGTCTTTCCTACGGCAATATCGTGTGGGAAAATACCGACGGCCAGATGACCGGCACTGAAATATCCGCCTTCCTAACCGGAGCAAACCGCATCAAATCGTGCGAGGTCATGTATGAAGGAGAGACCGACGGACACATCTTTGTGGAATATACCGAGGGTCAGCCCGACGACTATTTCATGAAGGAGACCTTCCTTGATCCTACGGTTGTAGGAGCTTCCGAAAAGTATGAAACCATCGACTCCAACGGAAGTTTCCGCATCACCGAATGTGAGTACTTCGACGAGGAAGGAAATCCGACCGAAGAAGCGGTTTATACCGTTGTAACCACCGTCACCAAGGACGAGTATGGAAATGCTGTCAAGGAAGTGGGTGAAATGACCTACGAAGGCGAGACTGAAACATATGAGTCTTATGCCGATTACACTTACGATGCCAACGGCAACGTAATGGAAGTTGTCATGAGCTATTACGATGAAGAATTCGAAGAGAAAGTTCCCGAGTCGAAAACCGTGTTCGGCGAATACGTCGATGCTTCCGCAGGTGTGGCAAACATCGCAGTTGAATCCGCTGCAGGCTTCAAGGTATACAACCTCCAGGGTATGCCCGTGAATGTCGGCAGCGCCGAAGACCTCCCCGCAGGCCTCTACATCGTCAACGGCAAGAAACACCTCATCCGCAAGTAATATTTCGTATTTCGATATATCGACGGTGCCGCAAATCTTATGGTTGCGGCACCGTCTTTTTTGAATTTTTGAGGGAAAGGTGCTATATTAGCGGTATGAAAAAGGTAATCCAACTCACGCCAATACGTCGGGTATACGACGAGGAAACCGTAGGGAATTGCCGCGTAATATCCTCATGGTTGCTTCCCAAGAGCGACGCGTCGCCCTTGAAATCGGCACTCATGGCCGTGGAGTCGCCGTTGCCCGATATAAGGGCCGCCCTGCACTTAGACGTGGATTCTACCACCCGTGAGGTCAGAGGCTTGCGGCTGACCTTCTATCACCCGCCTACGATATACGAAGGAAAAGACGGAATTTCCGGTTGGATACTCGACCCTGACGGCCCCGCGCCACTGTCAGTTGCCCTGAGACGCTGGTTTGCCGCCGAGCAGCTTCCGCTGCACACCACCGACCCATCCGAGATAGTCCGCTTCTTCACCTACTTCCTCCACCGCATCCCCGGCTTGATTACCAGTTTTCGCATAGAAGGGTAGGGCGGAGGAGTTGGCTCTGTGATATGTTTTGACTAAATCGAGATTGGGATTGTTGAGTTTAGAAATTAATTCTTATTTTTGCAGAACATACAAAGATGGAGCAATTCTCCAGGCTTGTTTGTTATATTATAAAAAGATATGAATTATGACGAAGTATCACCAAGAGTCTACGGCCAAAAAGAAAGCGTCTATCGCATCTTGGAGGAAGCAGCCACTGAAGCCCGAAGAATATCAAGCTCAATTCAAGCTCTTGCGGGAACAAAGGCTTGCAAGGGAGTCCAGATTGCAGGACTGAAGAAATGGGCAATTCAAAATAAATATTGGATTGCAGACCGAAATACATTAGGAGAGTTTTCTGACCGCGGTTCGGAAAACGAAGTTTATATGGATTCAGTAAACGAGATTGTCTATAAACTTAATGACTTTCGGTATGCAGATGATAATCTTGAGCCATTTTTTGAAAGACTGAGAATTCACAATGGATTGTTCCCGGATTGTGAATACTTGCTTCACGGATTTTCGGAAAACCGGGATGGTAGGGTATGCGCCGTAATTTCACAACCTTTCGTTCGAGCAGACCGTGAGGCATCAATCGAAGAAATAGCCGGAGCATTGGCTCTTATGGGGTTTATTCCTCAGCAGGAGGGTGAATATTTCACTAATGGTGAAATAGATATTTTTGATGCATTACCAAACAACGTGCTTCATGGGATAGATGGCAACTTGTATTTTATTGATACTATTTGCCTTCCGGCATCCAATAATTATTTAGATTCCTATAAGACTCTTTCGCCCAATTGGAAAAAGTAATCTGAAAAACCGATATAATCGAAGAGTCTGATTCTGTCCATCTTCCACCGCATCCCATCCCTCCCCACCCACTTCCGAATCGAATAGTAGGGCGGAATAGGAATTTTGACAGGTCTTTTTTATATTCTATCTTTACGGAGGTTAGGCGATTAAGAAAAATTTGGTGGATTCGGGAAAAATATAGATATTTGCAGTGCATATCGTTTGCGGAGTCCCGATATGGGGTGATGCGGCGGGGTGCACTTATCGGCTGGCCGCTTGGCTTGCCGGGACATTTTAATTGATAGAAGCGTTTATCAGGCGCTTATTCTTGACGACCCGGAACTTAGCAACTTCTCAATTTGTAGTCAGGAATGAGGCAACGATAGGCGTCTTTCGGGTATGATACAATCATGCCGGAGAGTGTGACGAACATTCTCCGGTGCGTCATATCATACAGCGTGAGGCTCCGCGTTGCTCGTTCTACTACAATGGGCAATGCTAAGGCCTCGGGTCGTGGGACGAGCAACAGATACAGACTCTCACGCTTTTTTTATAGACCAATCAGCCCTGATCCGAGGAGTCTACGGGGCATATGGTTCTATCATGAAACAAAACGAAAAAGAAGAACTTCAGTCACGCCGCCAGTTCTTCAAGAAAGCCGCCAAAGGCGCGCTCCCCATTCTCGGTGCAATCGTTCTTTCGCAGATGCCTATGATTGCAAGTGCCAAGATGAATCCTACCGGATGCACCGGTACTTGCACCGGTAGCTGTTATGGTTCCTGCAGAGGTTGCAGCACTACCTGCACCGGAACCTGTGATGGAAGTTGTAGGAATTATTGCCAATCCACATGCAAAGGAACTTGCAGTGGTAGTTGCAAGCAAACTTGTACTTACGCAAACCGCTAAACCAACCGTATGCGGACAACGGGGGCGATCGCTTCCGTTGTCCGCTGCTTCATGATTATGAACGACGACGTGCGCCCCATGGAAGAGGCCTGGGAACCGGGCCTCTCTAAAAATATTACATTTATTGTTACCAAGGATTGTCAACTCGCCTGCAAATACTGTTATCTTGTCGGAAAAAACTCTAAGGAGCGGATGACATTTGATGTGGCGAAAAAGTCGATTGATTATATACTTGGCAATCGAGACCTTTTTCCCGAACGGTCTGTTGAGTTCGATTTCATCGGTGGTGAGCCATTGATGGAAATAGGACTTATCGGACGTATATGTGATTATGTCAAGAAGCAGATGTATGAGCTTGAACATCCGTGGTTCAATTCATACCGTTTTTGTTTTGCCACCAATGGACTTCTTTACTCTACTCCTGCCGTTCAGGAGTTTGTGAGTAAAAATCATACTCACCTCAGTATCGAAATAACAATCGACGGAACCCGTGCAAAGCACGACTTGAACCGTGTCTATAAAGATGGCCGTGGGTCATACGATGATGTTGTGGCTAATATTCCTCTATGGCTCGAGCAGTTTCCTAACTGCGGCACGAAAGTTACTATCAGCCATGCAGATCTACCCTATGTTTATGAAAGCGTGATACATTTGTATTCGCTTGGAATAAAGGTGGTCAATATCAATGTTGTTTTTGAGGATGTCTGGGAAGACGGTGACGATGAGATATTTGAGAAGCAGTTGATGATGCTTGCTGATGAGATGATTGATAACGAATGGTACAAAGATTGTGTATGCTCGTTTTTTGTCGAAAATCTGGGTAAGCCGCTTGACCCTGCCGTAAATAACGACAATTGGTGCGGTTCAGGAAAAATGCTCTCGATTGATGCTGCCGGAAATTTCTATCCTTGTACAAGATTTGCACAATATTCTTTGCGGGAGAAAAAATGTATAACAGTCGGTGACTGTTATAATGGCATTGACTCAAACCGGCTTCGTCCCTTCCTTACGCTTGACCGTACGACTCAGTCGCCGCAGGAATGTATTGATTGCGAGGTGGCGTCAGGCTGTGCCTGGTGTCAGGGCGAGAATTACGATGCAGCCGACACTCCGACCATCTACCAGCGTTCCACCGCGATTTGCAAGATGCACAAGGCTCGCGTTCGTGCCAATAATTATTATTGGAACAAGTTGTACAATAAGCTCGAGCAAGAAGGAAAAAGTAAAGAACTTGAATCCATGAAAAAATCTTTAAATACCGACCTATGCTGAAATATCTTATAATACAGCTTGACGACACTTCGGTGTCGTTCTGCCATTATTCAAATAATAGAAAAATTTACCGCCTTATTCCACTCGAAAAGTTGGAGGCAGCCGTATTGTGGGCAATGAAAGAGAATCTTACGATTCAGGTTGTCTATCCGGAATATGAAATTCCGGAGGAATACCACGATGTACTATCCAGGATGGATCATGCGGATATTGTTCCTTACACATGTAAGGATAATACTCTCTTGGAATCGGCTGATGTCGTAGTGTTTGGTTCATGGCAATCTCTTGCCGGATATGAACTGAAACGAGACAAGGCATATGTTGTGCGTACGGCCATGGTGGATTTGATTGCGAATGAATCTGTTTTATACAAAGCACTTGTGGCGTGCGATAGATTAAATGTTGTCATAACAGATGTGCAGAATTTCAAGGATGAGAATATCACAGATTACCAAGTCTTTCTCACCCGTATTGCAGGCAAGGTTAAGGAAGAATATGCCGCAGGCCATGCTGTGCAGTTGAATCTGCTGACTGACCGCATGCTCCTTGACGGGATGAATAATTGTAATGCCGGTGTAGAGAGCGTCACTCTTGCTCCTGACGGGTGTTTCTATATATGTCCGGCGTTTTATAGTGAGCCTGATGAAGCCTATGGCAGTGTCGGCACAGTGGAGGCAGGTCTCGATATCAAGAATCCGCAGCTTTACCGTATCGACCATGCTCCGATATGCCGCCGATGCGATGCGTGGCACTGCCGTCGCTGCGTATGGCTCAACAGGAAGGCAACGCTTGAAGTCAACACTCCCGGCCATGAGCAGTGCGTTATGGCTCATGTGGAGCGAAATGCTTCGCGTGATTTACTTGCGCAGATAAGGGCAATCGGTCCTTTCATGCCTGAAAAGGATATTCCTGAAATCATGTATCTTGACCCGTTTGATGTGATTGAAAAATGAAATATTATAGCCGTAGGCAATTTTTCAGTACTGCGGTCTCAGGACTGCTGCCGATGCTGGCTGTCGCGGCGGCGTTGCCATTTCTCGCGGCAAGCAATCCCCTTGCTGCGCGTGATTGCAAAGGAAGTTGTGCCGGAACGTGTCGTGGACTCTGTGCGGTCGGTTGTACTTCGGCATGCAAGGTGGCTTGTGGCGCATCTTGCTATGGGAGTTGCAAGGGTTCTGCCGCTTATCGGTCGGATTCGCTTGCAGCACACCCTGATACGATAAAAGTAAAAATAGATTCAATAAAATAATGGAAAAGAAGTTTTTGTTTTCAATATTCTTGGCAATCCTATGTGCGATTTCTGCTTTGGGAGCTACAACGAAGAGCTATATGCTTATAGCTTGTAACTCTTCAAATGGTCCACGGCCTGTAACCGGAACAATCTGTTCGTGTGTTGAATTCTATGATGGGTATCTGCTTTGGAACGGAAGCCATAAATATGTGTATCGCGCTACAAATTATGACGGTTCGATGCAATATTATCCCACATTTCAAGAGAATGGGATGAGCAGGACGATAGGGCTTGTGGTAGCTCCGGATAAATCGGCTATAAGGATGTGCACGGAAAGCTCAATTGGAGGTATTCGTTTTTGGATGAACTATGAATACAACTATATAGGAGAAGGCCTTGGGCCTGCTGCCAATATGATGAATGGTAGTTTCGGAGACGTGTATAACGGAGAATCCGGCAGTAACTCCTTTGAGTGGACCAACTGCAGCACGTGTACGGGGTCGGGACGATGCAAATGGTGTGGAGGTTCGGGAAGAGACTCATATACTCCTGATGGCCGTTGTCATGTGTGTCGCGGAACGGGTAGATGTGCCGCATGCAGAGGTGAGGGCGGATATCGCTAATGTAAATCATATTGTAATTTTAAAATAATGAAAAAAGAAGTAGGAAAAGTGACTGCGGCAGAGCGGGATGAGATTCTCATGCTGTTCGAGCGCCGCAACGGTCTGAATGAACTGGCCAAAATACTTACCGCCGGCAATGGCGAAATGTACAACCGTCTGATAAAGGACATGGGAGAGAACTCGATCCGTTTTCAGAACTGGTGGAGTACGATGGCCGAGAAATATCAATGGGAAAGCGCCGAGGACGGAAGTTGGGAAATCGACTTCAATGACGGTACAATATATCTTGTGACTCCGGTATGACAGTGTGTATGATTGGTGCCACTGAGATAATTCTCATTTGCGCCGTAATCCTCCTGATATTCGGAGGCAAGAAACTTCCCGAACTGATGAAAGGCATGGGGAAGGGTGTGAAAAGTTTCAAGGAAGGCATCAATGAGCCTACCGAGAGCGAATTGGACAGTCTTGTCGAAGCCGAGATTCGCCGACGTGCCGAAGCTCGTGAGGCTGAAGAGTCCGAAACCCACGAAAACGGGAAATGACGGCACAGCAGGATTCCGGCGGACTGCTTACATTCGGAGGGCATCTTGACGTATTCCGCAAGATGCTCTTCCGGGTGATTCTTGTAGTGATAGTTCTTGCTTGTGTGATTTTCTGTTTCAAACGGCAGACGTTCGCGATTCTCCTTGCCCCGAACAATTCCGGATTCTGCACATTCCGGTTTATCGAGGAATTGCTTGGGGGAATTGGGATGCCGTTTGCGTTTGATGAATACCATGTCAGTCTGATAAGCACAGAGCTTTCCGCTCAGTTTATGACGCATATTACAGTGTCGTGTCTGCTTGCCGTGCTTCTTGCATCGCCGTATATTCTGTTCGAATTGTTCCGTTTTGTTTCTCCGGCCCTGTATGAGAGCGAGAAACGGTATTCGTATCTTGTCGCGGCGATTGTCTACGGACTGTTTGTATTGGGGCTTTTGATGAGTTACTATGTGCTGTTTCCGGTGTCCTTTCAATTCCTTGCCACATATCAGGTGGATGAGTCGATACTTAATACCATTACTTTGGACTCGTATATATCAACTTTTATCACCTTGACGTTTATGATGGGCGTCGTGTTTCAATTACCGGTAATTGCATTTGTTCTCGGACGCATGGGATTTGTTGATGCGCCGATGCTACGACGGTACAGGGCTCATGCTTTCGTTCTGATAATGATTGTAGCGGCCATTATAACTCCACCTGATCTGTTCACTCTTGTACTTGTCACCGTACCTATGTACGGCCTGTATGAAGTTTGTATCCTCGTTTTGAAAAAGTGGGGGCTCCCGACTGTTTATGAAGAATGTGAGGAAGTGATTATTGTGGAGGATTTGTCGGAATAAGGACTTTGAAATGTTATTCAATTGGGTAAATCGCGGTGGGGTGGTGTATTTTAGAAATTATTCGTATTTTTGCAGGTGAATGTCCCCGGGTGAGCCGGGGAGGATGGTTTCCATCGCAATCATTTATAAAATCATATGATTATGAACCGCATTATCCCTATCAGCATCATGGCACTTCTGGCCGCGGGCTCTTGCTCGAAGTCCGCTTCGAAAATCGAATATCCGGCCGCTCCGTCCGACAGCACCACCTACGAGGTGTTCGGCATGACGGTCAACGACCCTTACCGTCCGCTTGAAAATGACACTGCCGCCGCCACTCTCGCCTGGGTGGAGGCCGAAAACAAGGTGACTCAGGATTATCTGTCCAAGATTCCTTTCCGCGAATCGGTGCGCAAGCGTCTTACCGAGCTTAATGAGTATCAGAAAAACGGTCTGCCCTGGAAGGATAATGACGGAAATTACTATTACTTCCGCAACGATGGTCTGCGCGACCAGGCGGTTCTCTACCGCGCCAAGGAACTCGGCGGTGAGGAAGAGGTGTTTATCGACCCCAATACGCTTTCCGAGGACGGCACGGTTGCCCTCACGGGTGTTTTCCAGAGCCACGACGGCAAGTACACGGCCTACACGATTTCCCGTAGCGGAAGTGACTGGACCGAGATTTACGTAATGGACACGGCCACACGTGAGCTGCTGCCCGACCATATCGAGTGGGCGAAATTCACCGGCGCGGCATGGCGTGGCGACGGCTTCTATTACAGCGCCTATGCCCGTCCCGAGGCCGGCAAGGAGTTCTCCAATGCCAACGAGTATCATAAGGTGTATTTCCACAAGCTCGGCACTCCGCAGGAAGCTGACGTGATAGCTTACGAAAACAAGAACGAACCTCTGCACTTCCACAACGTCGGTATTTCCGACGATGAGTCCACTCTGGTAATCTCCGGTGGCGGTCAGGGTGTGGGCAATTCGATGTACGTCAAGGATCTCCGCAAGGGTGACAACGCCCCCTGGATTACCATCGAGCCTTCGCAGGACTACGATATGAGCATGATAGATGCCTTCGACGGCAAGATGTACGTCTACACTTCGGTTGACGCTCCGCTTTACCGCCTTGTCGAAATAGATATCAACAAGCCTGCACGTGCCAACTGGCGCGAGGTCATTCCTCAGCAGGAATCGGTGCTTACCGGCGCTTCTTTCGCCGACGGCAAGCTCATCGCGACCTTCGACAAGGATGCCTCCAACCACAGCTACCTCTACAACCTCGACGGCTCCGTAATCCGCGAGATTGAATTCCCGACCTACGGCACCGCGTCGTTCTCGACCAGCCGCAAGCGCCCTGAAGTGTTCTATTCCTTCTCGTCGTTTGTATATCCTTCGGCAATCTATTCCTATGACCTCGCCAGCGGTGAGAGCAAGCTCTACAAGGCTACCGAAGTCAAGGGGCTGAATCCCGAGGATTATGTTACCGAGCAGGTGTTCTATCCCTCGGCCGACGGTACGAAGGTACCCATGTTCCTTGTGTACAAGAAGGGTCTTGAGCGCGACGGCAGCAACCCTGTCTATCTCTACGGCTACGGCGGCTTCAACATTACCCTCAACCCCGGTTTCAATCCCAACCGCATGCTGTGGCTTGAAAACGGCGGAATCTATGCCCAGGCCAATCTCCGTGGCGGTGGCGAATACGGCTACGACTGGCACGAGGCCGGAACGAAGATGAAGAAACTCAACGTGTTCAACGACTTCATCGCCGCCGGCGAATACATGGTAAACGAAGGTTGGACCAAACCCGAACTCATGACAATCGAGGGCGGCAGCAACGGCGGACTTCTCGTGGGTGCCACTGTCAACCTCCGTCCCGACCTCTTCCGCGTGGCTATTCCCCGCGTGGGCGTGATGGACATGATGCGCTATCACCTCTTCACCATCGGCTGGAACTGGGCAAGCGACTACGGCACAGCCGATGACTCCGCTGAAATGGCGAAGTATCTTCTCGACTACTCTCCCGTGCACAACATCAGCAACGACGGCACTCCCTATCCGGCTATCCTCGTGACTACCGCCGACCATGACGACCGCGTTGTTCCGGCTCACTCCTTCAAGTATGCCGCAGCGCTTCAGGCCGCAAACACAGGCGACCGTCCCAAGCTCATCCGCATCGACAGCAAGGCCGGTCACGGAGCAGGCAAACCGGTGTCGAAAGTTATCGACGAATACACCGATATCTATTCGTTTATCTTCGAAAATCTCGGAATCACCCCCGGGACAGCCAATGCTGAATGACTTTGAGCCGTCAGCATCGTAACTTAACAGCAACCCTATGGAGCATCCTGACAGCCTTTGCGCTGACGGGATGCTTCACCGGTGTTGAAAGCACGCCCAAGATTACCGAATCGGACGTGCGCCGCCAACAGGCCGCAAATCCTACGGCCGAGCAACTGTACACGCAGGGAATCGAATCGCAGGCTCCCTCCGAGTGGCAGCGAGGCAAGCGCTTCCGCGTTGTCGACGACAAGATTTCGCTCGTGTTCACATCCGCATCGTCGCGTCCCGGAAGCCTTCTCGGACGTGACCTGGCTTTCGAGCGTTTCGATTCCGTACCATCGCTCACCGGCGAGGGCGAGACCGAAGTTGTGCTCACGCTTGCCGACGCATCCGCGCCTGAACGTACTGATACGTTCTACTACCGCTATTCCACGCCTCTTGCCGCCCTTGGCGAGGTCAAGCGTCTGAATATCCCGTTCACTATCGACATGGATCTCGTGGCCGATACCGATTCCGTGCTGCGCGGACGGCGCTTTTTCATAGTCACCCCCAACTGGTACGACGCCACCCCGGCGCGCAAGGCCGTAAACGGCTACCGCCACGTGGAGGTCGAGATTGATTCCGTTGAGCAGGGCAATGCCAATTATCCGCTTGCGGTGTACTTCCATCTCACCGACAAGGAACTTGCCGCCACTCCCACCGGCGAGGGCGAGCGCATGGTGTTCATGACTGTGGGACTTGATAAAACGTCCACGCGGAATTTCCATGCACTGTTCTCCTTCGACAATCCGCGCAAGAAGTATCCTCAGATTGAAGATGACATATGGCCGCTTATCATCCGCTCCAAGATTGCCAAAGGTATGTCGCGCGATGAGTGCCGTCTTGCCCTCGGCGCACCTCCCACGCTCGACCGCCTGCCTTCGCGTGCCGGAATGATTGAGCGCTGGAGCTATTCCGACGGCGTGTATCTCATTTTTGAGGACGGCTACCTTACCCGTTTCCGCCAATAGTCAGCCCGTCTCCTCTCCCCACCTATGCACACCAACAAATACCAGCTTGAACGTTTGTTTAATGTCTATGACGATACAAACGGAATGAAGTGGTTCGGGAAAATATATGACGCGACATTCCGCGAAATAGAAAAATTGCCTGAAATAGATGAAAATTGAATTTCTGGGCACCGGAACATCTGTGGGAGTGCCTCAGATGCGGTGCAATTGCCACACCTGCACATCGACCGACCCACGCGACAAGCGGCTCCGCGCGTCGGCAATCATATATCTTGATGACGGGCGCAATGTCCTCGTCGACTGCGGCCCTGACTTCCGCACGCAGCTCCTGCGCACCGGCTGTCCCGACCTCTCGCTCGCATTGCTCACCCACACGCATTACGACCATGTGGGCGGCATCGACGACCTGCGCCCTTATGCCCACACTGCCCCCGACGAGCATTTCCCGCTGTATTGTCGCCGGGATGTTGCCGATGACTTGCGCGCACGTGTGCCGTACTGCTTTTTGGAGCATCCTTATCCGGGCGTTCCCACCTTTGACATCCATATCGTCAACCCTGACGAGCCTTTCAGCATTGGCGACGGGGTGATGGTGACGCCGCTTCCGGTGATGCACTACAAGCTGCCGATTCTCGGCTACCGCATAGGCGGCCTGGCATATATCACCGATTGCAAGACGATGCCGGACTCCACTCTCGAGCTCATACGCGGAGTGGACACGCTGGTGATAAACGCCCTCCGCGAGGAAGAGCACATGTCGCACATGAACTTACAGCAGGCTCTGGACGTTATTAAGGAGGTTGCACCCCGCAGGGCATACCTCACCCACATGAGTCATGATATGGGCAGGCAGGCCGAGGCGGAGCAGCTTCTCCCTCCCGGCGTGTACTTCGCTTACGACGGTCTCGTTGTGGAGGATATTCCGCAATAACAACCGCGCCCGAGCCGCAATGTGGCCTGTGGCGTGGATAAAAAATACTAACGTCTATGGCTACAAAAGTTACTTTCCTTGACAACAGCGGTTTTCTCGTGGAGACCCCTGAGGTGGTGATGGTCTTCGACTACTATCGCGACCCGGCTCACAATGTTGTCAAGACACTTGAGCACAACCCTGATGTGCCCGTGATTTTCTTTGTGTCGCACAATCACCGCGACCATTTCAATACCGATATCTTCAATCTCGGCCAGAGCCATCGCAGGCTCTATGTGTTGAGCAATGACATCCCCACCCGTGAAATCCACGATGATATGCCTATCGACTGGATGAGCGCGGGCGACCGTGTGGAAGACCTTCCCGGAGGAGTGTCGGTGCGCGCCTACGGCTCTACCGATGCGGGCGTGAGCTATGCCGTCACGCTGGCCGACGGAACAAAGATTTTCCATGCCGGCGACCTGAACAACTGGCATTGGGATCAGGAAAGCACCGAGCGTGAGATTCATAAGGCTAAGGAGAGGTTTACGGTAATCGTTGACCGCATTGCGGAGGAAGACCCGCATTTCCATATCGCTTTCTTCCCCGTTGATGTGCGTCAGGGCGCCAATTGCGCTGCCGGAGCCGAGCAGTTCCTGACAACTGTAAAGGTGGATAATTTCTTCCCGATGCACTTCAAGGGCGACTACGACAAGGCCTGTACTTTCGCCGACTATAAGATTCCGCAGAGCGTGGCAGAGAACACAACCTTCTACTGCCTCCACAAGCCAAGCGAGCATGTGGAGCTGAAGTAGGCAAATAGGCAAGTAGGCAAAAAAAGGTGAAAGGGCGATATAAGTCTAATGGGACTTATAAGTCCTATAAGTCCTATAAGTCTTATAAGACCTATTAGTCCTATATCAGAAAACACCGAAAGCGGCTGCGCCAAGTGACGCAGCCGCTTTCGATGTTTGTGTCGGGAAAATTATTCCTGTACGAGGTCGGGGTCGATCATGATTCGGCCGCAGTATTCGCACACGATAACTTTCTTGTGCATCTTGATTTCAATCTGCTTCTGCGGGGGAATACGGTTGAAGCAGCCGCCGCAGGCGTTGCGGTCCACAACTACAATGCCGAGACCGTTGCGGGCGTTCTTGCGGATGCGCTTGAAGGCGGTGAGGGTGCGCTCATCAATCATGGGCTCGAGGGTCTTGGATTTGGCGATGAGGTTTTCCTCTTCCTGACGGGTTTCGCTCACGATGTTTGCAAGGTCCTCTTTCTTTTCGTTGAGGATATGCATCTGGTCGGCAATGCGGTTCTCGGTTTCCTCGATGTCGCGGTTGCGGAACTCGATAGTGCGGTTAACCTCGTTGATGTTCTTTTCGGCAAGAGCAATCTGAAGCGACTCGTATTCGATTTCCTTTGTGAGGTTGTCGAATTCGTGGTTGTTGCGCACGTTGTCGAGCTGTTCCTTATATCTGTCGATGAGCTGTTTTTTGTTCTCGATTTTATTCTGGTGGGCAACGAGCTGTGCGTTGAGGTCGCGGATTTCGTTCTGGTAGTTTCCGACGCGGGTGTGAAGTCCGGCGAGAGTGTCTTCAAGGTCCTTGACTTCATTGGGGAGATCGCCGCGGATTGTGCGGATACGGTCAATCTCGGTGAAAATCGTCTGGAGCTCGTAAAGTTTTTTGAGGCGCTCTTCGACGGTGATGGGAGCGGCGGGTTTCTTTTCGGTTGCCATTTTCAAATGAGATATTTAACGGGATTTTTTTCTAACTCTGACTTATAGACTGCAAAGTTAGGAAATTTATTTGTAAGAATCGCATAAAAGATGTCTTTTGAGCAACTTTCGCTCTCAAAATGCCCTACGTCCATAATCAGGATGTCGGCTCCGTGCTCGGCAAAGTCGTGGTAGCGGATGTCGGCGCTGATATATGCCTGTGCACCCGAGCGGATGGCGTCGGGGATAAATTCTCCGCCGGAGCCGCCGCAGAGGGCTATGCGCGTGAAGGTGGCATCGGTGTCGGCCATGGACGATATGCGGATGGCTCCGGTGCCGAATACCTCGCGGGTTTTCGACGTGAGTTCATCGAAGGTCAGCGGCTCGTCGAACACGGCGTAGACGCCGAGGCCGGCGGCAGGGTCGTTGTTGGAGAGCGCTGTCACTTCCACGCTGAGCTCCTGTGAGCCGAACAGGGGTGAATCCTGCAATGCGGCCACGATTGAGCGTGTGCGCCAGCGGGGCACAACTGTCTCAACGCGTGTGAGCGGGCGGTGGGCAATCAGCTCGTCAAGCTCGAAACCAGGTGCGGTGTCGGGTGCAGGCGCGGGAGCGTCGGGAGCCGAAAGGGTGGTGGACTCGGCTTCGGAGCTAAGGCAGTCGGATCGGTCGGGACGCGCAGGGTCGTCGGTGTTTCCGGCGCCGATGCGTATGCCGCTGCCGAGGTCGAGCAGGAGCAGGCGGACGTCTTCGGCCTTGTCGCGCGGAACGTACACGGTGATTTTATCCAGCACATCGGCGCAAGGCGACAGCGCGCGCATCACTTTGGCGCCCATCATGGCGGCCATTGCGTAGGAAATACCTCCCACGGTACTGTCGAGAGCGGTGTGGCAGGAATATACGGATATTCCGCGACGTATTGCCTCCACGACTGCACGCTGGGCCATAGTGGCCCCGGTGATGTTCTTGAGCCCGCGGAAAATCAGCGGATGGTGCGACACCACGAGGTTGCAACCCCGGTCGGCGGCCTCGCGGATTATATCCTCGGTGACGTCGACGCAGAGCAGCACGCCCGAACATTCGTCGCGCACCGAACCTACCTGGAGTCCTGTGTTGTCCCACTTCTCCTGCAGGGCCGGCGGCGCAAATGATTCGATGGCCGATATTATGGATGCGATTCTCATTTTTCTCGGTTGGGGATTATTTTTCTTCTTCTTCCGGGGTGACTACGGCCAGGGTGAGCTCGTCGAGCTGCTTCTGGTCGATGGGTGCGGGAGCGTCAAGCATCACGTCGCGGCCGCTGTTGTTCTTGGGGAAGGCGATGCAGTCGCGGATGCTGTCGAGTCCGGCGAAGAGCGATACCCAGCGGTCAAGACCGTAGGCGAGACCTCCGTGAGGGGGCGCTCCGAACTTGAAGGCGTTCATGAGGAAGCCGAACTGTTCCTGAGCCTTTTCGGGAGTGAAGCCGAGGATTTCAAACATCTTGGCCTGGAGGGCGCTGTCGTGGATACGGATCGAACCGCCGCCCACTTCAACGCCGTTGATAACCATGTCGTAGGCATCGGCGCGCACGGCTGCCGGGTCGGTGTCGAGCATGGGGATGTCTTCGTCCTTGGGATGGGTGAAGGGGTGGTGCATAGCCATGAGGCGCTGTTCCTCGTCGCTCCATTCAAACATCGGGAAGTCAACCACCCACAGGCAGGCAAACTTGTTCTTGTCGCGCAGACCGAGCTGACGGCCCATTTCGAGACGGAGCTCGCAGAGCTGCTTGCGGGTTTTCATGATGTCGTCGCCGCTCAGGATGAGGATGAGATCGCCGGGTTCGGCGTCCATTGCCTTGCGGAGTTCCTGAAGGGTCTCCTGGGTGTAGAATTTGTCGACGGAAGACTTGACATTGCCGTCGGCTTCGACGCGGGCATATACCATGCCTTTTGCGCCAATCTGGGGACGTTTTACGTATTCGGTGAGAGCGTCGAGCTGCTTGCGGGTGTAGGAAGCGGCGCCCTTGGCACAGATACCGCCGATGTAGGCTGCGTTGTCAAACACGCTGAAGCCGTGGCCTTTGAGCACGTCCATCAGTTCGACAAAGCGCATGCCGAAACGGAGGTCGGGCTTGTCGCTGCCGTAGTATTTCATAGCGTCGGCCCAAGGCATGCGGATGAAGGGTTCGGTGAGTTCGACACCGCGGATTTCCTTGAAGAGGTGCTTCGCCATGCCTTCGAAAAGCTCGATGATGTCGTTTTGCTCAACGTAGCTCATTTCGCAGTCGATCTGAGTGAACTCGGGCTGACGGTCGGCGCGGAGGTCTTCGTCGCGGAAGCACTTCACAATCTGGAAATAGCGGTCCATACCCGACACCATCAGGAGCTGCTTGAGTGTCTGAGGCGACTGGGGCAGGGCGTAGAACTGGCCGGGATTCATGCGGGAGGGCACAACGAAGTCGCGTGCACCCTCGGGGGTTGAGCCCACGAGCATAGGAGTCTCGATTTCGAGGAAGCCCTTGCTGTCGAGGTAGCGGCGCACTTCCATAGTCATGCGGTGGCGCAGCTCGAGGTTGCGGCGCACGGGAGTGCGGCGGAGGTCCAGATAGCGGTAGCGCATGCGGAGGTCGTCGCCGCCGTCGCTCTCATCTTCGATGGTGAAAGGCGGTACTTCGCTGGGATTGAGCACGGTGAGCTTGTCGGCGATGATTTCGATGTCGCCTGTGGGGAGGTTGGGGTTCTTGCTGGCACGTTCGGCCACCTTACCTGTGATCTGCACCACGAACTCGCGTCCGAGATGGTTGGCAGCTTCAGTGAGAGCCTGGTCGTGCTCGACGTTGAACACCACCTGGGTGAGTCCGTATCGGTCGCGGAGGTCCACAAATGTCATACCTCCCATTTTTCGGGTGCGCTGCACCCATCCGGCGAGGGTCACTTCCGTTCCTGCATCGCCAATGCGGAGTTCCCCGCACGTTTTGGTTCTGAACATGATATGATGTTTTTGCGTTTAGTTTTCTTCAATCTGCAAAGATAGTGAAAAAAAGTGGAAAGTAAAGGGCGTTTTTTGGGGGTGAAGGGTGAAAAGTGAAATTTTGAAAATAAATTTTCAAGTGAAGATAAATGCTTTTGTCGAAAGAGCTGATATTTTCACTTTTCACTTTCCTCTCTTCGCCACATATCCAATGCTATTATCTTCACCTTTCACTTTTCACCCTTCACCGTGCTGCTGATGTTTTTAGAAAAGCACCGGTTGATAATCTGGGCGATGGCGCCGTCGCCGGTGATGTTGCAGGCGGTGCCGAAGCTGTCCATGGATATGTACAGGGCAATCATGAGGGCATTGTCGGCTTCGGTGAATCCGAGGATTGACGATAGCAGGCCGAGCGATGCCATGATTGCGCCGCCGGGTACTCCCGGGGCGGCCACGATGGTGATTCCGAGCATGCCGATGAATCCGGCGAACATCGTAAGGTCGAAGGGCATGCCCTTGGTTATCATCAGCGCCAGGGCGCAGGCGACGATTTTGAGCGTTGAGCCTGACATGTGTATCGTGGCGCAGAGCGGTACGACGAAGCCGGCCACGTCTTTGTCAACTCCCATGGCTATCGTGCGGTTGAGGGTCACCGGTATAGTTGCCGCCGACGACTGTGTGCCGAGGGCGGTGAAGTAGGCGGGCATCATGGTCCACAGGCATTTGAACGGATTGCGGCGCGAGAACAGTGACGCGATGCAATATTGCACCACAAGCACTCCCACATGCAGCACGAAAATCACCACGATGATTTTAATAAAGGTTGCCAGCAGCGGCCCAACCGTTCCGGCCATTGTCATCGACAGGAATATGCCGAAGATATATAGCGGCAGCAGGGGAATTATGGTCTTTACAATAATAAGCCGGATTACGTCGCGGAAGTCGTCGAGTCCTTTGCGCAGGGCTGTCGCGCCCGGTAGCGCCGCTCCGCCGAAGCCGAGGATGAAAGCGAGGAAAAGCGCTGTCATCACGTTCATCAGAGGGTCAATCGACAAGGTGAAAAATGCTTCCGGCGAACTTCCGGCGGCGCTGACCTCGCCGTAGGACACATGGCTCAGAAGGGGCGGAAACACGGTCGAGGCCGTGAAATATGCCAGCAATCCCGAGCCGTAGGTCATGATGTAGGCCGTGAGCACGGTTGCGGCGAGCATGGCGCCGGCGCGGCGTCCGATTTCGGCAATCGCCGGGGCTACGAAGCCCACAATCAGCAATGGAATAATGAAGCCTAAGAATGAGCTGAAGATGGAATTGAACGTGGCGAAGCAGCGGGCAAGCCACATCGGAGTCACAAAGCCTGCGCCGATACCGAGCACGATGGCAATGATGATGAGAGGGAGGAGTCCGAGTCGTTTCATGGTGTTGCGTTATTCGGGGCTTGAGGGCTTGACAAGCAGGGCGCTGCCTTCCCAAAGGGCATAGATGGGGAGGAAGACTATAAATAAGGTGAACGGGTCGCCCGTGGGAGTGATGAGAGCGGCCACAATCAGCAGCACGACAATGGCATGGCGGCGGTAGCGGGTGAAAAATCCGCGTGTGAGCAGCCCCATCTTGCCGAGAAGCCATGCAAGCAACGGCAGCTCGAACACGAGACCCATCATGAGCAGAAGGGTGAAGAAATTATCCATGTAGGAATCCAGCGACACTATTGCCTGAATACTCGAGCTGAGCCGGTAGTCGGCAAGAAACCTTACCGCAAGAGGGAATACAAGCGCATATCCCACGGCCACGCCGAGATAGAACATGATGTTGCCGAAGAGGAAGGCCGTGCGTATTCCACGTTTCTCATGCTCGTAGAGCGCCGGCGATATGAAGGTCCACAGAAAATATATTATCACCGGGAAGCACACCACAAGTGCCAGCCAGCAGGTGGCCGACATGTGGATGAAGAATTGCGACGTAAGTTCCAGGCTCACCACGTTCACCGAAAATCCGGCCTCGGTGCTGAGATCGCCGAAGGTGCTGCCGAGTGCTCCTCCGATTCGGTTGAACAGTTCATAGAGCGGAAAACTGCCCGAGCAGGGAGCCATTATCACGTTGTCGAAAATCCACGGCATGGCTATGAAGCAGCCCACGGCCACGGCGATGTACACCACGGCAATGCGCACGAGCACACCTCTGAGGTCGTCGAGGTGGTCCCAGAAAGTCATTTCACCTCCGGATGAGGCCATCAATCCCTGTCTTTACCTTTGGGTTCGTCGTTTTCGGAAGTGGCCTTTGGCGATTTAGGCTCGACGGGGCGTTCAATCTCGTCCTTTGCTTCCTGGATTCCTTGCTTGAAGGAGTGGATGCCCTTTCCGAGACCGCGCATGAGTTCGGGAATCTTCTTGCCGCCGAAAAGAAGCAGTACTACAAGGAAGATAATGAGCCATTCCCAACCGCGGAGATTGCCTAAAATAACAGGGATTAGTGTAGCGTATGTCATAAATTACGGAAAAATTTCATTATTTGAGCGTAAAGATACGACATATTCGGCGAAATTACGTAAATTTGTAGCCATTTTTAACACCAATCATACACTCAACAGAATGAAAGCATACGTTTTTCCCGGTCAGGGTGCACAGTTCGTAGGTATGGGCAAAGACCTCTACGACAACAATCCCGAAGCCCGCGAACTGTTTGAAAAAGCAAATGAAATCCTCGGTTTCCGCATCACCGACCTGATGTTCAACGGCACTCCCGAAGACCTCAAGCAGACCAAGGTGACCCAGCCTGCAATATTCATCCACTCCGTACTCCTTGCCAAGTCGCTCGGAGCCGACTTCAAGCCCGACATGGTTGCCGGTCACTCCCTCGGCGAATTTTCGGCACTCGTGGCCGCCGGAGCACTCAGCTTCGAAGACGGTCTGCGCCTCGTGAGCGCCCGTGCCCAGGCAATGCAGAAGGCTTGCGAGCTCAAGCCCTCCACAATGGCGGCCATCATCGCCCTTCCCGACGAAAAGGTTGAGGAAGTGTGTGCAGGAATTGAAGGCGTGGTTGTGTGCGCCAACTACAACTGCCCCGGTCAGCTCGTGATTTCCGGTGAAATCGAAGCCATCGACGCCGCTTGCGAGCAGCTCAAGGCTGCAGGCGCAAAGCGTGCTCTCAAACTCCCCGTTGGCGGAGCTTTCCACTCCCCCTGCATGGAGCCTGCGCGCGCCGAACTCGCCGAAGCTATCGAACGCACCGAAATCCACACTCCCATCTGTCCCGTTTATCAGAACGTTGACGCTCTTCCCCACACCGACCCCGCCGAAATCAAGGGCCTTCTCGTGGCACAGCTCACCGCACCCGTACGCTGGACTCAGACCGTAAAGAACATGATTGCCGACGGAGCTACCGAATTTGTTGAACTCGGCCCGGGCAAGGTTCTCCAGGGACTCGTTTCCAAAATCGACAAGGAAGTTGCCGTTTCCGGCCTTCAGTAATATCTTGCAACAATAAGTGTCCCGCCCGGGGATGCTGATTATATCACAACCCCGCACACCGCAGGCTTTGACCTGATGTGTGCGGGGTTGACTTTATAGAACGATAATGCCGCTGTTTTTGGGAAAATGTTAGAAAATTGTGTTTTTAGGCATAAAATATTTGGCAGATTGGAAAGTGTGTTATACATTTGCAAAACCGAAGCGTCAACTCAGAGCTTCAAAAACATCCCGCTTCGGCTCACTCTCCTCTAACGGATATTGAGGAAAAATAATTGTTTAATATCAAACTAATCCACGAATGAAAAAATTTTACACCATTCTTGCCGCTGCGGCTGTCACACTTAGTGCAAGTGCAGTGAAACCCATTACTGAAATACTTCCTGCCAATTCTGCTGAAGTAACAGTTTCGAAATCAGCCAACTTTGCAGTTGCCGATGCTAAAAAATCGGTTCGTGCCGGTCAGAAATATAAAGTACAGGGCGAAAGCCGTGCCGCCGCTACTGTCGACGACATCACCGAATGGCCCTATGCCGGAGAATTCTATTCACTTGGTACTGCCAATAGCGGATGGAACGGTCCTAACACCATGCTTGTTATCCCCGTAGAAGGCAATCAGGTGATGATTACCGGTCTGTGGCATCAGAACCTGAGACTTACCGGAACATATGATGCCGCCCAGGGTACTATCTCGATTCCCGCAAAGCAGAATTTTACCGTGAATACCCAGGCCGGTGAGGCAACCTGCACCGTTGCTCTCCTCGATGTGAAATCTTCACCTTACAAGCAGCTTGACAAGGATATCGTTCTTAATGTGGACGCTGCCAACCGCAATATATGGTATGATGCCGAGACTTATACTGCAAACGATGGAAATGCATATTATGCAGAAATAATCGGTATGTGCACCGACGCCGGTACGTATTACGATTTTATCGGCTCTATCGACGCCTACATGTTCAATTCATATATGGATTGGGTGTATGCCGTTACAGATGCCAACGATCAGATTCAGCCCGCTCAGGCATCCGCACCCATCTGGGTTGAAGTTGCTGATGGCAAGATTGGAATTGACAATTTCCTGAACGCAGGTTATACTGCCGCCACAGTTGAACTCACACTTGACAAGGCTGCCAAGACTGCAACCGCGACAAAAGCACTTCTCGGTCAGGCAAGCGTATCCGCTACTCAGAAGGTATCGTTCTACCTCTGGGGCTTTGAAGAAGTAGGTGAAAACCTGAGTGTTACCCCTACCGTAGTATTTGAAGGCGCCGCCGCTCAGTACGAGGATGGAACTCCCTGCACAGTGTTCACAACTCCTTATTGCGGTATTTTCGACGAAACCGGCAATTATTACCTGTCTGACGAGAATTACACAGCCATCAGCACTCAGTTTGTTGTTGACGGCGACGTATTTAGCGGAGCCGGAATTGGCAACGTGACCGTAGCTGACGAAAATGCTCCCGTAGAATATTTCAATCTCCAGGGCGTACGCGTTGAGAATCCCTCAAACGGCCTCTACATCCGCCGCCAGGGCAACACCGCTACCAAGGTGCTGGTAAAATAAAAGAGACATTTGATTTTGGGTTAAAGGTTAAGGGTGAAAAATTAAGATAATAGTTTTTGCCCGTCTATAAGTCCTATCAGACTTATTAGTCCTATAAGACCCACATCACCCGATAATAAAATTTGCCGCCCGACCGGATTTTCCCGGTCGGGCGGTCTTTGTTTAAGCCGCCCGATTGCGAGGGCTGCAGAACCGTCATGAAAAGCCATCGCTCTGATTCCGGGGTCTTTCTACGAGCGGCTTCGCCGACGATACTACGAGGCCCGTTGGCGGCTGTATCGTAATTTATTGATGTCCGATAAAAAAACTGCGTAGCAGTGTGTAAGCCGCCATGCTGTTTTTTGTAGCTTCGCTACTTTTTAATTTTTATCGGGCTTATTTATGTTGGATTGTTTGCCACACCCTCTTTGCGGCGAGCCGCTTATCGGTCGGGGCGGTATAAATAAAATCCTCCGCCGTCACGCTGTGGTGATGGCGGAGGATTTTATGTGAATGAAAGGGTGATGATTTTTACATCATTTTGCTTTCGAATGGGATTTAGCGGATAACCTGCTTGCTTACGCTGCCACCCTGCTTAACGATGAAGAGACCGTTTTCGGGATTTGCAACGCGTACGCCCTGGAGGTTGAAGTATTCAACGGGAGCGTTTTCGTCGGCTACCGAGATATTGCCTACACCGGCACCTCCGGAGAGGGTGATCTTGAAGTCGCCTTCGTTATCAATGGAGTAGAAATCACCGTTGTTGTCGTAGCTGTAACCAAGTACGAGGGTTCCTTGGGGCATTGTGATTTCATTATCGGTCTTTTTGCCGAAGAGTCCGTACTGTTCAGCTAATGATTCGTAGCCGGCAGTTGTGTAGTAGTGAGCCAACGACCACATGTAGACTTCGCCGTAGCTGCTGAATCCGAGACCGAGAACACTGGGTTCTACATATACTTTGTTGGGATTGCTGGCATTTACGTAGATGTAGTGGGTATGGTCGTGAGTGAGAGCGGCAACACCGAAGTAAGAGTGATTTGCGTAAGGAGCTGCGAGGCGGTAGAGACCGGGAGTGGTGGTGCTTTCTTCAACATCAACGGAAATTTCCTCTTCGTCAACACCCCAGTCAGCGGCAAGAAGAACCTCGTTGTATGTGGCTGTGCCTACGGAAGTCCAGGTGTCGGTGTCTTCTGTACCTACGAAGTAAAGGGCAGCGCCTTTCTTTACGTTACCTTCTGCATCGAGAGCTGCGAGCAGCACAGTTGTGAGGTCTCGGCCGGAAAGAGTCACGCCTATTGCAGAGCCGGTCTGTGCATTTATAGCATCGCCGTTAGCGGCTACAATAGCATAGTTTTCGTTGCCACCGGGATAATATCCGGGAAGAACGGTAGCTTTTACGCTTGCGATGTCGGCACCTACTTTGTTGAAAGCTATGCCGGTGGTTCCGCAAAGGCTTGTGGAGCTTACATTGAGGGCATAATCTTTCACGTCAGCGCCGGGCAGGGCAATTGCAAATTCACCTTCAAGGTTACAAAGCGCCCAGCCGGTTTGTCCATAGATGGCAAATGTCTCTGCCTCAAAGGAGATTACTTTATCTTCAAGAGTGCCGTAGTACTCGTAGCTGGTCCACTCGTTTTCTTCATTAAGATGTGAGAATGTGAATATACCATAAGGTGTGATGTCGCCGTCGATATACACCTTGTCGGGATTCGTGGCATTGACATAGACGTAGTTTTCGGAATCGGTGGCTCCCATAAGCTGTGAGATTTCGCAATCTACCGAGTAGGGAAGCAGGCGGTAGTAGCCGGGAGTTGTGGCGCTTTCTTCAATGTCAACCTGCCAGGAAAGTCCTGAAGGTATATCGGAATATACAGAGAAGAGACCTTCGAACCATGTGCCTTGGCCAATGTTGTTCCATTCGCCTGCAGGTGCGACTTTCATTCTGGAGTGGGACTCGCTTGCTGCGGAGACTTCCAATTTGACATCGGCAAGTTTGGTATTCTTGGATACTGTGCCCAGTTGGGTGTCGGGAACTGCGGTTCTGAACGCCGAAGCATCAGAGGTTACTGTCAGAGGTGCTGCGGCTGATGCTGATACTGATACTGCCACAGTAGCAAAAGCAAGTGCAGAGTAAAGTTTTTTCATACCTTTGAAATTGATAATTTATGGATTAATGAGGTTATGATAAAAATCGAAGAAAGTGTGTTTTTGAAGCCTGGAAATGATTGGGTTTTCTTCGACTCTGCAAATATATGTCAGTTTTTTTTTATTTTCAAAACATTTTGATGAAAAATCCTATAAAAGTGTAGAAAATTGTGTAAAAGACACCTTTTTGTGGGTGAATTGCCGGGTGTGCTAAAATAAATTTTGCGTTGCACCCGACTTATTTGTACTTTTGCAATACCAATTATCAACCGCTAATCCTAAACTGTATATTTTATGTTATCGAGAGCATTTTTGTTTTTGACTTTGCTTTTTTCCGGTGCCTTGTTTTCCGTAGCCCGTACTCCTGAAATCGTACCGTTACCTCTTGAATATCAAACCCGAAGCGGAAACGTGACTCCGTCGGAACTCACAGGGGGAGTCTATTTTGCTCCTGCGAGTGGAATCGACCGTGAACTCGCATCGGCATGGATTGCCGAGACCGGAATCCCGACAGCTGCGGCTGCCGACAGCGCGTCGGCGTCGGTTGTGCTTACTCTGCAGCCCGGACTTACCGCCAATCGCGAGGGCTACCGCCTTGATATCGCCAAGAACAAGATTGAGATTGCCGCCGACTCTGATGCCGGGCTTATCTGGGGCCTTCAGACCCTGAGGCAGTATGCTGCCGGAAAATCGAAGCTGAAGGCAGCCACAATCACTGACGCTCCCGCTTTTCCCTGGCGCAGCTATCTGCTGGATGAGAGCCGCCACTTCTTCGGAGCGGAGGTTGCCAAGAAGGTAATCGACGAGCTCTCGCGTATCAAGATGAACGTGCTCCACTGGCACCTTGTGGATGGAGCAGGGTGGCGTCTTGAGGTGCCCAAATATCCTCGATTGACCGAAATCGGTTCAAAACTCGACTACTCTCACCGTTTCGTCACTCCCGAGCAATGGGATTCAATCTATCCCGGACGCCGCGCATATTATAATGCCGACGAAATCCGTGATGTCGTGGATTATGCACGCCGCCGCGGCATTACTGTCGTGCCTGAAATAGAAATGCCGGGTCACTCGTGGGCCGCTATCGCTTCATATCCGTGGCTTGGCACGTCGTCGCGCATGGAGGGAAAGGCTGTGACGGGCGACCTGCTCAATGTGGCCGACCCGAGCGTGGAGCAGTTCCTGCGCGATGTGGTGGATTATACTATTGAATTGTTCGGCACTCCTATAATCCACATCGGTGGTGATGAGGCTGAATATAAGCATTGGACCGGCTCCGATGGCGTTTCGGCTTTTATGAAAGAGAACGGATTGACTCAGCCGTGGCAGCTTCAGGACCGCCTGGTGCGCCGCATGGCTCGTTATCTTGCCGACAAGGGCGTGCGCATGATGGGATGGAATGAAATCACCGGCCATGCCGGAGAGCAGGCCGAGGTTGACGGCTCGATTGCCCAGTTCTGGCAGGGCGACATTGCCGGACTCGGCAAGGCTGCCTCGGAAGGCTATCTCACGGTAAATTCCGACCAGCTCTATACTTATATGGATTATTCTTACGAGGGCATACCGCTGTGGAAGTGTTTCCGTTTCTATCCGTGTCCGCAGAATCTTGATTCCGCGCTCAAGGATAAGGTAATCGGCTTCGGCGTGCAGATGTGGAATGAGAATGTGCCGGACTTTACGAAGCTTACCTACATGACTTTCCCGCGCATAGCCGCGCTTGCAGAGCGAGGATGGAGTCCGTCGGACAACCGCGACTACAAGGACTTCATGCGCCGCGTGCAGCCATTGCAGAATATATGGCGCGCCTCGGGCATCCTCCACGACCAGCCCTGCTACTCCGACAAAGAGCCCAACGCCCGCATGCCCAAGGGGCGGTAGAGGCTGGGTGAAGAGTGAAGGGTGAAGAGTGAATGGTGAAATTTTGAAAATAAATTTTCAAGTGAAGATATATGCTTTTGTCGAAAGAGCAAATATCTTCACTTTTCACCTTCCCCCCTTCACCCCATATCTAACGCTCATCTAAACCTTTCCTTGACCGAGAATGTTATAAGTGTGACTGTCGAAATTAAACAGAATTCTATCTCCGCGACAGGAGATTAAAAAATATACTTAACTAACACTTAAAAACACTTCTCAATTATGAACACTGCTCCTCTTCAAGGAATTAAGGTTGTGGACTTTACCGAAGTCCAGTCAGGACCTTCATGTACTCAGATGCTCGCGTGGCTCGGCGCCGATGTAATTAAAATCGAACGTCCCGGTGTGGGCGACGCCACACGTAAGGAACTTCAGTTCAATCCTGATCTTCCCAGCTATTACTTCCTGCAGCTCAACTCCGACAAGAAGTCGCTCGCACTCGATGCAAAGACTCCCGACGGAAAGGAAATCCTTACCAAACTTATCAAGGAATGTGATATTTTCGTTGAAAACCTCCACCCGGGTGCCATGGATAAACTCGGTTTCAGCTGGGATGTCGTGCATGCCCTGAATCCCCGTTGTATCTACGGTACTATCAAGGGCTTCCCTGAATCGTCGAAATACAAGGATTTGAAGGCTTACGAACCTATCGCACAGGTAACCGCCGCCGCCGCATCCACAACCGGATGGTATGAAGGCGCCGACAATATCCCTACACAGAGCGGTGCCGCCCTTGGCGACTCGAACACCGGTATGCACCTGCTTATCGGCCTGCTCGCCGCACTTGTGCAGCGTGAGAAGACCGGCGAAGGCTGCTTCGTCTATCAGTCGATGCACAACGCTTGTCTTAACCTCTGCCGTATCAAGACCCGTGACCAGCTCACACTCGAAAAAATCGGTTACCTTACCCAGTTCCCGCAGTACCCCAACGGCAAGTTCGGCGATTGCGTTCCCCGTGCAGGCAACATCGAGGGTGGCGGCGTACTCGGCTGGACCTACAAGTGTAAGCCCGCAGGCAATCTTGATTCCGAAATCGACGCCAACAACTACGTCTACATCATCCTCCAGCGTGGTGCCAAGGACTTCGAGGCAGCATGTAAGGCAATGGGCTTCGAGGATTGGCTCACCAACCCCGATTTCAACACTGCCGACGCACGCGACCGCCACAAAGACGAAATCTACGCCCGTATCGGCGCTTGGACTGCCGACAAGACCAAGTTTGAGGTAACAGAGATTCTTGGCCCGGCCGGAGTGCCCGTAGGCCCTGTGCTCTCAACCAAGGAAATCATGTCGGACGAATCGCTTTATGATGGCAATACCCTCGTAAGAATCAATCAGGGTGGCGAAATCGGTGAATTCGTTACCGTGGGATGTCCTTTCACAATGTCAAACTATCAGCCTACCTACGGTCCCTGTCCTACCTTGGGCGGAAACACCGAGGAAATCCTTACCTCGCTCGGTTATACCGCAGAACAGCAGGCTGCAATGAAGGCCAACGGCACAACAGCTCCCATGCCCGCAGCCCCCAAGGCATAATTGAGACAATGATAATACGGGACTGAAGGTGCTCCGATGCGCCTTCAGTCTCTACTTACCTCCCATCATTCAACCAAGCAAAATAAGATATATTATGAGTACAGCAAACACCACCCCTGACACACAGGCTCCGAAATTTCCGGACCAGGTGACGGGTATGTATATTCTTGCAGAGTCATTGCGGCGTCTCGGACTGATGGATGTCTACGGTCTTGTGGGTATCCCGGTAACGGAAGTCGCCTATGCGATGCAGAAATTAGGAATGAACTATTACGGCTTCCGGTTTGAGCAGCAGGCAGGTATGGCCGCAGCCACCCACGGTTTCCTTACCAAGAAACCGGGTGTGCTCCTTACCGTATCGTCGCTGGGCTTCCTCAACGGCCTTACAGCCACCACCAACGCAACGGTCAACTGCTACCCGATGATTCAGATTTCGGGCGCGAGCGACCCCACAATGGTGGATATGAACATGGGCACTTACGAACAGCTCGACCAGCTCAACACAGCCCGTCCTCTCGTCAAAGCCGCTTTCCGATGCAGCTATGCCAAGGATATTCCTTCGGCTGTAGCACGCGCCTACCGTGCCGCAGTGAGCGGACGTCCCGGCGGTGTCTACATCGACATGACAACCCCTGCATTGGGCGAAATCATGAACCGCGAGGATGCCGAGAAACTTTTCTACACCCCTGTTGACCTTACTTCCGAAACGGCTCCTAACCAGGCTGCCGTTGACCGCGCGGTAGAACTTATCTCCACCGCCAAGCGTCCTGCAATCCTTCTCGGCAAGGGTGCGGCCTACGCTCAGGTCGACGACAAAATCAAGACTCTTATCGAGACTTACAAGATCCCTTACCTTTCCATGTCGATGGCAAAGGGTCTGATGCCCGACAACGGCGAGTACAGCGCCCTTTCCTGCCGAAGCACCATCATGGAGCAGGCCGATGTCACTATCGTGATAGGTGCCCGCATCAACTGGATGCTCAGCTTCGGACGCGGCAAGTGGAATCCTGCGATGAAATTCGTGCAGCTCGATGTGGAGCCGCAGGAAATCGACCGCAACGTTCCCGTGGCTGCGCCTGTGGTAGGTGACATGGGTCTCGCACTTGACGCAATCCTCGCCGGATTGGCAAAGACCAGGATGCAGGCCGATCCCGCATGGCTCCAGTCGCTCCAGGCCGAGACCAAGGAGAAGAACACCAAGTTCCAGGCACGTCTGGCAGCCGCAGCTTCCGCAATGCCGATGAACCACTGGACCGCGCTCAGCGCCATCAAGCCCGTGCTTGAATCCAACCCCGACGTGATACTTGTCAACGAAGGCGCAAACACGCTCGACGACACCCGCGACACCGTGGATATGTTCTTGCCGCGCCATCGTATCGACTGTGCAACATGGTCGATCATGGGTATGGGCATGGGTTCGACAATCGGTGCCGCCGTGGCAACCGGAAAGAGCGTCGTGGCAATTGAAGGCGACTCCGCTTTCGGATTCTCCGGAATGGACTTCGCCACCATCTGCCGCTACAAACTGCCTTGCACCGTGGTTGTGTTCAACAACGGCGGTATCTACAATGGCGTTGGCGTGAACCCCTCCGGTGGCACGGCTCCTGCTCCTACCACACTTGACATCAATGCACGCTACGATAAGATCGGCGACGCTTTCGGCGCTACCACTTACCATGTTACAACTCCTGCCGAGCTTTCGGCAGCCCTGAAAGAGGCCATCGCGTCAAAGGCTCCTGCCTTGATTGACGTACAGCTTGCCGCCGACTCAGGCAAAGAATCGGGACACATAGGCTATCTGAATCCTACTCCGCTTATCAATTACACCGTGTAAGCGACTCAAACCTGTGGATGCCCGCCGGGCATCCACAGTAAACCTTTATTCAGAATTATTCATTCAACTAATACTTTATTTATGGAACACATCCTTCTATACGCCATTGTCCCGATTATCGTGGTGATGCTCGCAGGATACATTTCCGGAAAGAAAGGTATCTTCAATGCCGCAAATGCAAAGGCATTTAATAAAGTTGTGCTCGACTACGCTTTGCCGGCAGCACTTTTCGTGTCCATAGTGGACGCCGACCGCAAGATGCTCGTCGAGGATATCAAGCTCACGCTCGTGTCGCTCGTTGTCATCATGGCATGCTTCATGCTGGTCTATTACATTTATAAATATTGCTTCCGCAAACAGGGTGTCACCCAGGGTGACGCTGCCATCATGGCACTTGTCAACGGTTCGCCTACAATCGGCTTCCTCGGATTCGCAATCCTCGAGCCTATTTTCGGTACGAACGCCTATGTGGCTCTCGTTGTCGCAATCGTTGGTATCGTGGTGAACGCTGTCGGTATTCCTGTGGGTCTGTCGCTTCTTAACGACGGTAACGAAAAAGCCCTCGCAAAGAACGGCGGCAAGAAACCGAGCGCATGGAAGCCCGTGATTCATGCCCTTGAACAGCCCGTGGCATGGGCGCCTATCCTTGCTGTAATCTGGGTAGTTGCCGGAATTCCCTGGCCGAAATGGGCAAGTCCTTCCTTCGACCTTATCAAGGGTGCCAACGCTTCAATGGCCGTGTTCGCCGCAGGTATCACCCTCTCCGCTATCAAGGTTACTGTCAACTGGCAGGCTATCCTCGGTGTGATACTTAAACTTATCGTTATGCCGGGTGCGCTGCTCGTAGTTGGCCTTATGTGTCACATGAGTGCAGCTAACCTTGCGATGCTGGTTGTGGCCGGTGCTCTTCCTCCTGCCTTCTCCGGTATTATCATCGCCGACGAATACGACACCTATGTCGCGACAAGTACCTCGTCGCTGACGATTTCGGTTATCCTGTTCGTGGTATTCTGCCCGCTGTGGTTGTGGATAACGCAGCTCTGTGTGGGCACAATCCCCGGAGTATCAATCTGATTTAGATAAACTGAGAAACATATAAGAGTTGACAGTGGAATGTGTGTCCGCACCGTCCGCAGTCAACTCTTTTCCGTCAATCCAACACCTGAACACCAATGAAAAAGATAGTCGACGGTTGCACTGCCGCAACATATATCGCCTACGCCTTCAGCGAGGTGGCTACGATTTATCCGATTACGCCCGTTGCCGAGATGGGCGACGTTGCCGACCGCTGGCGTGTGGCCGGAGTGAAGAATCTGCTCGGAGCACCCATGCAGGTAAAGGAACTCGAGAGCGAACTTGGAGCCGCGGGAGCCACTCACGGCGCCCTTGCCGCCGGAGCGCTAGCAACCACCTTCACCTCCTCGCAGGGGCTCATGCTCATGATTCCCAACATGTATAAGATTGCCGGTGAGCTGTTGCCGGGCGTGTTCCATGTCGGTTGCCGCTCGCTCGCCACGCATGCCCTGAGTATCTTCGGCGACCATCAGGACGTGATGGCATGTCGCGCCACGGGCTTCACCATGCTGGCCTCGGCCTCGGTGCAGGAAACCCACGACCTGGCGATAGTGGCGCATATGGCGGCAATCGAAGGCTCGCTGCCGGTGCTCCATTTCTTTGACGGATGGCGCACGTCCAACGAGATGACTACAATCGACATGCTTTCATACGCCGATATGCAGCAGCTCCTGCCCAAGGACAAGGTGCTTGCCTTCCGCCGCCGTGCGCTCAATCCCGACCATCCCTCCCTGCGCGGCTCGGCGCAGAACCCCGATGTATATTTCCAGAACCGCGAGGCCGCCAACAAGTATTATGATGCCTTCCCCGGCATAGTGCAGCAGGCCATGGATAAGGTGGCAACCTTGACAGGCAGGCAGTATCATCTTTTCGACTATTACGGCGCTCCGGATGCCAGGCGTGTCATAATTTCGATGGGTTCTTCATGCGAGGTGGTTGAGCAGACGGTCAATTACCTCAACTCGTCCGACCCCGGGGCGAAAGTCGGCTGCGTGAAGGTGCGCCTTTATCGTCCGTTCAGTGCCGACGACCTTCTGAAGTCCATTCCAAGCAGTGTGGAGCGCATTGCGGTGCTCGACCGCACCAAAGAACCCGGTTCCGGCGGCGAACCGCTGTATGTCGATGTGGCGGCAGCCGTGCATCGCTCGGGGCGCGATATTAAGGTCGTAGGCGGTCGCTACGGGCTAAGTTCCAAGGAGTTTGATCCGGCCATGGTTAAGGCGGTGTTCGATGAGCTGGACGCTGCGGAGCCGCGCAACGGGTTCACCGTAGGCATCAACGACGATGTAACTCACCTATCGCTCGACTATGGCGATTTCGAGATTCCTGCAGCACCCGGACTCAGCTCTGCCATTTTCTATGGCATGGGTTCCGACGGCACCGTCGGCGCCACAAAGCAGATTGCTGCCATTCTCGGCGATTCGGAAAATCTCTATGCACAGGCATATTTCACGTATTCGGCGAAGAAGTCGGGCGGCTACACAATTTCCCAGCTCCGCATCAGCCATTCTCCTGTCGAAGCCGAATACTCCATAGCCCAGGCGGATTACGTGGGCTGCAACAAGGACATGTACGTCAACCGTTTCGAGCTCGTCGACCGCCTTCGTGAGGGCGGAATCTTCGTTCTTAATTCCCCGTGGACAGCGGCTGAGATGGATTCCCGGCTGCCTGCATGCTTGCGTCGCGCGATAGCTTCGAAAAAAATCCGGTTCTACAATGTCGACGCCAACGGTATTGCGCGCCGCAACGGACTCGGAGTGCGCATCAACACCGTAATGGAGGCCGTGTTCTTCCGCCTGTCGGGGCTTATGCCATATGAGCAGGCTGTGGCTGCAATCAAGGAAAAGATTTCAAAGATGTACATGCACGAGGGCGCGCAGGTGGTTCAGCTCAACAATCAGGCCGTCGACATGGCTGCCGATGCTATCGTGGAAATCAATTACCCCGTTGAGCAGTGGCTCGAGGCCAAGGATGATAGGGTAGGAAATGATGAGACTCTTCCGCCTTTTGTGCGTGACGTGGCCCGCGTGTGCAACCGCCTTGAGGGCAATTCGCTGCCGGTGTCGGCGCTTGCTCCCGACGGTACGATGCCTCCCGGCACGACTGCATACGAGAAGCGAACGATTGCCCTGCGTATCCCGCAGTGGGATGCGACAAAGTGTGTGGAATGTACCGAGTGCTCGCTCGTGTGCGCCCACGCCTCGATACGTCCTTATCTGCTCGATGCCGACGAGAAGAAAAACGCTCCCGCCGGATTCGTGACAAAAGACAGCCATACTCAGCCGCAACTGGCGCCCTATCAGTACCGCATACAGGTGTTTCCGCGCGATTGTACGGGCTGTGGGTCATGCGCGACGATATGTCCCGGCCATGCGCTCACGATGGTGCCGCTGCCATCGCGTCTTGCCGAGGACGAGGCCACACTCAAGTATGCCCTTGATAAGGTGTCAATAAAGGATAATCTGATTCCGCGCACCACCATTAACGGCTCGCAGTTCGCACAGCCGCTTCTGGAATTTTCCGGAGCGTGTGCAGGATGTGGCGAGACGCCGTATGTCAAGTTGCTCACTCAGCTCATGGGCGAGCGTCTTGTGATTGCCAACGCCACCGGTTGCAGCTCGATATGGGGTGCGAATTTCCCGAGCAACGCCTATTGTACCAACCGCTTCGGCAAAGGTCCGGCATGGGGAAATTCTCTGTTCGAGGACAATGCGGAGTACGGTTTTGGCATGTTTGTGGCTTATCAGCATCGCCGCGGGCAGTTGATGGCCGATGTTAAGGCTTTCGCCGCGTCTTCGCAAGCTACACCGGCGGTGAAGCAGGCCGCGGAGGAATGGATTGCCGCCGAAAGTACGCCTGATAAATCAGGAGCAGCCTCGGAAGCGCTGTTGGCGGCCTTGAAGGCGCTCCCGGCCACGGATGAGACACGCTCGCTTCTCGAACGCGAGGATATTTTCGCGCAGAAAAGTGTGTGGGCCATCGGTGGCGACGGATGGGCCTACGACATCGGTTTTGCCGGACTGGACCATGTGCTTGCCCAGGACGAGAACATCAATATACTTGTGATGGATACCGAATGTTACTCCAACACGGGCGGCCAGACGTCCAAGGCCACGCCCTTGGGCGCGGTTGCCAAGTATGCCTCCGACGGCAAGCGCACGTTCAAGAAAGACCTTGGCCGGATGATGATGACCTATGGCAACGTGTATGTGGCCTCAATCGCTCTCGGAGCCAACTATCAGCAGGCCATCGACGCCCTTGCCGAGGCCGAGGCTTATCCCGGCCCGTCGATTGTGATTGCCTACTGTCCGTGTATCAACCACGGCATCCGAGCCGGAATGGGTACGAGCATACTTGAAGAGAAAAATGCCGTGCTCTCAGGCTATTGGCCTCTCTACCGCTACAACCCGGCACTCGCCCGGGAAGGGAAGAATCCTCTCACGGTTGACTACGCCAAGCCCGACGGCAAGCTCATTGAGTTTATCAACGGCGAAGACCGCTACGCCGACCTGAAGATGGTCGACCCCGCAGAAGCCGCCATCCTCCAGCCCGAACTCGAATCCCGCTGTGACGATCTCTATAATCTTTTGATGAAATCAGAAGACAGATGACAGATAAGGCTAATGGGACAAATAGGACTAATTAGTCCTATTTGTCCCATTTGGCTCTAAAAAACATCGGCTGTGCAGATTCTGCACAGCCGACGTTTTTTTAGGTGGATGTAAGCGGAGCTTATTTCTTTACTACGCGACGCTCTTTGATACGAGCCTTCTTGCCGGTGAGGGCACGGAGATAGTAAAGTTTAGCGCGACGTACTTTACCGTACTTGTTGACGGTGATAGAGTCGATGAACGGAGATTCGATGGGGAAAATACGTTCAACGCCGATGTTGTCGCTCATCTTACGAACGGTGAAACGCTTCTTTGCTCCTTCGCCGGAGATACGGATAACGACACCGCGGTACTGCTGGATACGCTCCTTGTTGCCTTCCTTGATACGGTAAGCCACGGTGATGGTGTCGCCGGGACCGAATTCGGGATGCTGCTTGCCGGTAGCGAACGCTTCTTCGGCAATCTTAATTAAATCCATTGTAAACAGGTATTTAAAATGTTAACATTACTCGCAATATTCGCAGGCTGCACGTCCTGCCAGAGATTACGAAACCGGCTGCAAAGTTAGCGCTTTTCCCGATGATTTCCAAATCTTTCCGGAAATTTCATTTTTTGGAGTCGTGCTTCGACTGTCTTTCGTGATACAGAATCCATGCTTCTTCAGCCGAAATTGTTATCGGATTTCCATTGGAATCACATGTCACAATCGACTCTCCGAGCATCTGCTTTTTTTGTAGCATCCTCTCAAAGGATAGTCTGAGACCCTCATTCAGTCTTTTCTTAAAATTTATACGTTCTTGTTCCGACATGATTCTTCAATTAAATTAAACTTAGAACAATCACAAATTTCATCCGAATCTGCTATTAAATCGGCATTGAAGTTATTATCATATAACGCCCAATAGTCTACAATTGATATGAAAATGTTGAAAAAATTGGATAATCCAAGCCAATAACGCCTATGAATAACGTCTTTGGGTATGTCGTGACCGCCTTCTCGGACTCGTTTGGCAACTCGACGACAAGCCATAGCGGGCGATTCGAGCCAAAAGAATAGGAGTTGAACTTCATATCCCATGGCCTTAGCCCGTTCAACAAGATTTTTATAGCTGCGTGTGGCTAAGGTTGTTTCTATGGCGAAAGAAACTTTTTCGTCCAGAAGAGTCTCTATCCGCTCCAGCATGAGTTTGCCCGCTTGAATCGCAACTGTTTCGGGGGCGAAAGGAGAAAGTCCTTTCGCTATCTCATCTGCGTTTACAAATTCTCGACATTTGAGAATATCGGGTAACACAGTGAACGATGCCGTGGTTTTTCCGGCTCCGTTACATCCTGCAATTATGTATAATGTTGGTTTGGACATGATTGCAAAAATACGAATAAACGGGAGTAATGCAAAGTTAATGGTGAAAAAAATAGTCCGGGCGTGTCGTCGACGACACGCCCGGACCGGTTCGCGATTTACCTTTCAGATTTACTGAAAGAACAACTTAGTATATAGAAACCTGTGAAAGTTCTATCAGATTTGGAGTGGGATTACTGACCGATAGTTGTGTTTACAACTGCGGGAAGTTCAGCTTCGAGAGTACCCCATGAGTAAACGAGCTGTACGGGGATCTTGAGGTTGTACTTGCTTGTAACACCCTGAGAAGCGGAGTTGTAGATGAGTTCTACTGTGTTGACGTTTGCTACGGAAGAAGCGTCGATTGTGTAGACTGTACCTGCAACTGTCACAACGTTGGCGTCGGAGCTTTCGATGTTGAGGTTAGCGTTCTTGTTGGCAGTGATGGGTTCCCAGTTGCTGCCGTTCTGGAACATAACCTTGGTGAGGTCAACCTTGATGGATTCGATTTCGTAGAAGTCGTAGAGGTTGATGCCGTTGTCGAGGACAGCTTCCATCTTGCCGTTCTTGTAATCGGTAACGGCTTTACCGCGCCAATCCTGGAGGTTGAAGAGGCTTCCGAGGCCTACGCGAGATCCACCTGCGGTTGCGGGAGTGAATTCGGGCGAGCTACCGTCGATCATTGTGAGAGGACGGAGGAAGCGTACGGTGAACTTGTAGGTGTTCGGGAAAGGAATTTCGCATGTACCGTAGGTAGCTACGATTTCAACATTTCCGTGAGCCTCCATCTTACCGGAGTTGAGGAGTTCCTTAGCTGCATCGTTGTCAAGATATGTCACCTTACCTGCTGCGGTGAGGGTGGCGATGTCTTTACCGTTGTAGCGGAGGGTCTGACCGTTAGCGCTGTACTTGGTGTCCTGAGTGCTGCTCCAGCGGAAGCTGTACTTGATGTTGTTGTTGTAAGCTCCGGCTGCAGTTACGCCGATGTTACCGTTGAGCCATGCGTTGGTGAGTTCGTAGTAGAAGTCATTTACGTCATTGCCGGCTTCAGGAGCTGCCACGTGCATGTGGATTTCACCGTTCTGCCATTCGGGAACATACTTGTTGTTGTCAGCTACTGTCCAGTTAGCTTCCTGACCGTCCTTGCTTACGGTGAGGGTGATACCAACGTAAACGTAAGATGCGGGAGTTCCGGCAGTCTTGAACTGAACGTAGAGAGTTACGGAGTGGTTGGGCTGTGCGTAGATTTCAGCGAGATCCATGTTGTCGCCGGTCCAGTTGAGGACGGAGTTAACTTCGCCTGTTGCAGCGTCGTCCTTAACCACGATTTCACCGAACTTGTTGTTAGCTACCTTGTTGAAGGTTGTGCCGTCGGTTGTGGTGTAGGTTTCGTTGGGAGTCCAGGTGTAAGCAGCAGCGAATTCCTTGTTGGAGCGGTGGAGACCTTCGAGGAGGATACCGGACCACTGTGCCCAAGTTGTGCTTGTGCTGAAGCTGCAGAGGAAGTCAGACTTGGCGTTAGCGTCAAGGATGAAGCTTGCGGTCTGGGGCAGAGACTTCTTGGCTGTGATTTCGAATACTACGTAGCCGTTGAGGACAACTTCGCCCTGAGTGTTCTGGAGGGTAACGAGTACCATGGGGCGACGGTCGATAGACGACTTACCTTCAGTAGTAGTGTTGGGAACGGTCTGGCCCTGAGCGTTCACGTAGCAGGGTGTGAATACGCCTTCGGCAGAAACCTGTCCGTACTGGTCTTCGTTGGTGTCGTTGCCACCTACGTTGTACTTCACGAGCTCGAAAGAGGGAGTGAGGCCGTAGATTTCAGCAGCGTCCTTGAGAGTCATCACCTTGTGAGTTCCGGAAGTGGGAAGGGTGAAGTCGTTAACGAGGTAGTGTACGCAGAGTTTTGATGCGAGATCAACTGTTCCACCATCCCATACTGCGTCAACAGTAGCCTTGTTTTCGAGGGCGGTCTTACCGGTGAGGTAGAGGTCCTTGTTGCAAGTCATGGTAGTTGTAACCTGGCTTTCAACAGCGTAGGCGAGAGATGTGAAGAGAACCTTCGAGGGAACGAGGGTTGCGTAGTCGGAAGTAACAGTTTCCTTGTCACCTTCCTTAGCAGCAGCTTCGGTAGCGAATACTGTGAGGAGGTTTTCCTGAGTGCTGATTACGTTGGGGTTGGAAATCTTGTAGGAAACAGTCAGGTTGTTGTCAGCATTGCGTGCGGGCTGACCCTGTACGAGGAATACGGGATCGTTTGCAGCGCGGTTGATAGCTTCCTTCTGAGTTCCGAACATGCTGAACGCGAGATCACCTACGTTTGCGTTGGTGGGGTTGAGTTCGTATGTAACGGTAGAGATTGAAGGAATGTCAATCTTCTTTGTTGTTGCTGTATAGCTGTTCTTTTCCTTTGCGAGGATTTCGAAAGCACCGTTGTAATAGGTAGTACCGGTCACCTTGGTTGTGATAGGTGAAAGTACGGCTACGCTGGGAGCGTAAGCATAGCGGGTAGCTTCAACACCGTCGAGATAGAGATCGGGGATGAAAACGAGACCGCGGAGTGCGCCGTTCTTTGCGATGGTTACTGTACCGTAGGTTCCGTCGGCCTGCTTAACGCCGGAAATAATTACGGTTTCGCCGTTGTCAACAGCGGTGAGGTATGTCTCAACTGTGGAAGTAGGCTCAGCATACTTGACAGCCTTGTCGTTGGTGCACTTGTAAGACTTTGTAGCGGCATCCCATTCGTAAAGTTCGAAGTAGCCTGTTTCGGGGTTGGGCTTGTAGTAAGCGCCGTTCACACCGTCAGTGCCGTTGGTACCGTTAGTACCGTCGGTTCCGACAGCCTTGTAGGAGGTCTTCTCGTTGTTCTTGTACCAGTATCCGTCGGTGCCGATGGTCCAGACGTCAGCGTCCTTTCCGTTTTCACCGTTGGTGATGGTGAACTGCTCCTGCTTGCCGTCTTTAGTCACCGTGATAACGATGCCCTTGCCGTCGGCGGACTTAGTAACAGAATTAAGGATGGCACCCGCAGCTATCTGGTTGTTGATGCTTGTGATGGCGTCCTTGTTCTGGTTGATCTGTTCCTGAAGGTTGTTGATGTCGTCATCGTAGTCCTTACAGGAAGTGAACGAACCGCTCATCGAAGCACACACCAGAGAAAGAAGTGCGATTTTCAAATAATTGTTCATAAAACTAATGATTAAAATAATTAATGTGGATTTGCTTGATTGATTTGTTTGTAAGAGGTTTTGAGATTTTTAAGAGGAGTTAATATGGACTTGTACAAATGATAATGCAAAGTTACGACCGGTGTGTTGAATACAACGAATTGGTTTGTAGGATATTTGCTACATATCCGGTGCGATATTTACGACTTGCGCCTGTCGGCGAGAGCCACCGACAAATCCTGAAAAAAGTCGTGGTCGAGCAGTAGTGAGATTCGTAGAAGAAGGTCAGTGTCGATGCTGTTTTTCTGAAACATGCGATAGATGTTGGAGCGGTCGCACGACAGTCGGCGCGCAAACCAGGTTACGGTGCGTTCCTGTCGTTCCAGCTCTTCCTTGATTAGTTTTCCTAAGGGCTGCATGGGAAGAAATGGGGGTAAGGAGGATGGGAAATGTGTTTTTTCGATAAAGCGCCCTTGCAATCCCCGGGGCATAAAAATACGTGGGGGATTCAACGTGATTCGATTCCTGTTATCTCGGCCTTAGGATACCTTTCTTCTACGGAATCAAACGGATGAATTCGCCCACGTTTAGGGTATAATAATCCACAAGTCGCAGTGCGCCCTTGGGCGCACTACGGCTTTGTGTACTATACGTACACGTGAACGTTTTCCACTCGTTGATGTCACTCTTAGAAGAAATATGTCGTCAAAAGGTCCTAAGTTTTGATAACAGAGTTACAATCAGTGTGATAAAACGCTTTTATTCGTTTGGGAAACGATCGGCTCTCCGGGTCTCCCATGCAAAAATAGGAATTATTTCCGGTAAGTTTTCATAGTGAGGCAATTATGCACCACAAGAGGTGCTACGCGCGCGACTTATCTGCCGAGGGTAAGGGATGAAGCCCCGGTGAGAAGGGCGGCTGTTTCCCTGATTGATTCTTCGGTGACAGAGGCTATTGCAGCTACGGTTTCTTTTGCTGTCGACGGCTTCCCCCGGAATAGTGTGGCGCGGGCTGCCGACAGGATGTTGTTTTCATGGTTGCCGGAAGCAATCACGAGTTGTCCGGTGTATTGTTTCTTGGCTTGTTCTATGGCGCGGCGCGACAGGATACGCCCTGAGGCTATTCCCCGGAATGTGTCGTGGCACAGCTCCATGCACAGCGATGTATCGTCGGGGTCGCAGCCGAAGTACACGGCCATCATTCCCGTGTCGGTAAAGGCGGATATGGAGCTTTCCACCGAGTAGACCAGTCCGCGCTTCTCGCGCAGGGCCACGTTGAGCAGCGAGTTCATGCCGGGGCCGCCGATGATGTTGCCTGTGAGTGCCACGGCGTAGCGTGCGGGGCTGAAAATTCCGCCCGTACGTATGCCAAGCACGGTGTGAGCCTGATGTGAGCCTATGCTGCGGCTTATGCTGAAGGGCGCCGGAGGAAAGGCTGTATCGGCGGCGGGGCGGATAATATCGCCATCGCAGGGGATGTCGTCGAAGGGAGCGAAGTGCTTCTCGACGGCGGCTCGTATTCTCGCTTCGCCCTGGGGGCCGCAGTAGAAAGCCACCATGTTGTCGGGACGGTAGTAGCGGCGCAGATACTCGCGGCACACCTGCGAGTCGAATCCTTTGAGCGACTCAGCTGTGCCGAGGATATTGTGGCCGAGCGGATGTCCGGCGAAAAGAAGGTCTTCGAAGTCGTCGAATACGGCCTCGGAAGGTGTGTCGAGATATGAGTCGATTTCGTCGGCCACGACATCGCGCTCCTTGTCGAGCTCGCGCTGTGGAAAGCGTGAGTTCAGCGTAAGGTCGGCCACCAGCTCGATTGCGCGCGGGGCGCTTCCGTTGGGAAAGACGGTGTAGACCACAGTCTCTTCCTTGGTTGTGAAGGCGTTGAGTTCGCCGCCCACGGCTTCCATACGGTTGATGATGTGCCAGGCCGAGCGGCGCTGTGTGCCCTTGAAAATCGTGTGCTCAACGAAATGCGCGAGTCCGTGGCGCCCGGGAAGCTCGTCGCGGCTTCCGGCACGTACGGCCACACCGAAGATTCCGGAATTTGCTCCCGGAATATGTCGGTGTACGAGGCGCAGCCCGCGGTTGCCGATGTTCAGGATTGAATATGTGTGGCCGGGGAGTTTCATGCTTCTGATGGCTCGCGCCAGTCGCCGTTTTCCTTGATGAGGTTGATGAGTTCGGTCACGGCTTCGGCTTCGGGGATGTTTTTCTTCACACATTCCTTGCCTTTGTACAGGCTCACTTTTCCGGCTGCGGCACCTACGTAGCCGTAGTCGGCATCGGCCATTTCGCCTGGGCCGTTTACGATGCAGCCCATGACGCCGATTTTCAGATGCTTCAGGTGGGAGCAGGCGCTCTTGACGCGGGTCAGTACCGACGGCAGGTCGAACAGCGTGCGTCCGCATCCGGGGCAGGCTATGAATTCCGTTTTGGAGATACGGGTGCGTGTGGCCTGGAGTATGCCCAGGGTGAGAGTGCGGTTCTGTTCGGGTGTCAGCGAGGGCGCGTCAAGTATGATTCCGTCGCGGTAGCCTTCGAGCACGAGTGCGCCAAAGTCGGCGGAGGCGGCAATGAACACGTCAGCTACTTCCATGTTGGCCGGATATGAGAGCTTGATGACTACGGGCGCTCCGGCATCAGGGCCGAGGTCGATTGCGTCGATTTGTGAGCGAATGTGGCCTATGCGGTTGTCGTGGGATGATTCAACCACAAGTACTCCGTTGGGCACGTCGGTGAAGTCGATGCCGCCTACTGCCGGACGGTTCTCGCCGCCGATTCCGGCCACGCTGCGCGAGGGGCGTCGTGTGCCGTAGGGGCGTGATGGAGCCGTGGCCGGAGCGTCGATGTGCTCGGCTGCGGCCATGCGGGCAATGTGTGCGGCAAGGCGTCGGGCCTCGGGCAGTTCGGCTTCGGGTGCCTCGCTGAGCGACACGCGTATGGTGTCGCCGAGTCCGTCGGCGAGCAGTGAGCCTATGCCCACGGCCGATTTGATGCGTCCGTCTTCGGCATCGCCGGCCTCGGTGACGCCGAGGTGGAGGGGATAGCTCATGCCTTCGGCATCCATGGCCTTGACGAGAAGGCGCACGGTGCGGGTCATCACAACCACGTTGGAGGCCTTGATGGAGATAACCACGTCGGGAAATTCCACTTCCTTGCAGATGCGCAGGAATTCCATCACGGACTCAACCATGCCTTCGGGGGTGTCGCCGTAGCGGCTCATGATGCGGTCACTGAGCGAGCCGTGGTTGACGCCGAGACGTATTGCCGTGCCGTGCTCCCGGCACAGTTGCAGGAAGGGGATGAAACGGTCGCGTATGCGCTGTATTTCGGCTGCATATTCCTCGTCGGTGTAGCTGAGCTGGCGGAATGTGCGGCCAGGGTCAACGAAGTTGCCGGGGTTGATGCGCACTTTCTCCACCACTTCGGCGGCGGCGAAGGCTGCATCGGAGTTGAAATGTATGTCGGCCACGAGGGGCGTAGTCACGCCCTTGTCCCGCAGTACTTTGCGTATGTTCTCGAGATTGCGTGCATGGGCCACGCCCTGGGCTGTCAGGCGCACGATGTCGGCCCCGGCTGCGGCAATGCGCAGACACTGTGCTGCGGAAGCCTCGGTGTCGAGCGTAGGGGTGTTTGTCATCGACTGAAGTCGCAGGGGCTCGTTGCCTCCGAGACGTATGTCGCCCACTTTCACACTGTCGCTCTTGCGGCGGCTATAATTGTATCTGCTCACTTTACCTGGAATTTGTAATCGTCGAGGGCGCTGAGTTCTGCGTCGGCTTTGAGTACTTTCTGTTCGAGGGTGCCGAGGTATGCGTTATAGCGTGCGGCCACGGCTTCGTCGCTGAGCGCGAGGATGCGTACGGCGAGCACGGCGGCGTTCATTCCGGCATTGATTCCAACCGTAGCCACGGGGATGGCGGGGGGCATCTGCACGATGGATGCGAGGGCGTCGACTCCCGAAAGTGTCGAGGCCACGGGAAGTCCGATGACGGGCAGCGGGGTCAGCGCCGCGATTACTCCCGGCAGGGCTGCGGCCATTCCGGCTGCGGCAATGATTACCTTTATTCCTCTTGAAGCCGCTGAGGTGGCGAATTTTTCTACGGCCGCAGGGGTGCGGTGTGCGCTCAGGGCGTGCATTTCAAAAGGAATTTCCATCTGTTCGAGAAAGTCGGCGGCTTTACGCAGAACCGGCAGGTCGGACGTGCTGCCCATGATAATGCTTACGAGTGGTGTCATTGTGAATTATGCTGGATTAGAAGGTGTTTAAGCAAATAAAAGAAGTGTGCCGTATTCGATGAAGAATCCGAGCAGGGCGCCTGCCGTTACCTGCATGAGAGTGTGGCGGCCAAGGATGATGCGTGAGCTTGCGAGAAGTCCCACAAGGAGTATCGCCCCGGAAATCATTGCAAGAGGGTGGAAGAGAAGTATGTGGTTGGCACCGAGCCAGAATACCACTCCGGCAAGTCCGGCCGCGGCTCCGGTGTGGGCGCTGATTTTCCACCAGTGAGTGATAAGCAGCGAAATCAGCGACATCGCGGCGGCGGCAGCGAAGAAGAGCATGAGCCATCGCGGAGCGTGGAGTGCCGACACATACACGGCAGCGCCGATATAGCACGCTACGGAAGCGAGAAACGGTGCCGTGCGCTGGTGGCGGTCGGAAATGCTTGTGTCGCTCACCTTGCCCATGCGGATGAGGATGAAGATGAACAGCGTCGGGATGAAAGCCGTGATGAAGGCCACGCCGAGGGTAGCGCCAAGGCGTATTCCGGCGGGAAGTATGCTCAGCGCGGTCATAGTCATGGCAATCACCATGCCGTAGGTGGGTATGAGTAGCGGCGAGAATACGTCGCTGAATATCTGTGCGCAACGTCTCAGTCCGGCCGGGACGGCGGGCGTTTCCGTATTTTGCTGTGTCGGTGTATCGTTCATCATCGTCGGATGTGTTTATGTTGATAACTCCGCAGGAGTCAGAATTGTTTTCTCAATCGCGCCACGGGAATTCCAAGCCTTTCGCGGTACTTTGCCACTGTGCGACGGGCAATGTCGAATCCTTTGTCTTCGAGGGCATCGCGCAGGGCTTCGTCGCTGAGCGGCTTGTGTTTGTCCTCCGCGTTTATCAGCTTTTCGAGCATCTGCAGGATTTCGTGGCTGGAGGTGTCGTTGTCGGTCTTCGGGCGCTCGTTGAAGAAGAGTTTGAGCGGATACATGCCATGGGGTGTGAGCACGTATTTTCCGGTTGCGGCACGGGAGATTACGGAAATGTCGTTGCCGGTGTCGGCGGCGATGTCGCGCAGAATCATCGGACGTATGTCGGCACGGTCGCCGGATATGAAAAATGCGCTCTGGCGGCGTACGATAGCTTCCATCACGGCAATGAGCGTGCGGGAGCGCATCTCGAGAAGGCGTATGAATCCTCCGGCTTCCTCGCGCTTGCGGCGCAGGAAGGCCTGGGCTTCCTGCATGCGCGGATTGGCCGTTGCTGTGGCCGGGTCATCCGCCATGTCGTCGGGCGCGGCGAAACTGCGTTCTATCGCCAGTTCGGGCGTGCGGCTGAGTAGATTCACGCTGAAACGGTGGCTCTCAGGCTCGTAGTCAACGCTGAAATCGGGGATTATGTGGCGCATGCGGTCGTCGGCGCCGTTGTGCTCGAGGAGTGCGCCGGGCTTGGGATTCAGGCCGCGTATGAGGTCAAGAGCCTGTTGGAACTCGTCGCTGTCGACGCCGAGGGTGTTGCGGATGCGGTCGAAGTGCTTTTTTGAAAACAGGTCGAAGTAGTCGGCGATAATCTCGCGTGCGATACGCGAGGTCAGGCTCTGCGGAAGGCGTTCGAGCTGAAGCAGCAGGCAGTCGCGGAGGTCGACGGCTCCGATTCCGGCTGGTTCGAGGCGACGCACCTCGCGGAACACGCGGCGCACGCGCTCGGTGCCTACATCGTAGCCCTCGGCCACTGCGAAGTCGTCGGCTATCGCTGCGGGTGAGCGCGTTATGTAGCCGTTGGAATCGAGGTTGCCGATTATGTACGATGCGATGCGGCGGTCGGTGTCGTCAAGGTCGAACTCAGCCAGGCGGCTCTCAAGCACCGACATCATCGACTCGCCGTCCTCGCTCACTGCAAGCGGTTCGGGGCGTGATTCGCCGTAGGAACTGTTGCGGGCTTCGAGCCGGTAGGATGGTATGTCGTCGTCGGAACCGTAGTCGGCGAGCTGGAGCTGCTCGGCGGTCTCGTTGAAATCATCGTCGCCAAGTGCGGCGTCCTGCGAGTGGTCCACTTCCTCCAGTGCGGGATTCTCGTCGAGCTCGCGGCGTACCTCGTCTTCAATTTCGGGCGTAGACATCTCCAGCAGGCGACCGAAACGCACCTGCTGAGGATTCAGCTTCTGTTGAAGCCGCTGTTGCTGCACCTGTTTTAACGACTCTTTCATCAATCTGCAAAATTACACATTAATAATTTATGAACGGTGCAATTTGGCGGATTTATGTTTTGTTAATTTTTTCGAGGCGCAGCAGATATTCTTTGGCTTGGATTCCTCCGGCGTAACCGGTGAGCTTGCCTGCGGTGGACACAACGCGGTGGCAGGGAATGAGTATCGACACGGGGTTGGCTCCGCATGCCGTGCCTGCTGCACGAGCGGCGCCGGGCTTCCCGAGCCGTCGCGCGAGTTCGGCATAGCTCACTACGCTTCCGTAAGGTATGTCTTTCAACTGCTGCCACACGTCCTGGCGGAACGGTGTCCCGACAGGAGCGACAGGCACGCTGAATCCGCGGCCTGTGCCTTGGAAGTAGCTGTCGAGTTCGTTGATGACGGTGTGCATCAGGGCTGTGTCCGCTTCCGTTTCGGAAGTGAGTGCGTCGGGGATAGCCGATGTCAAGGCTTTGATGTGGGCTTTAAAGTGCCGCGAACCTGTCCAATCGCAGAGCCGCACCGCCCCCTCCGAGCACACAATCGTCAGCTCCCCCACGGGAGTTGTATAAGTCTGTATCATACCTGCAAAGTTATGAAAATTCCATCTTTTTTCGTAATTTTGGCAAAACCTTAATTCTATGTATATGAATATATCTCATTTTTTAATATGCAGACCTACGATATTGTCGGTTGCACTTTCTGTAATTGTCTCATTTTCGGGGTTTGCGCAGGTGGCTTCGCTTGCCGATTTCGGTATAAATCCCGACGGAGGAAATGTGATCACCAAGGAAATTCAGGCTGCGGTGGATTCGGCGAAAACTTCGGGTTGCAAGGTTCTTGTTTTTCAGTCGGGAGATTATGTAACAGGTAGTATAACATTGCCTTCCGAATTTGAAATACGCCTTGAAAAAGGGGCGAGACTTCTCGGTAGTGTAAATCCGTATGATTACAGAGGATATGCCGATTCACAAAGCATGGATGCGCTTATTTCGTCGGAGGACACGCGTGGAGTAAAGATTTCCGGAGAGGGAATTATTGACGGGCGCGGGCTTGAGCTTGCTCTCGCCATCGACAGTCTCCACCACACAGGGGTGCGTCCCGACCCGACGTACAACAAGCGGCGCATGCGTCCGTCAATCCGTCCTAAACTTCTTGATTTCAAGAATGTTGATGGTTTGAGCGTGGAAGGTGTCAATCTTCGCTCGTCGGCTGCCTGGGGTCTTTCTTTGGATGGCTGCCGCGACGTGGTGATACGTGATATTGATTTTGAAAACCGCGCTTATTGGAATAATGACGGCATAGATATCGCTGATTGCAGCAATGTGCTTGTGGAGCGATGCAGTATCAACTCGGCCGATGATGGCATCGTGTTGAAATCGTTTGATTCCGACGGCGGAAATGACGGAATTATAATCCGCGACTGCGATATATGCAGCAGTTCCTGTGCTGTCAAGTTCGGAACTGAGTCATTCGGCGGCTTCAGGAATGTGGAGATACGCGATATCCGCGTGCGTGATACCTATCGTTCTGCTATTGCATTGGAGACGGTCGACGGCGCTGTGCTTGAGAATGTTCTTGTCGATGGAGTCAGCGCTGTAAATACCGGTAATGCGATATTCATGCGTCTGGGACACCGGCGCGGCGAGCGTCCCGGCGCGTTCCGCAATGTGATTGTGCGCAATCTCACATGTGTGGTGCCATTCGGACGTCCCGACGAGAATTATGACCTTCGCGGGCCCGGCCTCAACGTGATTCATAATCCTATTCCGGCGAGCATTACAGGACTCCCTGATGCCAGGGTGCAAAATGTAGTCCTCGAGAATATTGACGTCACCTATCCCGGACGCGGTACCAAGGGTATGGGCTATATAGGCAAGTACCGTATCTCGGATGTGCCGGAAAACCGCGCCGGCTATCCGGAATACACGATGTTCGGCGAGCTTCCCGCATGGGGACTTTATGTGCGTCACGCCGATGGTATTACGCTGAAGAACGTGAAGATGCGTGTGTCGGCTCCCGATTACAGGGATGCCCTCGTAGCCGATGATGTTACCGGCCTTGAGGGCATCGTTGAATGATATGTCAGGCCGCGGGGGCCGTGGGTGTGTCGGTTAGTCGATGGGCTCGTCGGCTTTGTAGCCGCCCATTTCGCGGATTGCGTTCTTGAGCATCACGTACTGCTGGAAGAGGTGGTTTACAGGCACTTCGTCCTTGGTGTAGTCGTGCATCGGGCTCTTGAGGAAGAAG
>CAJURN010000015.1 GCA_910589055.1 uncultured Muribaculaceae bacterium
ATGTTAATCCGTGGGCGGTTTATCTTTGAGGGATTTTTCCATAACGATGCGGGAGTGTGGCAGTAGCCACTCGACCAAAGAGTTATGGGAAAAGCACCAAAGAGAAACCGGAACTACGGTAATTTTAATATCATATTTAAAACTTTCTTTTAATATCTTCGGAAGAGAATGATAACAATAAAGTTACTTTTGGCTTTCCGTAATACGGAACCCACGGGTTAACTCTTATTGTTAAACACCCTCTTATTCTTGGCAAAGTTAATGATATTTCCTGAAAAAACTTCCCGTTCGCCCGAAAACTTCCCTTTTTTGGAATTTTAGACAAAGCGGAACTGCGGCTGTTTATTTTGCGCAATCCTGAGGATTACGCTCCTTGTGTTAAATTTCCTCTCTCGGCAAAAATGCAGGTTTATTACCGCTACGCAGTGGTATCTTTGCGGAATTAACGATGCCGGGCATCGTTAATCTTTAATCCTTAATCTTTATCTTAAACTACAATGGCACGGAAAGCAAAAACGGGACTCGATTATTTCCCTCTTGATTCAGATTTTTACAGCGACATACGCCTGCGCCGTCTCACTCGCACGTTCGGATCGGATGCCTTGGGTGTGTACATTATCCTTACAGGCATGATTTATCGCCGCGGCTACTTCCTGCGTTACGACGAAGATGTGTGCTTCTGCGTTGCCGAGACTCTTGGGTGCGACGAGGAGCTCGTTGGCCGTATCGTCGGGGCAAGCGCTGCCGCAGGTATTTTCGACAAGATGATGCTCTTGGAAAATGGAGTGCTGACATCGGTCGATATTCAGGAAACCTATACTGAAATATGCCGGCAGTGTCGCCGCAAGAGCCGCATAAGCGATTTCAGCCTTATCAGTGACGCAGCGGAGGAATCAACAACAGATGTCAAGCCGGGCGCAGGGGCGAATAATGCGACCGAAAACTCAATTAATGCTGCAGATATTGCGGTAAAGTCCGCGGTAATGCCACAAAAGAAAGAAAAGGAAATAAAAGAAAAAGAAATTAAACCAAATAGAACTTTCTCTCACGGGAAAGAGCCGCGCGAGCATGAGGATTTTTGGAATGAGTTCTTTTCAGCTCCTGCGGAGGTGCTTGAGCGTGTCTATGGCAACCTTGCTCTCGAGCCCGACGAGTTCCATGCCCTCGCCTGCGAGGTACGCTCCGAGTGGGATATAGCCCGACGCACACACCCCGGAGGTTACTCCGACTTCGCTTCGCACCTCATCGCCGCCGTGCGCCGCAAGGCCGCCGACCGTTCAACCGCCGACCGCATCGCTGCCCACCGTCGCGAGAAATCGCATCAGGCCGCACGCTCCCGCCGACGCGCCGCGCAGGAGCAGGAAAAAACTCAAGGGGGCGCCGAGCCTGCCAACACGCCTGTCGCAGCCAAGGCCTGGGCGGAAAAGATGGTAGCCGAAGGACTTTCGCCCACCATGACCCCGCTGGAGTATTATAAAGCAAAAGGTGAAGGGGGAAAGGTGAAAGGTGAAAAGTGAAAGGTGAAGGGTGAAGATTGAAAAGTGAAATGTTAAAGGACCGTATATGTTGCCGGATTTGGTAGTTTTATGCTTTTTGCTTAATTTTGCAACAGCGGTTACAGTAACAGCCGTTGCAGTATCTTTGTGGACTCTCCGATGCAATGGTGCATTAACTGAAATTCATTATTAACCTTTTATTATAATCATGAGAAAATCTGTCCTGACTCTCGGACTGCTTTCCATTGCGGCTGTGGCGCCCGCTCAGACCATGAAGGAATGGCAGGATCCGAATGTCAACGAAGTGAACCGTGCCCCGATGCATGCAGCGTATTTCGCCTTCGAAAACGATGCGGCGGCACGAAAAGGCGTAAAAGAAAATTCCGACAATTTCATGACCCTCAACGGAACGTGGAAGTTCAACTGGGTGAAGGATGCCGACAGCCGTCCGACCGATTTCTGGAAGCCCGGATTCAACGACCGCGGCTGGGCCGACATGCCTGTGCCCGGAGTATGGGAACTGAACGGCTATGGCGATCCGCTATATGTAAACACCGGATACGCCTGGCGCGAGCAGTTCAAGAACAATCCTCCCGAAGTTCCGGTGGCTAACAACCACGTGGGCTCATACCGCAAGACCGTGCACATTCCCGCCTCTTGGAAGGGCAAGGACATCGTGGCTCATTTCGGTTCTGTGACTTCGAACATCTATCTGTGGGTCAACGGCAAGTTCGTGGGCTACGGCGAAGACAGCAAGCTCGAGAGCGAATTTGACCTCACTCCCTATCTCAAGCCCGGCCAGGATAATCTCATAGCTTTCCAGGTGTTCCGCTGGAACGACGGAACTTATCTTGAAGACCAGGATTTCTTCCGTTTCAGCGGTGTGGGACGCGATTGCTACCTCTATGCCCGCGACAAGAACCGCATCGAAGACATCCGCGTGACTCCCGACCTCGATTCCGTCTACAAGAACGGAACACTCGCAGTTGACCTGAAGATGAAAGGCAACCGCCCTGTCGAGCTTACCCTTGTGGATGCCGACGGCAAGGAAGTTGCCAAAGCCGATGCCAAGGCCGGAAAGACTGTCCTTGACATTGCCGCTCCTGAAAAATGGTCGGCTGAATCGCCGTATCTCTACACGCTCTATGCCAAGGTGAAAGGCTCCGACGAGGTGATTCCCGTGAAGGTAGGTTTCCGCAAAATCGAACTCAAAGGCGCGCAGGTGCTTGTCAACGGTCAGCCCGTGCTCTTCAAGGGTGCCGACCGTCACGAACTCGACCCCGATGGCGGATATGTCGTTTCGCCCGAGCGTATGCTTCAGGATATCAAGCTGATGAAGGAGTTCAATATCAATGCCGTGCGTACCTGTCACTATCCCGACGACAATCTGTGGTATGACCTGTGCGACGAACACGGAATCTATGTCATTGCTGAGGCCAACCTCGAATCCCACGGAATGGGCTACAAGGACAAGACCCTCGCAAAGAACGCATCTTACAAGAAGGCTCACCTCGAGCGCAACCAGCGCAATGTTCAGCGCAACTTCAACCATCCCTCGGTGATTTTCTGGTCGCTCGGAAATGAAGCCGGTGACGGCGACAACTTCGTGGCCGCATACGAATGGGTGAAGAACACCGACCCCTCGCGTGCCGTGCAGTACGAGCAGGCAAAGCAGAAGGAGCATACCGATATTTTCTGCCCGATGTATTATAATTACGAATTGACCGAGGCCTACGGCAAGGATTCATCCAAGACCAAACCGCTTATCCAATGCGAGTATGCTCATGCGATGGGCAACTCGATGGGCGGCTTCAAGGAGTATTGGGACCTTTACCGCAAGTATCCCAACCTCCAGGGCGGATTTATTTGGGACTTCGTGGACCAGTCAATCCGTTGGAAAACTCCCGAAGGAAAGACTTTCTACGGCTACGGCGGCGATTTCAACCGTTACGATGCCAGCGACAACAATTTCTGCAACAACGGTCTTGTAAGCCCCGACCGCGTGCCGAATCCCCATATGTATGAGGTGGGACGCATCTATCAGAACATCTGGACAACTCCCGGCGACCTCTCCAAGGGCGAAGTCAAGATTTACAACGAAAACTTCTTCCGCAACCTCAACGATTATGCCCTGGTGTGGAAGGTGCTGAAAAACGGCAAGGTCGTTCGTTCCGGACGCATCGAAAATCTCGACGTGGCTCCGCAACAGACAAAGTCGGTGAACATTGATTTCGGTCACGTGTGCGACTGCGCCGAATGGCTTCTTGATGTGGCATATGAGCTGAAACGTCCCGACGGTGTCCTTCCTGTGGGATATGCTGTTGCCAAAGATCAGATAGTTCTCCGCCCCTATAAGGCTTCCGAGCCTGCCATCGCCAACGCGGCAGAGAAAAATGTGGCTGTGGAAGTTCCCGAGATTGTCGAGAACGACCGCAACTACCTTATCGTAAAAGGTACGGGATACGACGTGGAATTCAGCCGCAAGGATGGTTTCATGATGAAGTATCAGGCTGCCGGAATGGACTTCCTCAAGGACGGCTCCAAACTCACGCCCAACTTCTGGCGTGCGGCCACCGACAATGACATGGGCGCGAAACTCCCGCAGGAATACGCCGCATGGAAGCATCCCGAGTTCAAGCTGAAATCCCTCACCGGCGAACTCAACGCCGACGGCCTCGCCGTGGTAAAGGCTGAATACGACATGCCTTCGGTTTCCGGACAGCTCACCATGACATACGTAATCAACAACGAAGGTGCGGTGAAGGTGACTGAGGATTTCAAGGCCGACAAGGCTGCGAAAGTGTCGGGTCTCTACCGTTTCGGTGTGCAGATGCCCATGCCTGTTGAATTTGACGAAATCGAATTCTACGGACGCGGACCCGGCGAGAACTATGTTGACCGCAACAACAGTGCCGACCTCGGACTTTACCGCCAGAAGGTAGCCGACCAGTTCTATTCCTACATCCGCCCGCAGGAAAACGGCAACAAGACCGACATTCGTGTTTGGCGTCAGCTCAACAAGGGTGGTAACGGCCTTGAGATAGTAGCAGCCGCGCCATTCTCGGCTTCGGCGCTCAACTATACCATCGAGTCGCTTGACGACGGTGTGGAAAAAGGTCAGAGCCATTCGGAACTCGTTGAGAAATCCGACCTTACCAATCTCCTGCTCGACAAGGCTCAGATGGGTCTCGGATGTGTCGACAGCTGGAAGTCGCGCCCCCTGGAGAAGTATCAGCTTCCCTACGGCGACTACACATTCACCTTCATGCTCACCCCCGTGAAGCATAAGCTCTAAATACAGGCAATAAGGTAATGAAAGGCCAAAAGGCAAGATAATACCGAGCCTTCAGCAATATAGCAGTTATTGAGGGTGTTGCAAAACATCCAACATGTGCTTAAGATATAGCCGCAAACGTGCGTTCGCAGAACGTCGATTAGTAGGGACGTGCCTTTGGCACGTGATGAAAGCACATATCGTGCGTTCGCAGAACGCTGATTATTTAGTAACCGGGTACACCGTAGGCTTTTAGCCGGAGGTGTGCCCGGTTAATCATATATCTATATTGGCGTCCGTGGACGCCGGAATCAGAGCAAAATCATTACCCATATTACTTATACTATGACTCCGACGTCCATGCGGACGTCATGGATAGTGGTATTTCTTGCCGGGCACACCTGCGCCAAGGCTCCGGTGTACCCGGTTACGGAATAATCCACGTCCTCCGGACGTGCGTATCCGTCCACTAATTTATTTTAGCAAACAGCAATATATTATTTATGCGTAACAGAGCCGTTGTTTGCGGAAAAATTTGTAATTTCGTGGCATAAACAACTTCTAAAGAAAAAATATCCATGATCGTCATAGGAATCGCCGGTGGCACCGGTTCAGGCAAGACCACTGTCGTCAACAAGATAATCAACAGTTTCCCCGCCGGGGAAGTGGCTGTGATGCCCCAGGACTCATATTATAAGGATTCAAGCCATATCCCGCCGGAAGAACGCAGCAAAATCAATTTCGACGAACCCGCAGCCATCGAGTGGACTCTGCTTGTGGATCATCTGCAGAAACTGAAAAACGGCGAGACGATACAGATGCCCACTTATTCCTATCTCACCTGTACACGCCAGCCCGAGACAGTGGAAGTGCGCCCTTGTGACGTCGTGATAGTGGAGGGTATCCTTGTGCTCACCGACCCCGTGCTGCGCGACATGATGGATGTGAAGGTGTTTGTTGACGCTGATGCCGACGACCGTCTTATCCGAGTGATTGCCCGCGACTGCATCGAGCGCGGTCGCACTCCCCAGATGGTAATCGACCGCTATCAGGACGTGCTCAAGCCCATGCACTGCCAGTATATCGAGCCGTCGAAGCGTTTCGCCGACCTGATTGTTCCGCAGGGCGGAAGCAATACCGTGGCAATCAATCTTCTCACCGATTACATAGACAGCCGTCTCAAGCGATAGTATGGGAGTAGTGTACACGCGCGACAACGACAGCGCCAAGGAAGAATCAATCCCCACGCCTTTCGAGCAGGACGACCGCAACGAGCTTACCGTCGAGGTAGACGAAATCGTTGAGGATATTCCTCAGGAGGAAGTGTCTGAGGAGATGGTGCTTCGTACCGATAATCTTGTGAAGAAGTACGGCAAGCGTACGGTCGTCAATCACGTGTCAATCAATGTGACTCAGGGTGAGATTGTGGGGCTTCTCGGACCGAACGGTGCCGGTAAGACAACGACATTCTACATGACCGTGGGGCTTGTGCAGCCGAATGAGGGTCAAATATTCCTCAACGACCTCAACATCACCAAGCTCCCGATGTACAAGCGTGCGCAGATCGGTATCGGTTATCTGCCACAGGAGGCGTCGGTGTTCCGCAAGATGAGTGTCGAAGACAATATCCGTTCCGTGCTCCAGATGACTAACAAGCCCGCGGAGTACCAGAAGGAAAAACTCGAAAGTCTCATTGCCGAATTCCGTCTTCAGAAAGTGCGCAAGAACCTCGGCGACCAGCTTTCCGGAGGTGAACGCCGCCGTACCGAAATCGCGCGTTGTCTTGCCATCGACCCGAAATTCATCATGCTCGACGAGCCATTTGCCGGAGTAGACCCTATTGCGGTGGAGGACATTCAGTCGATTGTGTACAAGCTCAAGAAAAAAAATATCGGCATACTTATCACCGACCACAACGCCCAGGAAACATTGCGTATCACCGACCGTGCATATCTCCTGTTTGAAGGCCGTATTCTCTTCCAGGGAACATCCGAGGAGCTTTCCGAGAATCCGGTTGTGCGTGAGAAATATCTTGGCCGCAACTTCCTTTTCTATCGCAAGAAATTCGAGGATTAATACCTTGATTGCCCTTAAATATATGAAACTTAATCTCTCTTCTGCCTTGAAATCCATACTGGCGGCTGCCGTACTGTCAGCTTCCGGATTTAATGCTGATGCCTGCACCTCGATGATTGTCAGCGGGAAAGCGTCTCTTTCGGGACGCCCTATGCTGTGGAAACACCGCGACACGGGTGCCGACCATAATTTCATGGCACGCGTCGATGCCGACTCGTCGCGCCCCGGCTCAATCGGTTACGTGGGCTTGTTCAACGGCGACGATACCTCGTTGCGCGAGGCTTGGATGGGAATGAATGATGAGGGATTCGCAATCATGAACACTGCATCCTACAATCTTGCCCCTGATACGACCGACTATAAGGACCGTGAGGGCATAGTGATGTCGGAGGCATTGCGCAGTTGCCGCACGGTCGATGATTTCGAGAACCTGCTCATGCGCCTGCCCAAACCGCTTGGAGTGCAGGCCAATTTCGGCGTGCTGGATGCGACGGGCGCCGGGGCTTATTTTGAGACCGACGATTATTCATACACCAAATATCCTCTTGAGGAATCGCCAACCGGAGTACTTGTCAGAACCAATTATTCCTTCTCCGGCAATGACTTTGACGGCTACGGATATATCCGCTACGAAAATGTCGAGGAAATCCTTGGCGACAGAATAGCTTCGCGTAGTTTTATTCCGGCATGTTTTACGGAAGACATGTCGAGGTGTTTCTATAACTCCCGTCTCGGCTACAATCCCGAAACGATGGGCGACTCCTGGGCTGTGGATCAGGATTTCGTTCCGCGTTCAATCTCCACGGCATCCATTGTGATTGAAGGCCTGCTTCCGGGCGAATCGCCCGACGCCATGGTGATGTGGACGGCACTCGGCTATCCTCCCTGCTCGCATGTCGAGCCTGTGTTTCTTGATTCCATTCCGGAGGATTTGCAGGCCACCGGACCGGAATTCCGCAGCAAAGCGTGCGACCGGGCGATGGAGCTTAAAGAAAAGGTGTTTCCGATAGTTCGCGGCAGCGGACCCCGCTATATAAATCTTGACGCCCTCCGTCCGATCATGGAAGAAGAGCGTCAGAAATCTCTTGACGGCTACCGCCGCGGCAACCTCGCCCGCACTGCGCGCCGTTAATGCTTGTCCGGATTGGGGGAAGTAAAAAGATTAAAGATTAAGGATTAGGGATTAATGGGTAAAACGCTAAAATAAGGCCATGCTCTATAATCTTTAATCCCTTGTTTAATCTTTCCTCCCCTGTTTAATCTTTAATCTTTCCTCCTTAATTCCTCAGTCTATGAATCTCTTGGTGAGGTCGGAATAGGCGTCGATGCGGCGGTCGCGCAGGAAGGGCCACCAGCGGCGCACCTGTTCGGAGCGTGCGAGGTCAACATCAATCACGGCACATTCCTCTTCCGAATCCGAAGCGCGGAAGATAAATTCGCCCTGCGGACCGCATACGAAACTCGAACCCCAGAATTGGATTCCACCCGTGTGTTCCGACGGGTCTTTCTCGTAGCCCACGCGGTTGACGCTCACCACCGGAAGACCGTTGGCAATGGCATGACCGCGCTGCACGGTTATCCAAGCCTCGCGCTGGCGCGATTTCTCGTCGTCAGTGTCGGAGCTTTCCCAACCTATTGCAGTAGGATAGATAAGCAACTGTGCTCCGGCAAGAGCCATCAGGCGCGCAGCCTCGGGATACCATTGGTCCCAGCACACAAGCACGCCAAGACGACCAACCGACGTGTCAATCGGCTTGAATCCGAGGTCGCCGGGAGTGAAATAGAACTTTTCGTAGTATGCCGGGTCATCGGGAATGTGCATCTTGCGGTACTTGCCTGCGATGCTGCCGTCTTTCTCGATTACCACGGCGGTGTTGTGATACAATCCCGGCGCGCGACGCTCATACACGGAAGTCACTATTACCACGCCACATTCGCGTGCTACCGCGCAATATGCCTCCAATGCTTCGGAGGGAATAGGGGCGGCATGTCCGCAATAGTCAACGTTTTCGGTCTGGCAGAAGTAGAGTGTGTCGTGCAATTCCTGATTGACGATTAATTTTGCTCCGTCGGCTGCGAGCTTACGGATTTTTTCGATGATGCGGCGACGGTTTTCCACCGAGTCGGCCGTGTTATGCTGTTGGATGATACCTGTCTTGAGTTTCATATCGTATGTGTAGTTCAGTTCAGATGGTGAGGGAACCTGTGGGGAGTTGCATTGTGACGCAGTGCAGCGAGCCGTGCTGCCGTATGAGTGCGCGGCAATCAACCGGCACAATCTCGTAGTCGGGAAGTGCCACGCGGAGTGTGTCGATAGCCTGCCGGTCCTTCATCGCCTGGTTGTAGACCGGAAGCAACACAGCGCCGTTCACGATGAGGAAGTTGGCGTACGTTGCCGGAAGGCGTATTCCCTCGTCGGGGTCGTACACGGCATCGGGAAGCGGAAGTTCTATCAGGGTGTACGGTTTGCCGGAAGCGGTGGTGAAGGTGGCGAGCTGTTCGGCCATGGCCTTGAGAGCGGGGTAGTGCTCGTCGTCGGGGTCGTTGCATCCGGTGTAGAAAATCACGTCGCCGGGAGGAACGAGCCGTGCCAGGGTGTCGATGTGGCTGTCGGTGTCGTCGCCTGCAAGCGCGCCATGGTCGAGCCAAAGCACTTTCGTAACTCCGAAAGCGTCCTTGAGATAATCCTCGATTTCATCGCGGTTGAGCGAGCCGTTGCGGTTGGGCGACATCAGACATTCCGATGTCGTGAGCAATGTGCCTTCGCCGTCGCTCTCGATTGAACCGCCCTCGAGCACGAAGCCAAGACGGTTGGCACGCAGCCCGGTGAAGAGTCCGGCTTTGCAAAGGCGCGAGGTGATGAGATTGTCTTTGTCGGCGGCAAATTTCAATCCCCAGCCGTTGAATTTGAAGTCGTTGACAATCAGCCTGCCTTCGGCGTCAATTGTGGTAATCGGGCCGAAATCGCGCGCCCAGGTGTCGTTGGTCGGCATCGGGCATATTATCAGCCGCTCGGCGGGAATGTGCTGCAATTTCGAGGCCACATGGTCGATGTCGGGCGCCACGATTACAACGCGGGCGTAGGGCGCTATGGCCGTAGCGATATTGACGAAGCAGTTTTCCACCTCGTCGAGCATGTAGGCCCAGTCGGTACCGGCGTGAGGCCACGAAAGCAGGACGGCTTCCGTAGATTCCCATTCCGCGGGAAGCCGCATGTGTGAGTTATGTTTCATTCGTTACAATACGTTACTCGTCATAGTCGCTCAAAGAATCCCAGACGTTATCCTGATTCTGCATATATTCTTCGCAAAAGTCAAGAAAACCGTTTTTTTCGCTGGTTCCCGTCTCGCGGCAATATTCGCGGTATTCCTTGCGGAGCTCATCGTCGTCAATCAGGGCGCGTTTGAATTCAGATTCAGCTATGTCGAGACTGTCAGATTGTTTTATGATATGAATAAAGTATTCAGTCAGTTCCATAAGGTTTTCATGTATAAATCAAAGGTGAGTGGCAAAAATACGCATTTTCAATGAATATTCAAACTCCCATAACAAAATTCATGTTTTACTTGTTCTTTAGAATAAACTTCCAGGCGGGAATGACCTCAATTTCAAGTTCTCCTTTTTTTATCATTCCTTCATCTTCAAATGTAATGATAATGTTTTTCTTCGTCTTTATACGTTCCTGTAGTTTCACGATGGCCGATGTTTCACGTTCAAATGTGCCCTCCGAATCATTCATTGTGTAGCAAACCTGTATCGCCGTTTCTGCCTCGGGAATTACAAAATCGACTTCCATTCCATGATTGTAATGATAGACAGCATCTTTTATTCCGTATTTCCTGAAGAGAGATAAAGCTACCAGGTTTTCGAGTAGAGACGTTCGGATATCCAATGCCAACAAAGATATTATTCCATTGTCGATGAAGTAATATTTGGGTGTACTCATTTTGTTGGCTAATGTATCAGCAATATTGGGAACAGTAAGAAGTAGATATGCGTCTGACGCGTATCCGAGATAATTAATGACGGTACTTTTCCCAATTTTAGTGCCGGTTGATGCTACAATGTTGGTCGCTCTTGTGAATGAAATCGGTTGTTTGATACTTTCGGCTATTTTTTTGAATAGAACTTTCAGTGCGAACAAATTATCAATTTTGTTGCGTGCGGCTATATCGCCCAGGAATATTTTTTGATATAGGCTTGTGAGATAATCTCTTTTTACCGGGAATGTTGAACATTCAGGGAAACCTCCAAACTGGAAATATTCCTCGAAATGGCGCATAAGTATTGACCTGTCAGCTGTTGTGGCTGTCAGTAGTTCGTCATTGGGATTAATTCCATTGATTTGGAGATACTCATCAAATGATAGTGGTAATACGTCATGAGTAATGTATCGTCCACCTAAAGTGGCCGCCACATCTTTTGAAAGCATTTTTGCATTACTTCCGGTTATAATGACTTTGTACTTGTTGTCTGCAATTCTACGGGCAAATTTTTCCCACCCTGTGATATTTTGAATCTCATCAAGGAATAGCATCGGACGTTTATCGCTTAATTGGCCGTGGACTTCGAGAATTTTATTTAAATCGTCCAAGGTCATTCCGGATAGGCGTTCATCCTCAAAATTTATATATACAATCTCATCCCAGTTATGCCCTTTGGAGATAAGTTGCTGTATTCTGCCGTAAAGAATGTATGATTTACCTGCTCGTCGTACTCCGACAAGTACCTGCCTGTCAAAATTCTCGAGTTCTATGTTGCGAGGAATTACGGCGTGCATCATAACTTCGTTACGGTTTTCAAGCATCACCTCGCGTAGTGTTTCATTACTAATCATATCTGCTTTGTCTTGTGGGTAAGACAAAATTACATATTTTTTGTCTTGTGTGCAAGACAGATGGCGTTTTTATTGCATGATAAGGTATAAGATTCTACCCGAACCAAATTGGGAACTGTGTTGTTTTCAGTGTATGAGGGATTTATAAGATTAATTCCATTGTATTATGAAAAAGATATTCGGACTTTTACTTATGGCGGTCATGCTTGGAGCATGCAGCCCGTTCTCGCTTGTCAACAGTGAGACTTACAACAACGCCGATCTGGCATCGTATCATACATTCCGCATCGTCACTCCCGATGAAGGGCATCTACCTCCCGGCATGCAGATGGTGACATATTATAATATTGCCGCGGCGATACGCGAGCAGCTCGTGGAGCGCGGATTTACTGAAGACCCGAACTCGCCGCTTCTCGTCAATATCGGAATCACAATCCACCGCGAAATCGAGACGGAACCGGTGCTTCCTCCCGGCTACACGCCTTATGCAGGCCCCTACTACAACGGATTTTATCCCTACTTCATCTATCCCCGCAGCTTCTATTGGTCGAATTATTATGCCAATGCCAAGGTAATCACCGGGATATATAAGGAGGGCGTTCTTACGATGGACATGATTAATATCCAGGATAAGTTGCCGCTGTATTCGGCGTCCGTTGCAACGATTATTGAAAACGGCCAGGCTCAGTTCCGAGACCTGAAGGGTATCGCCGAGGCTACGCAGACGCTTTTCTCGAAGTTCCCCGTGCCCTTGCTCCCACAGTATCGGAAGAATCGTTAAATGTTATTTAACTGATGTGTGAAAGATGGTTGCCCAGGCGGGGCGCTACATTTGCAGTGTAAGAATTAACAACACTACGAATCAACCACAAAAACACACATCAGCAATGTCAGCCATTACAACAGTTCTCCTCTGTTCGGCCACCATTATCGGCGTTATCGCAATAATGGGATTCGAGGCCCGAAAAAGTTTATAATGATTGCAGACGGGCTTTGCGGAAAGTGATTGCAGCACATAAGGCTCCGCAAAGCATCAGGTACCTTTATCTTTTATCTTAATCTGCGCAGGCGGCGTCCCGGATTTCGGTGACGCCGCCTGCTGTTTACCCGGCTTTCAACATTGCGATGCGCCGTTTGAGGAAGCGCCTTACTTTGGGGGTATTGCGCTCAAATGGCAGATACATAAGATATGCCACTACAATAGCAAGCAATATGGAGCCAATGAAGCAGAGCATATTTTCAGTGGAGAAGCGGTCAAATCTCCAAAGACCGAAATAGGAGAGCAGGCGCAGAACCGGCATGTGGGTAAGGTACAGGGTGTAGGAGAAAGCCGCCAGCCATGTGCCGATGTTGTTAAGCGCGCGGCCTGTCCGGCTTGACGGAGCATACTGAACGGCCTGGGTCATGAAGATGGAAAAGGAGATGGCAAAAAGAAGTTTGATGCAGCTGTACATTGCCGGACTTGTCTTGAATCCGATATTGACTTTTGATTCAAGAAACAAATCTAAAAGGCTCCATGACAGGGCAGCGGTAATAAGTGCGATTACCATTGTTATTTTAGATTTATGTCCCACAATGAAATATCCCGCGGCGCCGATGAGCCACATGAAAAGATACGTTGAATCGAGCCGGGTGAATACCAGGCTTACAACGAAGAGCGCCGTTATTCCATAAATTGCTTTGGGGCGTCCGCGGTACATGATTATATAACCAATGGCGCCCATGAATATATAGAACCAGACTTCGTAGCTCAAGGACCAGAAGACTCCGAAAGGAGGCTCCACAAGTATTCCTTGAAGCGAAAGAAGTGTCCCCACCCAGGAAAATAACTCAATGTGATATCCGAAAAGCAAGTAGACCGGAATACAAAGGAGATAGGATGTAGCCAAAGGTATCATGATACGCGTTGCGCGGTCGGTTGCATATGTCGTCGGCCTGAAAGTCCCGCTGATAATTCTTTCCATGGCTCTGCCGCCTACAAGAAATCCCGAAAGCATGAAAAATATCATAACGGCTTCCTGTGCATTGCGGGTGAGAGTATAGAATATGATTGATGCTATATTCTGCTGGCTCTCCGGGAGTCCGTAATAATGAGGAAACAATGCGTCGCGGTAATCCGCTATCACCACATCAAGCGCACACAGGAAGCGTATGAGGTCGAGCCAATAGAAATGGCCGGATTTCTCGGTCGGTATGGATTCGGGTTATTGATTCATCATGTATATGGTGACATCCGGGCTATTTTATTATTTTTTCGACGGCGTTTATTACTGCTTCGCCCCGGATATCGCGTTCGAGGATTGTGCCGTCAGGAGCGAACAGCATCAGCATGGGGATGCTGTTGAATCCGTAGGAAATCATGGGTTTACGTTCTGTGTCGAGAATCATCGGCCATGAATACCCGTGTTTCTCGGCGGCTTCAAGGCTTTGCTGCATGCTGTCGGAAACGGCTACTCCGAGAATTTGGAACCGGTCGCAGTCCTTGTATTTTTCATAAAGTGGTTTGAGCGTCGATTCAGCCTCCGTGTGGCATGGCCCGCACCAGCTTGCCCAGAAATCAACCAGGACATATTTGCCTTTTCCTACATAATCGGAAAGTCTTGCCTGACTTCCATCGGCGTTTTTACCTTCGATATCGACAAACGGATTTCCGGGAGCCGTTTCGCGTTGGGCACGGAAACGCCCGGCGGTAGTGATAAATCGTTTGAGATTTTTCAGGCGCGGACTTACACCGGCACATACACTGTCCCATTGTGCGGAGTTGCAGTTTGCCGAAAATTCGTTCAGGGCAGCCTCGCCAAGTCCGTTGTCCGGATTTTCGATGATAGTTTGAGCCACGAAAGCGAGTCTTGCGGAATTTACGCTGTCGTAAAGAGCGTTGAACCTGTTCTCGAACTCGTCGTTTGGCAATGTCTCCTTCATGCTTGAGTACTGCTCCATAAGCAGATTCCGTGACTGTATCTGACTGTTGACAAGTTCGGCAAGTCTCATGTTGAGGTCGGAACCGGCTACGGGCACGTGACCTGCCATGTCAAGCACGACAGGTGTGCTGTCGAGAATACACGAAGCAAACTCCATCCCGCCGTCGACACGCACGTTGGCATCCCGGTTGTAAATACCTTGTATATTCAGCTTGCCATCTGCCACGGTGGCGGAATCAATTATGGCATTATTGTCGTAGTCAATCACGTAGAATGTTTTGCCGTTGCTGTTCGGCAGTTCGGCGGAAATGCGGTAATTCGCCGCGCTCATGACCGACACGAGCCCCGGCATAGCAACTATAAGAAGAAAAAATACTTTTTTCATAAGAAGGATTATAAAAGAAAATCTGCGGCAAAATTATTGAATTTATTTTTAGAACGCAAAAAAGGCGCCCTCCAAATGCGGATTGGAAGGCGCCGGGAATGTTATGGAAAATGTTGAGAATGTGTTGCCTGAAGCGGAAACTTAGAGCAGGCTTACCGAGCGGCGGATAAACTCGCTCAGAGCCTCGCCTTTGAGAAGGCCGTTGCCAAGAAGGGCAAGGTCGATGAGCTGCTTGACAAGGGGCTGGCCGGAAGCGTACTTGCGCACGATTGTTTCCTGCTTTTCGCGAGAGTCGGCCACGGCTTTTTCAAGGTCTTTCACTTTCTGCTCGTCTTCGGCGGAAAGTTTGGCGTCCTTGGCAGCGTCGCGGATGGCGGTGATCTCGGCGTTGTCCTTCTCAACTGTGTCGGCCAGGGGCTTGATCTCGGCGTCGAGAGCTGACGACGCTTCGTCGCGCATCTTCACAACCAGCGGATGCTCGGTGTTGACAACAAGCATGTAGCTGTCGGGGAGTTCGCCGTAGAAATTCATGCCCGGCTGAAGTGCGGCCAAGTCCTTCATGCGTCGCATGTATTCGTTCTGAGTGATTACGATAGGCTGGTCGGTGGGAGCGAGCGCCTCGAACGATACGAGGAATGAAGTCTTGTCGATGACGGGGAGCTGTGAGTTGAACACAGTTGTCATGATATTGCGCTGGAGCGGCGTGAGGTCGGCTTCCTTGCGGCCTGATTTGCGGATGAGGTTGTCGATAACGTCGGAGTCGACACGGACAAGGCGGGTCTTTTCAAGTTTCTGTTCGAGCAGACCCACGAAATGATTGTCGAGCTGTCCGTCAAGCAGCAGCACATTGTAGCCCTTGTCGTTGGCGGCCTTGATGTAGCTGTGCTGAGCCACGGGGTCTGTGGTGTACAGGTAGATGATATTGCCGTCGGAGTCGGTCTGCGATGCTTCAACGAGAGTCTTGTACTCGTCGAGGGTGTAATACTTGCCCTCGGTGTCCTTCAGGAGAAGGAATTTCATGGCCTGCTCGCAGAATTTCTCGTCGGTGAGCATGCCGTAGATGATGAACAGGCGGATATCGTCCCATTTCTTTTCGTATTCGGCGCGGTCGGCCTTGAAAAGCTCTTCAAGACGGGAAGCGACTTTCTTTGTGATGTAGCCGGAGATTTTTTTCACGGCAGTGTCGCTCTGGAGATAGGAACGCGACACGTTCAGAGGGATGTCGGGCGAATCAATCACACCCTGCATCAGGGTCATGAACTCGGGCACGACGCCTTCCACGGAGTCGGTGACAAAAACCTGGTTGCAATAGAGGGAGATGCGGTTCTTGTTGATGTCGAAATTCGACTTGATTTTCGGGAAGTAGAGTATGCCGGTGAGGGTGAAAGGATAGTCCACGTTGAGGTGAATCCAGAACAGAGGATCGTCCTGGCCGGGATAAAGTTCGGAGTAGAAGTTGCGGTAGTCCTCGTCGGTAAGGTCGGCCGGTTTCTTGGTCCACAGAGGTTCGGTGGCGTTTACCACGAGATCGCGGTCGGTATCGACGTATTTTCCGTCCTTCCATTCCTGCTCCTTGCCGGAGATTACGGGCACGGGAAGGAAGCGGCAATACTTTTTCAGAAGTGTGTCGATGCGTATCTGGTCGAGGAATTCCTTGCTTTCCTCGTCGATGTAAAGAATGATGTCGGTACCACGGTCGGTGCGGTCGCCCGCGCTCATGGTGTACTCGGGAGATCCGTCACATTCCCAGCGCACGGATTCGGCGCCGTCTTTGTAGCTGAGCGAGTTGATTACAACTTTCTTCGCCACCATGAAGGCCGAATAGAATCCGAGGCCAAAGTGGCCGATGATTGAATTTGCGGTGTCTTTGTATTTTTCAAGAAATTCCTCGGCGCCGGAGAAGGCAATCTGATTGATGTACTTGTCGATGTCTTCGGCGGTCATGCCCACGCCGCGGTCGCTCACGGTAAGCGTTCCGGCTTCCTTGTCGACAGTCACACGCACGTCGAGCGTGCCGAGCTCGCCCTTGAATTCTCCGAAAGATGAGAGTGTGCGGATTTTCTGGGTTGCGTCAACTGCGTTGGAAACGAGTTCGCGGAGAAAGATTTCGTGGTCGCTGTAAAGAAATTTTTTGATGACGGGGAAGATGTTCTCAGTCGTTACCCCGATTTTTCCTGTTGCCATATATTATATAGTTTTTGAGTTTTTTGCTGAAAATAGATTTGTTGTCGCTGTTATAACAACATGCAAAAAAAATGCCATGCCGTCAGGCATGACATTTTGGCAGATTTATGTAAGTTTAGCATAATTTTAGGCAAGAAGGCATATTAGGTAAGAAGGCAAATCAGGTAAAAAGGCAAGAAAATACCTATCCGTTGCCTGTTTACCTTTTCACCTGTTTGCCCAATCACCTCCTTTGCAATTTCTTGCCTGCCGAAGGCAATTGCCTTTTCACCTTCTTGCCTATTCCTCCGGATTCTCGAGAAGGGGCTGCTCCGAGGGCGGAAGGACATGTGTGGTGATTTTTTCCGTCTCGCGGTCGTAATCCACGATGATTTCAGATGCGTCTCCCACGGTTCCGCTCAGCAGAAGCTCGGCAAGCTCGTCCTCAAGATATTTCTGGATGGCGCGCTTGAGCGGACGTGCGCCGAACTGTACATCGCAGCCTTTCGATGCGATGAAGTTCTTGGCCTCGTCGCTGATAGTGATTGTGTAGCCGAGGTCGCCGAGACGGTGGTAGAATCCCGACAGTTCGATGTCGATGATTTTGAAAATAGCGTCGCGGTCGAGCTGGTCGAATATCACGATGTCGTCGATTCGGTTAAGGAACTCAGGCGAAAATGCCTTGTTGAGAGCCTTTGACAGCACTCCGTGGGAATATTCACGGTCGACCTCGCGGGTGGTGAAGCCCACTCCGGAGCCGAATTCCTTGAGCTGACGTGTTCCGATGTTCGAGGTCATGATGATTATGGTGTTCTTGAAGTCGATACGGCGTCCGAGACTGTCGGTGAGACGGCCTTCGTCCATCACCTGCAGGAGCAGGTTGAACACGTCGGGATGAGCCTTTTCGATTTCGTCAAGGAGCACGACGGAGTAGGGGTGGCGGCGCACGCGTTCGGTGAGCTGGCCTCCTTCCTCGTATCCTACGTAGCCGGGAGGCGCTCCGATAAGGCGCGACACGCTGAATTTCTCCATATATTCGCTCATGTCGATTCGCACAAGGGTATCGGCGGAGTCAAAAAGGTATTCGGCGAGTTTCTTGGCAAGGTGTGTTTTTCCCACACCGGTGGGGCCGAGGAACATGAATGTGCCGATGGGTTTGTTGGGGTCTTTCAGGCCCAGACGGTTGCGCTGGATTGCCTTTACGATCTTGGCGATGGCGGCATCCTGACCGATGATGGAGCTTTTGAGTTTCGGACCCATCTCAAGAAGGCGTATGCCTTCGGCCTGAGCGATGCGCTGAACGGGCACGCCTGTCATCATCGCAACGACTTCGGCCACGCGGTCGGCATCGACAACCTCGCGGTTTTCCTCCATGGCCTTTTCCCATACCTTGCGTTCTTCCTCGATTCGGCGGGCAAGTTCGCTGGCCTCGTCGCGGAGCTTGGTGGCACGGGCGAAATCATGAGCCTGGGCGGCTTCTGACTTCTCGGCGCTGATGCGTTCATATTCTTTCTCGAGAGCCTCGAAAGCGGGCGGAACGGATATATTTGTGATTCGTACGCGCGAGCCGGCTTCGTCGAGTGCGTCGATGGCCTTGTCGGGGAAATTGCGGTCGGACACGTAGCGGTCGGTGAGTTTCACGCAGGCTTCGAGTGCCTCGGGGGTGTAGATGACGCCGTGGTGTTCCTCGTATTTGGGCTTGATGTTGTTGAGAATCGTGAGGGTTTCCTCTGCGGTCGTGGGCTCAACCATCACTTTCTGGAAGCGGCGTTCGAGTGCACCGTCCTTTTCTATATTGACACGGTACTCGTCAAGGGTCGTTGCGCCGATGCACTGGATTTCGCCGCGTGCGAGGGCGGGTTTGAGCAGGTTGGCCGCGTCCATCGAGCCTTGGGCGTTTCCGGCTCCGACGATGGTGTGGATTTCGTCGATAAACAGGATTACGTCGGGATTCTTGGTAAGCTCATTGAGGATGGCTTTGATTCGTTCCTCGAACTCGCCGCGGTATTTTGTACCGGCCACAATCGAGGCCATGTCGAGCGACACCACGCGTTTGTCGAAGAGGATGCGCGACACCTTTCGCTGGATAATGCGGAGTGCCAGACCTTCGACGATAGCGGATTTTCCCACGCCGGGTTCGCCGATGAGCACGGGATTGTTTTTCTTGCGGCGGCTCAAAATCTGGGCAAGGCGTTCGATTTCGACCTCGCGGCCTACCACGGGGTCGAGCTTTCCGAGTTCGGCGGCACGGGTCATGTCGTTGCCGAACTTGTCGAGCATCGGGGTGTCGCCACCGCGTGAGCCGCGGCGGAATTTTCCGGCTCCGGCCTTGGCGTCGTCGCTCTTGGGCGACTGCTTGGCCTGCCCGGAATCGCCCTGCGAGGGACGTTCCGGAGCGGCGTCCTCGTCCGGATCGTCGGCGAAGTCGGCGCCGGCACGCGGAGCGGAAGCTATGTCGGCCATGGCTTCGCGCCGCAGGGTCTCGTAGTCGAGACCGGCTGATATGTAGTTTTGGATCAATGACATGTTTCTTACTTCTTTGTTGTGGAACAGAGCAAGCAGGAGATGCTCAACGTCGACCTGTTCGGCTTTCAGGTATCGCGCTTCGAGAATCGCGAGCTTGATTACAAGGGTTACTATGCGGTTGAAATAGCCCGGAATATCCTCCCGGGGAGCGTTTTCATAAAGAGCCATGTCGAGTTCTTCCTTGAGCTCGGCAAGGCGTTCACGGCCTACCACGCGCTCCATCAGAGCCGCCGAAGCCGTTCCCGGTTCGGAGAGTTCGAGCAGCAGGTGCGCAGGCATGATGGTGCTGTTGTTGTGTTGCACGCATTGGTGTCTGAGCCTCTGGATGAGCTCGCGGGCGGAGTCTGTATATTGCTTGTTTTCCATATTGTGATGCTAATGCAAGAACTGTGCCAAGTATTGCGAATAAGCGGCACTTTAAAATAAAATAAAATTTGGCCTTCAAAAGTTCAAAAGTACTATTTTTCCGAAAAAAAACCGTACCTTTGTATGATAATTTTAAGAAGAAAAAATCCGGGCTTCCCCCGCCCGAATCCTCTTTTTTATCCAAACGACTAATTAGCATCACTTTATACAGCATGATGGAAGAAGATCGTATTTTTAAGATCAGTATTGAAAATGAAATGAAGTCGGCCTACATCGACTATTCCATGTCGGTGATTGTGTCGCGTGCCCTCCCTGATGTCCGTGACGGTATGAAACCCGTACACCGCCGTGTGCTTTTCGGAATGGACGAGATGGGCAATAACAGCAATAAACCCCACAAGAAAGCTGCCAACTGCGTAGGTGAGGTAATGGGTAAGTATCACCCCCACGGTGACTCGTCGATCTACGGCACGGTAGTGCGTATGGCTCAGGACTGGGCTCTACGCTACACCCTCGTCGACGGTCATGGTAACTTCGGTTCTATCGACGGCGACTCCCCCGCGGCCATGCGTTACACGGAAGTGCGTCTTTCCCGCATGGGAGAGGAAATGCTCCGCGACATCGACTCCGACACAGTTGATTTCCAGCCCAACTACGATAACTCCCGCCGTGAGCCGGTGGTTCTTCCCACCCGTTTCCCCAACCTGCTTGTGAACGGTGCCTCCGGTATCGCCGTAGGTATGGCTACCAACATGCCGCCTCACAACCTTACCGAGTCAATCAACGCTTCAATCGCGCTCATCGACAACCCCGAGCTCACCATTCCGGAACTGATGGAGCACATCACTGCTCCCGACTTCCCCACAGGCGGTATCATCTACGGCTACAACGGCGTACGCGACGCCTATGAGACCGGCCGCGGACGTATCGTTATCCGTGCACGTGCCGAAATCGAATCCGGCAATACCCACGACACCATCGTTATTCATGAGATCCCCTACGGAGTCAACAAGGCTGAGCTTGTAAAATACATCGCCGAACTTGTCAACGAGAAGAAAATCGACGGTATCGCCGACATCAACGACGAGAGCGACTACAAGGGCATGCGCATTGTAATTAAGGTGAAGACCGACGCCAATGCGAACGTTGTGCTCAACAAGCTCTTCAAGATGACCCAGCTTCAGGCGTCGTTCAGCGTCAACAACGTGGCTCTCGTAAATGGCCGTCCGCGCACGCTCAACATCAAGGAGCTGCTCCAGGCGTTTGTCGACCACCGTCATGAAGTGGTTATCCGCCGCACCAATTTCGAGCTCAGAAAAGCCCGCGAGCGCGCCCACATCCTCGAAGGTTTGATGATTGCCGTCGAGAATATCGACGAGGTAATCAATATCATCCGCTCGTCGTCGACTCCCGACGAAGCCCGTCAGCGACTCTCTGAACGCTTCGGCCTGTCGGAAGTACAGACCCAGGCAATCGTTGACATGCGTCTGCGCAGCCTTACAGCCCTGATGATTGACGACCTCCGCCGCGACATCGACGAAATCCACGCACGCATCGCCGAGCTCGAGCTTATCCTCACCGACGACCACGTGTGCCGCGAGCTCATCAAGACGGAACTTATCGAGGTACGCGACAAATTCGGCGACGAACGCCGCACCACCATCGACTACACCGCAGGCGACTTCAATGCCGAAGACTTCTATGCCGACGACGACATGATTATCACAATCTCTCATCTCGGATATATCAAGCGTACTCCGCTGGCCGATTTCCGCGCCCAGAACCGCGGCGGTGTGGGAGCCAAAGGCAGCGACACCCGCGATTCCGACTTCATCGAGCACATCTACACCGCATCCATGCACAACACGATGCTCTTCTTCACCGACAAGGGTCTCGTGTACAAGATGCGTGTCTATGACCTCCCCGAAGGAGCCAAGAACAGCAAAGGCCGTGCGCTTCAGAACCTCCTCAACATCGAGGCAGGCGACCAGGTCAACGCCTTTATCCGCATCAAGCAGATTGACGATCCCGAATTCACCGGCTCGCACTACCTCGTGTTCGCCACCAAAAACGGTATCATCAAGAAGACTTCACTTGCCGAATACGCCCGTGTGCTTGCCAAGGGTAAGAAGGCCATCGTTATCCGCGAGGGCGACAAACTTATCGGCGTAGAGCTTACCGACGGCAATTCCGAAATCCTCATGGCTAACCGCAATGGCCGTGCAATCCGCTTCCACGAGTCCAAGCTCAGGACAATGGGACGTGTGTCCACCGGTGTGCGCGGCATGCGCCTCGACGACGACGGCCGCGATGAAGTTGTAGGACTTGTCACTATGGGTGCCGACACCGACAACAGCGTCATGGTGCTTTCTCAGGAAGGCTTCGGCAAACGTTCGGTTCTCGACAGCTACCGCATCACCAACCGTGGCGGAAAGGGCGTCAAGACAATGAACATCACCGAAAAGACCGGTACTCTCGTCGCCTTCAAGAGCGTCAACGACGACAACGACCTCGTTATCATCAACAAGTCGGGTATCACACTGCGTATCCACGTTGCCGACCTCCGTATCATGGGTCGTGCCACACAGGGTGTGCGCATCATCAACCTTGACAAGCGCAACGACGTTATAGCTTCGGTATGCTGTGTGGATGCCGATCCCGAGGAAGAAACAGTTGAGGTGCTCGACGCCGAAGAACTCCCCGGACTCTCCGATGCCGAAGTTGAGGCAGACGAAGAAATTGTGGAAGAAGAGGAAATCGACGACGCAGCCGAAGAAAATGACTCCGAAGAAAACGACTCCATAGAATGAACAACCTAATTTATAACAATATAAAAACACTAAAGATGAAAAAAATCAGTTTTCTGGCTCTTTGCCTCGCAGCAGGTTTCTGCGCCAATGCGCAGGAGGCTGTAGTTAAGGAAGCGGAACGCGCCATGAAAGGCGACCAGACTTTCGAGAAAGTTGTGGAAATCATCACTCCGGCTTTCCAGGATCCTCAGACCGCATCCGATGCCAAAACGTACTACATCCCCGGTAACACCGCCTTCTCCCAGTACGACAAATTCCTGGCTCTGAAACAGCTCAATCAGCTCGACAAACTTCCCGCCAATCCCGAAGTTGCCATGGGTAATCTTCTTGTCCAGGGCTACAACTACTTCATGAAGGCTCTCCCCCTTGACTCCGTGACAGATGCAAAGGGTAAAGTGAAGACTAAATATTCCAAGGACATGGTGAGCAAACTCGCCGGTCACTTCTCCGACTATACCTCTGCCGGTGTTGACCTTTTCAATGCAAAGGACTACAAGGGCGCGTATGACGCATGGGGAATCTTCGGCGCGTTGGCCGAAATGCCCGAGGTGGCAAAGAAAGTTGCCAACATGCCAGCCGATACCATCTTCGGTGAAATCTATTTCAACCAGGGTATCGCCGCCTGGCAGATGAACGACCTTAAGGCCGCCCTCAAGTCTTTCCTTAACGCCAAGAGCAAAGGCTACACCAAAAAATCGGTTTATGACTACGCTCTTGCTGTTGCCGCAGGCGACAACAATAAGGAAGCCGTCCTCGAAGTTGCCAAGGAAGCTCTTCCCCTCTACGGAAAGGAAGACAACACCTACATGGGTCAGATCGTAAACTATTATCTCCAGAACAAGGAACTCGACAAGGCTTTTGACGTAATCAATCAGGCTATCGCTTCCGAACCCGACAACGCACAGTACTACGTTATCCAGGGTGTGCTCTATGAAAACGCTGAAAAGCGTGCCGAAGCAAAGGCTGCCTACAAGAAAGCCGTTGAACTTGACGGAGAGAACGCACAGGCTCTCTACAACTATGGCCGTCAGATCTGCGAGGATGCTTACGCACTCGGCGATTCCGCACCCACAAGCCCCGAGGAATACGACGCTTACTACGCTGAGAAAATCAAACCTCTCTTTGTTGAAGCAGCAACCATCCTTGAAAAGGCTTTCGAGATTGACTCTGAAAACAGCGACATTCTCAAGTACCTCGAGAACGTTTACTACAACCTCCGCGACGAAGAAAAGATGGAGTACACCAAGACCCGTCTTCAGAACCTCTGATTGTAGAAACTGAACAAAACGAATCGCCCCAAAGGTCCGCAAGCCGGACTTTTGGGGCGATTTTTATTATTGAAGGTATTGACAACCATTCCACACGTTATTACGATATAGCTGCCAACGCACGTCCCGCAGGTTATCGGCGAAGCCGCTTTCGCAGAAAGACCCCGGTATCATAGCAATTAAGACAGTTCTGCAACACCCTCAATAAAACACCCCGCACTCCGGGGCTTTGAGCCGAAGGGGTGCGGGGTGTGTTGGATTCGGATAAAGTAGTTCTTACATCACAGCGTTGTGCCGAAGTCGTCTCTCAGGACCTTGTCAATCTTATCGCGATTTGCTTCGGTAGTATCAGCGGCAGCCATGCGAAGGATGCTCACCTTCTCGCTTGCTCTGAGTTTATCATCCTGAGAAACCCACTGGATAAGATAGTCGGGGTTTTCGTCCATCACAGAGCCGACAAATTCAATTATGCCGTTGTCGCCATAGTTCTTGTATATATTTTGGTAAAGATAAGAACAGTTGGCTGCCGAATTGAGCGGTATGGCAATGTGCATGCATTTCCTCCAATAAGCAGTTTTGTCGGGATCGCTGTTGCTCTCGCGAAGATTCTTATATATATCTGTAATCGCCCACCAGTAGCCTCTTTGTGCAACAGCCTCCATGCAATTCATTTCTTTTGCCAAATCATAAGCACTCTTGCCGGTGCCTTTGGCAAAATACTCCAGAGCTGCCACATTACCATTACGCGCAAAGCGTCGGCGTACGGAGTTCAAGGCTGAATATTTACTTGCGTCAGCTGCTTGGAGATCTGGTTTATTTGCCAGAAGATTCAGATTCGAGGTAATGTTTTTTTCAAAGGGCTTAATGAGACTGAAATCTGGCGAACCATAAAACCTATCGCTGCTTGCCATGATATTCAGAAGCGGATCGTCAGCTATAAATCCTTTATAACCATAAATGCCCGGTGCCTTGATGGTCATTCCATACAGAGCCACACCTGCATTTTCAAAACCCTTGTCGTAGGCTTGCTTCATACAGTTATACATTAAATCTTTTTTATCGGCAAAGAACGCGGCAATACCTTTCAGATAGAGAAACTCCGGTGTCCGGCCACTGAACTCAACCTCTTTCAAGGTCTCGAGTATCTTTATTTCGTTGCCCTTAAGAGCGGGTAGCTTCAGTCCGGTGCAATAGATTACAGTCTCGATAAGGTCGTCGCCGGTAAGAGTTCCAACCAGGTCATGACGGCCTAACTGCGCATAAGCTCTTTTACGGGCTTGGTCGCCGTAGTAGTCATCCGAACCTTTTTCCTTTATATTGGCTCCTATCTTTTCGGCAGTCTTGAGAGCGTCAAACAATTTTTGATTTATCATCTGGCAAAAAGCCAATTTGCCGTAGCAATCGGTAGCGCCACCTTTTATGGCTGTTTCATAATAAGTCCCGGCTTTACCATACGCCTTCTGGTCGAAATACTTGTTGCCATAAAAATTTGCCCACTCGGGGTCGCCGGCCTCAGCAGCCTTGAGCTGCCATTTCTCCTGCTTTTCAGGATTTTTCTCCAGTCCGTCCCACGTGCTGTATAGCTCGGCAATCTTCGAATATCCTTTGATATTGTTCTTTTTGATTGCGTTCTTATACCATTTCTCGGCCTTCTTGGCATCCTGTTTTGTTCCATTGCCCTTGAAGTAGGCATCTCCAAGCTGTATCATAGCTTCGGTGTCGCCTCCATTGGCCTTCTTCTCAAGCTCCGTGCTATAAGTCTGTGCAAAAAGGCTGCCTGAGGCCAAAATACCGGCCATCAGTAAACATACTATTTTTTTCATGAAATAATTATATTGTGGTTTATTTGCAACAAAGTTAATTCAAAATAAAACTATGAAACTTATTTTTATGTTATTTTTTTTTTTTTAACTTCGCGCCGTGATAATTCTCCCAAAAAATCAAATTTTATATTTTACAACATGTTAAAGAAACCTCGAAAAAGCATTGCGGGAATATTCATTTTATTATCATTCCTGCTGTTTGATTATTTCGCTGCTTCCGCACAGTCATTTGCCAAGCTCCCATCAAGCGACTATGACCCTGATTCCTATGTTGACACATTACTCCCGGTCGACAAGTCTTTAGGCTCGTTGCCTGTTGACAACAGCAACTGGGATGTGAGATATTACAAACTGATTGAATCGCCCACACCTACAACCGACGGTAACAACCGTCCTGTCACTCGAATCGAGAAAGATAAAAAAACAGGGAAAACATTTAAATATCGGGCATACGACTCGCCTTATATCTACTACGCTATCCTCGATATGCCTTCCGGAGCACGTTTCTACGGTCTCGTAACCACCGGCTACAATGATATGGAAACGGTTATGGACAAGCCGAAATCCGACTGGCATCCCTACACTCAAGTTCAGCCCGTATCAGGAACGATTGTAGATGCCGACGGCAATCAATCTAGCTTCTTCCTCTACTCCGATGCCGACTGGAAGAAACTCAAGATCGCAAAACCACTCGGAACATACAATATCGACGGTTTCCGTGGCTACGAACGCGTCACATTAACATTCAACCAAGGCGGCACGGGTTCCATGACGCTCCTGCCATATGTCCACACACAGAGTTTTATAACATATTCAGGAGGCGATCTCAAGCAGAAAATGGCAAATGGACGTACAAAAAAGCGCGTGAATGTGATTATGGGTGGTCCGCACTCGTGGCAGATTACATCAAAACGCAATTTCAAATGGACTATCAACGATGAGGGCGACCTCGTAATCACGCCGACCGGAGCCGCCACAATTTTCCCGAAAGACTGGGTTCCGGTGGTTCAGGACAACACTTTATTTTTGTCTAAAGCCGACAGCCTCCACAATCGCCGTCAAGTGGAATACGACCATAAATACGTCCATGACGAAATTATCGAATACAACAAAAACATAAAAATCACTACCAAGGAGAGAGCCGAGGAGTTCGCGCCCATCGTAATTTGGAATCCGCAAATCACTAAAAAGGAAATTGTCGGTGTCGAAGAAGTCAACCTCGGTACTCTCGTGACACGCAAAGACCTCGCTGAAGGAAAATACAATGGCTCCAGAATTTACCTCGGACCGAAACTCGACGATGAAATGAAAGTGGCGTACGTCAAGAGGGTATACAACAAAGTACCGACTCTCAAGGAAAACTTCAAGAAAAAAAGAGTATTCGGCGCTGATTTGCAGTATAATAAATGGCAGGATAGAACAAAAATCTTAGTTATTAAAAACAAAGATGTTTTCGGAAGCAATCCCGACTACACCGTCTTGAGTCCATCCGTTAAAGGAAAACGCGCAAGTATAGTGTTCTATAACAATGGAAAACGCTGCTATGCAGATATGTATTTCGATGGCGACGGACAGATAGACTTGAATAAACTCAAACAGTCAATCACATTCGACAACGAAATCGAGGAAAACAACGCGAAAATTGCCGATCTCAACTCCAAAATCATGGAGTACAAGAAGGACAAGCGTCGTGGCAAAATCGTCAAGGACTACGAAAAGCGCTTCAAGAAAGTCGTTATTCCGTCGTCCTTCTCCAACTCATCCGAGTTCTTCAACATTCTCGACCAACAGAAAAAATTAATAAAAGACCAGGAAGAAACCCTCAGCGCTCTCCAATAATCCTCTTGTCCGCATAACTAAAATTGGGCCGACACCTCTCAGGTGCCGGCCCGATTTATAACGAATTTTCAAATTGCTTGTGGGAAAACGGGGGATAATGTGTAAATTTGCAGAAAAGAAATATTCGACCGTACATGGATAAAGATACTAACAGACAGTTTGCAGCGGCGATGGCTGCATGCCGCAAGGTTTTTATAGCCAAACTTGAAGATTACGGCGCTTCGTGGCGCATTATGCGTCCCGAGGCTCTGACCGACCAGATATTTATCAAAGCCAAGAGAATCCGCAGCCTCCAGACCAAAGGCGAATCCAAAGTAGGGGAGGGCATACTGCCGGAATTTATCGCCATAGTAAACTACGGTATCATCGGAGTGATACAGCTTGCCTTGGGCTGCTCCGACACGAAGGATATTTCCAAAGAGAAGGCTCTCGTACTGTATGATGACATAGCCAAAAAGGCTACCGAACTCATGATTGCCAAGAATCATGATTATGACGAGGCGTGGCGCTCGATGCGCGTCCTGTCGTATGTCGACCTTATTCTCATGAAGGTGGAACGTACCAAGGAAATCGAGGACCATTGCGGCAAGACTTCCGTTTCGGAAGGTATTGATGCCAACTATCTTGACATGGTGAATTATGCCGTCTTCGGAATCATCAAGCTCACGGAAGAGAAGTAGAAGCGAACTTGTTGCGCTCCTGCTCGTGTGGTTCTGCCGTGTCTTTGTCGGCGGAGCGTTTGTTGTGGCCGGATGGGCCAAGGCCATTGACCCGTGGGGATTCCTGTACAAGATTACCGAGTACCTGACCGTATGGGGTTGGGAGATGCCCCGGGAATTTACTCTTACCGGAGCCGTGGCGCTCGCGTGCGTTGAGTTCTGTACCGGAGTGCTCGTGCTCACCGGCTCCTTGAAGCGCGTGGGCGTGTGGTGTGCGGCGGCAATGATGCTCGTGATGCTTCCGCTCACAGCCTATATCGCTGTTGCCAATCCCGTTGCCGACTGCGGATGCTTCGGCGATTTCCTGATTCTGTCGAATCCCGCGACTTTCGTCAAGAATATATTCCTTTCGGCGGCAGTAGTGTATCTGCTTTTGAAAAATACATCTGTCGCGGGATTGTTCGCAGCTCCGGTGCAGTGGCTTCTCATCGCGGTGTCGTGCGGCTATCCCCTGTTTCTCGCTTTCACAGGATATCAGGTGCAGCCATTGGTCGATTTCAGGCCATATAAGGTGGGTACGCCGTTTCCCGGAGCGGAAACTTCCGACACATCGGACGAGTCAGACGTGTCCGATGACGACGACGAGGCGCTCCCCGTGTTCCTTTATGAAAAGGACGGCGTGCGGAAAGAGTTTTCCCTGGATGCGTTGCCTGACAGCACATGGAATTATGTTGGCGAGCTTTCCGGCAGTGCGTCGGATAATACCGGAGACGGTTTCGGCGTCTATGATGAGGATGGCAATGATGTGTCCTCAATGATAATCTCGGAGGATGTTCCGGCCCTGGTGCTTGTTGTTTCCGACCCGGAATATCAATTCCTGTCGCGCTCGCATTACATCCACGAACTTTACCGGTACAGCACGGCAAAAGGCGTTGACATGATTGCACTGGTCGGTTCCACGGGCGAGACCTTCGACCGATGGGTGGCCCTGACGAGCCCCGAGTTTCCGGTGTACTCGGTTGAGGACACCTCGCTGAAACAACTTGTGCGCGGCGATGCAGCCCTCGTGTACGTTGTGGAAGGCGTGATCGCATGGAAACAGACTCTTTCGTCAATGGATGCGTCGCTGCCGGATTCGACTCTCGACGTGTGCGAGTTCGATACGATGGAGGCCATTGACAACGGCCGTTTCCATCTGCTCGTGACGGGATTATACCTTCTTTCGGTAATCGTGATTTACCTTCTCGGAATGTCGCCGAAAATCTTAAATCTCTTTTTGCCTCGGAAATCCGTAAAAAATCCGTAACTTTGCACACCCGTTTATAAAAACTACGGACTAAACCATATAAAAATATATACAACAATGAGAAAGAACATCGTTGCCGGCAACTGGAAAATGAACACTACCCTCCAGGAAGGTGTTAAACTTGCCGAAGAAGTAAATGCAGCACTCAAAGAAACCAAGGCTAATTGCGACGTGGTTATCTGCGTGCCCTTCACTCACCTCGCATCTGTAAATGGTGTAATCGACCAGAACGTTCTCGGTCTTGGTGCTGAAAACTGCGCCGACCACGCCTCAGGTGCTTACACCGGCGAAGTTTCCGCTCCCATGGTAGCTTCCACAGGTGCCAAGTACGTTATCCTCGGCCACAGCGAACGCCGTCAGTACTACGGTGAAACCGCCGAGACTCTCCGCGAAAAGGTAGCTCTCGCCCTCGCAAACGGTCTCACACCCATCTTCTGCATCGGCGAAGTGCTCGAAGAACGCGAAAACGGCACTTACAACGACGTTGTAAAAGCTCAGATTGTTGACGGTCTTTTCAACCTCAGCGCTGAAGACTTCGGCAAAATCATCCTCGCCTACGAACCCGTATGGGCTATCGGCACCGGCAAGACCGCTACCGCCGACCAGGCTGAAGACATGCACGCCCACATCCGTTCCGTAATCGCTGAGAAGTACGGTAAGGAAGTGGCCGACAACACTTCCATCCTCTATGGCGGAAGTTGCAAGCCCTCCAACGCTGCCGAACTCTTCGCAAAACCCGACGTAGACGGTGGTCTTATCGGTGGCGCCGCTCTCAAGTGCGCTGACTTCATGGGTATCGTGAAGGCCTTCTGATAAATTCCCCTACGAAAATATCAGGACAGCGGACTCCCGGAGCGTGTTGATATAACGTCCTGCGGTTTCCGCTGTCCTCTATTTTTTCTGTCTCTCCTTAACAAACATGAACTGATGAAACTCAATACTACCCTCATATTCCTGGCCGTAGCGTCAATTTTTTCCACGGCTTATGCGGCTGATACCGATTCGGTGTCGGGAGGTATAGTGGCAAGGATAAACGAGTCCGGACATGTGCGTGTGACCCAACCCTCCGAACTCGCCCGGCGCCTTATGCCCGCTGTCATTGCCGAAACGGCGGAAACCGCTTCAGGCACAGTATCGGAAGATGATGCCGCCTCTCAAACTGTCCGTACGCCAGTCTCGTCGCGTGCAGGCTATCGCGTGCAGGTGTTCGACGACAACAATCCCCGCACCGCCCGCAGCCAGGCCAATGCAAAGCGCCAGCAGCTTGCAGCCCGATTCCCGGAATTCCGCGCTTACGTCACTTTCAATTCGCCCTATTGGTGTGTGAAGGTGGGCGATTTCCGTTCACGAAGCGAGGCTGAGGCAGCCATGAGAGAGATTCGTCAGGCTTTTCCGGCACTGTCGGCATACATCAGGGTAGTAAGAGACCGCATCAACCTCTATGACTGACCGCGGTAACATCATCTTTCAATATGGAAATGAACGATAACGAAAAGATTGAGGAAATTTCCCGGCACATGTCGGAAATCATACGTCTTCTTGGTGAAGACACTTCGCGTCAGGGGCTTGTGAAAACCCCCGTGCGTGCTGCCAAGGCTCTCTGGTTTCTTACCCAGGGCTATCGCTCTGATGCGTCCTCGCTGATGCGTGAGGCGCTTTTCGACCATGAGGGTTCAAAGGTGATTATCGTCAAGGACATTGAATTCTATTCCTTGTGCGAGCATCATGTGCTGCCTTTCTTCGGAAAGGTTTCCATCGGCTATATTCCCGACGGAAAAATCGTGGGCCTGAGCAAGCTGGCCCGTATTGTAAATGTATTTGCCCGCCGCCTTCAAGTGCAGGAGCGTCTTACAGCGCAGCTCTGTGAGGAAGTGGGCCGCACTCTCGGCGCGAAAGGTGTGATTGTACATTGCACGGCCGAGCACCTGTGCATGAAAATGCGCGGTGTCGAGAAGCAGGATTCCGCAACCACCACGGTTGAATATTCCGGAATGTTTGCCTCCGACCCCATACTCCGTCAGGAGTTCTTCAATGCCCTGCGTTGAGACCATCCCTGACAAATATAATCCCATAGATATAAAAAGTAAGGACTATCCTCACGGACAGTCCTTATTTTTTCTTACACATAGTACTTAATGTTAGATTTATATGTCTATTCCAGATTTGTTTAATATGAAAAAACATTTTTCAATGCTTGTCGTATCATTTCCGAATACAAAGGTAGCTTACAAATCGTAATCTTGCAAATTTGCTGATGTATAGCATTTAGAGGGATTGGCGATGAATATTAAGCACTTTGAAGTTTAAAAATACAATTCGTAAGTTTATTTTGCTTTAAATTTATATTTATAATCAAACTATGACAAAAGCGGTTAGAAAGAAAGAAATCTAAAATGTTGTTAAATCGTAGTGCGGCGATTTCATTATGTTTTACAACATCATTTTACAGATATGTTTTGTAATAGAATCTGACAAAATGAAAGGTTTTTGATATGCGCGGTGCTGATTTAATGTTTTAAAGCACGGGGGGAATAATGTTAAATTCAAATAAAGTCTATTGATAAGTTTGCCGAAAATTGTTGTAAATTTGTAAGTGACAAACCGTCCTATGAAAAAAGACCGTAAAATACAGCAGGAAAACTCTCCTGAGGCATCCGCGGCAAGCGGAAACTCATGGATTGCGCGCACGATGACAAAAGTCATGGTGTGGTGGAATTATGTATCGGTGGGAGTGTGGTGCGATACGCGTCCCGGCTGGCGCCGCAATGTCATCAAGACTCTGAGCCTTTCGGTGCGTTCGTTTCTCAACGGTGATATTCAGACGCAGGCCTGTGCCATGACTTACCGCACACTGCTTGCCATAGTGCCTGCATTGGCGCTTGCCCTGGCTATCGCCCGCGGCTTCGGATTTCAGGCTGTGGTGCAGAAAGAACTGTTCCATTTCTTCCCTGCACAGAAGGTTGCCGTAAGCTACGCCCTGCAGTTTGTGGACTCATATCTCAATCAGGCTTCCGAGGGAATATTTGTCGGCGTGGGAATCGTGTTCCTTCTGTACACATTGATTTCCCTTGTAATTAACGTCGAGGACACATTCAATCTCATATGGGGCGTAAAGGAAGGCCGCAGCCTGTGGCGCAAGATAAGCGACTACACTGCCATGTTCCTGATTCTTCCAATAATCCTGATATGTGTAAGCGGTATCAATATCCTGCTCAGTTCGACGCTTGAAACGATATTCCATTTCTCGTTCATGACGCCGCTGATATCAATCAGCCTCGAAATGGCGTCGTGGGTGCTTACCTGGCTGTTCTTTGCCGCGGTGTACATCCTGATACCGAACACTAAAGTCAAGTTCAAATACGCCATAATCTCCGGCGTCATCGCGGGCACCGGCTTCATTGTGCTGCAATGGATATTTGTCACCGGACAGATGTATGTGTCGCGGTACAATGCCATCTACGGCAGTTTCTCCTTCCTGCCATTGCTGCTCATATGGATGCAGCTTGCGTGGGTTATCACGCTTTCGGGTGCCGTGTTGTGCTATTCGTCGCAGAATATCTTCCGGTTCAGCTTCGATAAGGAGGTGGAGACCATGTCGCCCGTCTACCGTGGCAAGGTAATCGTGGGTATGGCCGCGGTGGTGGCGCAACGGTTCTCGCGCGGAGAGGATGCCGCCACGGGGCGCCTTTTCGTGGAGGCTTACAAATTGCCCGCGCGCCTTGTGTCGGATGTGCTCGACTTGTTGCTGCGCGCCGGATTGATTTCAAAAATCGTGATTGACGAGAAGAAAGAGATGTTCGGCTATCAGCCCGCGGTGGCTCTTGATATTCTCACTCTCGAGTATCTTACCGACCGCATCAATTCTCTCGGAGCGAAAGGTTTCATTCCTGATTTCGATGAGTATTTTCCCGGAGTGGATTCGTCGTTCGAAAAGATTGATTCGGCCATACGCAAGGAGACATCGGGGCTGCGTCTCGATGCCATCGACATAAAACTGCTTGATTTGAATAATTCCCTAACTAAAAATAAAATCCAATGAAAAAAGTAATTTCCACAACCGCCGCTCCCGGCGCAATCGGTCCTTACAGCCAGGCTATTGACGTAAAAAATACATTCGTGTTCGCATCCGGTCAGATTCCCATCAATCCTGCCACAGGTGAAATCGCCGAAGGTATCAAGGCTCAGACCGCCCAGTCTCTCGCCAATGTAAAGGCTATTCTTGCCGAGGCCGGCCTTACGCTCGCCAACGTTGTCAAAACCACCGTTTTCCTCGCCGACATGGGCGATTTCGCCGCAATGAACGAGGTGTATGCCGAGGCTTTCGAGGCACCTTATCCCGCACGCTCGGCTGTGGCAGTGCGTGAGCTTCCCAAGAAAGTTCTCGTGGAAATCGAGGTTATCGCCGTTCGCTGAGGTATTCTAATAGATCGGCCACCACAAAGGTGCTGCCGCCCACAAAGACGGTTTCGCCCGGAAGGGCTTCATCAATTACCTGACGGTAGGTTTCGGACACGCTTCCGGAGCCTGCCGTCTGTCCTTCTATGCCGTAGCTGCGGAAAATCTCGCATGTGGATTCGGCTGCGCGTCCGCGATTGACCGACGGCGCCACGAAGCGATAGCGGGCATTGCGGGGCATGAAATCTATGATATGGTCGAGATCCTTGTCGTTGACAAAGCCGATAATCATTGTAAGCCTGCTCCGAGCACTGATTTCCGATAATTTTTTACCGAGGTATTCCCAGCCGCCGGGATTATGGCCGGTGTCGCAGAACACGTCGACGCCGGGCTTTGCACAAGGAATCCTCATCCATCGTCCCATCAGCCCCGTAAGGCGGCACACGTTGGCGAATCCGTCGCGTACAGCCGCCGCGTCAATGGCCGGGAAGTGATGCCTGAGAATGGACATGGCGGCAAGCACTGTCGCGGCGTTCTCAGGCTGGCAGTTGCCGGAAAGCTCGCCTGTGATTGTGCCCCAGGGGGTGTCTTTATATTCGATTCCGGCGTCACATTCCGTGGCGGAAGTGTAGCCGGGAGTGTCGCATGCGAAAGTTATTGGCGCTTTCATGCTGTCGGCGCGTGTCTTGAACACCTCACGTACCTCACCTTCGGCGCGGCCTATCACAACAGGTACGCATTCCTTGATGATTCCGGCTTTCTCGCCTGCAATCAGAGCTTCCGTGTCGCCTAAAAGGGCGGTGTGGTCGAGTGAGATATTCGTGATTATGCTCAGCAGAGGGGTGATTATGTTTGTGCTGTCGAGCCTGCCTCCGAGCCCGACTTCAATAACCGCCACATCCACTTTCTCACGTGCGAAATGCTCGAAGGCCATAATGGTTGTAAGCTCGAAGAAAGATGGCTTGATGTCGCCGAAATCCATCTTGCGGTAGCGTCCGGTGAAGTCAATAACCTCCTCTTCCGAAATCATTTGCCCGTTGACTCTGATTCTCTCGCGGAAGTCGATGAGGTGCGGCGATGTGAAAAGCCCCGTGCGGTAGCCGGCGCTCTGAAGTATGGCGGCTATCGTGTGTGCTGTGGAGCCTTTGCCGTTGGTGCCTCCGACGTGGATTGTGGGGAAAGTTGTATGGGGATTTCCGAAAGCCTCGGCCAGGGCATGCGTTGTTCCGAGACCGGGCTTGTATGCTCCCGCGCCTTCTTTCTGGAACATCGGGAGTTGAGTGAAGAGAAAATCGAGCGTTTCGCTGTATGAAGGTTTCATGTATAGCCGTCAGAAAATCAGCCATCCGGTGAATCCGGCGGCGATGATAAGTAGAATGGGGTGGATTTTAGTAAAGAGCACAAGCCCGAGAGCGACTGCGGCGAGTAGCACGCTTTTGATAACGTCAGGCTCGGTGGAGCCGAAATTGGCGCTGTTCATGAGCAGCAATGCGGCCGAAGCAATCAGTCCCACGACAACGGGACGGAGCCCGGAGAAGATGCCTTTGATGAGCACGCTGTCGTGATGGCGCGCGATGTAATGTCCGGCATAGCGGACGAGGATAAAAGATGGCAGAACAACCACGATAGTACATATCAGCGCCCCGAGTATGCCCCATAGTGGTCCGGCAAATTCGGGAGTGCTTGACGGCGCCACATATCCGATGTATGTAGCGGAGTTGATTCCGATAGGGCCGGGGGTCATCTGGGATATTGCCACAATGTCGGTGAACACACGTTCGGTAATCCATCCCGGTCCGACTATCTCGTTTTCGATAAGGGCAAGCATCGCATATCCGCCGCCGAAACCGAAAAATCCTATTTTGAGGTAGCTCCAGATTAGTCTTAGAAATATCATTGTTGTGATTCTGAGTTGGATTTACGTTTGCTGAGGTTGCGCAGATGGAGGTAGCCGATCAATCCGCCCAAAATGATATAAAGAATCGGGTTGGATATAACAGGAATCTTCGACCATATCAGCAGGGCTACGGCTGCCGGAATCCAGGCTGTTTTCCATCCGATTTTCGCCGATTTTGCTGTGGTGAACACCGGGGCGACAATCAGCGCCACCACCACGGGGCGTATGCCTTTGAAGATGGCCGACAGTGTGGGGCTGGATGTTATCATTTCCGGCGTCAGGAACATGGCAATCAGCAGAATGATTACAAACGACGGAATAATCGTTCCCGTGGCGGCCGCGATGCTGCCCTTGAGCCCGCGGAGCTTGTCGCCGACAACGACCGATATGTTCACTGCAAGCAGGCCGGGCATCGACTGTGCTACGGCGAGCAGGTCGAGGAAGTCCTCACGTTTGATCCATCCGTATTTATCCACAACCTCACGTTCGATTATGCTTATCATGGCCCATCCACCGCCGAAGGTGAAGGCTCCGATTTTCATGAATGTGAGGAAAAGTTTTGGAAGTATTGAGCTCATTGTCAAAATTCAATAACTGTTATGCCTGCACCTCCGAGGCGCACGTCTTCGTCGTGGTAATTTCTTACGGCGTGAACGGTGTCGAGGTAGTTGCGGATATATTGGCGCAAAGCCCCGGTACCCGTGCCGTGGAGCACACGGACGCGCGAACTGTTGAATTGCACGGCATCGTCGATAAAGTACATCACCGCCTGCACGGCCTCGTCAACTCTCATTCCGCGCACGTCAATCTCGGTGCTGAAATTGAGTTGGCGCTCCCGGCTGTCGCTTGATGTTTGGGCGGAGATATACGACGCCTTTCCGGCTCCGGATTGAGCTTTCTTTATCGTACGCTTCAGGCGGTCGAGCTTCACAGTGGTTTTGATTTGTCCGAAAACAACAGTGGCCGTCTTGCCCGAGATTGAAGCTATAGTACCCACAGTGCCTCCGCCGTCGGCCAATACCACATTGTCGCCTTCGGCAAGGGGAGCATCTTCCTTCCTGACGGGAGCTGCGTGGCTTTGTGTGGCTTTCTTGTGCTTCTGCTTTGCCGATTTTTTAAGCAGGGGATGCTCGCCGGGGTCGTTGAAACTCTCGGAAAGGGCTTTACGATCTTCCTCGAGCCTGCGGCGTGCCTCGCGCGTCTTCTCCTTTTCGGCCTGCGCTTCGCGGATGTCGCGGATTGTGCGTTCGATGCTGGCATTGCTGCTTTCGAGTATCTTCCGGGCTTCATCACGCGCCTCGCTTATGATTTCGCGGCGTTTCACCCTCAGATTGTCGGCTTCGGCCTCGTAGCGGTCGAGAACGTCCTGAAGTTTTTTCTCCTTCTGGTGGATTGCCGTGCGCTTGTTTTCCCAATATCTGCGGTCGCGGGCGATGTCGAGAAGGTATTTGTCGAGATTGACATAATCACTTCCGGCAATATCCTGGGCATCAAGTATTATCGACTCGGGAAGGCCTGTCTTGCGGGCGATTTCGAGAGCGAACGAGCTGCCCGGACTTCCGATGGACAATTTGAAAAGTGGTTGCATCAGTTGCCTGTCGTAAAGCATCGAGCCGTTGACAAGCCCCGGAGTCTCTTCCGCGAATTGTTTAAGGTTGTGATAGTGGGTGGTGATTACGCCCCACATTTCCTTCTGGTTGAATTGCTTCAGGAGCGCCTGCGCGATGGCTCCGCCGAGCTGTGGTTCGGTGCCGCCGCCGAATTCGTCGATCAGCAACATCGTACGCGCGTTTCCTCGGGCGAGGAAAAACTTCATGTTGCGCAGATGCGATGAGTATGTACTGAGGTCGTCTTCGATTGACTGGTCGTCGCCGATGTCGATGAAAATGTTGTCGAACACACCGATGCGCGAGTTGTCGTATACAGGGGGCAGAAGTCCGCATTGGAGCATATACTGCACGATACCTACCGTTTTAAGCGTCACGGATTTACCTCCGGCGTTGGGACCGGAAATGACAAGTATGCGCTCGCGGGCGGTGAGGGTGATGTCGAGCGGGATTATTTCTTTTTCCTGGCGCTCAAGCGATAGTTTCAGCACCGGATGGCATGCGTGGTACCATTCGATTTCCGGCTTGTCGGAGAGCTTGGGGAATGTGCCGCCTGTGATGATTGCATAGCGTGCTTTGGCGTGGATGAAGTCGAACACTCCAAGCAGGTCGAAACCAGCCAGCATTTCGTCAAGGCGCGGGCGCATGGTGTCGGCCAAGGCTATGAGTATGCGGGTGATTTCGTGGCGTTCCTCGATATTAAGTTCGCGCAGGCGGTTGTTGGCCTCGACAATCTCGGCCGGTTCGATAAAGAACGTTTTGCCGGATGCGGATTCGTCGTGGACGATACCTGAAATCTTGCGTTTGAACATCGGAGCCACGGGAATCACGAGTCGCCCGTCGCGCACCGATGGAGTAGTGTCAGCCTCAAGCAATCCCTCCTTCACGGCGTTTGATATCACGCGGCGCATGGTGGAGTTTATGCTGCCGCCCACGCGCATTATCTCGCGACGTATCTCGGCAAGAGCAGGGGAGGCCGTGTCCTTTATTTCGCCGTTGCGGTCGATCACGCGGTCGATGGCCGAGCAGACGTCAGGAAATGAATCCAGTCCGCGGCTGATGTTGTCGAGCGAGGGGTAGGGCGACGAGCCTTCTTCATTGCGGTGGCGCGCGAAGAAAGAGGAAATGTCGTTCATCGTGCCGAGCGATTTTCTCAAGCCCGGCAACTCCCGTTCGGAAATGAATGTGCCGGGAACGCGTATCCCTGTAAGGCAGCTGCGTCGGTCGTGGATATTCCCGATGGGGAATCCTTCGCCCTCACTGCCTGTGATGGCAAGCATTTCAGCCGTAGCCGACAGGCGGCGCTCCACTTCCGGAGCGTTGGCAGTGAATAACATTGCGGCACACTCATCGCGACCGAGCGCCGATACACACAGTTTTCCGAGATGCTCTCTTACGGCATCAAATCCTATCTTATTTTCAATATTTTCCGGATAAGTCATATTCGGGTGCAAAATTACACTTTTCCCGTCAGAAAACTATCTTAGGACAACCAATAATAACTGTCGGATAGTCCTTTTTCCTGAAAGACTAAGTTGGACGCAACCTCATTTATTCGCAAATAATCACTTTTTCGTAAGATTTAGGAAAATTTCGTATCGGGATTTTTTTCGGATATGCGCGTAAAAGAAAATAATCAGTAACTTTACGGCCACCAACATAAGTAGGATGTTGGATAATGGAAATGATTCATACATTAGCTAATAGTAACTGATTAAATTTATTGCAATTATGAAAAAGTCTGTTTTGATTTCTATGTTTATCCTTCAGGCAGGTTTTGTGTTTGCACAGAATTGCTGCGTGAACGACAGTGTTTTCCAAGAAATTCAATTCCCGCTGACCGAGCAGGATACCGAAACGGTGTTTTATTATTTCAACAACGAATGGATAGCAGGGGCCAAACCCGATATGATTGATGACGACTCAATCTTAAAAATGGAAGTGAAAAACGACGAGTATGAAAACCGCGCAGTGTTCATTACTATTTCCTCGGAAGACTTCGAAAAATTAAAATCCGATGTAAAAGAAGCTGCGAAAAATTTTATGGCAAACTATGATCCTATTTGTGAATTCCCCGGAGGTAACGGAAAGCTCAAAGAATGGTTGGAGGCTAATAGACAAATACCTGACGGATATAAAGGTAACGAAAGAGTCGTTGTCAGCTTCTACGTTCAACCCGACGGCACCGTTACCGACCCGAAAGTTGTTAGACCAAGCAAAAATGAAGCTGCCAATGCCGAGGCTATGAGGCTTGTAAATGCTCTGCCGAAATTCCGTGTCAAATTCTTTACACCGAAGAAGCACCGCATAGGTTATACTCTGAATATAACTTTCAGAGAGCCGGGTGCTATATACATCAGAGGAAATGAAGCTGAATAACACCGCCCCCGAAAGCGCAATGCGGCAATTTTTCAGGCTGATACCCATACTTCTATTAGCCATACTGTGTTGTGCTCCCGGAGCACTTTGCCAATCATCGTTTAAGCTGGTAAAGAAGAACGGGCATTACTACACAGATGCAACTGTCAACGGCAATGCTGCCACGCCCGTATTTGTCGAAACAGGCTTTCACGGTATGGTTGTCAGCACGGAATGGTACGATAAAATCCTTGCTTCGCTGCCTCTTGAAGAAATCAAGCTCGACAACGAGGAGTACCTGCACACCGACCGTACCACACGAAGAATTGTAAAGCTGCTTAAAGGCAAAGTTCCCGTTGGCGATTTGACCTACGAAGGGCGCGTTTTTGTTGTTGATACACAGGAGGATTATGTTACCGTACCTGTCAATCTTCTTAAAAACGAGACCGACACCACTAAATCTTTAATCCGTTTTGACTTCAAGAAGAATGTGATGGATTTTGTTCGGCACGAAGATGTCAGCCAGGACAAGATGCGTACCTACACACTTGTTGAAAATGACCCAATGCCGATTTTTGTGGCGCCAATGGAATTATCCGATGCTTATGGACACCATTTGACGAAATCCGGCAAATTCAATTTCGACCTCGGAAATGGGTCGGGGGTATTCTTTTTTAGAAAAACAATGCTGCCCGCACTGAAAGAGAATAAATTCAAGATACAGACTTCGAGGGACAAGTCCGGCAAAATCATAGGACAAGGTATTTATGCCGGATACTGTAAAATCGGCGACAAAGCAAATACGGGCTTCTCAATAGGCATCACAAATAAAATTGAGGACACAGATGAATTAGGCTGTGTCGGCCCTTCGTTTTTCAAGAACGGAACAATAATCATTTCCCCCGCCGACAGCCTGATATATTACAGGTAATTTGAGTGCATAGACTTACGCTCGCCGCGTACTGTTGCTTTAAATGTTGCCATACCTTTGGAAATTGTTTATTTTCTTCAGCCAAAAGCGAACCACTGTGTGGCTCGATGACTTCCGTGTTCTTATTGATTGTAATTATTGTTTCGCTTCACAAATTGCGTCTTCCGCATCCTCAACGAATTGAGAGTTGTACACCAATTTGTACACCAGTGTACACCGCCCCTGAAAAAGTGTGTACACATTTGTACATTTTTCTGCACATTTGGCTAAACATAGCGTGCAGAATAAACGAACGGTATAAGAATACAATAGGCCGTAACGCCCTTTTTTATCGGTGCGTTACAGCCTAATTGCCTATTATTGTTAGATTGAGTCTTAGTCCTCGATTGCAGCCTGTGCAGCTGCTACGCGTGCGATGGGCACACGGTAGGGGGAGCAGCTGACGTAGTTCATGCCGAGTTTCGCGCAGAAGATTACGGATGAGGGTTCGCCGCCGTGTTCGCCACAGATACCTACTTTGAGGTCGGGGTTGACAGCACGGCCTTTTTCAACGCCCATGCGTACGAGCTGGCCTACGCCTACCTGGTCGAGCACTTCGAAGGGATCGGTCTTGATGATACCATGATCCTTGTAGAATTTGAGGAACTTGGGAGCATCATCGCGGGAGAATCCGAAGGTCATCTGGGTAAGGTCGTTGGTACCGAAGGAGAAGAAGTCGGCAACGGATGCGATTTCGTTTGCTGTGAGGGCAGCGCGGGGTACTTCAATCATAGTACCTACTTTGTAGCGGATTGAGTCGCCCTTTTCAGCAAAGACCTTGGAGGCTGTGGCGTTGATAACGTCGGCCTGGTTCTGAAGTTCTTTCAGCGAGCCTACCAGAGGAATCATGATTTCGGGATGTACGTCGATACCACGTGATTTGCAGGCGAGAGCGGCTTCGATGATGGCGCGTGTCTGCATTTCGGTGATTTCGGGGTAGGTGATACCGAGACGGCAACCACGGTGTCCGAGCATGGGGTTGAATTCTTCGAGTGAATCAACTTTTGCTTTCACTTCTTCGAGTGTGAGACCCATTTCTTCGGCGAGCTCTTTCTGAGTGGCTGTCTGATGGGGTACGAACTCGTGCAGAGGGGGATCGAGGAGGCGGATTGTAACTCCGAATCCGTCCATAGCTTCGAAGATTCCTTCGAAGTCGCCACGCTGCATGGGGAGAAGTTTGGCAAGAGCCACACGGCGTCCTTCAACGTCGGAGGCAAGAATCATTTCGCGTACGGCCTTGATACGGTCGCCTTCGAAGAACATGTGTTCTGTACGGCAAAGACCGATACCCTGGGCGCCGAAGTAGCGAGCCTGCTTGGCATCGCGGGGAGAGTCGGCGTTGGTGCGGACGAGGGTCTTGGTGTATTTGTCGGCGAGGTTCATGATTGCTGCGAAGTCGCCGCCGAGTTCGGGTTCGGTAGTGGGAACCTGTCCGTCGTAAACGTCGCCAGTTGAGCCATTGAGTGAAATCCAGTCGCCTTCCTGATAGGTTTTGCCGCCCATTTCAACGGTCTTGTTGACGTAGTCGACTTTGATTTCGCCTGCGCCGGATACGCAGCATTTGCCCATACCGCGAGCCACAACGGCTGCGTGGCTTGTCATACCTCCACGCATTGTGAGGATACCCTGGGCAACTGCCATACCGCGAAGGTCTTCGGGAGAAGTCTCGATGCGGACGAGAACGACTTTACGTTTCTTTTCAGCCCATGCTTCGGCGTCTTCAGCGGAGAATACAATCTGGCCTGTTGCTGCACCGGGAGATGCGGGAAGACCCTTAGCTACGACAGTGGCACGCTTGAGGGCGCTCTTGTCGAATACGGGGTGGAGAAGTTCGTCGAGTTTCTGGGGCTCCATGCGGCGGAGTACTGTCTTTTCGTCGATTTCGCCTGCGCGGAGGAGGTCCATGGCGATTTTCACCATAGCGGCACCTGTGCGCTTGCCGTTACGTGTCTGGAGCATCCAAAGTTTGCCGTCCTGGATTGTGAATTCCATGTCCTGCATATCTTTGTAGTATGCTTCGAGACGGTCGGCGATGTCGAAGAGTTCCTGGGCGCATACGGGCATAGCTTCCTGGAGGGAAGGATATTTGGAAGCGCGTTCTTCTTCGGAGATTCCCTGGAGGGCAGCCCAACGGCGTGAGCCTTCGATGGTAATCTGCTGGGGTGTGCGGATACCGGCAACAACGTCTTCACCCTGTGCGTTGATGAGGTATTCGCCGTTGAACATGTTTTCGCCGGTGGCAGCGTCACGGGAGAAAGCAACACCTGTTGCGGAGTTGTTGCCCATGTTGCCGTATACCATTGCCTGAACGTTAACGGCAGTTCCCCATTCTTCGGGAATCTGGTTCATGCGGCGGTAGAGGATTGCACGCTCGTTCATCCAGCTGTCGAATACGGCGCAGATGCCACCCCAGAGCTGTTCCCAAGCGCTTTCGGGGAAGTCTTTTCCGGTGTATTCCTTAACGGCGGCCTTGAAGAGACGTACGAGGTTCTTGAGGTCTTCTACGTCGAGCTCGGTGTCGAGTTTAACGCCTTTTTCCTCTTTAACCTTGTCCATGATTTCTTCGAAGGGATCAATGTCGGTTTTGTTTTTGGGTTTCATACCGAGCACAACGTCGCCGTACATCTGTACGAAACGGCGGTAGCTGTCCCATGCGAAGCGGGGGTTGCCGCTTTTCTTGGCGAGGGATTCAACGGTTGCATCGTTCATACCGAGGTTGAGGACGGTGTCCATCATACCGGGCATAGAAGCGCGGGCGCCTGAGCGAACTGATACGAGAAGGGGGTTGGATGAGTCGTCGAATTTGTTTCCGGTGAGGCTTTCAACGTGTGCGATAGCGTCTTCAACCTCTTTTTTGATACGGCTTACGACTTCGTCCTTGCCGTACTGGGTGTACTCGTTACAAACTTCGGTAGTGATGGTAAAACCGGGAGGTACCGGCATACCAAGAAGGTTCATTTCGGCGAGATTGGCGCCTTTGCCACCGAGGAGATTTCTCATCTCGGAATTGCCTTCGGCTTTACCGTCTCCGAATGTATAAACTCTTTTCATTGGGTTGGTTATATATTAATTAATATAATAATATGTTTTCAGGTCGATTATATACTTATTCCGCGCCGGAGCGCGTGCTTGCTGAAGAGTTTTGCAAATTTAATAAAATTCCTTGGAATTACTGCAATACTGAATCTTATTCTTTGTGAAAAAATATTGAGCGAACGTTGAGCGGAATGGTGCGCCACGACATAAAAAGCCCGGACTGGCGAAATCGACTTCGCGGGTCCGGGCGGGAGTGTTTTATGTAGTGGTACGTTGAAACGTGGGGGAGGGAAGCATCCTTATTTATCCACCGAAGTTGTCGTAATGGATGCTTTCGGGGTCTACGCCAAGTCCGTCGAGCATGCTGTTTACGGCGTTGCTCATCGGGCCGGGACCACACATGTAATATTCGATATCTTCCGGCGCGGGATGATCCTTGAGGTATGTGTCGTAGATAACCTGATGCACGAATCCGGGAGTGTACTTGACTCCTGCGGCATCGGCGGCCGGGTCGGGACGGTCAAGCGCCAGATGGAATTTGAAGTTGGGGAATTCTTTCTCGAGATTGAGGAAGTCCTGGAGGTAGAACACTTCGTTGAGCGCGCGGGCGCCGTAGAAGTAGTTCATCTTGCGGTTGGTGGTCTTGAGCGTCTTTGTCATGTGCATTATCTGTGCACGCAGGGGAGCCATTCCGGCGCCGCCGCCAATCCACATCATTTCGTTTTCGGAGTCGAAGATGGGATGGAAGTCGCCGTAGGGGCCGCTCATTATTACCTTGTCGCCGGGTTTGAGGGAGAAGATATAGCTTGATGCGATACCGGGCATTACGTCCATGAATCCGGTCTGAGGTTTGGGTTTCATGGGCGGCGTCGCGATGCGCACGGTGAGCATGATACGGTCGCCTTCGGCAGGGTAGTTAGCCATGGAGTAGGCGCGTACGGTCGTTTCGGTATTGCGGCATTTGAGCGAGAAGAGGCCGAATTTTTCCCATGCCGGGAGGTATTCGTCGCCGATAAGGGATTTGTCGATGTCGCGGTTGTAATCCATGTCGAAGGGCGGAATCTTAATCTGGGCATATGAGCCGGGAATAAAATCCATGTGCTGTCCGGCAGGCAACGCGACGATAAATTCCTTGATGAATGTTGCCACGTTGCGGTTGGAAATCACCTCACATTCCCATTCCTTGACATCGAGGGCCGATGCGGGAACGTTTATTTTCATGTCTTCCTTCACCTTGACCTGACAAGCGAGACGCCAGTGGTTCTTGATTTCCTTGCGTGTGAAGTGCACGGTCTCGGTAGGCAGGATTTCACCACCGCCTTCAAGAACCTGCACGCGACATTGTCCGCAACTGCCTTTTCCGCCGCATGCCGAGGGGAGGAAAATGTTCTGGTCGGCCATTGTGGATAGCAGGGGCTTTCCGGAGGGTGCCGTGACGTTGCGGTCATCGTTTATGTTGATAGTGACATCGCCGGTGTGTACGAGATAGCGTTTTGCAATGAGCAGGATGATTACAAGGAGCAATGTCACTCCGAGGAAAAATCCGACTCCGGCGAGCAGCGTAAGTGATGCTTGGGCGGAAAGTGCCGCGGGAATATAATTAAGTAGCATTGGCTTTAGATTTTGATTCCGAGAAAGCTCATGAAGGCGATACCCATGAGAGCTGTTATAATGAAAGTGATGCCAACTCCTTTGAGCGGTCCGGGCACGTTGGAGTATCCGGCAACGCGCTCGCGCACGGCTGCCACGGCAGTGATTGCAAGAAGCCATCCGATGCCCCATCCGCCACCGGCGCATACGGCTGTCCATACACTTCCGAAATCACGCTGCTGCATGAAGAGCGAACCGCCGAGAATTGCACAGTTGACGGCGATGAGCGGGAGGAAGATTCCTAATGAGGAATAGAGTGCGGGAGCGTACTTCTCAACCACCATTTCCACGAGCTGAGTCATTGAGGCGATTACCGCGATGAAGACGATAAGCGAGAGGAAACTCAGGTCGACAGTCGCGAATTCCGGACCGAGCCATGCGAGCGCACCTTCGCGGAGAACGTAGGTCTCAAGCAGGTAGTTGATCGGAAGTGTGATTACGAGCATGAATGTCACGGCCACACCGAGACCGAAGGCTGTCTTGACATTTTTGCTCACGGCAATGAATGAGCACATGCCAAGGAAGTAGGCAAATATCATGTTGTCGATGAAAATCGACCGGATGAACAAGTTTAGATTTTCCATTTTGGTACTTCCTGTATTTTATTTTTCCTGAAGGTCTTTGTTAATGCTTCTCTGTACCCAAATGATGCAGGCAACCACGATGAGAGCCATCGGAGGCAGAATCATAAGGCCGTTGTTGACGTATCCGGCTTCGTAAGCACATTGGGGGATGACGGTGTAGCCGAGAAGTGTTCCCGAGCCGAGCAATTCGCGGAAGAAACCGACAATGACAAGAATGAGCGCATAGCCGATACCGTTGCCGATGCCGTCGAGGAATGAAGGCCAGGGACGGTTGCCCATCGCGAAGGCTTCAAGGCGTCCCATCAATATACAGTTGGTGATGATGAGGCCGATGAACACGGAGAGCTGCTTGCTCACGTCGTAGGCATAAGCCGCGAGGAGCTGTGACACGATTACCACCAATCCGGCCACCACCACGAGCTGTACTATAATTCGGATGTTTGTTGGAATGGTGTTTCGGATAAGGGATATTATGACGTTGCTGAACGCAAGTACCGCGATAACGGAAAGCCCCATGACGATAGCGGGCTCGAGCTTGGCGGTGACGGCAAGCACCGAGCAGATACCGAGAATCTGCACCACCACGGGATTATTCTTCGAGAATGGATTGAAGAATACTTCTTTATTTGAAATCTTTTCAGCCATCTTGACTTGAAATTGGATAGTTTTGATTTAAGATTCTACTTTGCGGCAGCGGCTGTCGCTTCGAGGAATGATTTGTAGGGTGTGAGACAGTTGTCAATCATTGTTCCCACGCCCTTGCTGGTGATGGTGCCACCGGAAATGCCGTCGACATAGTCCTCGTCGCCCGAGGGGTGCTGACCGGCCTTGACAACCGCGATAGGCATGAAGTTGCCATCCTTGAAAAGGACTTTCCCGGCGAACTGCGATGAGAAAGCGGGCTTTTCAATTTCGGCGCCAAGTCCGGGAGTCTCGCCCTGGTGGGCAAAATATGCGCCATAGACGGTGGTAGCGTCGCTGTCAAGCGAAACATATCCCCAGATCGGACCCCACAGACCTGCTCCGTATAGCGGAAGAATCAGTTTGTAGCTTCCGTCGGGCATCGTACATTCAAATACGGGGAGAACGCGTTCGTCGGCAGGGAGCTTGATCTGTGCGGCGATATTCACGTTGAAGGCGTCCACGTCGTCCAGCTTCTCGTCGCGGCTGTTTACGGCGTAGGCCGATGTGATGTAACGGTCGTAATACTCAATCACACTGTCGGCCGGGGGATTGACATTGACGCTTGCGAGAATCTGACGCATCTTGTCGGCGTTGGCGTTTGCCACCTGCTTGGGCTTCAAGGAGATGGCTGTGAAGGCAAGAGCCGTGCCAACAACGGCTACTAAAACGATGATATAAATTATCGTGTATAAGTTGCTTTGCTTGTTCATGAGCGTGACGTTTTAGCTTTCAGACGTTTTTCGCGGCGTGAAATGTTTGCATTTACAACACACCAGTCGATCAGCGGTGCGAAACAGTTCATAAGAAGAACCGCGAGCATCGCACCTTCGGGATAACCGTTGTTGTAGGTTCTGATGATTATTGCAATCACACCGATAAGGAATCCATAAATATATTTGCCCACGGTTGTATGAGCGGCAGTCACGGGGTCGGTTGCCATGAATACGGCTGCGAAGGCGAAACCGCCTAACAGAAGCTGGTCGACGGGCGAAAGGTAGGAAGCCGGGTAGAGAGGCGAGGCAAATGTGTTAGCCACAAGGCTCATGATAAAGCCGCCTGCAAATACCGAGAGCATCACACGCCATGAAGCTATGCCTGTGAGGAGCAGAAGAAGTCCGCCGATAAGGATGCAGAGTGTCGATGTTTCGCCGAATGAGCCGGGAATCAGACCGAGGAAAGCATCCCAGGTGGAAATGTCAAGGCCGTTGGCTCCGGTGAATTGAATGTTTGAGCTTGTCTGAGTCGCGAGCTGTCCAAGCGGAGTGGCGCAGGAGAATCCGTCGGCCAGGGGAGTGCCGAAACCGAAGGGTGCGCCGGTGCCTATATAGACCTTGTCGCCTGACATCTGTGCAGGATATGCGAAGAACAGGAACGCACGCGCCACGAGCGCCACGTTAAGAACATTATATCCTGTGCCGCCAAACACTTCCTTTACGAAAATAACGGAGAAAGCCGTGGCTACGGCAAGCATCCACAGAGGTACTTCCGGCGGGCATATCATCGGGATCAGGATACCCGTTACAAGAAATCCTTCCTGAATTTCTTCCTTGCGCCATTGGGCTACGATGAATTCGATACCGAGGCCGACAACGTATGCCGTGACAACGCGCGGAAGCACTGTGAGGAATCCGTAAATCATCAGATCCCAGAAGGGGAACTCGGTTGCGCCGAGGGCAAGCCAGTGCTGATAGCCGGTGTTGTACATTCCGAAAAGGAAGCAAGGCAACAGCGCGAGCACTACGATAATCATAGTGCGCTTGGAGTCGATGCTGTCGTGGATGTGCACGGCCAGGGATTTTCCGGAGGTCGTGTTGGGTGTATATAGGAAAGTCTCAAATCCGTCGAAAACCGACTGGAAGGCGTGTAACTTTCCTCCCGGCTCAAAATTGGGCTTGATTTTGTTGAGGTAGTTGCGTAAGCGTGCCAAAATCGTATGCTTGTTAAGATGAAACGTTATTCAAGTTCTTTGCGGAGGAAGTCGAGGCCTTCGCGTACAATCTTCTGGAGGGGAAGTTTTGATGTGTCGGCGTATTCTGCGGCGGCAAAGTCTTCGGGAGCTACTTCGTAGATGCCAAGTTTCTCCATTGATTCGATGTCGCGTGAGATAATCGCTTTGAGAAGATACTCGGGCATCACATCCATGGGGAATACTCTGTCGTATTCGCCGCTCATAATCATTGCGCGACGTCCGCCGTTGAGTCTTGCATCCGGACGGAAGAGCTTATGGAGGAAATGACCGGGGAATGAACGTGACAGGCTCATCTTGGACGGAGCCATTGAAGCCCAGCCCATGAACTCATCGGCATCATCACCTTCGGCGATTACAGTAATCTGGCGCCAAGGGTAGTGGAGATAAGATTCTTTGCTGTCGGGATTTTCAACGGTTCCGGTGAAGACATTTCCGCAGATTACACGTTTGTGGACATTGTCGTTTTTAAGACGTCCGGCCAATACTTCCGGCAGCGACGCTCCTTCAACCGTCTTGACAGCGCAAGGTGTGGCTACTTCCGGACCGGTCACAGCCACAAAGGTCTGTGAAACTACCTTGCCGTCGGTGAACAGGCGTCCTATCTTATATAATGTGGCGATGTCCATACACCATATGGTCTCGCCTTTATTGACGGGAGCGATATTGGCAGCCTGAACTCCGGGGTTGCTTGCCGGATATTTTCCGGAAACCTCCACGATTTCGGCGCCCTTGATTGTTCCGGAAAAGCCGGAATCGCTCACGGATATGTAAACCTTTCCTTGTGTGAGTCCGGACAGTACTTCCACAGCTTTGGTTAGAACTTGCGCGGCATCGTCGCCCATAAGTCCGAATCCGGGTTGTGGAGCGAGCGGAGCAAGGTCAAATGCCGTGACAAAGATGTCGCGCGGAGCTTCGTTGAGCCGCGGCACGATGTCGTAGGGGCGTTGGCGCACCTCGGCAAGCAGGCCGGATCCGGCGAGCAGTGACAGAATCGCAGCGGAATCTTTGGCAGAGGCTGTGTCGAAAGCCTCGGATTCAAACGGAGCGGAAGCATCGGTTTCAACTTCAACGCGCAGAATCTTGCGGCGTTCGCCACGAACTACGGCCTTTACTTTTCCGGCAACCGGAGAAGTGATTTTAAGGTCGGGCTGGGTTTTATCGAAGAGAAGGCACGAACCTACTTTCACCAAATCCCCTTCCTTGACATTGGTCTTGGGTGTAATTCCGTGAAAGTCTTCCGGATATATGGCACAAGTGGTCGGAACGATTTCCGCACAGGGATTCCAGTTCTCCACGGCGCCGTCAATATTAAGGGTAAGACCCTTTTTAAGTTTCAGTTGCATCAGAATTAACGGTTATGAACTTAAATTTGCTGCAAAGGTAGTGTTTTTATATTAAAGTTGGTTAAATATAAGCACTTTATTTTATCATAAAGTTAAGTCTTGGATGAAATTTCCATGAAAAACGGTTTCGGCAGGCCCTGTCATGAGTATATTTCCGGTGTCAGAATCGGTATCAATCACTAAATCTCCGCCTTTCAGCAGTACTGTAACCGGCATTGTGCATCGTCCGGTTTTTACTGCGGCTGCCGCGGCGGCGCAAGCTCCCGTGCCGCAGGCTTCGGTTTCGCCCACGCCGCGTTCCCACGTAAATTGCCGGATTTTGTGCTCGCCCATCTTCTCCACAAATTCAATATTGGCTTTTTCGGGCCAAAGCGGATGACATTCGAGTTGGGGGCCAAGTAGCCCGACAGATATCGCTGCAAGATTCTCCACAAACACCACACCATGAGGATTTCCCATAGATACACCTATAACTTTGAAATCGCCTTGTGGAAGATGTATCGGATACTCCACCATTTCAAGCTCATCCACCCGCGCGGGGATGTCTTGCGGGGTAAAAACAGCGGGACCCATGTCGACGGTTATCTGCAACCCTGCATTAGAAGGATTGCGGGAGATTGCAAGCTCCTTCAGCCCGGCCAAAGTCTCGATGGTGAGGTGTCCGGGCTTGGATGCAGCTGTGTCGTAAATGTGTTTTCCGACACAGCGTATTCCATTGCCGCACATCTGTGCTTCCGTGCCGTCGGAGTTGAAAATTCGCATCCGCGCATCCGCCTTATCCGACTGAAGGACAATGAGCAATCCGTCGGCGCCGACTCCGCGATGTCTGTCGCACATTCGCACGGCGAGGGTGGGGAAGTCGTATTCCTCACCCTCGCGGCAATCAAGAAGCACGAAATCGTTGCCGAGTCCGTGCATTTTTGTGAAACTGATTTTATCGCACATCGGCAAACGCTTCTTTAATCCGTTCTAAAGCAGTTTCCAGAACACTCCGTGCCACGCCGAAATTGAGCCTTATGAAACCTCGGCCTTCAACTCCGAAACTTGCACCGTCGCTTACGGCGAGCTTGGCACGGTTGATGATTCGGTCGATGATTTCTTCATGAGTGAGTCCGGTGTCGCGGAAGTCAATCCACAGTCCGAAACCTGCCCGCGGCTCGATGGCATCCACACCGGGAATGTTGCGGTGGATATAATCTATCGCAAACGCGCTGTTTTCCGACAGATAGCCGAGCATGTCGTCAATCCAGTCCTCACATTCGGTGTAAGCGGCGATGGTGGAGTAAATCGCACATATTGGCGGAGTGTCGAACTCGCTTGCTTTGAGCCATGCGAAAAATCCTTCGCGCAGTTCCGGATTTACCACCGCGGTCCATGCGCTCGCGATTCCGGGCATGTTGAATGACTTCGACGGCGCCCCGAGTGTCACTGTTATCTCAGCAGCCTCATCCGATACGGATGCCGTTGGAACATGTTTCTGTCCCGGAAGTACAAGGTCGCCGTAAATCTCGTCGGAAAGCAGGATTACTTCGTGGTGATGGCAGATTGCAGCCACACGACGCAGGATGTCTTCGCTCCACTGTATGCCAATCGGATTCTGAGGATTGCATATAATCATCATACGCGGTTTTTCCTTTGCCACGATTTGCTCCAGGGCGTCGATGTCGATTGTGTAGTTTTTGTCCGACAGATGCAATGGCGCTGTGACGGGTAGGCGACCGTTTCCTTCGACTACCGAGCGGAACGAATGATACACCGGCGGCTGTATCAGAATCTTGTCGCCACGGTCGGTGAAGTAATTCACGCATAGTCCGATGCCTTTCTTGACTCCGGGAACGAAATCAACAGCTTCCGGTCCGACAGTCCAGTCGTGTCGCTTTTTCAACCATCCGGCAATGCTCTCCCTGAGTCGTGCCGGAGCCGTAGTGTAGCCTAACACAGGTGTGTCCACACACTCGTGGAGTGCGGCAGTGATGGGAGCGGGCGTGGCAAAATCCATGTCTGCAATCCAGAGTGGAAGCAGATCGTCACGTCCGTATTTTTCCCTCATTTCTTCGTATTTGGTCGCATCGGTATGGCGACGGTCTATTACCTTATCGAAATTGTATTTTCCTGTCATTATAGTCTGCGTTGCAAAAGAAACGTTATGATGTGAATCAGTGAATCCGAGTATATACTAAAAATCCCCGGCCAAATTGGATGTTGGTTATTTGGCCGGGGTAGAGTGAAGTGTACTACCGCTTACTTGTGGGCATCGGCTTCCGGAGCTATCAATTTGTATCCCTTTCCGTGGATATTGATAATCTCGATGGACTTGTCTTCCTTCAGGTGCTTGCGCAGCTTGGTGATGTAGACGTCCATGGAGCGGGCGTTGAAGTAGTTATCGTCAATCCAGATTGTCTTGAGGGCGTAGTTGCGCTCGAGAATTTCGTTGACATGGGCGCAGAGCAGGCTGAGAAGTTCCGACTCCTTGGTAGTGAGTTTTGTGATTTTGTCATCAATCATCAGCACTTGCTTCTGGGTGTCGAAGGTGAACTTGCCAATCTTGTACATTGTAATTTCCTTACCTTTCTTACCCTTGACACGGCGAAGGATTGCCTCGATACGGAGAACGAGTTCTTCCATCGAGAAAGGTTTGGTGATATAGTCGTCGGCACCGATCTTGAAACCTTCGAGAATGTCGTCCTTGATGGACTTGGCAGTCAGGAATATGATGGGTACTTCGGAGTTGACGGTGCGGATTTCCTGAGCGAGGGTGAATCCGTCTTTCTTGGGCATCATCACGTCGAGGACGCAGATGTCGTATTTTCCCTTGAGGAATGCTTTGTAGCCGCTTTCGCCGTCTACAAAAAGGTCGGCGTTATAGCCTTTTGCCTGGAGATACTCTCTGAGCAGCATGCCCAGATTCTCGTCGTCTTCGCACAGAAGGATTCTCATACGGTCTTCCATAATTCTTAATTTTTAGAGAGTGGTAATATAATTATAAATTTTGTTCCATGATTGAATTCGCTTTCCACGTTGATGACTCCGCCAAGTTCGGTCACCATCTTCTTGACGTAGGCCAGTCCGAGACCGAAACCTTTGACATCGTGGCGGTTGCCGGTGGAAACGCGATAGAATTTCTCAAATATCTTTTTCAAGTCGTCCTTGCGGATGCCGATACCGTTGTCGGCCACAGTGATTTCGAGTCTTTCTCCGGGCAGGTCACGAGTGCCAACAGCGAGATTCAGCGGGCGCTCTTCGCTGCGGTATTTGACGGCATTGTCAAGGAGGTTGAATATTACGTTGGTGAAGTGCATTTCGTCAACATTTACAATGGCATCCATCGCATCAAGGTTGGCCGAGATTTCACCTCCGTATTTCTCCACTTTCAACTTGAAAGTGTTCACTACATTATATAATATGATGTTGGCATCCACATCTTCGATTTTGAGAGTGGCTTTCTGACGGTCGTAAAGCGACATCTGAAGCACTTTCTCCACCTGGAAGCGCAGGCGCTTGGTCTCGTCGTTGATTACCGTTGAAATCTGCTGGAGCATTGCGGGCGATTTGCGCACGCTCTGGTCGTTGAGCATCTGGGCGGCAAGCGAGATTGACGAGATGGGAGTCTTGAACTCGTGGGTCATGTTGTTGATGAAGTCGTTTTTCATCTCGGTGAGTTTCTTCTGGCGGAAAGCGACGATGATGGTGAAAACGAATATAATCAGCAGTATCAGGGTGAAAGCAAATGCCGGTACCATAAATGATATGGACGAGAAGATGTAATCTTTCTTGGCCGGGAAGTAAACTTTCATGTAGCTGCGCGGGCCGGTGACATCGTTGGGAAACAGAGCCTGCACGAACATATTGTCGCGGTCGGCGGCTGTGGTCTGGAATCCGGGCGATTTGTAGAGGATGGTTCCGGCGTAGTTCACCACCGCGTATTCAAACGGCACTTTAAGCCCGAGAGTGTCAAGTTCCTGGCGGAGATATGTGCGCACACGGGCAGAGTCGGCACGTTCGGTGATAGGGCGGTCGGATGCCTTTGAAATGATATTCAGAATCACCTCGTCAAGCAGCCCCTGCTGATAGAGGAAGCGGTTGTGGAACGACTTCTGCATGGAGCGGTAGTGTGCTCCGATACCCTTGTCGGCAGTGCGCGGCACAGCGGATTCGCTGCTCTGTATCTTTGAGATTTCCGAAACGTTGCCTTTGATGGTGAGGTCGGCCTCAAGTCCGGTGGAAGTGGTGAAAGAATATTTCACACCTCCAAGACGCGGCGAAGGCTCTCCTATGTATTCCGAATATATGGATGAGGATTGTACCTGGCGCACGTCATCCTCGAGGAAGTGACGGGTCTCGTCCTGCTCAAGGTGCTGGGTCACGGCCACAAGGCTTTGACGCACTCCCTGCGAGAACTGCTCATACCTGATTCTCACTATATTTTTCATATAGATAATCTGTATGCACAGCAGGCCTACAAAGGTCAGAGCCATCAGTATTGTCAATATCCAGATTGTTTGTTTCTTCATCTCATTATAATGTGAGCCGTGGGAGGAGAATCGTCGGGCTGAAAGTTTTCAATAATTTAAAATCAGTTTTAAAATTAACCTTTGTTTTGTTAACAATTAAAACTTGTGTTTGTTTTTGAAAGATACGAAATAAACGTGCTCGTTTAACATTTCGGCTCAAAATTAACAAATAATTGTGAAAATCAAAAATCACACCGAAAAAATAATGCCGGAGAAAGGTATTTTAACCTCCTCCGGCATTAAAGTATATGTTTTTAAACAGTTTGTAAGACTATTCTTCTGCGGCATCAGGCGCAACACCTTTCGGCAGTGTGAAATGCAGCCATATATAGGCGCCGATTCCGGCAATGAGCGAGCCTACGACAATACCGAGCTTGGCATGGTCGAGCAATGCCTGCTGGGCGGGTATTGACGAGTCGAAAGTGAGCGTTGCGATGAAGAGAGACACCGTGAATCCGATGCCGCCAAGGAGTGAGATTGACGACATCATGCTCCAGTTGGCATGCGCGGGCATCGGCGCTAACTTCAGCTTCACTGCAAGCCAGGAGAAGGAAAGGATTCCGAGGAACTTTCCGAGCACAAGACCTGAGATTACCGCCAGGGAGATTCCTTCGAATATGCTCGCAGGCTCCATGTCGAGCAGGAATATTCCGGCATTGGCAAAGGCAAAGAGCGGAATGATGAAGTAGTTGACGATGGGATGCAGGGAGTCTTCAAGTTCCTGAAGCGGCGAAATTACTTTATCGGAAGCTGATTCGACCTCTTTAAGCCAGTTCATCTGCTCCTTGTTGAGGATGGTGCGTTTGGTAAGAAGTTCGTCGTCCTCGCCGCGGAAGTGGGCTATGGAGTTTCGGATAATCTTGATGTATTTTTTAGGAGCGAACACCGGAGTAGCGGGCACACAGAAAGCCACGAGCACTCCGGCAATTGTGGGATGGATGCCTGAATTGAGGAAGAGGAACCATACGATACCTCCGATAGTGAGATAGAAAATCTTACTCTTGATCGAGAACACCGAACCTAAGAGAAGCACCCCAAGCAGGATGGCTGCATAAAGCAGAAGCATCCACTCAATTCCGGTGGAGTAAAAGGCTGCGATGACAATGATGCCTCCGATGTCGTCAACGACTGCAAGCGTGGTGAGGAAAATCTTGAGCGAGACAGGCACGCGTTTTCCGAGCATTGCGAGCACGCCGAGTGAAAATGCGATGTCAGTTGCCATCGGTATGGCCGCACCGCCTGAGTAGTCGGTGCCACGGCTCATAAGATAATAGATGAGCACCGGAACGCACATACCGCCCACGGCTCCCACGATAGGCAATAAAGCCTGCTTGAAGGAAGACAGCTCTCCAACAAGTACTTCGCGCTTGATTTCAAGGCCGATTGAGAAAAAGAATATAGCCATGAGCGCATCGTTGATGAAGGCAAGGAGGTCCATATGATGCCCGCTGTGGCTGAAGAAGTTGAAATTACCTAATTGCAGGCGGACTTCCTGAGTCCAGAATTTGAAATATTCGTCGTTGAGTCCGGGAATGTTAGCCACAATTATGGCAAGTAAAGTGGCGGCAATAAGGATGTTACCACCGGAGGCATGACGTCGCAATGCCTGACGGGCGGCGAAGAACACACCCGTGTCGAAGACATTTTCTGTCTCACGAGCCGTCGGGCGTTGTGTGGGATTGGAATCTTTCATAATGAATTGATGAAATTAGACTTTTATAAATCCAACAAATAGTGTCGGAGCATGGTTCTTTTATGTCGCGGTTTTTAATTATAGCAGATTTTAAAATGTCGCGGATTTTAAAATTTCGGCAAAATTAGCTAATTTTGCGCTATTCATCAAAAAACAGCAATAATGGCACCTCGTAAACCATCAATACCCAAGGGCACGCGCGACTTCTCGCCGTCGGAAATGGCCCGCCGCAATTATATTTTTGACACCATCCGTTCGGTATTCGGACTTTTCGGCTACCGCCAGATTGAAACTCCTGCCATGGAGAATCTCTCCACCCTCATGGGAAAATATGGAGAGGAAGGCGACAAACTCCTTTTCAAGATTCTCAATTCCGGTGATTTCCTGCGTTCGGTCGACCGTAATCTCGTAGATGCCGGTGATTATGTGCATCTGACTTCGCAGTTGTCGGAAAAAGGTCTTCGTTACGACCTTACCGTTCCTTTCGCACGATTTGTGGTGCAGCACCGCGACGAGTTGCAGCTCCCGTTCAAGCGTTTCCAGATTCAGCCGGTGTGGCGCGCCGATCGTCCTCAGAAAGGTCGTTATCGCGAGTTCTATCAGTGCGATGCCGATGTTGTAGGCTCAAACTCGCTTATGAATGAGGTTGAACTGCTCCAGCTTATCGACGAGGTTTTCCGCCGTCTGAAAATCAGAGTGGCAATCAAGCTCAACAACCGTAAGGTGCTTGCCGGAATTGCCGAACTCATCGGTGCGCCCGACAAACTTATCGACATCACCGTGGCAATCGACAAGATTGACAAAATCGGCTTGGAGAAAGTAAATGAGGAATTGGCCGAACGCGGACTTTCGCAGGAAGCCATTGCAGCTCTCCGCCCCATCCTTGAAATCAACGGTTCGCTTCAGGAGCGTCTTGCCAAGCTCGAAACCCTGCTTTCAGGTGTGGAAATAGGCCGTCTTGGAGTGGAAGAACTTCGCACGGTTGTCGATGGTACGCTCGCTTTAGGTCTTGATGCAGAACTTGACCTTGACGTGTCGCTCGCCCGCGGTCTCAACTACTATACCGGAACGATTATTGAAGTCAAGGCACTCGATGTGCAAATCGGCAGTATCACCGGAGGCGGCCGCTATGATAACCTCACCGGAGTGTTCGGTCTCGATGGTATTTCCGGAGTAGGAATTTCTTTCGGTGCCGACCGTATATATGACGTTCTTAACACGCTCGAACTCTACCCCGAGGACATCACGGTTGCCACAAAAGTGCTTTTCATCAACTTCGGGGCTGCTGAATCGGCTGCCGCGCTGAAATGCGTCAAATCGCTTCGTCAGGCCGGTATCTCCGCCGAGGTTTATCCCGATGCGGCAAAGATGAAGAAGCAGATGGCATATGCCGATGCACAGAAGATACCTTACGTGGCTATTATCGGAGAGACAGAACTCGCCGAAAATGTTGCCACTCTCAAAAACATGGCGAGCGGCGAGCAGACCAAAGTGCCTTTCGCACAACTTGCCGAACACCTTTTATGATTATACAGACACATTTTTTAACAACTAACCTCTTTCTTTTATGAAGATTCGTATGATTCCCTGCGGGACTATTGCCGCAGCTTCGATTTTTTTAGCGCTCACCCTCGGAAGCTGTTCCGGTGGTGATAAAGGCCCTTCCCCTCTTGAGAAGCAAGCCGAGCGTATCTCTCTTGACCTCGCTTCCGAAGTCGAGGCCAATCCTATGTTGCTTACTTCCGCCGAAGCCGGATATTCCGACGGAAACCTTGTGTATAAGGTGGCTTTCTGTGATTCGGTAATCTGCGTCAAAGACTATTCCGAAGCGTTGATTCAGTACTTTGTAGCTCAGGAAATCAAGAAAAGACCCGGCAAGGATCTCGATGAGATTCTTAATACACTGTCGAAAGAACAGGGTTCGCTCGAGCTGCAACTGAGCGACGTATATGGCGATTCACGCACATATAGCATTTCTGCATCGCGTCTGAAACAGCTTTTCAAGCAGTCGCCCATGCAGTTGAACTTCCAGGAAGTGAAGGCAAACGTACAGCAGATTCTTGCCTCGCGTGCGATGTACTACCGCGACAAGGCCAATGCCACCGATGCAAGTTTCGCGTTCCAGTCGGGCTTCGCCACATACACACTCGTATTCCCCAAGGCATCGGCATATTCACATCTTAAACAGGCCTCGCTTGCCGGACGCTATGTGGCTCTCCTGAAACCCCGCTACGAATCACTCGGGTCCCTGCGCCAGCCCATTGAGGAAATGCTTACGTCTCTTCAGATTGAGGGCTACCGCTTCGTTTACACGACTTCCGACAACAAAAACGAACTTCGCGCGGCAATTCCCTGGCGAAATATTTAACAAGCTAAATTCTACAACCATGAATATTGTTGACAGATTTTTACAATACGTAAAGTTCGACACCCAGAGCGACGAACTTACAAATATGACCCCGTCCACACCCGGACAGATGATTTTTGCAGAGCATCTTGAAAAGGAACTCCGCGACCTCGGTCTTGAGGAAATCACGCTTGATGAGAACGGCTACCTCATGGCAACACTTCCTTCCAACATTTCCGGAAAGGATGTCCCTACCGTGGGATTCATCGCACACCTTGACACATCGCCCGACATGTCGGGACGTCATGTCAGCCCCCGCATAGTGCAGAACTATGACGGAGGTGACATCGTGCTCAACAGCGCCCAGGGCATCGTGCTTTCGCCGTCTGAGTTTCCCGAGTTGCTGAATTACCTCGGTCAGGATCTGATTGTGACCGACGGTACAACTCTTCTCGGAGCTGACGACAAGGCCGGTGTGGCCGAAATCATCGCGGCGGTTGACTATCTCAAGCAGCATCCTGAAATCAAACACGGCAAAATCCGTGTGGCTTTCAATCCTGATGAGGAAATCGGTCAGGGCGCGCATAAATTTGATGTGCAGCGCTTCGGAGCCGACTGGGCTTACACGATGGATGGCGGTGAAGTTGGCGAGCTTGAGTTTGAAAACTTCAATGCAGCCGTTGCCAAGGTTACGTTCAAAGGCCGTAACGTGCATCCCGGCTATGCCAAGCACAAGATGATTAACTCAATGCGCATAGCCAACCAGTTTGTCATCATGCTTCCCCGTTGGGAAACTCCCGAACACACCGAGGACTACGAAGGCTTCTATCACCTTGTGTCGATGGAAGGCACTGTTGAGCAGACTGTGCTCACTTATATCATCCGCGACCACGACCGCGACCGTTTCGAGCGCCGCAAGAAAGAGCTCGAACACCTCGCACGCAAAATCAATAATGAATTCCCCAATTGCTGTACTATCGAAATCAAGGATCAGTACTACAACATGCGCGAGAAAATCGAGCCGGTGATGCACATTATCGAGATTGCCGAAGAGGCTATGCGCCGCATGGATGTCACTCCCAAGGTGCAGCCTATCCGTGGCGGAACCGACGGCGCGCAGTTGTCGTTCAAGGGTCTTCCCTGTCCCAATATTTTTGCAGGCGGCCTTAACTTCCACGGACGTTATGAGTTCGTGCCTATTCCTTCCATGGAAAAAGCCGCCGGAACCATTGTGGAAATTGCAAAACTTGTTGCGGAACGTAGCTGATGGCTGCTTCCGACAAACCGACACTCATCGTAATAACCGGTCCGACGGCATCGGGAAAGACTTCCCTTGCCATCGCGACCGCTGAAAAATACGGTTGCGACATTATCTCGGCTGATTCACGGCAGATATATCGCGACATCCCCATAGGCACTGCCGCTCCCACACCCGAGGAGCGGCAGCACGTTTATCACCACTTTGTGGGCATACTTGACCTGGAGGAATATTACAGCGCCGCGCGCTTCGAGGAAGATGTCATGGCCTTGTTGCCGCGTATGTGGGAGAAATCGCCGGTGGCCGTGATGTGCGGCGGCTCGATGATGTATGTCGATGCGGTGGTAAACGGTATTGACGAAATGCCCACTGTCACGGAGTCGATGCGGGCCTACGTACTCGATTTATATAACACGCACGGACTTGAGGCAATCAGGGCACAGCTTGAGATATGTGACCCGGTGTATTATGAGCAGGTGGATAAGGATAATCCCCGGCGACTTATCCATGCGCTTGAGATTTCGCTTCAGACGGGACGCCCTTACTCATCGTTCCGCTCGGGAATGAAACGTGAGCGCCCGTTTAACGTTGTGAAGTATGCGATTGACCGTCCGAGGGAGGAATTGTTTGCGAGAATAAACATGCGCGTGGATGCCATGATGGAGGCAGGGCTGCTTGAAGAAGCCCGTGCAGCGCTTGCCAGGGGACCTCTTAACTCGCTGAATACGGTAGGTTATAAAGAACTTGGAATGTATTTCCGAGGGGAAATGGATTTGCCAACTGCTGTCGCACGTATAGGCAAGAACACCCGTGTGTATGCTAAAAAGCAACTGACCTGGCTTAAAAAGGATGATTCGGTGATATGGTTGCCGCCGACAGCCGGTCCGGAAATGATAGATGTGTCATGAAAGCGTTACGCCGTCAATATCGGTCAGGCGCGATGTAAGAGCTTCGAGCTCGTCGGCACGGACACGCAAGGTCATTTCACATGAATTGTCGAAAATCTGGCTTATAATTTCTATATCCGATCCTTTCGTAAGTCGCATGACATCGTTCATGGCGAGATAGGGAAACGAAAATGTCACATCGCTCATATCGTGTCTTTCAATGAGTGTGGCTGCCGACAGCGCTTCCCGCGCCGCCTCGCGGTAGGCCACGATAAGCCCCGATGTACCGAGCTTGATGCCGCCGAAATATCGAACGACGATGACACACACATTTGTCAGCCCGAATGAATTAATCTGGCCGAGAATAGGCTTTCCGGCGGTTCCGGACGGTTCGCCGTTGTCGCTTGAGAGAAATTCGGTTCTCGCCGAGCCAATCATATAAGCCCAGCATACATGCCGGGCATCAAAGTATTTCTTCTGATATTCGCTTATGCGCTCCTTCGCTTCCGCAGCGCTTTCCACGGGAAAGGCGAAAGCGAGGAATTTACTCATCTTTTCCTTATACAGTCCTTCGCTTGCGGACTGGATGGTAGTGAATTTTGCCAATTTATAAGAATAAGTACGGTTAAAATCGCGGACGGTGCGGACACATTAAGCCGCACCGTCCGTGATAGGATAAATTAATAAGAATGTGATTCTTTTTCGAGGTCGCTTCCCGAAATGGGACGCTGGTTCATCTTGTACCATACGTATGCGATGTATGCAAGTACGAAGGGCACGCTGATGGATACGATGCTCATCACTTTAAGGGTGAACAGCGATGACGAGCTGTTTGCCAGGCAAAGCGACGACTGCGGATCGGTGATGGAAGGCAGGTAGGCTGTCGAGTTATATCCTGCGAGGCAGAAGAGTACGATAACAGCGAGTACCGTTCCGATTCCGCTCCACCATATTCCGGCACGCGAGGTCGAAGAGAAGGCTGTGAGTCCGATTCCGTAAAGTACGGCAACCACACCGATGAGCAGTACGATGATGAGCCACCACATTTCAAGCAGATTATTGAAGTAGATGTATTCCACGCCGACAAATGTGCCGTTTTCATATCTGAGGCCGTCCGAAGTCAGGAGTACTCCGAGGAAGGCAACGAAGAGTACGGCGAAGATAATACCGTTGACGAGCGTCGATCGGCGCATCTTTTTGGTGAGGGCTTCATCGCCCGAGATATTGTTGATGAAATACATCGCTGCAAGTGTGCGGGCCAGGAAGAATACGGCTACGCCGAGCAGAAGGTTTTTCCAGCAGGCAATGGCCTCGAGACCGTGTGAAGGCGCCCATTGGGAAATCACCGGAGCACCGGCATTGAGAATATTTGTCTTGGTGACGGTGAACTCTCCGCCGAAGAAGAAAGTTCCCACTGCAACACCTAAAAGCACGCAGCCGAAGAGTCCGTTGAACATCAGGAAAGCGTCGTAGGTGCGTGTGCCGTAGAGATTGCCGCGTTTGCGACGGAACTCATAGCTCACGGCCTGAAGCACGAAACTGAGCAGGATGAGCATCCACAGCCAGTATGCGCCACCGAAACTTGTGGAGTAGAACAGGGGGAAGGATGCGAAGAAAGCTCCGCCGAACACAACCAAGGTTGTGAATGTAAGCTCCCATTTGCGTCCGAGCGAATTAACCATAAGCTGGCGTGTGGGCTCGGAAACGTTGCAGTAGAGCATGGACTGTCCGCCCTGGACAAAGAGCATGAACACTAAGGCCGCACCAAGCACGGCGATTAACAGCCACCAATAGGCCTGAAGTAATTCTAATTCTGTCATGGCTTGGAGTATTAGTGTTTGGATGTTTCAATATCTGTTTTGGATGTGCGTCCGATGTAGCGGAGCATGATGCTGATCTCGGCCACGAGCAGCAGAGTGAAGATGGTGGCGAAAAGCCAGAATGTCAACTGCACTGACGAGGCGGGAATGTCGGATATGGCTGCCGTGGTGGGCATGAGATCCTGGATAACCCAGGGCTGACGGCCAACTTCGGCTACAATCCATCCGGCCTGACTGCATACCCATACTACGGGAATTGATATGATGCCGACCCAGTGGAGCCAGGATTTTTCAAGGAATTTAATCTTGCGGTAGCTTACGAAGAGTATTACAACGAAAAGCAGGAGCAGATAGCCTCCGGCCATTACCATGACGCGGAACGAGTAGAAGGTGAGTGCGACAGGAGGTACTGCCTGGGATGCGTCTTTGAAGTAACCGTAGCCGAAGTTTGCGAAATTCTCTTTGAGGATGGTCTGAGCTTCGTTCATGGCAGTTTCATCACCGGCCTTGCGAGCAGTGTCGAAAGCGAGCAGTGCTTCCTGAGCTTTCTTGCCGGAAGCGATTTTCTCGGCGTAGGACATGGTGCGCACGGTGTCGCCTTTGGCATCAATGCTCACACCGTTGATAAGATCCTCGATACCGGGAACGAATGTGTCGGTACGGCCGTCGATGAGGATTGAAAGACCGTAGGGAATGTCAATGCTGAAAGCAAGGGCGTCCTGCTTGTCGCCAAGTTCCTTTGAATGGTTGAGAACACCCACTCCAACGAGGTCCTGGCCTACGGAGCCGTTGTAAAGGCCTTCCATGGCTGCAAGTTTCATAGGCTGCACGCGGGCTACTTCCTGAGCCGAGCCGTGTCCGGTGGCAAGTGTGAGCACTATGCCAGCGAAACCGATCCATGCTCCGACAAGCATCGAGCTTTTGGCTGCCTCGACATTGCTTTTGCGCCACAGAAGCCAACTGCTGACACCGATAACAAACACACCGGCAAGACACCAGCCGCTGAATACGGCGTGGAAAAACTTGTTCATGGCAACGCTGTTGAAGGCCACTTCCCAGAAATTATCCATCACGTTACGCATCTGTACGGCGTCGAACTCCATGCCCACGGGATTCTGCATCCATGCGTTGGCAACGAGAATCCACAGCGCCGACAGCGATACGCCAAGGGCTGTGAGCCATGTGGCTGCAAGGTGGAAGCGTTTGCTCACACGGTTCCATCCGAAGAACATCACCGCCACGAACGTGGCTTCCATGAAGAAGGCGAAAAGTCCTTCGATGGCAAGCGGTGCGCCGAAGATGTCGCCTACGAACCAACTGTAATTCGACCAGTTCGTACCGAATTCGAATTCCAGAATAATACCGGTGGCGACGCCGCAGGCAAAGTTAATACCGAAAAGCGTCATCCAGAACTTGGTGATGCTTTTCCATCGCTCCTGTCCGGTGCGGACATAGAGCGTCTCCATGACTGCGACAATCACCGACAATCCTATTGTCAGCGGTACGAAGAGCCAATGGTACATGGCTGTGAGAGCAAATTGTGCCCTCGACCAGTCAACGAGTCCTAAAAGGTCATTCATTGTTGGATATGTTTAATGGATTAGTATTATCGTGGGCTTGCATCCTTTGGTGCACAGAGAGCCTCGCGGACGGCATCGGCCCGGCTGTCATCGTCAGGATAGTTGGTGGAGAGAATATCGGGAAAGAAGAAGAGTTTCATCACCGCGAATATAAGGAACAGCTTTATCAGAATCATTATCCACAGACTCCGGCCCACTGTCATGTTCCGGAATCCGTCGACGTACATTCTCCATATATTTGTAAGGGCTGCTTTCATGGCGTTACTTCCTATACGGGTATTACAAGCATCGGAATGTCGGTGCGGAATAGAATCTTATGGGCAAGGCCGGGATTGAAAAGGCGGCTGAAAGCGTTGCGGCGACGGTTAGGCACCACAATCATGTCGAAACTGTACTTGCTCTGAAGACGGGAGAACTCGTCGGCATCGACATTGCGGCTCAAAGGCACACTCTCGAAATGATAGTTCTTGAAATTGGTACGGCAGTATTCGCTCAAGCGGGTGAGCGCTTTTCCGGACGATGCGTCGGAAAAACTTTTGCGTTTCGGAGCATGTACGATAGTCACATTGCATCCGCTGTCGCCGAAAGTCCGGTAGAGAACATCCATGGCAAGGATGTCGTTCTGGTCGAGATTGCTGAAAAAAAGGACGTTGGCCGGGGCAAGAGAAGTCTCGACCGAGGTTGGCTCGGGAACGGTGAGAACCGTGAAACGGCCTTCGTCGAGAACTTCGGCCGTAACGCTTCCAATCAGCTCCTTATCTTTCTTGTCGGTGCCGCGTGTGCCCATTACGATGAGGTAGGGCGGCTCGATTCTCGCAAACTCCACGATGGCATCCTCCGGCACTCCCTCGACTACCGAGCGGGTAAATTTCACGCTCGGAAAGGCTCCGGATTTTATGGCGTTGCGTATCCGTTCGGCAAAGTTGTCCATCAGCATTTCCGCATTGCGGATCATCTGCTGGCGCGCGCCGGTCTCTCCGATTTCATAAGTCAGCGAATCGGTGAATTGAACATTTCCGGCTATATAAGGGTCGATGTAGCTGTAAAGCAAATGGATTGAGGCATGCAGGCGGTGGGCAAGGTTGAAGGCCACCACGCAAGCCTTATAGGAGTTTTCACTGAAATCGACCGGGACAAGAATCACATGCGAGCGCGCGCCTTTGTTGTTTGACGCATCGACCGTGTACAACTCGGAATTTTCAATAATCCGTAGTGCGAGCGGAAGGTCACACTCGTTAATCCTTACCCGCACGCCTGCTGTGAAATCCGGCTTTTCAAGGTTCACATTATTAAGCACTACGGAAATGCCTTCCTGCTCGAGCTGAGTCCTGAGAGCCAAAGCCCGCTGATAGGTATGGATGGCAACTGTTATCAGACGCGACATATCGTAAGAAATCTGAGGGATGAAAATTTCTCAATCAACCGCGGGGTAGTGCGCATAAGCACTCCGCAGCTATATATATTAAAATCTCCCGCGAGAGCCCGACCGTGATGAACGAGACCTGCGCGGGAGTTTTATTCGATTGAAGGGTAATAAAACGCAGCGTGCGTTTTACTCTTCCTCCTGGCTCTGGAGAATCTCCACGGCCATGTCGTAGATAGTGGAATCATCGAGAACTACGATGCCACCGTCGGGACCGGGTTCTATATGTACACCACAGTTCTTGCCGAAGTCATAGTTAGTGCCCCCGAAGTAGTTACGGACGGTTTGAACGGTGGTGTTGAGTCTGTCTGCAATCTTGTGCATGGAACCGTCGGGCAGTCTGTCTTTAAGACGACGAAGCTCGTTGAAAGTGATGGTCTTTGTCATGTCTTTATACGGTTTAGATGTTAGTGATTTCGGTTTGATTGTCTCGTTTTTTATTGTGGTTATAAAGTTAGTCCCAATTTTTCAACCGACCAAGTAAATATCGAAAAAAATGAATATGTTATATAGCAGGTTTTTAGATTCGCTCCACGTCAGCTGCACGTAGCCAGGCTTTTGAGGTGTTGTTTATCTTCACATTGTACCACTTTCCGGACGTCGGGTCATCAGGCGTGGCAACCGAATCCACAATCTCAACCTTGGTGCCTTCATGGATGGGAACAACCTTTTCGGTGGTGCCGCGGGTCGAGCGGGGTGTGGAGCTCAGGTGTGTTGTCGGCACGACTACAATCGCATGGTCGTGGCTCTGTGCCGATGCCACACTGCCGTGAGCGAGAGTAAGCGTGTATGCGAAAATAAAGAACACTACGATGCCGCCGAAGAATCCTGTCTTGCGCAGGGCGATGCTGTTTGCGAATATGTACAACGCCACAGCGCCCAGAAAGACAATGAACAGTCCGAAAGCCACCCACGCCCAGGCGTCGGGCATGAGCTTGTTCATAAGGCTATGATGGATGTTTGAGAAGAATGAGCTGTCGTCTTCTGGACGGTCCTGGATGCGGCTGTTCACGAAGTCGAGGTTGGTGCGCGTGTCCTCGTCGGTGGGATTTAATTTCAAGGCGCGTTCGTAGTTCAGAATTGCCTGCCCGGGTTTGTCGAGACGGTAGTAGGCATTGCCGAGATTATAATATAATGTGGCCGAAGGTCCGTTTTCTTCAAGCGCCTGCGTGTACAGGTCGGCTGCCTGACGGTAGTCTTCCTTAGCATAGGCCGAGTCGGCAAGCTGAGATAGCGGAGAAGCTGCAACGCCGCAGGACGATGCGAGAGCCACGATGATATATGTCAGAATCTTTTTCATTATTCCTGTTTTGAGTTCAGAGGGACATTATTTGGTACGCACATCTTCGATGCTCTTGATAGCTGCCACGGCCTTGGCGTAGAGTCCGGCAACTTCTTCGTCGGAATGTACGGGGGTGAAGCGGGCCATCTCGCAGAGGTCGAGAACGTCGATTACCTGAGCCGCGGTCTCGGATGAAGCGCCGTAGGCCTCGAGCTTCTCGGCGATGTTATCGCGCATGAGCTGCGACGGTGCTATGGAGAGCTTGTCGCTTATATATCCCCATAGAGCACGGGCGAGAGATTCATAGAATTTATCGTTCTGATGAGAGTTCATGTATCCGCGAGCTTCCTTGAGGCGTTTTGTGGCAACACGTCCCGCACGGGCGAGCTTGCGGCCCGTGACGTCGGCGTTAAGACGGATGCGGCGACGATAGACGAGTACAACAGTCACGAGAGCGACAGCGGCAAGTATATATGCCAGCCAGTAGATTGTGCTGTTGAATACGTATCCCTTCGAGCCCTTGGCAGTGACGCCGGATGTGGACTTGATATACAGAATGTCTTTGATGGATTTGTCGATGGTCGTCTGCTCGCTTGCTACGGCGGAAGTGCTAACCCCACGGGCAACCTTGATATCGAAGTCGCGGGTGTCGATGGTGACGTACTCGTTCTTGTCGGGATTGAAGTAGACAAACGGGGTGGACGGAATGGTGAAGTTTCCGACCTCCTGAGGCACGATGGTGAAATCGGTACGGAAGGTACCTGTCATGTTCGCACCCGAGACGCGTGTGTCGATGTCGTTTTTGGGCGTGTAGGTGTCGATTCCGGCAGGGAAGTCGATATGGGGTTCGTTGAGGAATTTGATATTTCCCGTGCCTTTCACAATATAAGAATATGTGGCGGCTTCGTTTGTTTTCAGCAATTCCGGTTCAAGGCTCACTGAAGCCGTGAAAGTTCCCACGGCGCCGTTGAATCCTGCGGGACGAGGTTCGGGAAGGGGTTTTACATTGAGCGTGGCCGCGTTCGACGATGTTGTCACAGTCTTTTCGACAGGGCGCGAGGTGCGGAAGAAGCCCATGTTCACGGCTTCATACTGAACGAGTGTCACATCATATTTTCCGGAGTTCACGCTCAGTTTTCCTGACTTCTGCGGATAGAGCAGAAGGCGTTTCACAACCGCCGTGTGATAGTTCTGTCCGTTGTAGTGCTCAAGGTTCATTTCCAGCTGAACGGGAAGTTCCTCGCACAGGAAGCCTTCGAAAGCAGGCTGGGTGGTAACGAGGAAGGAATTGATGTCGTATTTGGTGTATACCTTGATTGTGGCAACGACAGGTTCCTGCTCGTAGACCGAGGATTTGGAGAATGATACACGCACAAGCAGGTCATCGGCATTTATGTTTCCGACTTGCTGCTGCGCTCCGGAGCTGTTGCGAGCGCCACCTCCGTTCTGCCCACCCGATGAAGCCGGGCTGTCATCGGGAAGAATATTGAATGTGGCCTCACGGGAATGAAGAGTCTTTCCTCCGGATGTGATGGAGACTGAAGGTACCGTTACGCTTCCGGCCTTATCGGCACGGTAAACGAATGAAAAGTCCTTCGAGTAGCTTGAGGACATTTTGCCGTTGATAATCTGCGTGCTCTGCATGGTTGAGGTGGAGGGACCGTACAGAAGTGTGCAGTTCTCAAGGCGGGGAGCCGACGGTTCATTTCCGTCGCCGTCGGTAAGCCTGAAAGTAAGAGTGAAATTTCGGCCTTCAACCACAGCGCGGGGCTGTACGAGTGAGAACGAAGGCTGCTGTGCGGCTGCTGTCAATGCAGTTGCAAGTATCAGGCAAAACAGTGTGAAACGTTGATATAATGTGCTCATGTCTTAACTCTTACCAAGGTTTGTCGGTCTGCGGCCTTCCCTGGGCGGGCTGGTCTTCTTTTTCCTGGACTTTGCGCCTTGTGGCGTTTTCCTTATTTTGCATGGATTGCAGAATCTGCTGAGCGCTTCCGGTCATTTGCTGCTGTTGTTGCTGTTGCTCCTGCTGGTCTTGATTCTGCTGTTGCTGATCCTGGTTCTGTTGCTGCTGTTGCTCCTGATCTTGCTTGTCCTGGTCCTGGTTGTCCTGATTTTGCTCCTGTTCCTGCTTCTTCAGTTGGGCAAGTCGCAGGTTCTGCCGGGCTTCAAGATTGTCGGGACGAATCAGCAGCGACCGTTTGTAAAAATTGATGCTTTCGTCGTATTTCTCATCATTGAAAGCCATGTTCCCGAGATTGTAGAAGGCCTTTTCGGCAAGTTCGAGCTCATCGGCATCGGTCGCAGCCAGACGCGCCACGTTGGCAAACAGCTCAGCAGCCACGGCACGTGGGTCGTTTTCCGTACCACGGTTGTCCTCGGAGAAAAGATGTGTGAGAGCCGCGGCCTTGTTGTATTGAGCGCGCAGAGAGGCGGGATTAGCCGTCAGAGCTTTCTCATAGGCTTCAAGAGCTGCGTGATAGTTGCTGTCGCGGTAGCTCTTGTTGCCTTCTTTGATATAGTTGCGCTCAGCCTTGACCGAGGGCGTCTCGGCAGCCGCAAATTGCGTTCCCGCAAGGAGCGATGCGGCAAGGACGGCTGAGTGCATCAGATATGTATGGATTCGGGTTTTCATCATATTTTCCTTTCTTGCTTTTAGCGGCTGAAGAAGTTGATACCCTTGAGCCAGCTGATTTTTCTGTCAACGACAAAGATTTCGATAATCAGAAATATGAACGCAAAAAATGCGAAAGTCGGGAACTGTTCGGCAGCGGTTGAGTAGGATACCGATTTGAACTCTGACTTCTGGAGCTTGTCGAGCTGGGAAGTGAGGTCGGAAAGAGCGGAAGATGCCGCGCCATTGACGTAGATACCGTCGCCTGCCTTGGCAATCTCTTTTGCAAGGCTTTCGTTTATCGTGGTGAGTACGGTCTGTCCCTGGGCATCGGTCATGTATTGGCCTTTGCGTCCGTGCAGAACGGGAATGGGAGCGCCTTTAGCCGAGCCGAGACCGATGACATCTACCTGTATGCCGTTTTCAGCGGCGAGTTTCGCAGTCTCGATTGCGTCTCCTTCATGGTCCTCGGCGTCGGTGATTAGGATGATGGCCTTGTGGACGTCCTGTGCGGGAGAAAAACCGTTCATCGCCATCTTCATTGCCGAAGCGAGCGATGTGCCTTGATTATAAATCAATTCAGGCGTAAGCTCGTTGAGATACATTTTAGCGCTGTAAAAGTCGGTGGTGAGCGGAAGCTGCATCTTTGAGTCACCGGCAAAAATCACGAGGCCGACCTTGTCGTTGTCGAGCTTGTCGACAAGTTTTTCGAGAAGCAGACGTGCGCGGTCAAGACGGGAGATTCCGTCGGGAGAGTCATTGGAAGAGGCGAGCATGGAGTTCGAGATGTCGAAAGCAACCATTACCTCGATTCCCGCGGTGGTTGTTTCCTGCTCCTTGAGTCCGGCGCGCGGACGTGCAATCACAATCACAAGGCATGTGAGAGCTATGAGCTGAAGCACGAGCTTGATTGTGGGGGTATATCTTGAGGCATCAGGCATAAGCCCCGACACGATGGCGGGATTTCCGAACCGTCGTATTTTCGCTTGTCTGGAAAGACGCGTCCACCAGAATAGAAGCGCGAACACGGCCACCAGTCCTAAAAGATATAGATGAAGAGGATATGCGAAGTCAAACATAACGGAGGGTTGATGTAGGGATGTTTACAATTAATATAACAAACATTGAAGCCTGATGTCAGGGAATGGAGCGGAGAACAGTGTAGCGGAGAAGAAGCTCGAGGGCGAAGAAGGCAAAAGCGAGCCATGCCCAGAGCATGTAGTCGTCTTCGGTGTGCGAGAAGTGGCGGACGTCCATCTGGGTTTTCTCCAGTGCGTCGATTTCCTGAAACACTTCCTCGAGTACCTTGTTTCCGGTAGCGCGGAAGTATTTTCCTCCGGTGCTTTCCGCAATGGTTTTCAATGTTGATTCGTCAATTACAACGGGCTGTGGAGTAAACTCGATGGCTCCGGTCATTGTACGGGTCGGGTAGGGGGCATTGCCGTTTGTTCCGATGCCGATGGTATAAATCTTTACACCAAGCTCCTTGGCAACTTCCGAAGCTGTGATGGGAGCCACCACGCCTGTGTTGTTGCTGCCGTCGGTGAGCAGGATTATGCTCTTGCTCTTGGCTTTGCCTTCCTTGAGGCGGTTAAGGGCGGTGGCGATACCGTCGCCGATAGCCGTACCGTCCTCAAGCATGTTCATGTCAAGAGCCTGGAGGTAGCTCAGAAGCTGAGTGCGGTCAACTGTCATGGGCACCCCCGTGAGGCTTTCACCTGCGAAAATCACGATGCCGATGTTGTCGCTCTCACGTCCGGCGATGAAGCGTGCCGCAACTTCTTTGGCAGCGCCGAAGCGGTCGGGCTTGAAGTCGCGGGCGAGCATACTGGACGACACGTCCATCGCAAGCACAATGTCGGTACCTTCGGTGGATGTTGTGCGCCAGCTGTCTTTTACCTGCGGACGTGCCATTATAATAATGATACATGCCAGGGTGAGCAGACGCAGCACAAACAATCCGTAGCGTAGATATTCCTTCCAGGTGCGCGGCATTGATGCGAAAGCCGATGTGGAGGACAGTGCCATCGTGGCATGGCTGTTGCGTTGCTTCCAGATGTACCATGCTATTATGGGTACGAAAAGCAGAAACAGCCAGAGGATATGTGGATGAGCGAATTGCATGTCTTATTGTTTTTTATTCGCGCGGCGGCCGGGCTTGATAGCGTCAGAGTCATCTTCCTTTTCAGGCTCGGGGGCGGGTTTTGTCTGTTCAATAAAGTCAACTGCGGTGGCGAATGACTTGGCATTGTCTTCGGGCATGGGACGGACTTTGGCAAACTTGACAAAGTCGGCTATGTCGAGCACGGGTTTCATCTGTTCGGCAGTCATGCGCGTTTCCTGATTTCCGCGAAGAGCCTTGACAATCTGTGTCGTAGTCATTTCCATGGCGTTGATACCGAAACGACCGTCAAGATATTGGCGGAGGATGTCGACAAGCTCGGTGTAATATTGCTTGTCATGGCCGCTTTCGGCGAGCTTGCGTGCGCGGAGGTCGTTGAGACGCGACATAGCGAGGTCGTAAGGCGGAATGACAACTTTACGTCGTTCGACAATAATCTGCTTGCGGTGGGTGATGAAATATATTACCGCTCCGGCGAGTGCGAGGACGGCTATTGCCAGAAGCACCCATACGGTCCAGTCGGGAAATATGTCGTACCATCTTGAATAGGGAGCGACAACTCCTGCGATAGGATTGATTGTCTCCAGCGAGTCAACATCCACCGGAAGCACTTTGAGAGTGAGCACATCGGAGAATGTGGTATCGGTGGAACTTCCCACTACGGCTGCAATCGGGTCGAAAGTAATCATGCCCGGGTCAAATGCCTGCACGAGGTAATTATAGTCGGTGAAGACCATATCGCCCGATTCGGATTTTGTAGTGTCGGCCTTGGCAGAGATAAAATACACTCCGGCAACCTCTGAGTCGAGCTGAGGAAGATTTACAATGCGGGCTGAGTCGGCTACTGACACCGGAGCTGAGAGACGGATATGTATGTTGGTGCGGTCGCCCATTTCCATGACGGTGGAGTCGCTTGTCACGCTCACGCCAAGACGAGGGGCGGCAGTTGCCGGAGACGATGCAAGACAAAGCGCTCCGGCGGCCAAAACAGCCGCGGCGCCAAGCCGTCTGCATTTATTACCTTGCTTAATCATAGAGTCGATCTGTTTTTGAAAAGTCCCATGAGAGCTTTCACATAGTCCTCGTCGGTGGCTACTGAAGCGAAGTCGACGCGTGTGCTGCGGAGTGTGGAGCACATTTCCTGCTGGCGGTCGTACCACCACTTGTTGTATGCCTTGCGCACCTTTGAAGAGGATGTGTCGATCCAACGAGTGGCTCCGGTCTCAAGGTCGGCCACGCGCATCAGTCCCACGTTAGGCATCGAGGCATCACGCTTGTCATACACCTGAATCGCCATGACGTCGTGACGCGACACGGCCACGTTGAGAGGTTTGCGGTAGTCGCTGTTGTCGATGAAATCGGAAATCAGGAACATTGTGCAACGGCGCTTGAGTGCGTCGCTGAAGTATCGGACAGCGGCAGCGATGTCGGTTCCCTTGTTTTCGGGCTTGAAGTCAAGAAGCTCGCGGATAAGGAAAAGTATGTGCTTTCGTCCTTTCTTCGGCACAATGAATTTCTCGACCTTGTCGGAGAAGAAAATCGCACCGATCTTGTCGTTGTTCTGAATCGCGGAGAAAGCGATGGTTGCGGCAATTTCGGCAATCATTTCGCGCTTTTCCTCTCCTACGGCACCGAAATTACGGCTTCCGGACACGTCCACAAGCAGCATTACGGTAAGCTCGCGCTCTTCCTCATAGACCTTTACGAAGGGATGGTTGTGACGGGCTGTCACATTCCAGTCGATATCGCGGATGTCATCGCCGTACTGGTATTCACGCACTTCCGAGAACATCATGCCGCGGCCTTTGAAAGCCGAGTGGTATTCTCCGGCGAAGATGTTCTGCGAGAGTCCGCGGGTCTTGATTTCAATCCTGCGAACCTTCTTTATGAGTTCATTAGAATCCAATGGAAGATAGTTTTTGTGTTAACCTGTGTTTTAAGCGTATCAGGGCACCTGAACCTTGTCGAGGATGTCGGTGATAATCATGTCTGTTGTCATGTTGTTGGCCTCGGCCTCGTAGGTGAGTCCGATACGGTGGCGGAGAACGTCATGACATACTGCAATCACGTCTTCGGGAATCACATAACCGCGCTGGTGGAGGAACGCGTAGGCACGCGCTGCCTTTGCCAGTGAGATTGATGCACGGGGGGATGCGCCGAAGGAAATGTATGCTGCGAGGTCTTCAAGACCGTATTCACGCGGAGTACGGGTGGCGAAAACGATGTCGACGATGTAGCGCTCGATTTTCTCATCAACATAAATCTGCTCAACAATCTTCTGAGCCTCGATTACTTCTTCGGGCTTGAGGAGGGGAAGCACCTTGGTCTTGATGTTGGAGATATTCATGCGGATGATTTCTCTTTCTTCTTCCTTGGTGGGATAGCCGATTATGACTTTAAGAAGGAAACGGTCGACCTGAGCCTCGGGCAGAGGATAGGTACCTTCCTGCTCGATGGGGTTCTGGGTAGCCATAACGAGGAAAGGCTCGTCGAGGGCGAAAGTGTTGTCGCCGATTGTAACCTGACGCTCCTGCATCGCTTCGAGGAGTGAGCTCTGAACCTTTGCCGGGGCACGGTTGATTTCGTCGGCAAGAACGAAGTTGGCGAAGATAGGACCTTTCTTGACCTGGAATGTCTCGTTCTTCACGCTGTACACCATTGTACCGATAACGTCGGCAGGCAGAAGGTCGGGGGTGAACTGGATTCGGCTGTATTTGGCGTCGATAAGCTGTGCGAGAGTCTTGATGGCAAGGGTTTTTGCCAGACCGGGAACGCCTTCAAGCAGTACGTGGCCGTTGGAGAGAAGTGCGATAAGCAGTGATTCAACAAGGTGCTTCTGACCTACGATGGTCTGGTCCATTCCGTGAGTCACCATTTTTATAAAATCGCTTTTGCCTGCAACCAGTTCGTTGAGCTGGCGAATATTGACTGTTTCGCTCATAGTTTTTTAAAGGGTATGTGATTCAAATATATTATCTGTTATAGTAAAAAGTTGCGTAATGCGATGATAAGATGCAAAGGATATTGGCCGGATGCACCTTTTCTTCGTACAAAATTACTACTATAACAAATAAAGTATTAATAGAGAATGTTAAATTTGTCTATTAAGTCTTTATCGGACTAAACATTTAATTAATTTTAGAATATTCGGCCACCTTTTCAAGCAGTTGTTTTTCGGAAGTCTTGATTTTGGCGATAAATTCGGCGAAGCAACTAACATTCTGAGGAATATGGAACGAAAACACCCCGAGTCGCCCTCCGTAGCCGTGGACAAGCCTTTCGGTAAGGGTGCTTGCGCATGAGCTTGCGGTTGGGTGGATAATCATTCCGTTGGCACGGCGCATGATATACATGTACGAAAGCATCTGATGGGTGTCGTCGCGCTCGGCAATGCTGTTGGGAAGGTGCTTGTATTTGGCATCAAACACGGCCCCGTCAGAGTGGAAGTCGGGGAAACGGATTCCTGAATCCCGGCGGATGAAATCGGTCTCTCCATGATTGCGCACATGTGAGTAGATGTGGACGCCTCCCGTTCCGGCGCAGTTGTCGGGATGTACGATTCCAATCGGAGCTAATACGCGTGCGAGATATTCTTCCCAAAGACGTGCGCTGTCGAACAGAATACCGTGAACGCGACCGTCGCCATCGTCGTATCTGAGGCCTTGGTGATGCAGAATCATGCGGCAAAGTTTTTGAAGCGGGATGTAAGCGGTATAATAAGGATGGCTGAATCCCCGGGCGTTATCTTTAAGGATTCGGGTGAGAGAGGCGCGGGAGTAGGAGGGTGTCGCATCCCTGATGGCGGCAACGGCCTCGGCTGTTTCGCGGTCGGATGCAAATATCGGGGCGGTAAAGGGGTGTGAAGCGATGTGCTCGATGGTGTGACGGATGAGCTGCGTCAGGGAATTATCTTCCACCCGGCTACGCGTGGAGTAGGCTACCGTGCCGCGGAATGGAAGATTTTCACGGATGTGGCGGGGAACGTCAAGGCTGCCGCGGATTGAGGTGTCATTGTGACTGATGCGGCGGAATGTACGGAAAATCCCTTGGGCGAAGGCTCGTTTCAGATATTTGGGAAAGAGGTAGCAAAGGAAGTCCAGCGTGTCGTCCTGGGAGAAGGAATGTTCGGGTTTAAGCATATTCAGCTCAAGCACCCGCATGAGCATGTAATGCAGAAAATAATCTTCGCCGTCATTGGCAAAACGAGACCGGATTGATATGCTCGTATTGCCGTCGCCGATGAATCCGGTGATATTTCCTGTTAAGATTGTCTGATTGGGGGTAAGTGTCAATATGGTATCGTCGTCCTTGATGCCGACCGTGTTTTCGGGAGGAAAAACAAGATAGTCATTATCCCGCAGGAAAGCATGTGCGGGCTTACCCGACAGGAGCCGTGCAAGGCTGACCGCCGGGTGGTCTTGCGACAGACCGCACAAATCCTTGCAAGGATGGTTGATGTTATTGTCAGTTGTTATTACCCGCATCAGTCAACGCGCCGTTGTATGCGTTCTTGAGATTCATCATTTTTTCTTCGATACGGTCGCTTCCCCGCAGGTATTCCGCCAGAAGCCCTTTCAGGTGAAGCTCCCACAAACTGTCAAAAGGTTTCAGGTCGTTGGCATAATTCTTCACTTTAAGGAAATATGCTCCACCGATGTGGTAGGCGTCATTCATGAAGTCCGTTTTGGAAATGGCTTCGTTGAGACGCTCCATGCGCTTTTTGGCTTCGACTTTCAAATTCCCGAGGGATTCAAGCATACCGATATTTTCAGACGCCTTTACCTCGCACCATGCGAAACGGCGGCGTATGGCAAAATCCATTGTCTCAACACCTCGGTCGATGTCGTTCATGGTGCCGATTATATACACATTTTCGGGCACGTAGAATCCGTCATGGAAATTATCTTCCGGCTCAAGCATATTCTGATACTGTGTGCTCACCAAGCCTTTGATGCCACGGTAGTCGGGGTCTATGGCTGAGAACAGTTCGCCGAATATTTTGGATAATTCGCCGCGGTTGATTTCATCAATAATGAACACGAATTTCTTCTTTCTCACATTTGAGCCGGGAGTATCGCTGTCGGTCAGATTTTTCAACGCTTGGGCGCAGAACGACTTGAATTTTCCGGGGCGAAGCATAAAGCCGAGCTGGCCGTTGGCGCCGCTGTCTTTCACCGGGCGCAGCCCTTCAACGAAATCGGTATAATCGTAGGATGGATGGAACTGGACTTTGTCGATCACGACATCCTCGTCCATTGCGGATGCAATCTTGTGGGCGAGATAGGTCTTGCCGGTTCCTGGTGCTCCGGTCAGAATAAGATTTTTATTTGCCTCGAGCAGGCGTACATAATTTTCGATGTTCATTTTTTCCTGATATTCGGATTCGGATAGGATATTGGTGAAAGCTGCGATTCCGCCACGTGTGTTGTAAGACATATTGCGGTAGAGGGAGAAGCGATTCAGCGGAATCGGACTGGGCAGGCGGCGAAAGTCTTTTATGAGGAAAACAAGAGCGGCATGCCGTTTACCGTCATTGTCGCAATGGTCGGTTATTTCGTCCTGAAGCCATGCGGGGTTTTGCGCTTTCCACTCGGCTGCTTTTTCGGTATAATTCTTTTTGTCGGCAAAGTCGTGTACGGTAGCTTCGTATGTGGCTTGATTGTTTTTGACGTAATAAAACTTGAAGGTGTCGCCGGATTCAATCATGCTCTCCAGGGAGCTGAGAATGTCTTTGCCATGTTGTGACGGCTTCGTATGCCACCAGATGCAACCGAAGCCGTCGCCCATGTCGTCAATCAGTTCGTTTTTCCATGAGTCGTAAGGCTCGTGAACGAACAGGCCGCCAATCTCCGGATTTTTCCATACCCTATCTATGTGATATAGGCACCGGGTAAGGAAAGCTGTTGCATTTTCTCGGTTTTCCCCTTGCCACAGTGGCATGAAAATTGAGTTCATGCGGGAGTTGAAAGTGTCAGGATTGTATTCCCGACCGTCAAAATGCGCAATCAGCATTTTCTTGTGGTCTTCGCTTGCGATGGGCCAATTTTCGGTGGGGTTGTCGATGTAGGCGATAATGTTGCGTACTCCTGCACTTGCCGAAGCGGGATCAATCTTGTATTTGATAAGATTGTTTTTCCAATCGTTCTGACGGATGTTCGACATTGCGATGGTACGCTTGTCGGGGTACATGTTGAGGATATTCTTGTCTTTAGCCTTAATATCGCAATAAGCCACAAGAAGGAATAGGGCCTCCCGGACAGTCTTGACCACAGGAACGTCAGAGTTGCAAAAGTCGGTGTAAGGCATCTCGCACAGCTGCATCGCGGTCTCGCGTGAGACCGGCAGGTTTCTCCACGCGAGCAATGCCTCACGGGCTTTCTCGTGCCGAAACTCGGTCATGGCCTGAATGTCGGCGTACTCACCCGATTCTATAACTTTGGAGATATCAGTGTCAATCATGCAGCAAATTTATGCTTATTCCGGAACATTGCAAAATGTAATTGAAAGTAATTTCACCGAAAATCACCACATGTAGTGATGCCCTGTTATAATAAATTTTATTAATTTTGTGGAATAAATAAAGAGGATAAATATGTCATCGTATTACACTGAGACCACCAAGATGAGTGACATCATCTGTGAGCAGCCTTCAACGCTGCAGATGATGAGCCGCTTCGGATTGCCGCTTGGAGTAGGAGAAAAGACTGTTGCGGAAGTTTGCGGACTTAATGGCGTGGACACGCGTACTTTTCTTGCTGTCGCCAATTTTACCAAATATGGTCCTGAGGGGGCAACTGATTTTGCCTCAGAGGTTTCCGTGGAAGCCCTTGTGTCGTATCTGAAACAGGCTCACAATTATTTCCTTGATTTTCAGCTTCCATCCATCCGCCGCAAATTGCTGGAGGCAATCGTGTGTACCAACACTTCGGAGGTGAATGAAGTTTCGGGGCTGATTCTTAAATTCTACGACGATTACATGGCTGAGGTGCGCCGTCACATGCAGCATGAGGACAGACATATTTTTACTTATGTGAAATCACTTCTGGAAGGACGCAAGCCTGCCGATTTTGAAATTTCGCGTTTTGCCAAATCGCACACCGGCATCGACCGCAAGCTCCAGGAACTCAAGAATATAATTATAAAATATTACACTCCGGGAGAGGCGGCCGACTTGCTGAACACGGTTCTGTATGATATTTTCATCTGTGAGGCCGACCTTCGTCGACACTGTCAGGTTGAGGATTACATCTTCGTTCCTGCAGTGCAGCAGCTTGAGGAAAGGGTAGAGGAAGGCGTTGCCGCGCCAGAGACAGCCAATCAGGAGCAGGCCTCGGCAGGAGTACTTTCCGAGCGCGAGAAAGAAGTTGTGGCCTGCGTGGTGAAAGGAATGTCGAACAAGCAGATTGCCGATAAACTTTTCATCAGCCTTAACACCGTGCTCACCCACAGAAAGAATATCGCACGCAAGCTGGATATACATTCCGTGAGCGGACTCACGATATATGCCATCGTAAATTCCATCGTTAAACTCGATGCGTGAATTCAAAATCGACATGCAACAATAGAGTCGATTAATAATTCTCCTCACT
>CAJURN010000016.1 GCA_910589055.1 uncultured Muribaculaceae bacterium
TTCGTGACTCCTACAGGATTCAAACCTGTAACCTTCTGATCCGTAGTCAGATGCTCTATTCAGTTGAGCTAAGGAGCCTTGTTGTTTCCTTATTGCGAGTGCAAAGTTACAACACTTTTTTGAACGGACAAAATATTTTCACATATTTTTTGAAAAAAGTTTTTCCCGAACGGTTCTTTCAAGCCGAAAAACGGCCTCAGAAGGGCTTACGGGAGGCTGCTCACCGGGGAGCATCGTAGATACAAGCTCCTGATAACCGGGGTTTTCCACTACCCTGCCGCCGATTGAAAGCACCGGGATAGCATGAGCACGTCCAAAACGGTTGACCGCGTCCACAACTTTGCCTCCGGACGTCTGACGGTCGACAGAACCCTCTCCGGTAATAATCAACTCCACTTTGGAAAGGTCAATATCAAGATGCGAAAGCACATAATCGGCGCCCGAAATGCACGGCGCACCCAATACGTAAGCAATTGCAAAACCAAGTCCGCCCCTTGCGCCATCGAAATCGGATGAAACTCCGGGAAAGATATCTTGCAGCTTTGCCAAGGCACCGCGGATAATCCCGGTCTCGCCCGGGCCCGCGCCTTTCTGCCGCACGAAATCCATCGCCGACAACCCCGGTCCCGAGAGCGAAGCCCGAACATCCGAAAGTCCGCAAATGCTCTTGCGCCATTCACCAATTCCGGGAAAAGACATTGACGCCATCCGCTCCATTATAATACGTGGAGTCATCGGCTCGGAGACAGTACATCCCTCAGCATCGCGGAATTCAGCACCGAGTCCCTGCAGGAAGCCCATTCCGCCATCGGCAGTGGCTGTGCCGCCAATACCTATTAGAATATTTTTGAACCGACCGGACTCCAGCGCGGAACGCACCGTCCGCCCAAGACTAAAACTCGAACGGTCGAGAATATTCTGCGTAGCGAAATCGAAACATGCGCGCCCGACAAAAGTACTGCTCTCAACCACTGCAACATCGCCGCCCGGTAGCACCGAAACTCCGGCCAATGCCGAATCCGGCTCCGCGCCAAGGGCGGCAGCCGTACCCTCGCCACCGTCAGCCATAGCCACCACGGATATTTCCCCGCTGTAACCTCCGCCACGCAGTGCACGACGGATGGCCTCACCGGCCTCCGAAGCCGACAAAGTTCCCTTGAATTTATCGCATGCAATCAGAATCATCGTGTTATTTTTTTCAGCAAAAATAGCAAAAAGTCCCCGCTTTTGTGTAATTTTGACAAATACTAATAATCATATCCCATCCAATCAGCGCATCAGAATGGCCGACCTCAAGACCTACGACATCTTCAACATGGCTCCGATAGTGAATTATATCCGGAATCATGGGGAGGCGCGCAGTTACAGGCGGCATGAACACTTTGCACTCTACAATTCAATTACAACCGAACTGGCACTTGTGACGTCCGGAGCCTTCGCCTTCTCTCTACCCGACCACAAAGGCGACCGGCAGATTCTATCCTTTGCCTTTGCCGGAGAAGTGATAGGGGCATACATTACAGCAGCCGGAAATACACGGCGTTCGGCCTACGACATCACGGCTCAGTGCGATTCAGAAGTAATCGCAGTGCCGAAAGAAGACCTCATAAGACATCTCGACAATGAATTTCCGGGTTACAGGATGGACTTCACATTGGCTGTGGCGTCAGGATTCATGCTCCGGGCAAATTCCATCCGATGCGATTCTCCTGAAATGCGGTATCTTGAACTTCTGAAAAGAATTCCCGGATTACATAAGCATCTAAGCATGACCGCCATCGCATCCTACCTTGGAATAACGCGCGAGACATTTGCCCGCATGCGGAAAAAGATGAGAGAAGAGTTGAAAGTGTGATTTTAATCACACTTTTTTTATTTTTATCCCTTTACTTTTGCATGGAAACCTGTTACACAATCACCGCGAAACAAATAATTATTATAGTAGGATGCACCATAAAGTCTTGTCAGTCGTACTGGCGCTTGCCTTGGCCCGGTCAGTTGCTATCGCCTCCATTCCCGATGATAATGTCGTGATTGATTATGCCACGGATGAATACACCTTTCAACGTGGCGACAAGGGTATAGCGATTAAGAACATTCAATCCACGGAATACCGTGCCACGCGCCGTGCCGAGAATATCCAACCGCACGTGTTCCATAACAACAGGATTATTCTCAACAAAGCCTCGGGAGGCAAGGCGCAATACCGCAACATCAATTCCCCGACCGTCTTCCACGACGACAGCAAAGTGTGCTTCTTCAACATCTTCCTCGACCGCAAGGACAAGAAGGCAAAGACAAGATTCGAGCGCACATTTATCGACGGTGCACATTTCACCGGAGTTTTCCTTGAGGAAGAATATCCGGTGACCGAGAAACAGGTGATATTCCAGATTCCCGATTGGCTTCCCGATATAAAGTTGGTCGACCGCAATTTTCCAGACTCAGGTATTGAACGCCTTGAAAACACATTTCCCGACGGTTCAAGAGTAATTACATATACAATAAGGTCGATGCCAGGCCTTCCGAAGGACAAAAAAACTCCGTCGGCTCTCATCAGCCGCCCCCATATCATGGTGAAAGGATATTTTCCGGACTGCGACTCGCTCTACCGCTACCATCAGCCCTTGCTCGACGTCGATACAGTGATTCCCGAGAGCAATGCCATCATTGCCGAGGCCACAAACGGTGCCACAGGACGCGACGCAATAATAAGTGCAATTTACCGATATGTGCAGCACAACATACGCTATGTGGCCTTCGAGGAAGGTGAAGCGGCCTATCGTCCCGATTCTCCGGCGGAAGTACTGCGTAAGCGTTACGGCGACTGCAAAGGCATGTCGCTGCTGCTTGCAACCCTCCTGCAACGATGCGGGATAGAAGCATATATCGCCTGCGTGGGTACAGACGAGATTCCTTTCCGAATTGCCGAAGTTCCTTCTCTCTCAGCGGCAAACCATATGATATGTATAGTGCCCGAACAGGAGGATTCATATCTTTTCCTTGATCCTACCCATCATCAGATTTCATCGCGCCATATCCCCCAATGGATATGCGGAAAGGATGCAATGATGTTCACGCCCGACGGCTACCGAATGATTGACATTCCCGCCACGTCGCCTCTTGCATCTGAAAACCGGATTGAATACCACTACCGCCTTACCGGAGAAAGACTGACCGGAAAGGTGAGTCTCACAGCCACGGAAGACATGGCGGAGCATTTCGTAATCAGCTATTCCGAAGTTCCCGGACAGCATCTGAACGAGCTTTTAACCAAAGCCTTGATTCCCGGGCAACGCGCGCAAATCCACCCCGACAGCATCGAATACATATCCGACATCCCCGGACGCGTAACGGTTTCAGCGCCGGTAATAAATACGGAAGCCCTTATCGTAGCCGACAATTTAGCATATCTTGACCTCAATACATCCGGCGATCCGTTTTCCGAACGCATTGACACCGACTCCCGCAAAAGCGATTACCTCTTTTCAGGAACAGGCATTGTGACACGCCGTGCAACAGTGGCGCTCCCCACCGGGTGCAAGGTCTCACTACCCTCCGATTATCACGCCGCTACGCCTCAGGCCGAGTTTTCCTGCACTTTCCGGCAGGAAGGAAACACGGTAAGCATGACAAAGACCCTTAATCTGCAAAAGCGCCTTCTGCCACTGAAAGAAATCCCGGATTGGAACAAAGCTCTCGCAGAATGGAAAGACGCCTGCAACCAACAGATTGAAATAGAAACCATTGTACCATGAAGAAATTAATACTGACAACAATCGCGCTGGCCGGATGCGCACTCTTAGCCTTCGCCGACAAGAAAGACGAGTACATCCGCTTCACCGACACAATACGTGCCGAGGTGTACGCTCTTGACTTACCGCAATTTAAAGTCAAGGAAATTCCGGACAAGTACAAAAACGAATCCTCCGTGATAAAAGCCGTCTACGAAGAAGTGGGCGCTAAAAAGAAAACCGGATTCGGCCACATCCCCGGAACCCTACGCTTCTCTCAAAAAGCCCAGATCCGCGGCTCTCACCTGACACGTCTGCTTGTGCACATCAACGACAAAGTGGCTCTCGACACTTATTCCGAGCTGGATTTCAATACCGCCCACCGCACAAAATATTGGGACGGCTACGAGAAATACCGTCATGCCGTGGGAGTACGCATTATCAAGCCCGACGGCACAATCAAAGACATCGACACGTCAGAGTTTGTAGAAGTGGAGGAAGGAAAGAAAGGCGAGAAGCAAAGCCGCAAACTCGCCGTGCCGGGGCTTGAAGTAGGCGACGACATCGACTTATTCTATTACACCGAATCAAAACTCCAGAACGTACATCCCGACCCGGTGACATTCGACATGCGCTACGACGCGCCGATAATGAGCTATCAGATTCACTGCGTTGTAGACGACAACCTTACCACTCAATACCGCACACTCAACGGTGCTCCCGATTTCACCATAAGCCGCGACGAGGACAAGAATTATGTGCTTGACCTCGAAATGACCGACATTGAGAAGGAGCCGCGCCTGTGGTACAACTCAGCCATGCAGTCGCCTACAATCAAAATGTATATTTTCAACCGGCGCAACAGCGATGAATACACCCCGCAGAGCGCACGTAAGGATGGGCTTATGGCAAATCCGGACATTCTATATATACTTGAGGACCGATGGGTCGCGTGGGACTGGTGGATTCAGACAAAATCAGTGGGGACAATGGCTCAGGCCTACATCCGCGACGGCAAAAAAATAGGAAAGACTCTGAAAGACCTGGTGAAGAAAGGCGAGATTAGCAATCAACAGGCCGCTGACTACATCTACAATACGCTGTGTTACATCTACTTCGCCAAAGGAGCGTCATTCGACGAAACCAAGTTTATCCGGCAATTGAAAGCCGATCTGGAATCAGACAAAATTCCTTCTACAATAGGAATAAGCACCGTAAGCAGTCTTGAGCCGCTCGACCAACTTGCCAACCTCAAAAACAGCATCGCATTTTTCAAAGTCGGGGATGATAATCCGCGCTACTATTTTCCTCCCGTCCGCGGCATCCTGGCTCCATCCGAAATTCCGGCAAACCTTCAAGGACGGCAAGCCCTGATGTGGCGCAAGCCCAAGGAGCGCCGAAAAAATTCCACAACAGACGAAGATTTCTTCATCCTCCCGGAAGGCACCCCGGAAGACAACAGAAACGTCACAACGATAGATGCGGCAATTGACGGTACGGAACTGAAAATCACACGCACAGAGTCTTACCTCGGAGCCACGAAAACAAGCGGGCTTCAGGTACTCAGCGAAGAAGACATCAACGAGGGATACCTGAAGTACCTGAACCGCTACGGCCTGGATGTAATCATTAAGGAAAACAAGAAAGAGATTGCCGACCGGGCCGAACGCTATGCCGACGGAAGGAAACAGCAGAAAGAGGATTTCAAGAAAGAAATCCGCAGCTATCACGACACCGATGCGGTGGAATTCACGGACGGCAAAGTTAGTAACCTCGGAGTAGACCCGGACAATCCGGAACTGATATATACAGTATCTTACACGATGGCCGACCTTTTGAAACGTGCCGGGAAAAACCTCATTCTCTCCACCGGAAAACTGCTCAGCAGCCAGATTGAAACACTACCATCCGACCGCGAAAGAGCCGATGACGTATATCTTACAGCTCCGAGGGAGTATGTGACACGCATCAACATTAATATACCCTCAGGTTATCAAGTAAACCAACGCTCTCTCGAAGCGCTCAACACCTCGGTGAGCAATAACACGGGATGTTTCACCGTCAAGGCTATATCTCCCTCCGGCGACACGGTGACAATCGAAATCACGAAACGTTATGCCAAGTCGGGCCTTCCATCCGGACAATGGCCCGACCTGCTCAAGATTCTTGACGGAGCCAACGATTGGCAAAGCTCGACATTGCTTCTGAACAAGATTTAAGCCTTTCTTCACGCACCTCCGCAACCTTATGGAGGTGCGTGAAGTATCTGAAGTTACAGAGCTGACAAAAATTCATAAAAAACCGGCCTTCTGTCAAAGTTTTTCGCTATATTCGCGTTAAGTTATAAAACGACAGATGAAACGCCTTCTTATCTTTTTTACGGCAGGACTTTTCATGGCAAGCGCCATATTATCCTGTACCGACCGTAGTACCGCAGGTTCCTCCGGCGATATGTCGGTGAGTGCCCACTTGTCTCCTGCCGAATTTGAGAAAGTTTTACTTGAATATGGAGAAGGTGCAGGAGGATACCTGCTCGATTTTCTGCAGAACAATCCCGAATCGCTCTCCTACCCTTTCAAGCTGCTTCAGGATTCGTCGGAGATTTCAATATACACGAGCCCTGACGGACGTCTCCGCTTTTACAGCTACGACACCCATCTCGGGGGCACGTGCATCGACTGGGTCACGCTCATCCAATACTCAAACGGCACCGACACCATCGCAGGCGAATTCCGCCCGTACAGCGACTCCGAAATCGTCTTCGACACCAACACAATGGAAGCCGAAGAAGAGTATTTCGGCCCCTGCATAATCAACGGTCTGTTGCAATTCGACTGCAACAACGGCGAAAAACTATACGTGGCCGAGTGCTATATGCGCGAGTGGAGCTCGGTGGGTGCGACCGACCTCGTGGCCCTGAAATTTAATGACGGTAAACTTGAGAAGACCGAAGGATTCAAGACCCCCACCCGCAAATACAGCGACGTAGGCTATGAGCACGAGATTCCCGGTTGGTACTTTCGCACGCTCGGCGAGGGCTGGAGCTGGCTTAACTCACTCGATTCTGAAACAAATACCTTATATATTCCGTTGGTCGACGGAATGGACATCACCGACCAGTATCTCCTTTATCAATTCAACGGTTCTTGCCTTGAGTACAAAGGTACGGGAGGCGGTTTCTGGCTTCATCCGACAATAAGGAAATTCAAACGCCTTCTGCAGCTTTACGACTCCGACGCCCTGCGCATCCGTCTTGACGAGCTCTCCGACGGAAAAATCAGATACTGCGCATGGAACGCCGGACAGAAGATGAGTGATAAACCTCAGATTACTGTCGTTGGCGGCGAGCGCGATATCCGTCCCGGCTGCATACGCTTCCGGAACAAAGGATTCGAATACTTCACCCCCGACCCCGAAAGCGAAAAGCCCTCGCAGGTGCTTACCGTCGAAAAGCGCGGCAAAGTACTTGCCACACACGAATTAAGAGACCATTAGAAAAACCACTCCGAATATAACAACTTTGAACATGGAACACATTTCAAACAAAAGAATAAAAAAAGCCTGCAAGCGCCTTGCACTCGCCATTGCCGCCGCAGGATTCATATTGCCCGGAGCCTACGCAGGCAACAAGCTGGTAATTCTCCACACCAACGACACCCATTCTCAAATCGACCCTCTGACAAAGAACAACCTCGGAGGAGTGCTCCGCCGCAAGGCAGCCATCGACAGCGTCCGCGCCGCCGAAAAGAACGTGCTTCTTGTGGATGCGGGTGATGTTGTGCAGGGTTCGCTCTTCTTCTATCTCTACGGCGGTGAGGTCGAGCAGAAAATAATGAACGAAATGGGCGTTGACATAGGAATCCTCGGCAACCATGAATTCGACAACGGCATTGATTCCCTGGCATCTGTACTGAAGCTGGGCAAATATCAGAAACTCGCCACCAACTACTTCCTCGAAAATTCGGCACTGAAAGGCATGTTCGAGCCTTACACCGTAAAGACTTACGATGGGAAACGAATAGGTTTCATAGCGCTCAACCTCGACCCGGACGGCATGATTTCCGACGGCAATGCCGAAGGTGTCGTGTATTCCGACGTGATTCCCACGGCCAATCTTGCCGCGAAATATCTCAAGGATGTCGAGAAAGCCGATGCGGTGATTGCTATAACACATATCGGCTATAACCCCGAGAATCCTCCGGGCGACAGCCTGCTTGCCGTAAGCTCCCGCGACATCGACATAATTATCGGCGGCCATTCCCACACCGTAATCGACCCGTCGACCGAGCAAGGTCGCCGACAGAGCCGGCTGAAGAATCTTGACGGCGAGGAAGTCCTTGTGGTGCAGACCGGCAAGTCCGGGCCATATCTCGGCAAAATCGAGATTGACCTCGACAGCATCGGCAAAGGCGGTCGTCCCGGCTACGAACTCATCACAATGGATTCTCGCTTCGACGCAAATCCTGACCCCGCGCTCAGCGAAATGATTGAGAGCTACCGTGCCGGAGTTGACTCGATGATGAGTATTCCCGTGGGATTCACCAAGGAAGCGCTTCCGATGTCAAGCGTCAAGGAACTGAACTACATAGCCGACTTCGTATATGACCGCGGCAGCGAACTTGCCGGAAACGTTGATTTTGCAATAATCAACAAGGGCGGAATCCGTACCGACCTCCACAAGGGCACATTATCCAAGGGCGACATCCTGAACCTGATGCCGTTCCAGAACCGCGTGCTTGTTATGGAAATCAAAGGCAAAGACCTTCTTCCGGCCTTCGATGCCATGTCGCGCACCATGGGCAACGGCGTTAGCGCTCAGGTCTATGCCGAATACGACCCCGTGAATTACAAGGCTACCAAAGTTCAGGTCAATAAACGCGCCATCGACCCGGAAAAGACATATCGCGTGGCTACCATCGACTACCTCGCCAACGGCGGCGACTACATGAAATCGCTCCGCAACGGCAAAGTCATAGCACAAAGCCCCTTATGGCTTTACGACGACCTTATCAATTATATCACCACCGGTAAAGGCCACGGCAAGCCATTCGGCAACGGTCCGGCCAAAGACCGCATGGTACCTGTTAAATAAACCATTAACTACTATACCATCCATACAACTGAATAATGAAGAGTAAATCAATTTCGTGCGCGCTGCTTCTCGCCATGCTTGCTGCCGGAGTTCCGGCAGCCGACGCTCAGAAACCTGTGCCGCACATCTTCGACAAAAAATACGACCGGGCCGTGCATTATGCCGACTCTGTGTACAACACTCTGACTGAACGCCAGCGTGCGGCACAGCTTGTTTTCCCGAAAGTCGTTCCGACGATGAACGAGACAGCAAAAGCCAACATCAAGAAATTGTTCGGTACGGAAGGCTTTGGAGGTGTTCTCTACACCCAGGGCACGCTTGAGCAATATGCCGCCACGACAAACTATGTTCAGTCGGTGGCGAAAGTGCCCGTCATGGTGACATTCGACGGCGAGTGGGGGCTTTCCATGAGAATAAAAAACACTCCCCGCTTCCCACATAACATGACCTTGGGAGCGATTGAAGGAAATCCTCAGCTTCTCTACCGTTACGGTCAGGAGATGGCCCGCGAGTGCCGGCTTGCCGGAATACATGTGAACTTCGCCCCCGATGCCGATGTGAATTCCAATCCGGCCAATCCCGTGATCGGATACCGCTCCTTCGGCGAGAATCCTGAAAAGGTGAGCACTTCGTCAATCGCCTACTCGCTCGGCCTTGAGGATGGCGGTGTCCTTTCGGTAGCTAAACATTTTCCCGGCCACGGCGACACTGGTGTTGATTCCCACAAGGCCCTCCCGACCGTAAACCACACCCGGGCGCGACTCGATTCCGTTGACCTCGTGCCGTTCCGCGGCTACATTGACGCACGTCTCGGCGGTGTGATGGTTGGTCACATCAACGCTCCCGTTCTTGATTCCGGAGGTGCTCCGGCATCGCTCTCAAGCAAAATATCCACAGGTCTGCTCCGCAATGAGCTTGGATTTGAAGGGCTTGTTTTCACCGATGCCCTTGACATGAAAGGCGCGGTGGCTCCCGACGGCGGCAATGTGAGCGTGGCCGCACTGCTTGCAGGTGCCGACGCATTGCTTTCGCCCGTCAATCCCGTCAACGACCTCAACGCCATCATGGCAGCCGTAAAGAGTGGTAAAGTGAGCGAAAAGATGATTGAGGAACGTTGCAAACGCATCCTCATGTTCAAATATGCCCTCGGGCTGCCCGAAGAGAAAGCTGTCGACACAAATATCGCACGCCTGTCGGCTGCAATTTCAACTCCTGAAGCCGAAGCTCTTATCCATGAACTCACGGCAGCATCAATGACCGTGCTCTTCAACAAGGATAATATTCTCCCCATCGGCAATCTCGACCGCACGAGCATCGCCGTGGTGAATATCGGCGCGCAGGGCAACAATAATTTCGCGTCCACATGCCGCAAATATGCCGACACGGATACCTACTTCACCATGGGCGAGAATTTCTCGGCTTCGTCACTTGACAAAATCAAGAACCACGACGTGGTGATTGCCGCCGTCTACAACGACTCTCCCGCAGCACGTGCCGCATTAAGCTCGGTTGTGAAAGCCGCCGGAGGAAAGACTGTGGGCGTGTTCATGATGAATCCTTACAAGATGAAGAAATTCAGCGCCGACTTCCCGGCGATGAAAGCGCTCCTGCTCGCTTACGACGACACCTCGGACAGCCGCTCATGTGCCGCGCAAGCTCTGTTTGGCGGAATTGATGTCACGGGAACCTTGCCCGTCAACCTCCGCGGCGTAGCCAAAGCCGGCACGGGCGTGCGCCTTGCAAAAAGCCGACTCGGCTACTCCACCCCGACCGCCGAAGGCTTCAAGGCATCCCTTGCCGACAGCATCGACGCCATTATCAAACCCGCCATCAGCAAAGGAGCTTTGGCCGGTTGCCAGGTACTCGTGGCCCGTCATGGCAATGTGGTAATAAACAAGACGTACGGCAAAACCACCAACGCAGCCGGAGGTACACCTGTGACCGACAATACAATCTACGACCTCGCTTCTGTGTCGAAGGCCACCGGCACACTCCCCGGCATCATGAAAGTGTACGACATGGGGCGTCTTCCGCTTGATACGAAAATCGGTCCTCTGCTGCCCGGCTTGCAGGACTCGGCCAAAAAGGAAATCACCGTGCGCGAACTGCTTTATCACGAAACAGGGATGCCCCCGGCCCTGAATATGTTCAACGTGATGATTGACACGCTTAGCTACACCGGAAAGCTGATTACCTCACGCCCCGACGCCAACCACAAAATAAAAATCCAACGCAAGGCTTACGGACACAATACCGCCCGCCTGCGCCGCGACATCACCTCTACCGTAAAATCCGAGAAATTCCCCATCGAAGGTGCAAAAGGCATCTATCTCAGCAAGGCTGCCTACGACACCGTGATGGGACGAATCTATAACGCACCTTTGCGCGCCAACAAGGATTACCGCTACTCTTGTCTCAACTTCAGCCTGCTCATGGATATCGAGCAACGTCTCACGGGAATAGCTCACGACCGCTTCGTCCACGACAGCATTTTCGCACCCATCGGAGCCTACAATACCTGCTACCGCCCGCTTGAATCCCATCCCGAATCGCAGGTTGCACCCACCGAAAACGACACCTTCCTGCGCCGTCAGACATTGCGCGGATACGTCCACGACGAGCTTGCCAACTTCTCGGGCGGCGTCCAGGGTAACGCCGGATTATTCTCCAACGCCGACGATATTGCCAAGATATGCCAGATGTGGCTCAACGGAGGAAGATACGGCGACCGCCGCATCCTCTCGCAGGAAACCGTGGATCTCTTTACCAAGAGCAAAAGCCCCACATGCCGCCGCGGACTCGGATTCGACAAGCCCGATCCCGACCCCGATAACTCTCCCACATGCGAGGAAGCCAATCTTGAAGTTTACGGTCATCTCGGATTCACGGGCACCGTATTCTGGGTTGACCCCAAGGAAGACATGATTTTCGTGTTCCTCTGCAACCGCGTGAATCCCACACGCGACAGTTTTGAATTCAACAAGCTGAACATGCGTCCGCGTCTTTTCAGCCAATTGTACAAAGCACTTTGAAAACCAGCGACAGAACAGTTCATAGTCCCGGTGTGTTAGAAAATAACACAACCGGGACTATGAGTATAAAACTGTTCAAATCCTTACTTGCGGCAGCAATCATTCTTCTGCCATTCTGCGCATCGGCGGCCGAAACATCAGTCGCAGCTGACTCTGTCATGAATTCCTCGCGGCCTGCTTTCACAAAAAGGCATGTCGCTCGAAGCGCTGTAAGCATAGGTATCGGTCTTGGCTTGAACGCCGGAGCAACCGAATTGCTAAAGCATAATATAAACCGTCTGCGCCCCGACGGAAGCGACAGGAATTCATTTCCCTCACGACACACTTCATGGGCTTTCACCCTATCCACAGCCGCGTCAAACGAGCTTTACGTCTACTCTCCGTGGTGGGTCAGCGGACTCCAGACCGCCGCAAATGCTGTGGGCTTCCAGCGCGTGCTCTCCCGCAGGCATCATCCGTCGGATGTGCTCACGGGAGCCTTGACAGGCACCGTATCCGCCGAAATCGGATATATATTAGGGCGACTGATAATAAAAGACGACTCGTGGCATCTTTACCGGGGTGCAGCAGAAATATCCTCCCCTTCATTTGATGTCACAACCGACGGTATTTTTCCGGTCGGAGCCGCATGGACAGGCTCGACAGGCGACAAAATAGAATTTCATACCGGTATCGGCACTACCTTGCGCGGCATATTGCCGGTCAATCCACGTTTTTTCCTCAGCGGCTCAATATTTGGCAGGACTTTCAGCGTAAAGCAAGGGGGAGTGGAGCTGAAACCATTCTCAGTTGCCGGTCTGAACGTTGGTGCCGGAATCCGCACATCTTTCACGAGCACAAGTCCGTGGTCGGCCGAAGGCATGGTTGAGGCCGGAGCGGGAGTGGCCCGCAGTCCCATAGGCGGAGAAAATGTGCTTGCCTCTTATAATATCAACGTCTCGGGAAACGTTGTAAGACAACTCAGCCGAAACTTCGCATGCGGAGTTTCGGCCGGATATATGATGATGACAGTACCTCACACGGTTTCTGCCATTACCTTCGGAGTATTTTCCAGAGCGGTCTTCTGAGCAGGACGCATTACCGTCTGCCGTATCTTGAAGCCCGTGAACGCCATCAGCAGCGACATCAGAGGCGACAGATAATTAAACACACAATAAGGCAGATAGGCCAGCGTATTAACCCCGAGAACCGCCGACTGCGTGACGCCGCACGAGTTCCAGGGAATGAGCACCGATGTCACCGACACCGAGTCCTCAAGCGTACGGCTCAGCAGACGTGCCTCCATGCCCGAGCGGCGATAAGCGTCGCGATACATATTTCCACCTATTATAATAGAAAGATACTGGTCGGCCGTGCATGCGTTGAGGAAGAGTCCGCTGCCCACGGTTGCGGCCACGATAGAGAAGCGGCGGCGAAGGCTGCGGGTAATCGTGCGGGTGATTGTGGCGAGCATACCGGTACCTATCATCGCCGTACCGAAGAACATCGCGCAAAGCACAAGCTCAATCGTGGAAATCATACCGAGAATACCTCCGGTCGAAATGAGCGAATCCAGCAGCTCGCTGCCGGTTGCGAAAGTAGTCTCGTGCCAGAGGAATCCGAGCGTGAGCGACAGGTATCCGCCCAAGTCCGACACGCCCTCGGCTCCTGCAATCATATCCACCACTCCCGGCTGAAACACAAACACACCGATTGTACCCATGAGAGATCCGGCAGCAAGGGTGATGATTGTGGGGACGCGGAGAAGAATCAGGGTCACAGTTACGGCCGGAATCACAAGCACCCACGGCGTGAGATTGAATATGGCGCCGAGACGCTCGGTAATCTCGCGGGATTCAGCCTCAGAGCCGAACGAATAGAAAAATCCGGCAATAAGAAAGACTATCAGAGCAAGCACCATCGAAGGAATGGCCGTGAGCATGAGGTAACGGATGTGACGGAACAGGTCTACACCACAGGCCGAGGAGGCAACGACAGTAGTATCGCTCAACGGCGAAACTTTATCGCCGAAATATGCTCCGGAAATGATGGCGCCGGCAATCCATGCGGGATTGTAGCCCATGACGGTGCCGATGCCCATAAAAGCGATGCCTATGGTTGCGATTGTAGACCAAGAGCTGCCCGTAAGCACCGATATAAGGGAGCACACGACACAAGTTATAACAAGAAAAAGCGTGGGATTAAGAAAACTCAGACCGTAATCAATAAGTACAGGCACGACGCCGCTAAGCATCCACGTTGTGGAAACGGTGGCGATGAACACAAGCATCGGCACGGCCGGAAGAATCTGCCGGGCGCTGCGGCGCAATCCTACGTTCAGACCACGGCGTCCGAGACATCGGCAGAAAAAAGCCAGCACAAGAGCCATACAGCCCGCTGCCAAAAGCACAAGATGACTGCGTTCGGAGATAGCATCCGCTCCCTCTGTCACAAGAATTGTCACAAGATAGGCGAGCAAAAACACAACCGGCAGGGACGATACCATAAATCCCGGCCTGCGCATGGGATCATACGCGAAATAGCCAATAAGTCTTTTCAATTCTGTTTTATGTTCGATAAATTTAATAATGGAAACCTATATGTGCTGCGCGCACCTTATATTTTGCAAAATTACAACTTTCCTGTAAAGGAGACAAACAAAAAGAAAGAAATATCGGATTATATATTATGATTAACAATCCATACAGCCTTTTTAACCAAAAACATGACAAAAATAAAGAGCAAAATGACAGTTGAAAAAATTTAAAATAATCCATCCGCACCAATATTTTACACTTTCGGCATTAGGTTATATTGCGCAAAATGGCTAAATTTGTGCAATAAATTTTTCGACTATGCAAGCTATCACAACTTTCACCCAACTACTGGATGCGTTCAAGGCAATGCCTGTCAAGAAACGCGTGGCCCTCGTAAGTCCCGACGACTCCCATACACTTGACGTTCTGCGACGCTGCCTTGAAGAAAAGCTCGCCGTTTTTCACGTTGTCACCGACAATAAAACAGGCGAGGAATTCTCAGCCATAGCTCAAAAATGGGCCGGTGACATAACCGTGCACCACTGCGACAGCGTGGACGATGCAGCCAGAAAAGGCGTGGAACTTGTAAGGACAGGACAAGCCGATGTGCTGATGAAAGGTACCATCAACACCGACAACCTCCTGCGCGCGGTACTTGACAAGGAAAACGGAATCCTCACCCACGGAAACGTGATGACCCACGCCACACTGGTGGAAGTTCCGTCCTACGACAAACTGATTCTCTTCTCGGATGCAGCCGTTATTCCACGTCCCAATCTTGAACAGTTCACCAACATGGTGCACTACGACATCAACATCTGCCGCACACTCGGAATTTCGCAACCCAAAGTAGCTCTTATCCATTTCACAGAAAAGATAAACGAGAAATTCCCCCACACCATCGACTACCGCACTCTCCGCGAGAAGGCTTCAGAGGGAGCGTTTGGCGATGCCATAGTTGACGGACCGATGGATGTCAAGACAGCCTGCGACGCCCACAGCGCTGCCATCAAAGGTATCGCATCGCCCGTGTGTGGAAATGCCGACATTCTTATATTTCCGAATCTTGAAGCAGGAAACACGTTCTACAAAACCGTGTCCTTCTTCTGCCATGCCAAGATGGCCGGAATCATATGCGGCACACAGGCGCCGGTGGTTGTTCCGTCGCGAGCCGATTCCACCGAATCCAAATTTTACAGTCTCGCGCTGGCATGTCTCTGTCAAACAAAGTAATATATCTATAATCTATGAATCCTACCGTAATGAGAATTTTCGTAATCAACCCCGGCTCCACCTCCACCAAACTGGCTCTGTACGACGGACGGGAACAAATCTGGAAGCACACGCTCTCACATTCGGTGAGCGAGCTTGAGAAGTTCCACCACGTCAACGAACAGCTCGCCTACCGCATGGAAATGATGGAAAAAGCTATCGACGAAGCCGGAATCGACAAGAAATTTGATGCCGTGATTGCCCGCGGTGGCCTTCTCAAGCCCACTCCCGGTGGCGTATATCTCATTGATGAAAAAATCAAAAACGACCTCATACACTCGCCCAATGAGCACGCGTGCAACCTCGGCGCGCTTATGGCCGACATTCTCGGAGCCGAATGTAACTGTCCGGCTTTTATTGCCGACCCGGAGGTTGTGGACGAACGCATGCCCGAGGCTGCATATACGGGACTCCCCGAAATCGACCGCCAGTCGATTTTCCATGCCCTCAACAGCAAAGCAGTTTCACGCCAGTACGCGGCCTCGATAGGAAAACGATATGAAGACCTCAACCTCATCGTCGTACACCTCGGTGGCGGAATATCCGTCGGCGCCCATTGCCACGGTCAGGTAATCGACAATAACGACGCCCTCAACGGCGATGGCCCGTTCAGCCCCGAGCGCGCGGGTACGGTTCCGGCAGTCAAACTCGCCGAACTGTGTTACAGCGGGAAATACACACTTGCCGAAATCAAGAAGAAACTCGTTGGCCGCGGCGGCCTTGCAGGCTATCTCGGCACATCCGACGTGGCTCTTATAGCTGAAAAAGCCGAAGCCGGAGAAGAGCCGTTTGCAAAAGTACTTGACGCAATGATTTATTCCGTTGCCAAAGAAGTCGGCGCCCGCTCGGTAAGCCTTCGTGGAAAAGTTGATGCCATAATCCTGACAGGCGGCATCGCCCACAGCAAGCTCTGCGTCGACAAACTCAAGTACTGGATTGACTTCATTGCGCCGGTAATCGTCCGCGCCGGAGAAGATGAGCTCGGTTCCCTGGCCTACAACGCCCACGGCGCTCTCTGCGGCCACTTCCCCATCCGCACCTACAATCCCGAATGTGTCACCAACAACGCATAAGAATATTATTCAATAAAAAACGACCCATGGTCTCGAGACCATGGGTCGTTTTTTATTATTGCATCAGATTTTTTCAAGGATGATGGCGGTGCCGCCGCTTGGGGCGAGCTTGAGGTTCAGAACCGAGGTATTGTCGACCTCCATGTCGGATATTTCCAAAGGATAGGGATTGGAATTGTAATCGGCGCCCTCGCCGTCGGCAAAAATTCGGGCCTTGTATTTTGCTCCGGCATCAAGGAAGTCAAGCGGGAGTGCAAGTTCATGGGCTTCCCGTCCGGTGACAGAGCCGACATACCAGGTATCGGAGTCACGATCCTTGCGGGCTACTGTGACATACTCACCTATCTCAGCCTCGGGCACAACAGTCTTTGCCCATGACGTGGGGCATTTGGATATGAACTCGAGACCGGGCTGTCCCTGATAGTTCTCGATCTTGTCGCTCGACATCTGAAGGGGACTGAACAGAACCACCGACAGAGCAAGCTGCTTGGCAAGTGTTGTCTGGCAATGGGTCTGAGGCATCACGGGATTTGTGAAGTTGAAAGTACCGGGTGTGAAATCCACAGGTCCGGCGAGACAACGTGTGAAAGGAATCGTGACAGTATGTTCGGGGGGATTTCCGCCGTCAGCCGACCACGCATCCCATTCCTGCCCGCGCACGCCTTCCTGAGTCATGAGGTTGGGATATGTTCTTTGCAATCCGGTGGGCATGACAGGTTCGTGGTTGTCAATCATCACATGATGGCGCGCGGCATTTTCAATCACATTGCGGTAGTGACGCACGGCATATTGCGAGCCATGGCGTTCCTTGCCGTCAAGAAGGTGGCCTACATATCCGGTTTTGACCGCATTGATACCGAGACGCTCACACATTGCAAAGGCTGAATCCATCTGCGATTCATAGTTCTTCAGGTCGCCGCATGTTTCATGATGTCCGATAAGGCGCACGCCTTTTTCGGCTCCATAGCGGCATATTTCCTCTATATCGAAATCAGGGTAAGGTTCTGTAAACGAAAACTCGCTGCCATCGCCGCGGTCGTATGCCTCCCAACCCTTGTTCCAGCCTTCCACGAGAACACCGGAGTAGCCGTTTTCAGCGGCGAAGTCGATGTAGCGCTTTGTGTTTTCTGTTGTCGCGCCATGTTTGGGACCGGCGAGCCAAGTGTAGTCGCGGGTGTGCATGCCCCACCATATACCTATGTACCGACCGGGCTCAATCCACGAAACATCCTCAATGGCACACGGTTCATTGAGATTAAGCATCAGACGCGAGAGCATCAGGTCGGCGGCACTGTGGCCGATAATGGCAATACGCCAAGGCGTTTTCAAAGGCAACTTGGCAAATACTTTCTCCCCGGTCGACCACGGGGTGAGGAATGTTCTGAGATTAGTAGAACCTTCCGCATCCGGATGAAGATTGAGCGAGGCGTAATCGGTGAGCGCGGCTTCATGGAGAGTGACATAAAGGCTGTCGGACATCTTCATAGTCACAGGCGTACTCACAGTGTCAATCTCGGCAAGATTCCGAGGAATGTAAAGAGCTTCATAAAAAGCATTATCCCAAGGAATTCCCCATGTAACGGGATTTCCAGCGATATTGAACGACGTGTTTTCCTCCATAATCACGAGCGAGTCGAGACCGTTCTGCTCCGGTATTTCATACCGGAATCCGAAGCCGTCATCGAACACGCGGAAAACAATGTCATACTTCAACTTGCGGCCTTCGGCATCGGTCTCTTCCAGGCCGACAGCCAACTGGCGGTAGTGCTCGCGGACGGAAATTTCCTCGCCCCAAGGCTGCTCCCATGTGGAATCATGTTCCGACACATCAACCGATGTAATGCGGGAATCAACTCCGAACACGGCCTCCCGGGCCTCGATTCCGAGATAAGAGGTGTCCATCACGGCTACTCCGCGGGACGCGACGGTGTAGAACGGTCGTCCGTCGTTTACGCCGAACGAAAGTGCAATCGACCCGTCAGGCGATTCTACCTTTCCGCCCGAGGGAGCGGTACATGCTGTAAGGCATGACAAAAGCAAAACTCCCCCGGCAAGGGTGCTACCCCATGCCGGAAGAGCTGTAAAAGAACTTTTCATAAATATGATAATAGGGGTTAGTTTCTTAATACACACCGAAATTGAGCGTTGTGTAGAAGCGGTTGGTACCGTCGTATGCCGCACCGGATGAATAACTCAGGCGGATGTATTGTCCGTCAGGACCCCACCATGAAATCTCGCTGTTGTAAGGTCCGGAATTATTTATGGCATAAGGCGAGCCATAAGTGGCGCACAGGCTCGAGTAGAGCGAGTTGTACATACTGCGGTCGTTATAGATATTTCCGGAAATAAACTCCGAACCGGCAAGACGTCCCACGCTGTTGAAAGTCAGCACGGCATCGGGCCACATATAATTCATCATCGGCACATTGTTGAGATACACGGCATCGGATGTGCTTGAAATGACATTATAATTGCTATATGCCAGCGAAGATACTACCGAAGCGATTGCCGACCCGATACGAAAACCGAGAATCGTCGAGAATGAAGGCCACGCTCTGTAAGGGCGGAAGGCCGGAGGGGGAGGCGTGGGACGATAGAAGTGCATTGCCGCGGGGAGGTGCGGACGACGGGAAGGAGGCGGAGGCGTTCCGGGGCGATAAGAGCCATGATTATGGTTGGGACGATAGTCCGGTCTCGGAGCCTGATGATGCCCACCATTGTTCTGTCCGGGATGGGGTGCGGGCTTGTTGTTATTGTTTTGGCCGCCGTGGTTTTGTCCGGGACGGGATGCGGGCTTGTTGTTATTGTTCTGGCCGCCGTGGTTCTGTCCGGGACGGGACGCGGGAGCGTGTGTATTTTGTCCTTTATTGGTGTTGTTCTGATTTCTTCCACGTCCTTGTCCTGACATGGGGAGGACGAGCGCGCCGCAAAGAGTTGCAACTGTGAGAATTTTAAAAATACTTTTCATAGCGCTTACTTTTTAGAGTTTACACTTTGTCGATTCTTTTCTTATATGAGCGCGAAACGATGCAAAAGTTTAAGCGATGATTAAACATTTTGTTCGTTTTAACCTTTATTCACGCTGCGGATGCAAGCCTTTTCCTTAGAACGAGAGCAGCACAAGCATCAACATCACCATGGGAGCGACAAAAAGCAAGGAGTCGATGCGGTCGAGGATTCCTCCATGACCCGGAATGAGGTTGCCGGAATCCTTGACGCCAAGATTGCGTTTCAGCAGCGATTCGAACAGGTCGCCCCATGTCGCGAACACTGTCACCAACACACCCATCACAAGCCAAGCCCACAAAGGCAACTGAGCCTGCGGAAGGAGATACCAGGCACCCACGCCCGTGAGCACACTGCAGAGCAGACCACCGAAAAATCCCTCCCAGGATTTCTTGGGCGAAAGGCGCTCGAAAAGGCGATGCCGGCCAAGCATGGATCCAAAGCAATAAGCTCCGGTGTCGTTGAGCCATATCATCATGAACATCACCAGAATCACGCGGAAATCAAAACCCTCGACAGCCACCATATAAGCAACGGTGGACGCCGTGAGCCCGATGGCGATATATGCAAGTGACATCACCGAGAGGGCGGCGGCACGGAATGGCGCCGCACCTTTGTCGTAGAGAGCAAGCGTAAAACGGATTGCCATATACACCGGGATATAGAGCAATGATATAATCATCACATCCAGATCAAGGAGGAAGGACACGGCCATCCATACAGCAGTGAGCGCGTCGAGCACGTGCGCAATCGTGCGCACGGCAGTGCGACCATCAGCCGGGGTCACGAGCCGTTGAAATTCAACCACGCCCAAGAGTGCGAAAAGTCCCATCAGGGCGCCGAAATAATCGAAGCCTGCAAAAATAGCCCCTACAATCAAGGCCACATATATTATACCGGAAATCGAACGGACAATAAGATTCTTCATGGCAATAAATTTACCTGTCGTTATTTAGAGGGTTTGAAAATAGAATGTTCTCTTATGCAAAAATAGTCCAAATTTTCCATTCACGCAATTTCCCGGAGCTTTTTCCTCAGCGTATTGCTACCTTGCATGCCACACGGCTATTTGATACTACATAAATCCCGGGCTGCAAATCGGCATCTGCAGGTGCTCGCCGGCCATACATATCATGCACTGCAATATCTTCCGACAAGGGAATGATTCGGCGCCCCTCGATGCGGAAAAGCGGAGCGGATTGTAATTCAGGATTATTGATTCCGGCCCCGGAAAGTATCATGTCAAGACCTGCGGCGGCATCAATTTCTCCGGCGCCCCAGCGAGGGTCGTCGATGTCACTGAAATCGCGACGTGCCGTCTTGCAAGCCATTTCCAAAAGTTCCTGAGGGGTCAAGTCAGGATTTGCCTGAAGCCATAGAGCGAAAATTCCGGCAACATGCGGTGCCGACATGGACGTGCCGCCATTTATCGCCCACCATGACATTTCGCCGTCAACTATCAGCGGAGGGACAATCATGCTCGTGAATCCCTCGTGCTTTTCCATGAAAGGCCCTGACATTGCAGAGACAATCATAGTACCTGGCGCCGCGATGTCGGGCAAGCTGCGTCCGTCAAGAAGCGTGCCGTACGAGGTATATGAGCTCGCCATCCCCACGGGATATTGCGAGAACACCTCAGTATTGCCGTTGATTAGCTCAAAACTGTTTGCCGTTGTGCATGAGCCAACAACAATTGTATTATGTCCGCAAGCAATATTGCTGATTGACAAGTCGGAGCCGGGCAAGGTGTAGCCGGGAGTATATACCGGACGGAAAAAAGAGAGCTGACCGTCGGCATGAGCTGTAATCCGGCTTCCGGCAGGAGCTTCGGCTACAAGGTCGATGCAATAACGCGCCCAGCGGTTTTCATTGAACCGCTCGGTCACGACCATGTCGTAGTCAGCGACGGCACAGCGCCGTCCGTTGGCGGCATCAATGCCTGTGGAAACCATCAGTTGTCCGGTGAAATACTTCGCAGCCTCGGCATCATCGTCCGAATCAATCAGCAGACTGCGGTCATTCTCATCTACCGTAATCCATTCGGAAACATACACAGTCTTCCGCTCCACATCATCATAAAACTCCACACGGAAGCGCATTGGTGTACTGGAGTCATCAGTCCAGAAATCACTGCGGCCATACATATTGATTCCGGCCCAGTCAATCATGTTCTGAATCTGGAGACGCATCTGCGGCGCGTCCTCAGTGAAATAATGTATCGCAGCGATATTGCTGTTGGCATTATTGCCTGCGGAAATAACCACAGGTACTTCGCGCGCACATTCGTCAAGATAGCGGCAAAACAGGTCGCTGCCGTCATGGGGGCCGTTGTTGGAGCCGATGGAAAGATTTACCACAGCCGGAAGATTCTTCTCCCGGGCATAGGCAATGATGTCCTCCACCCCGGCAAGTATTCCCACATCCTCAAGACGGCTCGTGGACACGGCGAGGTCAGCTCCGGGAGCGACACCATAATAAGGCCAGTCGCCACGGGTACCTGCCATGATATTAGCCACATGGCAGGCATGATTCTCGTCGGGATTGTCGGTGACCCACGCCGAAATCTCTTCGGGAGCAGTCATTTTCACCACCGTAGCGATAGTGTCGTTGTAATGACTCATGAAGCCCACCCGACCACGGAAAGCGATATGGGCCGGATCAAATCCTATATCACACAGGCCGGTCACCACCCCACTGCCATTGCAGACAGCTCCGGAAGGAGGAAGAACGTATGAGTGCGCACGGTCAACTCCGCTGAAAGGTCTTGCCTGATTCATCGCCGGACCTATCGACTGTTCCGAAAGCGACACGGCAAGTATTCCGTCGATACCTTCAATTTCATCCACGACCGACATCGGAACATAGCACAGGGCGATGTCGGATCGGTGATAAAGCACACGTACTCCTTTACGTTCAAGCGATTCAAGGGCATCGGAGCTGTCGAATTGCAGTAGCGCAGGAACATAACGCTCCTCGCCGCCTGCACGCGAAAGCTGAGGCTTATTCCTATATTTATATAATGAGTTTCTCGATGCCGGATTCAATACCGAGCCTGACACCCGGCAAGCGCACCACGGACTCAAACCGAGCAAAAGAAGCAGGAGAGAGAAGAAATATTTCATACCTGTGCAAGAAAACAAATTGATAACTGACGCAAAAATAAGCAAAACCGTCAAAACCGCATAAGCCGATGCCCTAAAAAAACAAGAAACCCCGATTCTTCACGAGTCGGAGCTTCTCTATTTAATCAAAAGTTAGTTCTAATTACCTTAAATTCTGTTTTTGTCTGATAATATGACAATGAAATCTCCGATAGGTTTAATCACAAATTTCACGTTAACTCTATTTAACAATACAGACTTTAGCGAGTACCCATAAAAATCCGTAACTTTGCATGCAATAAAATTTAAGCTAACGTTTATGTCTTTTATTGCTGATAGAGTCCAAATGGACGGGTTGACATTTGATGATGTCCTTCTGATTCCCGCCTATTCCGAAGTCCTCCCCCGCAGTGTTAAACTCGAAAGCCGCTTCTCGCGCAACATCAAGCTGAACGTACCCATCGTTTCGGCCGCGATGGACACGGTCACGGAAGCGCGTATGGCAATTGCCATCGCCCGTGAAGGCGGTCTTGGCGTAATCCACAAAAACATGCCCATCGCCGAACAGGCCCGTCAGGTACATGCCGTAAAGCGTGCCGAAAACGGTATGATTTACGACCCTGTAACCATCCTGCGCGGCTCCACCGTTGGCGACGCCCTGCGCATGATGCAGGAATATCACATCGGAGGTATTCCCGTGGTTGATGAAAACCGCATGCTCGTGGGCATCGTGACAAACCGCGACCTGCGTTTCGAGCGCGACCTCAACCGCCCCATCGACGAAGTGATGACAAGCGAGAATCTCGTCACCACAACCCAGTCGACCAATCTTGAGGAAGCAGCCGACATTCTCCAGTGCCACAAGATTGAGAAACTTCCCGTGGTCGACAACGACGGACGTCTCGTAGGCCTCGTCACCTACAAGGACATCACAAAAGCCAAAGACAAACCCAACGCATGCAAGGATTCGCTCGGACGTCTCCGCGTGGCTGCAGGCGTAGGTGTCACAGCCGACTCTATGGAGCGCGTCGATGCTCTCGTTGCAGCCGGAGTTGACGCAATCGTAATCGACACAGCCCACGGCCATTCAAAAGGCGTCGTAGGCGTACTCAAGGCTATCAAGGAAAAATATCCCGAAATCGACGTTGTGGTAGGCAACATCGCCACAGGCGAGGCTGCGAAATATCTTGTCGAAAACGGCGCCGACGGCGTGAAAGTGGGCATCGGTCCGGGTTCCATCTGCACCACACGCATCATTGCAGGTGTAGGCGTTCCCCAACTCTCCGCCGTATATGATGTAGCCAAAGCCCTTGAAGGCACCGGCGTGCCCCTGATTGCCGACGGCGGTATCCGCTACTCAGGCGATATCGTGAAGGCACTTGCAGCCGGAGCACATTCGGTGATGCTCGGCGGCATGCTTGCCGGCGTTGAGGAATCTCCCGGCGACACCATCATCTACAACGGACGTAAGTACAAGACATACCGCGGTATGGGTTCGCTCGAAGCCATGGAAAAAGGCTCCAAGGACCGCTATTTCCAGGCCAACGAGACCGACGTCAAGAAGCTCGTTCCCGAAGGCATCGCAGCCCGCGTGCCCTATAAAGGCTCGCTCTATGAAGTTGTGTACCAGATGCTGGGCGGTCTTCGTGCAGGTATGGGCTACTGCGGTGCGGCTGATATTGAAGCGCTCCACCACGCACGCTTCACCCGCATCACCAATGCAGGCGTGGCCGAAAGCCATCCCCACGACGTAGCCATCACCAGCGAAGCCCCCAATTACAGCGCCGGAGGAAACTGAAATTCAAGTTCAGCATGATGAATCATGCTGCCACAAGACAAATACCCAAAATGCGTCCCCGCAAAAATTTTTGCGGGGACGCCTACAATAATACCGCTTCATATCCGTTAATCTTCCTGATGGATATTGTAATAATCCGCTATTACATAGAAAAGACTTAACCCGAAAGAACCTCAGATGAAAAAACATCTCTTCACAGCAGGCGCAATCCTGGGCGCGACAGTGCTCGCCATAGCTGCCAAAAGCGGCAAAGACCCTGTTCTCATGAACATCAACGGCAAGGATGTCCGCGTGAGCGAATTTGAATACCTCTATCACAAGAACAACACCCAGCAGCTCCAGCCGCAGACTCTTGATGAGTATGTCGACATGTTTGTCAACTACAAGCTCAAGGTTGCCGATGCCGAAGCTGCCGGACTTGACACCACCGAATCGTTCCTGAACGAATACGGCCAGTTCCGCAACGACCTTTCTCGCCCTTATCTGCGCGACCAGAGCGTTGAGGACAGCCTTGTACTCGAAGCCTACAACCACTTCAAGGACGATGTACGCGTGAGCCACATCATGATTGCCGACGGCGAAGGTCAGCGACAGAAACTCGACTCCATCCGCACGGCCATTCTCGCCGGTGCGACAACATTCGAAGCTGCCGCACGCGCATATTCCGTTGACAAAAACTCAAGAGACCACGACGGACTCATGGGCTTCGTCGTTCCCGAACGTTTTCCCTGGGCTTTCGAAAAAGCGGCTTACGACACTCCCGTGGGACAGATTTCACCCGTAATCAACTCCGGTTTCGGACTCCATATCATCCGCGTTGAAGAACGCACTCCCGCTTCCGGCGAAGTCGAGGCAGCGCACATCCTGCGTCTCACACAGGGCAAGACTCCCGAAGGCATCGCGGCTCAGAAAGCTATGATTGACTCACTGTACAATGTGGCCTCTTCCGGCGCCGATTTCGCCGACCTCGCCACTCGCTTCTCCGAAGACCCCGGTTCTGCCAAGAAAGGCGGAAGCCTCGGCTGGTTCGGCCACGGCATGATGGTGCAGCCCTTCGACAGCATTTCATTCGCACTTGCCGACGGTGCCATTTCCGAACCTTTCGAGACCCGCTTCGGCTATCACATCATCAAGAAGCAGGGCCACCGCGGCGTTGCTCCCCTTGAAGAAAAGAAAGACGGCATCCTCAAGAGCATGAAGACCGACGAACGCGTGGGACAGCCCGAATTCGTCTACCTCGACCGCCTCAAGAAAGCAAACAAGGCTCAGCTCGTGGACGCAACTTTCATGGAAGTTGAAAAACTCGCCGAGGCCAATTCAGGAATGGACTCCACTCTGATTGCCACATTCGCCGCATCCGAAATGCCCGCCTATACCATCAACGGCAAGGAATATCCTCTTTCACGAGTGATAAGCCGCATGCACATCTTCCCCGTGGCTAATGCAAGCTCGGCACGTCACATGATTCAGAACTCGGCTGCCGACCAGCTTAATTCCGACCTCCTCGACATCGCCCGCACTCAGCTTGCCGAAACCAATGCCGACTACCGCAACCTCCTTAACGAGTACCGCGACGGTATCCTCATGTACGAGATTTCCAACCGCAACGTATGGGAAAAAGCATCCAAGGATAAAGAAGGCCTCAACGAATACTTCCGGCGCAACCGCGACAAGTACCACTGGGACGAACCGCGCTTCAAAAGCTACATCATCTTCGCAGGCAACGACTCCGTGCTCAACCTCGCCGTTGCTTACGCCGACTCGCTCTCGACCGATGTTCCCGCCGACTTCGTGCAGGGCATGCGCACCCGTTTCGGCCGTGATGTCCGCGTCGACCGTGTGATTGCCGCCAAGGGCGAAAACCCCATCACCGACTACCTCGCCTTCGGTGCCGAAAAGCCCGCTTCCGAAAAGAGCTCCCGCTGGACAAGCTACGCCGCCTACAAGGGACGCATTATCCAGCAGCCCGAGGAAGCCACCGACGTCCGCGGAGCAGCCGTAACCGACTACCAGAATGAACTTGAGAAACTTTGGGTTGAGAAGCTCCGCAACACTTACAAGGTGAAAATCAACAAGAAAGAACTCAAAAAGGTAAAATAAGCAAGACATTCCCACCCGATGAAGGAACTCCGTCATCCTGTACGGCGAGGAATATCAGCTTCTGTAATAATCGCCGCCGCAGCCATTCTCCTTGCAGGAGGATGCCGTGGCGGCGATGCCGTTATGCCATCCGACGCATTGGTGCGCGCGGGCAAGTCAGTACTCACCCGTGGCGAACTTCTCAAGGAACTTCCCGGCGGGCTCAGCCCCGAAGACAGCACGAAATTCGCCCGCTCATACATAAGCACATGGGTCAACGCGCATCTACTGTCCGAAGCAAGCCATGACGACATAGACATGGCGGAAATCGACCGCCTTACAGATGCCTACCGCCGCGAACTCATCATGAACGCCTACCGCCGCAAGATGGCCGAGGGCGCTCCCGACAACGGCAACATATTCCGCCGCGACTCTCTCGAAGCCTACTTTGAAGCCAATAAAGGCGACTTCCGTCTCCGCAGGCCGGTCGTCAAAGGCATCTACATAAAGGTAGCCGAGGATGCCGACAATCTCAAGACAATTCGCCGACTGTACAAATCAGACAAGCCCGAGGATATCGACCGCCTTGAAAAAGCCGTGTACCGCAACGCCGTGCACTACGATTACTTCCGCGACCGATGGATCGACTGGGATCAGGTGGAAGTTCGCATCCCCTACGATTTCGGCACAAATCCGGCTACCGTTGTGGCATCAGGCCGCCCGCTCGAAGTGAGCAAGGACGGATTCGTGTATCTGCTCAAGATTTCGGAATACCTTCCGGCAGGGTCTCAGATGCCCTTTGAAGTTGCCGAACCCGTAATCCGCGAGCGCCTGCTGGCCCGTTACCGCCGCCGGTTTGACAGCGAACTCCGAGCCGACATTCTCGAAAAAGCCATTGAAGACGGTACCGTCGAGTACTTTGTAGAACACTGATTATAGCAATTCGACTAATTTTAAATAATAATAACACGCCCGTTCTGATTTTTTCCGCTACCTTTGCTGCCTGAACCGGTTTCATCACACACTTTCATAATGAAGGCAAAAAACATACTCATCTCAGGCGTGGCAGTACTTGCCGCCGCATCTTACGCCTGGTCCAATAATATCGTAGAAGAAGTTGCATGGGTCATCGGCGATGAACCCATCTACAAATCTGAAATAGAACAGGTGTATCAGGACATGCAGAACGAGCGCCAGCGTATTCCCGGCGACCCCTACTGCGTGATTCCCGAGCAGATTGCCATAGAACGCCTGTTTCTCCACCAGGCCGACATCGACACGGTGGAAGTACAGGAATCCATGGTGCAGATGCAGGTGGATGCCCAGATGAATTATATCATCAACCAGTTAGGCTCAAAGGAAAAGATGGAGCAGTACTTCCGCAAGACTTTCCCGGAAATACGCGAGTACTACATGACAAACATCCGCAACCAGTCGAGAGTGTCGCAGGTGCGCAACAACCTCACCAAAGACATAAAGGTCACTCCCGGCGACGTGCGCCGCTACTACTCCACCCTTTCGCAGGACAGTATTCCCTTCATACCTCTCCAGGTTGAAGTGCAGCTTCTCACCCTCAACCCCACTATCCCCCGTCAGGAAATTGACGACGTAAAGGCCCGCCTTCGCGACTACGCCGACCGCGTGACCCGCGGCGAAAGCGATTTCTCCACACTCGCCATCCTTTACTCCGAAGACCCCGGATCAAGTGTCCGTGGCGGTGAACTCGGATTCATGGGACGCGCCGAACTCGTGCCGGAATATGCAGCTGTGGCGTTCAACCTCAACGACCCCAAGAAGGTATCTAAAATCGTGGAGACCGAATACGGCTACCACATCATCCAGCTCATTGAGAAACGCGGCGACCGCATCAACACCCGCCACATCCTGCTCAAGCCCCGTGTGGCCGAAAAAGACCTTGTTGACGCTCTCGGACGTCTCGACTCCCTCCGCAACGACATCGTAGAGAATAAAAAACTCAGCTTCGAGGAAGCGACCCGATTCATCTCACAGGACAAGGACACCCGTTACAGCAACGGTGTGATGGTGAACCAGGAAACCGGCACCACCCGCTTTGAAATGTCGGAACTTCCCCAGGAAATCTCCAAGGCCGTGGCTACAATGCAGCCCGGAGAAATCTCCAAGCCCTTTATCATGCAGGATCCCAAGCGCAACCGCGAAGTCGTGGCAATCGTACGTCTCACAAACCGCATCGACGCACACACGGCCAACCTCGCCGACGACTACCAGACCATCAAGACCCTCTACGAGAACTCGCGGAAACAAGCCATCATCAACGACTGGCTCGCCAAGAAAATTGAAGAGACCTACGTACGCATCGAAGACGGATGGCGCGGATGTGAATTCCAGCACAAAGGCTGGCTCAAAAACCGCGATTAACCATTCCGCATAACAAAACGAACGGTTTCCAAGAGTTTCCGACAATGTACCGTCGCAAAAAATCACTTTCCCGGAAAAGCCTTTTTATTCCGGCTCTGATTCTGTGCATGCCGGCGCTGCTCGCCCTGGCAGTGGATCGTACGTCGCGTCCCGAGATACGCCCGACTGTACCGACCGCCGACCGAACCGCAGGCAACAGGGTGTTTCTCGAACGTGCCGACAAACTCAAGAAGAACGCCACCGATTCTTTCATGACCGTTGTTGGCGATGTCGTGTTCACCAAGGGACCGATGATAATGAAGTGTGACAGCGCACACTATTATTCCGAATCAGAATCACTTGACGCTTTCGGAAACGTGAGCATGGAACAGGGCGACACCCTATTCGTGTACGCCGACGAACTGCGCTACGACGGTCCGAGCGAAATCGCGACTCTTTACGCCGACTACGGCAAAAAAGTACGCCTTATCAACCGCGACGTCACTCTTGAGACCGACGTGTTCATCTACGACCTCGCAATTGACCTCGGATACTATCAGACCGGCGGAAAGCTCTACGACCAAAGCAACACCCTGACATCAATCAAGGGCGAATACGTGCCGTCGACCAAAGAAGCCAACTTCTACCTTGACGTACGGCTCAACTCGCTTTCGGAAACCGACACTCTCACAATCTACTCCGACACTCTCTATTACAACACGGCAACCCACATTGCCGAGCTGTATTCGCCCAGCGAAGTCATAAACCGCCGCGGAATAATATACACCCGACAGGGCGTGTACGACACCGACAGCGACGTGACAACCCTCTACGACCGTTCCATCGTGCTTACCCGCGACGGACAGCGTCTTACCGCCGACACAATATTCTACAACCGCACCAAGGCCTACGGCGAGGCTTTCGGCAACATGATTCTCACCGATTCCGCACAGAAATTGTCGGTCTACGGCAACTACGGATTCTACGACGAGGCCAAGGACAGTTCTTTCGTGACCGGACGCGCCATGATTGCCGAATATTCCAATGAGGAAGACACGCTTTGGCTCCACGGAAAATACATCAAGACTTTCCGTCAGTTCGACACCACCTACATTCAAGAAGACACATTATTGGGAATTCCGGCATCGACGAAAGTCGACACGTCACATGTGGCCGTAATCCATCCGAAGGTACGATTCTACCGCTCCGACCTCCAGGGAGTATGCGACTCAATGCGCTACACCGAGCGCGACTCGACCCTGCGAATGTTTGTCGACCCTGTAATCTGGAACGAAGACCGACAGGTTTTCGGCAACGTCATCGAAGTACTTTTCAATGACTCCACCATCGAGCGCGCCACCCTCCCCGACATGGGATTCACTGCGCAGCACATCGAAGACGAATATTACAACCAGCTTTCCGGCAAAGAAATGATTGCCTACTTCAAAGCGGGCGAGATAACTCAGCTCGACATCAACGGCAATGTTGAGATAATCATGTACCCCGAAGATGCCGATTCGACATTCAATAAGGTTGTAAACGCCGAAAGCTCCTTCCTAACGGCCAATTTCCGCGGCCGCACCACCGAGCGTATCAAGCTTTGGCCCGAGACCACCGGAACAGCTACTCCATTATTTCTGGCAAAGAAAAACCTATTCTACCTGCCGAAATTCCGTTGGTTTGATGCACTCCGCCCCCGCGACCGCTACGACATCTTCCCCCCGGAGGAAATTGCCGAACCTGAAGCAGCGATAAAGGAGGAGGACGCCGAGCCTGAAGCGGATACAGAAGCCGCCAACGGCGAATAATTCAGAAAAATTAATCAAAATTTGCGCATCTCAACAATTATTGCTAATTTTGATGCGGTTATTGTTTTAGACATCCCCGTGATGTCCGATACCATTCTTTCATAAGATATATGTTTTTATAGATTGTAGATTATTAGAGGGCTCTGTCGTGAGACAACGGCCCTTTTTTATTTTACTATTCAGTGATGTATATGATGAAATGTGCAAATAAAACCACTTTTGAGTTCACCAATGTTTACATGTGGGCTATTATAGCTCTCACGTTACTCGGCGCCGTGGCATGGCAATTGTCAACCTTTCCGTTGGTGGACGACTGGCAATATTCATGTACGGTCATAAGTCCTGAAAAAGCGGATTTCATGAGATGTGCGGGAGAACCAATAGATTCATGGGCTGACGTATGCCAAAGTGTCTGCAATCACTTTTATGCCATGAACGGACGTCTTGTGCACATTCTGTATATTCCTATGCAACTTCTTCCGCGAGAGTTCCATTCGCTTATTGCAGGGCTTTTCATCGGCTTGATGTTCCTTGGCTTGCTCGTGATTTCAGGCAATCGCGAAAAATACAACGGTCGGGCATTTGTAATATCAGTTGCGGTGATGCTTTTGTGGTGCGCCTTTCCGTGGTACAACCATTTCCAATCGGCCATCTACCAGCTTAATTACAGCATGACATCCGCCATGTGGCTTGGCTATCTGCTGTGGATGCGACGATTGAAGACTATGCCGTTAAAAGAGTTTGTACTTTTTTTCACATATACATTTCTGACAGGCTGGATGCATGAGGGTTTCACCTGTACATTCATCGCCGCGACATTTTTCTACGGCCTATTCTATAAAGACATCCGCAGGCGTTGCGCCATACTCATGGTTCCGCTTCTTATTTCCCTGGCACTTCAAATGTCAAGCGGCACATCAGGAAGAGCATCCGATGTTCTTGCTTTCCGGGAATTCTCGGGGTACTTCATCGACATGACATCACTCGTCAGCCAGTTATGGCCGCTATGGCTTGCAATTGGACTTATGGTGGCCGCTGTTATTACAATGTCTTCACGCTCGCGCCTAAATTTCGTGAAGTCACTGCTCCCTCTTTATGCCGGGATAGGTGTCAGCATAGCGCAAAGCGCGTTACTGAACTTGCTTGAGCGCAGTCTTTTCCCGGCTATTCTCCTTTCGTGCATAATTATCCTGCTGTCTTTAAGGAAGATTTGTGCCGGCAGAAAATCTCAACCCTCAAAAGCATGGCATATCGCAGAAATCATTGCATTGCTGTTATACTCACTTTGGATAGTGCAACTGATACGCTATCAACAGCTCACAACCGCACAGTGGAACGAAATATTCACTGAAGTGGGAAAGAGAGACAGCCCCACCGACGATGTGGTGTTCGCAGACATTACACAACCGTGGGAACATCCATGGTACCTGATGGACATGACGGGGCAAAGAGTCTGTATTGATGAAAACGAGAATCAATTTTTCTACGATTATTTCATGCGACAGTCATGCCATTATATAATGGTTCTCCCGGAGAGTTTCAAAGGCAAAAACTTTGAAGAATGGCCTGAAATTCCGGGTGAGAACGATTTCCGCGGACAATGGCCCGTGATAGCAAGCCCCGCCAAACATAAATATGCGACAGTACGTTTCGGAAAACATCTTCCTCAGGTCAAACCCACCGACAGGCTGCTTTCAGCTGTCAAAGCACGAAGTTTACGAACCGATACGACTGAACAAAAAATGTGGTTCGACATCTCGGAAGTACGCATCCCTTCCGGAGATTCTGTGGAAATATATTATATTCATTTACCGGTATTCGATATCAGAACTAACGAACGCCGGGAATTTAATTCAATTGACACAGTAGAAATATGCAATTGACAAAGAATATAAAAGAATATCCATTTCTATTCATTATTGCGCTGATGACCTTTGCCGGAGCCATCGGATGGCAGGTAAGCACCTACCCTATGACCGACGACTGGTCGTATATGTGTCAGGTAACACAGCCGGATGAAGAAGCCTTCTGGCATAGTGAAGGACCGTTGGTCGAGACATTCACAGATGCTTTCAACAGCACAATAAACCACTTCCGCTACATCAACTGCCGTCTTGCCAACGCGCTGTTTATCTTCGCGCAGCTTACTCCTCGGTGGGTGCAGTCGGGAATATGCGGACTGGCAATAGGATGTATGTTTCTGGGACTTCTTCTCTGCGGCTGCGGATTGAGAAAGATGCGCAGTGTGCCATGCCTTATGAGTGCCGTAGGGCTTCTATGGTGCGCATTTCCCTGGTACAACACAATGCAGTCGGCCGATTTTCAGTTCAATTACTCCTTGCCATCTGCAATGTGGCTTGCATACATGTATCTTCTGCCGAAGTACCGGACGATGACGCGCCAAGGCAGCATCTTGTTTGCCATATACGCCTTTATCACCGGACTCATGCACGAGACATTCACATGTGTGATGATAGCGTACACCTTTATTGTATGGCTCCAGAACGGCTTGCGGTCGCGAAGGACAATCGCATTGCTGGTGTTGCTGTGCGTTTCGGTTGTTTGGGGATTTCTGTGGAGCAATTCCATCCGGACAGGCATGTTTCTCGGTCATCGCGCATATTCCGGCTTTTGGATGCCTCTCACTCAACTTGCAAGCCAGCTATGGCCGCTTTGGCTTGCATTGGTATTGCTTGCAAAGGCATGCTTGCGGCTTCGAAACTCCCGGATTCTTCTTGAATCACTTCCCTACCTGTGCGGATGCGCAGTCGGAATAGCAATCGTCTGTATTCTCGGAGTATTGGATCGGGGACTTTTCCCTGTACACCTGCTTGCATGTGTGCTTTGCCTGAAATCCATTGCCTTGCTATCCGCTCCCGAAGATTGTTGCCCCCGGTATATATGGATTGGCGCAAGCGCTGTTTTCTCTATATTATACTCTTTGTGGCTTGTAAAACTTGTTGAGACTCAACTTGAGACAAGCCGGGAAATAGAAACCTTGGATACCATGCTAAAAGCCTCCGGAGAAAATGTTCCGGACTACGCTTACATGAATATGAGCTCCCCATGGGATTATCCGCCATATCTTATGGATATAACATCCAACCAACTGAAGGTCACAGACAACGACAATTTCCATCTTGCATCATTCCATGCAAAAAGCAGAAAGTGGGTTGCTATACTGCCTCCGGAGTTTGAAGGCATGGAGTACGACAAGCTGCCTGAAATTCCCGGAAACAATTCCCTGCGTGGCGTTTGGCCCGTGATGCTTTCCAATAAACGAAGCAAACCCTTGGTAATAGCGAACTTCGGCGTGCAGATGCCTACGGCCAAACTAACCGACCGTATTCTTGCGGCAGCCAAGATCCGCTCATTCCGTGCCGATTCGGCATCACAGGAAATGCCGGTTGCGTACCAACCTCTTATCGTGTCCGAAAACGGAAATGACACCATATTCTTAGTGACACCCGTCCTGAACGTGCGCACCAATCAAAGGCGCGAATTTATTTCCATTGACACCATACCCTCTGCAAGATGACACAACCGCAATTCATGCCACAGTTTCGTGACAAAATACTTTTCGCAGCAGTAATGCTGATTTCATTCATCGGCATTATCTGCTGGCAGGAATCAACTGTCACCCATTCCGACGACTGGGTGTACCGCTGCATTGCTCCGCCTGAGGCCGGAAATGGCTTCTGGTCGGCAATCGGAGAGCCAATCGAATCCGGGCAAGATGCAATGGAAAGCAGCATCAATCACTTCAAATATATCAACGGACGGCTTGCCAACCTGCTTTTCATCCAGTTCCAGCTCACACCCAGATGGGTTCAGTCGCTTGTGGCAGGCATCGGGATGTTTCTGATGCTTATGGGACTGTTTGTCGTCGGAGCCGGGCGACGCAGCATGTTCCGCCCCGGCATACTGATTGCCGGAGTGTTCCTGTTCTGGTTTCTGCCGCCGTGGTACGACAACATGCAGGCAGCGGATTACCAGTTCAACTACACTGTCACATCGGCACTTTGGCTCGGCTACCTGCTTCTGCTTTATCGCTGCAAGGATTTGAGCACAAGAGGATTTTTTCTCACATCCGTCTACGCTTTCCTCACCGGATGGATGCACGAAGGATTCACGGCTGCCATGATTGCGTTCTCCGGGACATACATGCTTCTTGAAGCAAAAGAAAACCGCAAACGCATCCTCATACTTACCGCAGTGCTCTGCGTGGCCTTTCTGCTTCAGATTTCGAGCGGAATCATGTTGCGATTTGAAGTAGAATCCCAAAACATTAATGAATTTATAACACTCAAGCATTGGGTCGGACAACTGATATCACTGTGGCTTCTGCTTGCAGTCGCAGGATATACGGTGTGGCAAGAGAAATCACGTAATGGACGCAGGGAAATAATAAATCATCTGCTTCCTTATCTTGCCGGATGTGTGGTGATGATTGTAATATGCGCTTGCGTAGGCAAGACCCAGCGTGCGCTATTTCCGCTTGACCTGCTGTGTATCACGGCCATACTCTATTGTCTTTCCCAATGGAAGACTCCTGCAGGACATCGTAGCAAAATCATATTCATCTGCGCCGTAACATTGACTTGCATCTACGCCTTATGGCTGTGCCAACTCGTAAAGTGGCAGAGAATCACATCTTCGGAAGTGAGCCGACTTGTTTCTGAAATGACCCCTCGAGAAGAAAAAGAATTCGACGTTTATTTCTGCGACATCACCGACCCTACCGACCATCCTTTCACACTTATGAATATGACCGGAAGCGACCATCGGGTTGTGGCTCCGTCCAACTACATGCTCACATCATTCTTCACCCTCGGAGGAAACCGCTACTCCGCTATTCTTCCCGACAGTCTGCGTGGAAAACGCTTCGAGGAATGGCCTGCGATTCCGGGACATAACAATCTTCGCGGAGTATGGCCCGTTGTAATAGGTAAAAACGAAGAATACCCCGCATTTCTGGTGCATTTCGGCCCGCAGAAACCCACGACAAAACCTCTTGACAAGCTGCGCGCCATGATTGAACAACGGACTTTACATCCCGACAGCTCCGATGAGATTATCGAACCCTACCGCTGGGACATACGCGTTCCTGCGGCCGACACAACTTCGGTGTATAAGATTTACTTCATTTCAGCTCATAAATCGCCAAATTCACGGCGCGTATTTTTATCTCTCGATACCATTCCAAACAATCCTTGACCGATGAACGATTTTTTCTCCACAGCTCCTGACCGCCATAACTCAGGATCATATAAATGGGACAGCGCTCCCAAAGGCAAAGACATAATACCCATGTGGGTGGCCGACATGGATTTCAAGACGGCACCGTGCATAATCGAGGCGCTGCGCAAGCGTGTTGAGCACGGCGTGTTCGGCTACACACTCGTGGGCGACAACTATTATTCCGCACTCCACAACTGGTTTCTGCGCCGCCACGGCTACGAAATCAAGCGCGAACGCGTAATCTACACATCCGGAGTAGTTCCGGCAATCTCCGCCATTATCAAGGCACTGGTGCTTCCCGGCGAAGGTGTGATTGTGCAGACTCCCGTCTACAATTGCTTTTTTTCTTCAATCCGCAACAATTCCTGCCGAACAGTCGAAAGCCCTCTGTTACGGACAGCTCCGGATGAAGACGGGCATTTCTCCTATCGCATGGATTTCGATAGCCTGGAGAAACTCGCGTCCGACCCCAAGAACACGATGCTGCTCCTGTGCAATCCCCACAACCCGGCAGGCCGGGCATGGACCCGCGACGAGCTGATACGTGTGGCTGAAATTTGCCACCGCAACAATGTCACGGTCGTGAGCGACGAAATCCACTGCGACCTCACCATGCCCGGACACAAGTTCACCTCCTACGCTACCCTTCCCGAGGAATATACCTCACGGGCTGTGATATGCAATTCTCCATCCAAGGCCTTCAATACCGCCGGGCTTCAGATTGCAAACATCATATGCGGTAACGAATCGCTGCGCTGCATGATTGACCGCGCAATCAACGACAACGAGGTGTGCGACGTGAATCCATTCGGTGTGGCCGGACTTATCGCGGCATACACAGAGGGCGAACCTTGGCTCAACGAACTCACAGCATATCTCTCCGAAAACTACCGTGTGCTCTGCGAATTTTTCAAGAGCGAGCTTCCCGAATTCCCCCTTGCGCGTCTTGAGGCCACATATCTTGTATGGGTCGATACACGCGCCACCGGAATCCCCTCGGAAGCTCTTGAGGAATACCTTGTTGAAAAGGCCGGAGTGTGGCTCAACTGCGGCAGCATGTACGGCGCTGAAGGATTCATGCGCATCAACATCGCATGCCCCCGCGAGCGCCTTCTCGAGGGTCTGCGCCGCATAGCCCCGGCTCTTAAAGAATTGATTAATAATGACAAGTATTGAAGCGATACGGAACAACGAGCCTCTGAATCTGAGGCAGCAGATAGCGCTCACGACAAAATTAGCCGTTCCGGCCATTCTCGCGCAGCTTTCCACCATATTGATGCAGTATATCGACGCGTCGATGGTGGGACGTCTCGGTGCCGACGAATCGGCTTCCATCGGTCTTATGAACAGTAGCCTGTGGTTTTTCTGGGGCGTATGCTCTATGATTACAATGGGCTTCTCGGTGCAGGTTGCCCACCGCCTGGGTGCCAAGGAGGATGCCCAGGCCCGCGACGTACTGCGCCAGGGCATAACTTCCTGCCTGATTTTCGGCATACTGATGGCTCTTATAGGTGGGGCGATAGCTCCGTTTCTGCCAGGCTGGCTCGGCGGCACGGAAGAAATCCAACACGGAGCCACGGTGTACTTCGTGACCTTCATCGCCGCCCTGCCTATTCTGACAATGAACTACCTCGGCGGAGGCATGCTCCGCTGTGCAGGAAACATGAAGGTGCCGGGGCTGCTCAATGTGCTTATGTGCGTGTTGGATGTGATGTTCAATTTCTTCCTGATTTTCCCAACACGTGAACTCCAGTTTGCAGGGGCATCTTTCACTGTTCCCGGCGCCGGACTCGGAGTGTTCGGGGCGGCCCTCGGCACAGTATTGGCCGAATGTGTGTGCGCCGCATCCATGATGTACTTCCTGTGCAGGCGACAGAAAGAGCTTCACCTCACCGGAGAACATTCCGGAGGCAGCTTCCGGCCGAGGATGGAAGTACTGCGGAAGGCGGCGAAGATTTCCGTGCCGATGACTCTCGAGCATGTCATATTCTGCGGAGCGCAGATTACAATAACAATTATCGTGGCTCCCCTCGGCGTGGTAGCCATCGCCGCCAACGCCTTTGCCGTGACCGCCGAGAGCCTGTGTTACATGCCCGGTTTCGGTATAGGCGATGCAGCCACGACACTTACAGGGCAGAGTTATGGAGCCGGACGCTACGACCTTGTTCGGCGCTTCTGTCATCTGACAGTGCTTTTAGGCTTGGCAATAATGACCGTGATGGGTGTGATAATGTACATCGCCGCACCGCTGATGATGGAAATAATGACCCCCGTGGATGCCATCGCCTCCCTGGGAACCGAAGTGCTGCGCATCGAAGCCTGGGCCGAACCTATGTATGCCGCCTCGATTGTGGCCTACGGCGCGTTTGTAGGCGTTGGCGACACATTGATTCCGGCAACGATGAATTTCGGGAGCATCTGGCTTGTGAGAATACCCTTGGCAGCCATACTTGCCCCGTCGCTCGGACTGCGCGGAGTATGGATTGCCATGTGTGCCGAACTATGTTTCCGCGGAATCATATTCCTGTGGCGCATGAAATCCGGAAAATGGCTCAAGCCTGACCGCAAATCGTCGGAATCCGAACCGATGCCGGTAGAGGAAGTGTGAAAGAATTGTTTATTTATGAATTTTTATTCCCCGGCATTAAACACCGGCGACGGAATTTGCGTATATTAATTGAAAATATTATCTTTGTAATTCATTAAATCAAACATATCTCTTTGCGAGACTTAAAAATTTTACTGCTAACATGGAAAATAACGAACTTCTTGCGCAGGTAACTGCCAAGGCACAACAGTGGTTGAGCGAGGATTACGACGCAGAAACCCGTGAAAACGTTAAGCGCATGCTCGACGCTGACGACAAGACAGAACTCATCGAAAGTTTCTATAAAGATCTCGAATTCGGTACAGGCGGTCTTCGCGGCATCATGGGTGCCGGTACCAACCGTATGAACATCTACACAGTGGGCGCCGCCACACAGGGTCTTGCCAACTATCTTAAAGAAGCGTTTGCCGACCTGCCCGAAATCAGCGTTGTCGTAGGTCACGACGTCCGCAACAACTCGCGCAAATTTGCCGAAATCGTTGCCGACATCTTCTCTGCCAACGGCATCAAGGTGTATCTGTTCGACTCCTTCCGCCCCACTCCCGAACTCTCGTTCGCAATCCGTCAGCTCGGTTGCCAGAGCGGTGTAAACATCACGGCCTCCCACAACCCCAAGGAATACAACGGCTACAAGGCTTACTGGAGCGACGGCGCACAGATTATCGCCCCCCACGATGTCAACATCATCGACAACGTGAACAAAATCCAGTCGGTCAAGGAAATCAAATTCCAGGGCGACAAATCCAAGATTGAAATCATCGGCGACAAGATGGACAAGGCTTTCCTTGACGCCATCAAGACTCTTTCGCTCGATCCCGAAGTAATCAAGCGTCACGCCGATCTCAAGATTGTCTACACACCTATCCACGGCACAGGTGTGAAACTCGTTCCGGACTCGCTCCGCAACTATGGTTTCACCAACATCATCCACGTTCCCGAACAGGATATTCCTTCCGGCGACTTCCCCACCGTTGACTCCCCCAACCCCGAAAATCCCTCGGCTATGGCAATGGCTATCGCCAAGGCCAAGGAAGTTGAAGCCGACCTCGTTGTGGCTTCCGACCCCGATGCCGACCGTATCGGCTGCGTTATCCGCGACAACAACGGCGAATACCAGCTCGTCAACGGTAACCAGATTGTCATGATTCTTCTCAACTACATCATGCTCCGCAACCGCGAGCTCGGACGTCTCAACGGCAACGAATACGTTGTGAAGACCATCGTGACAACCGAAACCATCAAGGCCATCGCCGAAAATCAGAACATCAAGATGTACGACTGCTACACAGGCTTCAAGTGGATTGCTTCCGTAATCCGTGACCTCGAAGGCACTTGCCGTTATCTCGGTGGTGGCGAAGAAAGCTACGGCTTCCTCGCCGAAGATTTCTGCCGCGACAAGGACTCTGTTTCCGCAATCTCCCTTATGGCCGAAATCTGCGCATGGGCCAAGGACCGTGGCATGGACTTCAACGAAATGCTCCAGGAAATCTATCTCAAGAACGGCTACTCACACGAAGAAGGTATTTCCGTTGTCCGCACCGGTAAGTCCGGCGCCGAGGAAATCCAGCAGATGATGAAGGACTTCCGCGCCAATCCTCCCAAGACTCTCGGTGGAAGCGAAGTTGTAGTAATCAAGGACTACGCCGACCTCAACGAAACCGACCTCCGCACCGGCAAAGTAAGCAAGATGGACTTCCCCACCACAAGCAACGTGCTCCAGTTCTTCACAGCCGACGGCACTAAAGTTTCCGTCCGTCCTTCCGGTACAGAACCTAAAATCAAGTTCTACATCGAAGTACACGACAAGATGGCCGACAAGAACGACTACGACCGTTGCAACAAGGACGCCGCAGTTAAAATCAACGCCGTCAAGAAAGACCTTGGCATCTGATACGCCAAATCATAATGACTTAGAGTCCGGCCTTCGGGTCGGACTCTTTTTTATCCATACCACCCGGGCTTTTAACTTTTTAAGTTAAAACAAGTGGTATATTTAGGTAAAAACATAGTCTCTTTGTCGCAGTGATGTAACAATTCGGAGGTTCAGTTGTTACATTTGCAAAGACTATTTATTACTGAGAGATTATGCTAACCAGATTAAAATTCATCATCATTCTGCTCGCACTCGCTCCCTGCCTATCCGCACAGGAGATTTCCGAGATGCCGACGGTTCCGGATTCCATCACATTGGAGCCGGTTGATTCCGTCGCTGCCGCCAAGCCGAAAAGGAATCTGGTGCAGAAGGTCATCGACTATTTCGCCGAATCAAACAAGGTGCGCAAAAATAAGAAATTCGATTTCAGCATCATAGGAGGTCCGCACTACTCTTCCGACACAAAATTCGGCATCGGACTCGTTGCCGCAGGCCTTTACCGCCGCGACATGACCGATACTATTACCCCGGTTTCCGACATATCAATCTACTTCGATGCCACAACGAGCATGTTTTTCAAGCTCGGAGTACGCGGCACGCACCTTCTGCCCCACGACAAGGCACGCCTGCACTACGATGTCAACTTCTCATCGGTAGCCACCAAATTCTGGGGCATAGGCTACGACAACAACGTGAACGACGACAACGAATCAAAATACAAATATCTCAACTCCCAGGCCGAAGTGACATTCGTGTGGAAAATAGCCCCGAACCTCTACATCGGTCCCCTCGCGACATTCGACTATATCAACGGACGCCAATTTGAAAAACCATGGCTCTGGGAGGGAGAGGCCGACAGAACTTTCAACGTCGGCGCAGGCGTGACATTCCAGTACGACAGCCGCGACTTCCTCACCAATGCCTCGAAAGGAATCTACTTCCGTCTCGACCAGCGATTCAATCCGCGTTTCCTCGCCAACAAGTATGCTTTCTCCCTCACCGAACTTACCTTCTCGGCCTATCATAAGCTCTGGAAAGATGCCACACTGGCCTACCAGTTCCACACCCGCTGGACCTATGGCAACACTCCCTGGGGACTGCTGTCGACCCTTGGCGGCAGCGACAACATGCGCGGATACTTTGAAGGCCGGTACCGCGACAAGTCGGAATTCGACGTATGCATCGAGCTTCGCCAGCACATATGGCACCGCAACGGTCTTGTGGCCTGGGTTGGAGCAGGCTCCGTTTTCCCCAACTTCAAGGCAATCACTTTGAGAAAAATACTCCCCAACTACGGCATAGGATACCGTTGGGAATTTAAAAAACGCGTCAACGTGCGGCTCGACCTCGGTTTCGGACGCCACCAGACAGGATTCATATTCAGCATAAATGAAGCTTTTTAAGAACATATCATATTATTTTCTCGGTGCCGGTTCGCCCGTGGCGCTGATGTGGATTTTCCCGGTGCTTCTTTTAGTGCCGAACATCGTGCTCGACTTTACTGAAGTCCGCTATACGATGTGGCAGAAGCTCGTCAATGTGGCCGTGCCGTTGGGAATCTACATGCTTCTGTGTTCCTGGAGCCGCAACATAGGCCGCACGGTGCTTCTTTTCATCCCCGTGATGGTGCTGTGCGCCTTCCAGCTCGTGCTCACGGGGCTGTACGGCGAGTCAATCATTGCCGTGGATATGTTTCTTAATGTTGTCACCACCAACATGAGTGAGGCAACCGAACTCCTTGCCCAGCTCACACATCCCATCCTGGCCGTGTGCGTTCTTTATCTTCCTCCCATCATAGCCGGAGGGATGTTCTTCTGCCGGCGCCAGACCACTACCCCCGGCTCACGCCGCAGCGCCCGCATCGCAGGCGTGTGCATCCTCATCATCGGCCTTGTAGGCATGGGAGGATGCTTCGCAACCGGACGCTACAAGGCCGAACGACGTATGTTTCCCGTCAATGTAGTGTCGAACATGATTACCGCAGCGCAACGCTCTGCCGCAACGGCGAAATACTTCGTCACCTCCGCAGGATATTCTTTCGATGCCAAAGCAACCCGAACCCCTGACGAAAAAGAAATATATGTAATGGTAATAGGCGAGACTTCGCGCGCCGACAACTGGCAACTTCTTGGCTATGACCGGTCGACAAATCCCAAACTCTCGCAGCGCTCGGGACTCACAGCCTTCGGAAAGACCCTTTCCGAGAGCAATACCACCCACAAGAGCGTGCCACTGTTGATGTCGGCGCTTTCAGCCGATTCATTCGGCGACTCAATCTACCGCGCAAAAGGTGTGATTGAAGCCTTCAACGAAGCGGGATTCAGCTCGGCATGGATTTCCAACCAGCAACGCAACCATTCGTTCATCGACTTCTTCGGCGAACAGGCTCATCATGTTGATTTTCTCGTGGACGACGGAAGCCATCATCACGACATGGAGCTTATACCTCATCTGAGAAAATTCATTTCCGAAGCCGGCGGGAATAAACTTTTCATCGTACTCCACACCTACGGCTCCCACTTTAATTATAAGGAGCGTTTTCCTGAAGAATACACCTATTTTACTCCCGACAATTCAGCGGAAGCCGAGGCCGAGAACCGCGAGGGACTCATCAACGCCTACGACAACACTATCCGATATACCGACGCGGTTCTCGACAGCATAATCTCGACCGTGGCAGCCTGCGGATGTCCGGCGGCCGTTGTCTATACCTCCGACCATGGCGAGGATATTTTTGACGACGCACGCGGCCGCTTCCTGCATGCTTCGCCAAATCCGACCTACTGGCAGATTCATGTGCCGTTCATCGTATGGACCTCCGAGGAATACGCACAGACTCATCCTGAAAAAATCGAGGCCATAAGGCAGAACTCGGGCAAGAATATATCCTCAAGCCGCAGCGTTTTCCACACTCTACTGTCGCTGTCGGGAGTCGTTGCCAAATGCTACAATCCCGGAGCAGCCGTGTGCGAAAAGTGCTATTGCGAACCTCCCAGAAAGTACCTCAACGACTACAACGAAGGCATCGCTTTGGAAGAAAGCGGATTAAAGAAAATCGACCTCGGATATTTGGAAAAGAAAAACATATCAACAAATTAAACCCGACATTAAAATATATAAAGTTTCCCCAAAATTTTCATAAAACACTAATTATCAATAAAGTAAAATTTCACAACACCTAAAAAGTTTTCCAAAATGAAAATTTATCCGAATTTTTCGGGCAACAAATTTGCACGTTACGGATAAATTCAATAGCTTTGCAGAGCAAAACAAATCAAACGGGACGGTCAGACTGAAACGTGGTTTTGACCGTCTTTTTATGCCTTAATCCTGAATAAAACCTAAAGCCCCGCAAAACGATGATACAGACAGTAGTGAAACGCGACGGACGTGTCGTGGGATACAATGAGGAAAAAATCAAAGCCGCCATCCGAAAGGCAATGCTCCACACCGAACTCGGCGAGGACGAAGCGCTCCTGAACAAGATTGCCGACCGCATAGGATATGCAGGAAAGGAACGCATGACCGTGGAAGAAATTCAGGACATGGTGGAACTCGAACTCATGAAAAGTCCCCGAAAGGAAGTTGCAAAACGCTACATCGCCTACCGCGACCAGCGCAGCATCGCGCGCCGCGCCAAAACCCGCGATATGTTCAACGAAATCATCGAGGCAAAGAGCAACGACATCACACGCGAGAACGCGAACATGAACACCGATTCCCCCGCCGGAATGATGATGAAGTTCGCCAGCGAAACAACCAAGCCCTTTGTCGACGACTACCTGCTCTCTCAGGAAGCACGCGACGCAGTCCGCAACGGATACATCCACATCCACGACAAGGACTACTATCCCACAAAGAGCCTTACCTGCGTGCAGCACCCGCTCGACCGCATCCTCAGCTACGGCTTTATCGCCGGACACGGCGAATCCCGCCCTGCAAAACGCATCGAGACTGCAAGTATCATCGCATGTATCTCGCTTGAGACTGCACAGAACGAAATGCACGGCGGCCAGGCAATCCCGGCTTTCGACTTCTATCTCGCGCCCTTCGTGCGTTCATCTTATATAGAGGAAATCGACAACCTCGCCAATCTCTCGGGCAAGGATCTCAGCCACCTCTACAACTACCCCTTCACCGACTACACCAAGCGCGACCTCGAAGGACTTGAAGGCGAGGAACGTATGCTCCAGCATGCCGTAAACCGCACCGTGAGCCGTGTGCATCAGGCCATGGAAGCCTTCATCCACAACATGAACACCATCCACTCCCGCGGTGGAAATCAGGTTGTATTCTCATCAATCAACTACGGAACAGACACCTCCGCCGAAGGTCGCTGTATCATCCGAGAGCTTCTCAACTCCACCTACGAAGGCGTGGGCAACGGCGCAACAGCCATATTCCCCATTCAGATCTGGAAAAAGAAACGTGGCGTGAACTACCTCAAGGAAGACCCCAACTACGACCTGTATCAGCTTGCATGCAAGGTGACTGCACGCCGTTTCTTCCCCAACTTCGTCAATCTCGACGCCACTTTCAACCAACATGAGAAATGGCGCGCCGACGACCCTCTGCGCTACCGCTACGAGATTGCAACAATGGGATGCCGCACACGCGTGTTTGAAGACCGCTATGGCGAAAAGACTTCAATCGGACGCGGCAACCTGAGCTTCACCACCGTGAACATCGTGCGCATCGCAATCGAATGTATGGGCATACGCGACTCCGACGAGCGCATCGCCGCCTTCTTCCAGCGCCTTGATGCCGTACTTGAAACTGCGGCCCGTCAGCTCTGCGACCGTTTCGACTTCCAGAAAACCGCGCTTGTGAAGCAGTTCCCCCTTCTGATGTCTAAGCTCTGGAACGGAACCGAAGGCCTCAAGCCAAACGACACCATCGAGCCCGTAATCAACCACGGCACCCTCGGCATCGGCTTCATCGGACTTGCCGAATGTCTCGTTGCCCTCACAGGAAAGCACCATGGCGAAAGCGAGGAATCACAGGCTCTCGGCCTGCGGATTGTGAGCCACATGCGCAGCCGTGCCAACGAGTTCTCGGAACGTTACAACCACAACTTCTCGGTGCTCGCCACCCCCGCAGAAGGTCTCGCAGGAAAATTCACCGCAAAAGACCGCAAGACATTCGGCGAACTCCCCGGAATCACCGACAAGATTTACTACACCAACTCCAACCACGTGCCCGTGTACTACAAGTGCTCACCACGCCACAAAGCCAAGGTGGAAGCCCCCTACCACGACCTCACTCGTGGCGGACACATCTTCTACGTTGAAATCGACGGCGACGCGACACATAACCCCGAGGCGATCTACGACATCGTGGACCTGATGGACAAACACAACATCGGATATTGCTCGGTCAACCACAACCGCAACCGCTGCATGCACTGCGGATATGAGGACGCTTCGGCCGACCTGAAGGAATGTCCCAAATGCCACAGCACCGCCATCGACCGTCTCCAGCGCATCACCGGCTACCTCGTGGGCACCACCGACCGCTGGAACAACGCCAAGCTCGCCGAGCTCAACGACCGTGTGGTACACAAATAATCTGCCATGCCAAGAGTAAGCGGAATAATCGACGGCACAGCCGTTGACGGCCCGGGATTGCGTACTTCCATCTACTTCTCAGGTTGCTGCCACCGGTGTCCGGGATGCCACAATCCGTCCACATGGGACTTCGAGGCAGGAGAGGAAATGAGCGTTGACGATATCGTGGAGCGCGTGGAGGAAAACGGATTCAACGTGACCTTCAGTGGGGGCGACCCGATGTATCAGGCCGCGGAAATACTCCCGCTGGCAAAAGAACTGAAATCACGCGGCTATAATATATGGTGCTACACGGGTTTCACACTGGAAGAACTGACTACCGACGCAGCCCCCGCGGGAGCCGCCGAGCTTCTTGAATACATCGACACCATTGTCGATGGCCCTTACATAGAATCGCTGCGCGACACCGACCTGCGTTTCAGAGGATCGTCCAACCAGCGCATAATCAACCTTGCGTAACAATCTTAAAAACGCCCTTAACATACGCTAAATTTCGCCCCCGGCTGAACATTGCTCAGCCGGGGGCGTTATCTTAGTATAATCAAGACAAACTAATAAAACTATCATAATTATGACTTACGAACAACCCAAATTACCCTACGACAACGATGCGCTCGAACCCGTAATCAGCCGTGAAACCATAGACTACCATTACGGGAAACACGAAAAAGCGTATATCGACAACCTCAACCGCCTTATCAAAGGAACTGAGTTTGAAGACATGGAACTCGAAGAAGTGATTGCAAAAGCCAAAGGCCCGCTGTTCAACAACGCTTCACAGGCTTGGAATCACATCTTCTACTTTTTCACGTTCTCGCCCGACGCCAAGCACGAACCCACCGGAGAACTGCGCAAGGCAATTGACAGGGATTTCGGCTCGTTCGAGAATTTCAAACAAGCATTTGAAGATGCCGGTGTCGGCTTATTCGGCTCCGGATGGGTTTGGCTTTCACGCGACGACAACGGAAAGCTACTGATTACCCAAGGCCCTAACGCAGGCAACCCCATCACCGACGGTCTCACACCTCTGCTGACTTTTGACGTATGGGAACATGCCTACTACCTCGACTATCAGAACCGCCGCGCCGATGCTCTCAAGCGCCTTTGGGACATCGTGGACTGGGAGACAGTCGAAAGCCGATACTGAAAACATCACACAACAAAATATACCCGGCCTAAAGCCGAGAAAATATAGCACTTTAATCTTAGCATAATGTGATGAATGGAAAGGGAGGTACTCGTGAGAGCACCTCTTTTTCTTATCTAAAACCCCGCAGCCGTGACAGCCTGTGCGCTGTCTCAACTGCGGGGTTTTAGAGTATGTTTTATGAGAAATGAGAATCAGTCGAAGGCGCCGGAGATTACCTCGCCGACAACCTCGGTTTCCTCGTCGGTACCGAAATACTCGCCACCGCACAAATCTATATTGGGGAATTCAAAACGTGATTCCTGCGTATAGGGCAGCGACTTGTCGGCATAGACCTTGGTGATATACTTTCCGTAGATAGGAAGCGCCATTGACGCGCCCTGTCCCTGAGCCATGCTGTTGAAGTGGATGTAACGCTCTTCTCCACCAACCCATACACCCGACACAAGGTCAGGAGTAAAGCCCATGAACCAACCGTCGGAATTAGAGTTCGTCGTACCCGTCTTGCCTCCCATCTGTGCGGTGAGGTTGTAAGGAGCGCGGCGCAGACGGTTACCCGTACCACTGTCGACAACATTCAGAAGTATCGACAGGATTCGGTAATATCCTTTCTGTGTCATAACTTCAACCTGCGACGGTGCGAAATCAGAAATCACATTGCCGTTGGCATCGGCTATCGCAGTAACAAAAATGGGGTCGGAACGCATGCCCTTGTTGGCAAAGGCACTGTATGCCGTCACCATCTCCTTAACCGAAACCTCGCACGGGCCGAGACAGAGTGACTTCACTGCCGGAAGCTGATTGGTGATTCCATAGCTGTGCATGCGCTTGACAAGCTCAGCCGGACTCAGGCGGTCCATGATGCGGGCAGAAATCCAGTTGTTGGAGTTGGTGAGCGCCCAACGGAGATCAACCATTTCGCCAACTCTCGCCGAGCCGGAATTTCGCGGCTGCCATATACGGCCGTTCTCGTCGTAAAGCGTAGGCTGCTCGTTAAGCATCTCGGTACATGGAGTGAACTCATCGGTCTCCATCGCATATGTGTAGAGGAACGGTTTGATTGTAGAACCAATCTGACGGCGTCCCGTCGACACCATATCATATTGGAAGAATCTGAAATCCGGGCCGCCTACATAAGCCTTCACAAATCCCGTAGTCGGATCCATCGACATGAATCCAGTGCGGAGGAATGACTTTGTGTACAGAATCGAATCGCGCGGCGTCATCACGGTATCCACAGGGCCATCGTAGCTGAACACGGTCATTTCAAACGGCGTATTGAATTCCGCCTCGATTTCCTGCTCCGACTTACCGGCTACCTTAGCCACACGGTGGCGTTCGCTCTGACGGATGGCATTTTTGATAAGTTTTGCCCTCATATCGGCTGTAAGTTCAGTCGGATTTGAGGTGTACGGCGCAGTCGAGGAATTCCTCTTCTCGCGGAAAAATTGCTTCTGAAGTTCGCGCATGTGCTCGTTGACAGCTTGCTCGGCATAGGTCTGCATGCGGGAGTCAATCGTGGTATATATTTTCAAGCCGTCATTGTAGATGTCGTACTTCGTACCGTCAGGCTTGCGGTTCTTTTCAATCCAGCCGAAAAGAGGATTTGTTTCCCATGCGATTGAATCGTCGACATATTTCTGACGGTCCCAGGAGGGATAATGAGAGCGTTCGGGACGCTTCGCCGTGAGCATACGGCGCAATTCCTCACGGAAGTAAGGCGCAAGACCCTCCTTGTGGTCAACACGATGAAAATCGAGAGTAAGCGGCTGAGCTTTCAGGTTTTCAAGTTCCTCCGAAGAAATCATGTCAGCCTTGTACATCTGCTCCAGCACCACATTACGGCGGTCGCGTGTGCGTTCGGGCTTACGCACAGGATTGAAATACGAAGGATTTTTCACCATTCCCACAAGCGTTGCCGCCTCAAGAGTGGTAAGGTCTTTGGCCTCCTTATTGAAATACACCTTCGCAGCCGACTTGATACCCACGGCATTGTACAGAAAGTCAAACTGGTTGAGATACATTTTCAGAATCTCTTCCTTCGAGTAATAGCGTTCGAGCTTTATGGCAATCATCCATTCGATAGGCTTCTGCATCGCACGAGCCAGGATATTGCTGCTCGGGGGGGTATAGAGCTGCTTGGCAAGCTGCTGGGTAAGCGTGGAGCCGCCACCCGCACTCTTCTGCTGAAGAATCACAGTCTTAATCATCGCACGCACGATAGCCTTGACATCAATGCCTGAATGGTCGGTAAAACGGGCATCCTCGGTTGCGATAAGCGCATCCACAACCGCAGGCGAAATCTCGTCGAAGTCGGCATAGACACGGTTTCCGGTGTTGCGGAAATAGCGCCCCATCTCCTCTCCATCAGAGGTATATATCACTGAAGCGAACTTATCCTGAGGATTTTTCAGTTCCTCCACAGGAGGCATATAACCGATCACGCCGTTATATACCATTACAAAAAATACGGCAGCAAGCACTATCAGGGCCACAAAAATGCCCCACATCCAGCGGATGATTCTACGTGAACGACGCTTGCGCTTCGCAATTATATCGGGATTTTGATTTTTTGTCATATTCGGAATACGTAATTTACCAATTCAATTAACAAAATTACGAAATACCGCGAAAATATCCAAACCCATGTTTGGACAGATGGAATAAAGTTTATAACTTTGCAGTCGCAATCAAAGGTTGCCCGAATGGTGAAATGGTAGACACGAGGGACTTAAAATCCCTTGGCCATTAGGCTGTGTGGGTTCGAGTCCCACTTCGGGTACACAATAAACCGCTTAATCCATTGAGGATAAGCGGTTTATTATTTTTCGGGTAGCCAAAGGGTAGCCAAAAACGACACATCCCCACATTTTTTGAGCGTTTTTGCGCCTTTTTCCGTCTCCGTCGGGGTCGGTCGAACTTGCGAAAGCATAACCCATCGGCAAAGGCTGCCGCCGTCTCCTTAGAGACCGACGAGACAGTACAAAAAATGCCCTCTACCCGAAAGAGTAAAGGGCATCCGTTGTGATTCCGTAGATTTAGGCGGTTAATGGCGTTCGATTATCGAATCCAATTGTGCTTGCCACGCTGCGCGCTCCTGCTTGGTGCGCTTCAACTCCGCACGCACTTGCGCGAGCTGCTTTTTAAGTCGGGTGTATCTGTCGGCGCGGCGGCTTGTGGTTGTGTCTTGTTTCATACCAATACGGCTTTACACAAAGATTTTGTACTTTTTTCGTGCAACATCTTCTATCTCGCACGACACATCGGCAATCAATTGCGCCACTTCCGCTTTCTCGGCCAATGCGTAGGCGTTGACAGTCAAAGAGGATAACAGGCAACACACTTCCTTTGAATCATTGGGATGCGCGGAAATGTACTCGGCAAAAACACGGTGCATCAGCCGTATATCATCAGAGCAAAGGTAATGTAACTTATTACAAAAATCTCCTGCGTCGGTCAATACCTGCGCCAATGCGTCGGTATGCTCTGAGCTTCCATAAGAAGTGCCGCGCGACCATCCCTCTACAAGTTCCGCTATCTCGAGGTGCAGCGCTTTGCGGTCGGGGGTGGTGGAACTTGTGGCCGTGGATTCTGCGGTTGTGGCCGTGGCCTTACTTGTGGTTGATTCTCTGCGGTTTTCGCCGTCGGTCGGCATTGTTTGATTGGTGGGTAACATCTAACATTTAGGGAAATAAAAATGCCCTCTGCTTTAGGTGTCCTCGGCTGTTAGAGTTGCCGTGTGGGCGTTTCCGCTGCCACCACCATACAAAGGGCAAATAAGGTATGTGCAACCGCTTGGGGCGGTCGCTCTAACATTTAGGGAAAGCAAAGGTAGCAAGCGAGGGGCGAAGATTCCAAATTTCGAGGGCGTTTTTTTGAATCAATATGCAATTATGTGTTGTGCAAACACACTACATATCCCACTACCATTCCCAACACTCCAAGGAGACCGACACGAAAGTACATCCGCCGTGATTCCGTCGATTTTGCCATTCTCTTGCGCGCTGTCGCGTTTCCGTATCGCAGACGCCCGACTTGCTACCAAAGGCCGCAACCGCGCTAAAAACGCCACTTCTGAGCGTCATCCTTAAAAACAGCCATAAAGCTGTATTGCTTCCGCTATCTTTCGGTCAAGTTCCGTTATCGCTTCGCTGGGCGCGGCCATTCCTGCTTTTTCTCCGCAAACGGCCTTTACTTCTTTTCGGAGGTCAAACGCTTGTTTGGCCGTCAGCTCGCCGCGCTTCTGTGCTTCGCTAATCTTGGTAAGCATTGCATGCTCACCGCCAACACGTTCAACCATCGCAAGCACGGCCATTGCGTAAAATTTCCGTTTTGTCCTCATCTGTTCAAAATTAATTGTTATGTCGTTTTCTTTCTTTATCGCTTGGTAAGCATCGCGCCATCGGGTCAATAAGCACGTGTAAAATTCCTCATCGTAGAGCATCGCTCCCGTTACTGTCGGAACTTTCAACAAGGAGGGCAAACGCGACATATACCGCTGCTCATACCTCAACATGTTTAACCCTCGGTATTGCTCGGGTATAGGCTTATGCTTATCGCGCTGCTCGAGGTTCTTGTCGTAAAAACACAACCACTCGGCGTGCCTGTGTCGGTAGTAGTTCACGCTTCCAACATTGGCAAATCGCTTGGCATACGCAAGCGCGCCCAAATGCTTGAAGTAATTGGCACACGGTTGCTCCACGGGTATAGACATTCCCACATCAAGCCGTGTTATTATTGCCCTATCCATCGGCAGGTGTAGGGCGTCGCTCAACCTCTCAATCGCCCGTTGTACGTCATCGCGCGTCATCGTTTGGTAATTGTCACCCATCATCCATTTACAAAGTGAGCCGTCTTTTACTCTCACCTGCCAAGAGTTTAAACCCACACTCAAATTACCAATCTTCCCCGTTGCTGACAGTACACCGTTGTAGTTGTGATAACCCACGGCGTCGGGGTCGAGGTAGGGCGTAATCTCCCTAAGGAAATCAACCCCCTCGACCTCGGCTCGGGTCAGCTTAAAATTTACGGTGTCAAACATTCGATTATTACCGAATCAGCAATTTGCGTCGGCTTGTTATAGCGCGTGTACGCGTGCGCGCGAGACGCAAGGGTGAATACTTAATACTTTTGGAGGTGTCGGGCGGCTGCTCGGGTTGAGGTGTCGGCCATCATTACCAAATCGGTAATCGTTGGCTTCCGTCTCCGTCGGGGTCGGTCGAACTTGCGAAAGCATAACCCATCGGCAAAGGCTGCCGCCGTCTCCTTAGAGACCGACGCAAACAGTAAAAGCACTTCATCCGTCGCAAATGCGATAAATCCATCGCAAACATCGCAATGCGATAAATCCATCGCAAACATCGCAATGCGATAAATCCATCGCAAACATCGCAAATGCGATAACTTTGCTTGAATTTGCTTGAATTTGCTTGAACTTGCTTGAATTTGCTTGAACTTGCTTGAACTTGCTTGGCTTTGCTTGAATTTGCCGCCTTTTGCCGATGTTTGCCGGGCTTTGCCGCCCTTTGCCGCTTCTTGTTCGGCAAATTCGGCATTTGCCGCTTTTGCCGACGTTTGCCGAACTTTGCCGACGTTTGCCGACGTCCTTACACTCAAAGGTGAGTGATGAAATACACTTTATATCTCGCGCCGTGTTCCGACGTACACCACTCATCCAATATCTTTATACCCTTGTCGCGGAGACATCGAATATGGCCGCGTGGGTCGCTCACGTGCAAGCACGCGGATATGTCGGCGGCTGAATACTTACCACCGCTCGCAAGGAGGGTGAAAACAGCCCTTTGTATTCGTGGAAGCTCCGTTACTATCGGGTCATAATCCTCGGAGTGTGCATAGTCTTTCATCGCGCGCCCCCTTTCATTATAAGGCGGTTAGCACGGTCGGAAATCTCGGTGTTGGTCGCACATCTGTTACGTTGCAACCATTCTTCCAACTCGGCACGGTTGAAATAACACATCTTCCCCATTGGCTTGTAATGTGGTATCTCGCCGCGCATTGTCAGCTTATAAAGATAGCTTTTGGATATGCCCATATATCGTGCCGTCTCTTCACTCGTCAAGACTTCTTTTGTTGTGAAAATCGTGTTGGTCGTCACCATATCGGCAACCTCTTGTAATTGCTCTTTACTCATTTTCTTTCGCTTTTAAAAGTTGATGAATGGGATTTGAAGTGCGGCACGTCTGCCGTCATCTGCCCGTGTTAACATTGTTTCCGTACTGAAAACATTGGCAAAGATAGGTGCAAAGTGAATCCAAGGCAAGTGTAAAATGCTATATATCAACAAATTGCGCTCACAACCGCAAAACAACACAAATTTTGACTCAAAATGCGTAAAATTTCACAAATTCGTTTAGAGTCACAGGTATAAGCACTTTATTATTGGGCGTTTAACCTCTTTATAGCTTCTATAATTTCACCAAGTAGACAATATCGCCGAATACCTTTCCAACCAACCCAATATTTCGAATAAAGCTCGTCATACACCCTCGGACGCAACCCCATTTTAAAGTATTTTGTAACTGTATTTGCGGAGACGCCCAGGGCTTTAGCTAATTCCGCTTTCGTAAAAATAAACTCGAATTCATCAAACCTCCCCCCATCTACAAACGAATCAAATGCCTTTTCCCCTCGCTTAACTTGGCTTATATCAATCCCCATTTCGGTTAACTTCAACCTCAACGGGCTTATAAACTTACCTATTTTTCCGTTGTGTCGGTAATTAATCACATTGCCCGTAAAGTCCTGCGTCTTATAAATGCGCGGTCTCTCCTGCTGCGCGATGCTATTTAGTTTGGCCGCACATATCGAGGGCGCGGAGTACAGACATTTAACAACGTCCCCACGCTCGATATAACCGTTAACAGCCTGCGCCGTCAAAAGCTCGGCCAACTCGGTTAACTTTACATAGTGCTTTCCCATATCCAAGTGGCTACAATTTCAGCTCGGGCAAACTGTTAACAGCTGCTTCTTTCAGCTTATCAACTGCTCGCGTGTACTTCTCGGTGTGTTGTAGGCCACTATGCCCCAACAAACTTGCTACCGTCTTAATATTCGCGCCATTATTGAGGACGTTGACGGCAAAAGAGTGCCGCGCGCAATGCCACGTTATATGCTTTTCGATTCCTGCCCGTTCCGTCCAATGTTTCAACGCCTTATTGCACATTGTGTGAGAGGGCAAAGGAAATATAAGCTCATCGCGACCGCCTTTGCCTACTAAAGACAGCATGCTATCGTTGAGCGGTATTACAACGCTACTTGCCGCGCTATGGCCTGCCGTCTTGGATTGTTCAAACTTCAACAGACGGTTAGCAAAATCAACATTTGCGTACGCGAGTAAGCGCACATCAGCCCATCGCAACCCAGTATATAGGCAAAAAATAAATGCGCGTCTTATATCGGGGTTCTCTCCGCGGTAGTGGGTGGCAGCAAGTAGGGCTACTTCTTCCACGCTCAAAACATCTTTTTTTAGCGTGCCTTTGTCTATCTTAATCACAACGCCGTTGCAAGGATTTTTGCGCATAACATCCTTTTCAACTGCCGCATTGATGATTTTCTTAAACCGCGCATAAACAGTGTGCGCGCCCTCGCCAATGAATCGGCGTTGTAAGTACTCGGTAAACTCAATAATTAAATCCTTGTTAATCGTCTCGGGCTTAACCCTCAGTATACGCACACGGTCAGCCTTTTCCTGCTTGGCCTTTTCTTTCTGTTCTTCCGTCCATCCTGCCACGGGTATATATTCACACTCAGGGTCTACCATAAAATCGACAAAACACACCACCGCTCTTTTTATCGAGCGTTTATCGGCCTTGTTGTAAGCGTCATAATACGCCCACATCCAATCTATAAAGTTAATATCCTGCTCCTTTTTCAGTCGGTAGCCCTCGACATCATTTAAAAGTTGCTGCCCTCGCTCAAATCGTATCTTTTTAGCAAGTTCCAACGTTTCTTTATTCTGCTGCCGCTCCAACGGGGTTCTCGGGGCTTGCCATAGATACAGGCTCAGCGATTCACGCTTTCGCACTTTCTTCGGGTACTCTTTTCCCGTTGTTTGGCTCACCTCCATGGTATAACCGAAATTAAAATCCAAAAACAAACTTTCACGGCCATCGCTCAACACCTTTGCACCCAACTTGGGGTTATCGGTGCTATCTGTGCTTATTATGCGTGTGCCATCGGCGCGGAGACCTTTCTTGTGTGCCATGTTATTTTGCTTTTTGTTTCTTTTATTTGCAAAGATAATATAAATTTTATTTCTCGGGTAGCCAAAGGGTAGCCAAAAACAACAAAACAAATCATTATTTTTACATCTAAGGGAAAATATCAAATTTGTAAAGCACTGATTTATTGAGCTTTTAAAATCCCTTATTTTCCTTTGGAATCACGGTTATATACCCACTTCGGGTACGCAATAAACCGCTTAATCCACTAAGAATAAGCGGTTTATTTTTTATTGGGCAGCCAAAGGGGAGCACAAAAAAACGACTCATTCATCCATTTTCTTGGCTTTTAGTCTCCCGTCGGGGCGGTCGCAGTGGCTACTTGATGTAGTACCGGTCGGCATTATCAAATCGGCAATAAATACTCTATTATCATAAGGACGAGCTGCGACTCTGCCAATAAACGGTTTGAATAACGTTTTCAAACGACCTACAATACCGAGTTACTCGACACGCTATCAACCTTTTACCTGAGTAACAAGATCTTTTTTTATTGTCGACGCTGAGGCCATAACTTTTTCTCTTTGTTTGTTATTTATTAAAATTTAGCTTATATTTGCTTCGTATAATTTTTAAGACAAAAGCCATGGACGAAACTCAAAAAAATTCATCTGAAAACTTCTCCCTAAAAAAAGCACTGAAAGAAAATCCAAAAGGGGCGTTCAAAGCATTTTTATTTTTATTTCTTGCTCTATTGGCTGTAGCTATCATTATATGTATACTCCAACGTATCAGCTTTTGGCTATTAGGGGAGCGAAATCTGATTATAGGCTATATAATTTTTGGGTTCTTCGGTTTTTGTCTATGTAAAGGCGCCGCGCATCCCTCCAAATGGTAACGCTGTGTAAGGAGGTAACAGTTTTATAAGAACAAGAATGGAAGCCCCCTCATATGAAGTCCTAATCACCCGAACAGCATCCGCCGAGACGGTCGCGCAGCATCTCGAAGCGGTTCTTCTTTTCCTGCGCGCTGAATTCGGTCAGCAATTATATCGTTGACGCCATTTTGCATAACACACTCTCTGTAAATTCGTTAAAATCGCACAATATCCATATCATTTATTTCCAATAATTGTTATTTAAATAATTAATTTTATTATCTTTGCATCACAAACAATAAGGAATTAGCAGTATGGGCGATTTACACAAAAACTCTCAAACAAGTCATAGCCGCTCCTCTAAATGTTTTATGACTAAAGGGCAGCGCTTAGGGTGGATTCATGAGTCAAGTGAAAATTTCCATCTTATGTCGCGTAGCGCTTTCAAATATGGGGTAAGATTGCGCACATACTCAGAGGGACCGTTTTCTAATAACAAAATCGTTCCTTGACACCTGTACCTTATCAACTTCGGTTTATTCAAATTGACCGAGGTTCTCGGAATAATTCCGTAGACAAACAGATTTCTGATAATCCGGACTTCACATACATTTATTCTTTTTTCGCGGAGTCTTCTATATACGGATTTTTTGTCAAGTATATAATCCGTCTTGAATGTTTCGACGACTGTTTTGCATTAAAGTACTATTGTACACGGAGTAAACATTCCCAGAACAAGTATTCCCGTGTAATCAATATCTTCAGCGCATCCGAGACCAAAAGAATTATGGAGACGTGCGCAATGGTAATTCCTCACATACTTAATTTACATCCGATGGCATCGTTCGCCTTCAATGGTTCAAGAACCCACGATAAAGGAGGCTATATTGAAGGAAAGAACAGAACCCAAAGATATAGAATTTATTGTGAACTTGTCAGACGTCTTTTCGGAGAACAGGTATTCTACATAAGCATGCATGATGAGGACAGTTCTTGCCTTTTTATAAACCGAAAGGCCAATCCTGATGTCTATGAAGCGGAAAAAAGACTATATGGTCGGTTTTCATTAATTTTCGAAATATAAGTAGGATGTACAAATTAGTTAAGGCATTGCTTATAGCTTTCTATGGTAGCCTTCCAACCGGCTTTTCAGTTCCAATGGAACCCCATTGTGCCATCAAAGCCAATTGAAATCCTACTCATATAAAACCCAATCAATACGATAACTAATTAATACTTCCTACTTAACCCGTTATTATAACAGCAGCAGGGAGGCGGCCATGACGGCCATGCCGAGGATGACGCCGATGAGGGCGGCGTGATGGTGGCCGTGGCGTTCGGCTCCGGGAAGGAGTTCGTCGAAGGAGATATAGACCATGATTCCGGCTACTGCGGCAAGGCATACCGCATTGACCTGCGGCGACCAAAAGGGCATCAGAAACAACATTCCGGCCAATGCTCCGGCAGGCTCGGCAAGTCCGGAGAGAATCGTGTAACGCAGCGCCTTGCGGCGGTTGCCGGTTGAATGATATATGGGCACAAATACGGCTATACCTTCCGGAATGTTGTGGATTGAAACGGCTATTACAATGGGAAGTGCGAGTTCTATGCCGTCGAGCGCCGACACGAAGGTTGCAATTCCTTCGGGAAAGTTGTGTATGCCTATGGCAAGGGCAAGCATTGTGCCGGTGCGCTTGAGGTGGTGGCTCGACGGGTCGGATAGTTCGCTGAGCTGATGTTGCTCATGCGGGTTTTCATCTTCGGGTACGAGCATGTCAATCACTGCCGCCAAAAGTATGCCGCCGAAAAATGCAAGCACTGTGTAAAGCATCGGAAGCCGTCCGATATAGCCCGCGCTTTCAAATCCCTCGCATGCTTCGGGCACAAGCTCGACAAACGATATGTACACCATCACTCCGGCTGAAAGTCCCATCGCGAATGACAGCACACGACGGTTGTCACGTCGCGTGAAAAGTGTGAGCAGGGCGCCGAGTCCTGTTGCAAGTCCGGCCACGAGTGTGAGCCCGAGGGCTATAAGTATGGTGTTTAAATCCGGTATATTTGACATCAGTATGATACTTTTCGGACCCTGTACCGGTCGGTCTTTTTCCCTGTTCCGGTGCCAATGGAGAGATTGACATTTTTATTGGGTCCATTTCCTAATATCATAACACCGGCTTTGGCCGAATCGTTCGCCACTTCATCCCTGGTCCAATACCACGGCGTGGATTCCGTTCCGGTTTTGAGTTTTTTACCACCGAAAGCCTCAAGACTTTCATTTATCTTATTAATGTTTTTTGCAATATAGTCGGCCTCTTTTTCTTTCGGGAGATAGCCTGCAAGTTGCATGGCTGAGCTCCAGTCGTAAAACTGTCCGGCGGAAGTGTCATCCTCAAGAGCCAGACAGAAGTATCCGGTACCATCGGGATTGCGCAGTACAATCCCGGTCTTGGAATATACGGCCTGCTCCGACGGTGAAAGTTCATTCCATTCCGAAACGTCAAAGTAATAATTCTTGTTTTTCCGTCTTACGGCCAAATTATATTCCGACCATGACACCCGAGGGAAGAAATCCTTTACATGCAGCGTTTCCCCGGATTTCCAACGGGCGAGCACCTGCCGGTTGCCGGCCTCATCTGACTTGGTGGCACTTGTTTTTGAGCCGAATTTAAGACGCTTGCCGCCTTGAATCCAATAATAGTCATCATCAAAAGAAATCCCCACACTATCGAGAGCCGACTGAATACGGGAGTAATTCTTTGCGATGTAATCATATTCCGCTTCCGTCAACATCGAATTTTCATATAGATTATATGAGGATTTATAGGTGCGCGTGCCCTTGACTCCGAAATGGAAGAGACAGAACATTTCATTACCATCACCGAGCACAAGCCCGCGACGGTTATACTTGTTTTTCTCCGCTTTAGGCTGAGAAGCCCAATCAGAAGGAGTGATATAGAACAATTCACCACCCTTCGACACCGCAAGGTCAAATGCCTTGGGTGTAGTCCTGAATACGACAGGTTTCAGTCCTGCCACCCAATCCATTGAAGAAGCCGAGTCTTTTTCGAGAGCTTCTGATATGGTGTAGGTTTCATCCTTTACGAAATCCATGGCAATTACACGCGGCTTGTAACCGTCGGCCTGAATTGTCACGAGATGGTATCCGGCTGTGACGGCGGAAATCTCGGGGGACGTTCCGACGGGATTTCCGTCGATGTATATTTCCGCCCCGACAGGCTGGCAATCCACATTCAATGTTGCGATATGAGGCTCAAGAGCGGGAACAACAAGCGTGCGCTTGTCGTTGGCAGCAAGCTCAATCGTGCCTATCCGGCTTTCAAAGCCCGGTCGGCGCACCTCATAGCGGTAAAGTCCTGCCGAAAGTTCGCCTGCCCAGGTGTCGGTACCCCGCAACTCTTCATTAATATAAATTTCACAATTCTTTGTTTCAGGCACTACGGTAAGGGATGCCCGCACCGATTTCAAAACCACGTCGCGCATGACCTTACCGGCAGAAGTTATATTCACCGTCTCCGATGCCGGGGCATACCCGTCAGCCTCGACAGTGTAACTGTGAGAACCGTATTTCAGAAAGACACGTGCATTTCCGGACGCGTCGACCTGCTGCGGCTGGCCGTCGATTTTGAGCGACACCCCTGTGGCAGGAGTGATTTTAAGCACAAGATAATTTGCGCCCGGGCCTTTGGGTGTCTTTGTATCGGAGACCCCGCCGCCCGACACTTTAAGGCGCATGGCGTAAATTATGCCTCCATTGAGCGACGTGACTCCGTAGTCGTCGAATTTGATTCGTGCGGGATAGAAGTCATCGCCACGAATCTGGAACATTTTTGCTCCCGGGCACAGATACACCATATATTCGCCTGCCGAATAAGATGTCTCTCCCACCACATCGCCCTCGAAAATCAAGCCATGGCGAGGTATCTGAACCTTTACGAGGGCACATAGCTGATTGTTGAAATCGCGGCGCTGCAGGCTCACCACCATCGGGTCGGCCGTGGCCGTGAAACTTTCTACAACGAGTTCCTGACCGCAGGCAAGTCCGGCAGTCATAATCAAAACGGGCAATATGATATATCGGAGAAATCGAAGCATAAAAAGCAGACTATTCCACAGGTTTTTCAGTTAATGCCACAAATTTAGCAATTTTATTCAGAATATCACAGTTGTTATTTCCGGCAACGAATCTTTTTTAGTAACTTCGCTTCTCATAAAAGAAAAAAATCTTTTTCAGGTATGACAGAAACATATCTTGTGACCGGAGGAGCCGGGTTCATCGGCTCCAATTATGTGAAAATGCTCTGCGCACGCGCCGACTCCCCTCGTGTTGTAGTGCTTGATGCGCTCACATATGCCGGAAATCTAACATCCATCGACCCGGAAATCAAGGCCGGAAAAGCCGAACTTGTCCATGGCTCGGTTTGCGACCGTGCGCTGCTCGACTCTTTGCTTGCCGAAATTCGCCCTGACTACATCGTACATTTTGCCGCCGAGAGCCATGTCGACCGCAGCATTTCCGACCCGGGAGCTTTCATAAGCACCAACATATCGGGCACACAGACTTTACTCGAGGCTGCCAGACAGCTGCGCGACGCCGAAATAAAAACAGGCGCGCGGCCTTCGCTGAAAAAATATATACAGGTGAGCACCGACGAAGTCTACGGCCAGCTCAGCCTTGACATCCCCGAGGGCGAAACCGATTCAGAACTTACAGCAGCCCTTGGACGCCGCAAGGACGACCCGGTTGTAAAATACGGTACGGGGACTTTTTCGGAACGCACCCAGCTCGACCCGTCGTCGCCCTACTCCGCATCCAAGGCTTCGGCCGACATGATCGCCCTTGCATACGCCCGCACATTCGGTATGCCCGTGTGCGTGACCCGATGCAGCAATAATTACGGTCCTTACCAATTCCCGGAAAAACTCATTCCGCTTGTAATCAACAACCTCCTTGGCGGCCGTAAACTCCCCGTGTACGGACGCGGCCTTAACGTGCGCGACTGGTTGCATGTTTCCGACCACTGCCGTGCCATTGACGCCGTGATTGCCAAGGGCGTCTCCGGCGAAGTCTACAACATCGGAGGATTCAACGAGAAACGAAACATCGACCTTGTAAAGATTCTCATCCACACTGCCGCCGATTTGCTTCGGAACGAATCCGGATTAAGGGAGGCGTCATCTGTTTCTCCCGACGAAATCACTGAGGACTTAATCAGTTACGTAACCGACCGCGCGGGACATGACGCACGCTACGCCATCGACTCTTCCAAAATAATGGAGCACACCGGCTGGCGCCCCATGGTGGCGTTTCCCGACGGAATCAAGGACACCGTGCGCTGGAATATTGAAAACCGGAAGTGGCTCGATGATGTCACCTCCGGCGAATACCGCAAATATTATGAACGCATGTACTCTCACGTGCATAAATCCGAGTAAGCCATGAAAGGAATCGTACTCGCCGGGGGTGCGGGCAGAAGACTCCACCCCATCACCAAAGGCATTTCCAAACAGCTCATCCCCATCTACGACAAGCCGATGGTATATTATCCGATTTCGGTGCTTATGCTTGCCGGAATACGGGAAATACTCATCATATCCACTCCGGAAGACCTTCCGATGTTCCGTCGGCTTCTCGGCACAGGCCATCAGTTCGGAGTACATTTCTGTTATGCCGAGCAGCCACGTCCCGATGGACTTGCACAGGCTTTCATAATCGGACGTGAATTCATTGGCGATGATGATGTGTGCCTTGTACTGGGCGACAACATATTCTACGGTCAGGGGTTCACCGGCATGCTGCGTAAAGCCGTAGCCGATGCACGCCACAACCGCGCGACCATATTCGGCTACAAGGTGCAGGATCCACGACGCTATGGCGTAGTGACCCTTGACGATGAAGGAAAACCTATAAGAATCGTGGAGAAACCCATACAGCCGGAAAGCGATAATGCTGTGGTAGGTCTGTACTTCTACCCGAACGACGTGGTGGATATAGCCACAAAAATAAAGCCCTCGTCTCGTTGCGAGCTTGAAATAACCAGTGTCAACGGCGAATACATGCTTCAGCGCCGCCTCAATGTACAGCTGTTCGGGCGCGGATTTGCATGGCTCGACACCGGCACTATCGACTCGCTCATGGAGGCATCGGCTTTTGTCGAAGCCATCCAGAAACGCCAGGGGCTCAAGATTGCCGCACTCGAGGAAGTGGCCTACCGCTGCGGATACATCGGTGCGTCAGACCTCGAAGAGCTTGCCCGGGAGCTTGGGTCGACCGATTACGGATATTATCTCCTTAACCTTGCGCATGAAAAAAGGTAATGATCCCGATATTCCGCGGTTGATTTCTCTGCCTAAAATCTCCGACCCGCGAGGAAATCTGTCTTTTATTCAGGGAGGTGACTCCGCGGGCGAGATTCCGTTCGAGATTGAACGTGCCTACTGGATTTACGACATTCCGGGCGGCGAGCGGCATCATGGCCGGGCGCTGCGCACTACCACCGAGGCAATCGTCGCGATGAGCGGCTGCTTCGATGTGGAGGTGGATAACGGACGCGGATTCCGTCACCGTTTCACCCTGCGCGACAGCCATACAGCCCTGTTGCTACCTCCGATGACTTGGCGCCAGCTTGAAAATTTCTCCACAAATGCAACGGCACTCACGGTAAGTTCCCGGCCTTATGACCCGGCGGAATATATCCGGGAGCATGACAAATTCCTTTCAGAAGCATTATGAGCAGCCTTGAACACGAAAGCCACCTCACTTCGTCCATCGACACCTGCCGCCTGATTGACCTGCCGCGCCTTGGCGACGATACCGACGGCTCGCTCACTGTTGTCGAAAACGTCGGCACTTCGCCATTGCAGATAAAACGGGTCTACTACCTCTACGATGTTCCTGCCGATGCCGAACGTGGAGGACATTCCCACCATAATCTCCGGCAGCTTATCGTGGCTCTGAGCGGAAGTTTTGACGTGACTGTCGACGACGGACTGCACACCAAGACCGTTACCCTCAACCGTCCCTACAAGGCTCTGAGCATCGAGCGCGGTATTTGGAGAACCATCGAAAATTTTTCGTCAGGGGCTGTGTGTCTCGTGCTGGCTTCCGAAAAATTCGACGAAGCCGACTATGTGCGCTCTTACGAGGATTTTCTGAAACTCACCGCACCCAAGCGCTCAAAATCTTAACCTACGGAAACCTCGCGCCGCGAAATTTGTTATAAATTCAGATGAATTTAATAACACGTATCAACTATAACATTCACAAGATATGAAAGGTCGCACATTATTTATCACGGCATTAATCGTAACCATCGCCGGAATAGCACTCATACTTACCCACAACACCGTACGCAGCAGCGGCGTGGTAGTTGCGGGCGGTGTACTTTTTATAATCTCAGGCCTTATCAACGTCCTTGGCCTGATGAGAACCCCGACAAAAGGCGAAGACTCCCGCCGCTCGGCTGTAAGCACTGCCTTCGGGTGGATTTCAAGCTCGGCAGCCTTCGTGCTTGGTCTGTGCATGCTGATTTTTCAGGAGCGTTTTGTTGAGCTTATCGCCTTCATGTTCGCCATCATAATATGTCTTGGCGCATTGTTCCAGTTTTTCCTGCTCGCGTTCGGAACCAATCCGGTACGCCTGCCGGGCTGGCTGTTCGTGGTTCCGTTCCTTCTTGTAGGTGGCGCCGTATATATATTCCTGCTCACGCCCGAAACCGAAGACCACCACATCATGCTCGTGACAGGTATATGTCTCACATTCTTCGGAGCTGCCACTATAATCGAATCTGTGATGGTGGGAACAGCCAACCGGACCATTGCCAAACTCGCCAAGACAAGTCCCGAAAAGAAATCTGCCGAGCCGGAAAAGCCGGTTGAGCCCGAAAAACCAATCGAACCTAAATCAATAGACGAAGCCGACGGCAAATGACAATAACAACTCAAGACACGAAACCATTTCTTTGGTTCGACCTCGACGACACCCTCTGGGACATGACGGGCAATTCCGACATAGTCCTGGAGGACTTGTTTAATGAAGACCCTGATGTCCGGCGTCATTTCCTCGACAAAGGGTCCGAAGCATGGAATGAAATCTATCATCGCGAAAACAAAAAACTCTGGGAAGAGTACAGCGCAGGACGTATCTCGCGCGACTTCCTGCGCATCGAACGGTTCGCCCGCCCGTTCCGCATTGCAGGAGCTGACAACGAGGACGCCCTGAAAATTGCACAGCGGCTCGACACGGATTACCTGAAACGCCTCGGCGCATGCAAAGGGATTATTCCCGGAGCCATACAACTCCTTGACAGGCTCTCTGCCGAAGGATATCCGATGGGGCTTATAAGCAACGGATTCTGCGATGTGCAGTTCAACAAGCTCGACTCAGCAGGCATGCGCCACTACTTCCCCACTGTGGTACTGAGCGACGACATCGGGGTAAACAAACCCGACCGCCGTATCTTCGACCACGCACTCCGTTGCGCAGGCTTAAACGCCGCCGACAGCATCCTAATTGGCGACAATCCCATTACCGACATCCTCGGGGCGCTGCGTGCCGGATGGGCAGCCGTGTGGTACAATCCGGCAGATATGCCCGCGCCTGACGAACTCAGAGAATTCGACCGATTCTACCGAACAGTCACAGATTTATCACAGATTACCTCTCAATTGCTGGAAACCCTGCAAGAAATTAATCGCGAAAATCGCGAAAAATTAGATTTATAGGGCTGTATTTGAAAAAATTGGCTCAATCATTGTGTGAGATTGAAAAAAAAGTGCGATATTTGCACTTGCAAAATCCCAGGCGGTACTGTTGCCGCCGTAAGGTCTTGCAAATCAACTTTATTATAACATTCACCAACGAATTAAATAATATAGCAATGACTAAAGCTGACATCGTCAACGAAATCTCAAAAAGCACCGGCATCGAGAAAGCCAACGTTCTTGAAACTATCGAAAAATTCATGGAAGTTGTTAAAGACTCCCTCGCTCATGGCGAAAACGTATATCTTCGCGGTTTCGGTAGCTTCATCGTGAAGACCCGCTCTGAAAAGACAGCACGCAACATTTCCAAGAACACAACTATCATCATCCCCGAACACAAAATCCCCGCTTTCAAGCCCGCACGCGTGTTCATGGACGATGTGAAATAATCTCCATAAGGATATTACATTAAATAATATATTAACTTTTAAATTTAGCGTAAAATGCCCAGCGGAAAGAAAAGAAAAGGCCACAAGATGGCTACCCACAAGCGCAAAAAACGTCTCAGAAAGAACCGTCACAAGAAGAAATAATCGGTAGGAGAGCAAAAAGACAGGATTCAATCCGGCTCTTTCAATCTCCGATGTGACAGACAGAGATGGCGGACATTCGCTCCGCATCATATACAAGAACAAACTTCTGACGGGATATATCATGTTTGTCCTAAGTGAAGTTTGTTCTTTGTATTTTTTGACAATTCATCCTTTTTAGCGTCGGCAGACGCAATTTTATTCAATTCATTCAACATTCAATAATGAAAAGCGAACTCATAGTAGACGTGCAGGCCGCAGAGGTTTCAATCGCTCTTCTTGAAGATTCCCGTCTGGTATCACTTCAGAAAGAAGCACGAAACATCTCCTATGCGGTTGGCGACATCTACCTGGCTAAAGTCAAGAAACTCATGCCGGGGCTCAATGCCGCTTTCGTGAATGTGGGATACGAAAAGGATGCCTTCCTCCACTACCTTGATCTGGGTTCAAGGTTCTCAACCTACTCCGAATTCCTTAAACAGATGTTCGAGGACAAGAAGAAGCAGCCGCAAATCTCGCGCATGAAACTTCTTCCCGACATCGACAAGCACGGTACCATCTCCGACGCCCTCACTTCAGGACAGGAACTTATGGTACAGATTGTCAAGGAACCGATTTCATCAAAAGGTCCGCGCCTTCAGACAGAAATCTCTTTTACCGGACGCTACCTCGTGCTCATGCCTTTCTGCGATAAAATCTCAATTTCGCAGAAAATCAAATCGTCCGAAGAAAAGCTCCGCCTCCGTCAGCTTATCGAAAGCATCAAGCCCAAGAACTTCGGTGTGATCGTGCGCACTTCGGCCGAAGGTAAGCGCGTGGCTGAACTCGACCACGAACTCCGCACACTCGTCGGATACTGGGAAAGTACAGTCGCCAAAGCTCAGAAAGCACAGGCTCCCGCACTCATCTTCGAAGAAGAAAGCCGTATCGTAGGCATGCTCCGCGACGTTTTCAGCCCTTCGTTTGAAAACATCTACGTCAACGACGAGCACACATTCGAACAAATCCGCAACTACGTGGCTCTTATCGCTCCCGAACGGAAAGATATTGTAAAGCTCTACACCAAAGACGAACCCATCTTCGACCACTTCGGTATCACACGACAGATCAAATCGTCTTTCGGCAAGACAGTATCATTCAAATCAGGTGCATACATCATCATCGAGCACACCGAAGCACTGCACGTCATCGACGTGAACTCCGGAAACCGTACAAAAGCCACAAACGACCAGGAAAGCAACGCACTTGAAGTAAACCTTCGCGCAGCCGACGAAATCGCCCGGCAATTGCGCCTGCGCGACATGGGCGGAATCATTGTTGTCGACTTTATCGACATGAACAAAAGCGAGCATCGCCAGCAGCTCTTCGACCACATGCGCGAAATAATGGCGAACGACCGTGCCCGCCACAACATCCTGCCGCTGAGTAAATTCGGACTCATGCAGATTACACGCCAACGCGTACGTCCCGCTCTCGACATCCACACTGCCGAACAATGTCCCTCATGCTTCGGCAAAGGCGAGGTACAGCCCTCGATACTTTTCACAGATACACTCTTTGAAAAACTCGAATACCTCGTCAACGACCTCGGAAAGACCGACTTCATAATGTACATCCACCCATTCGTGGACGCATACATCAAAAAAGGCCTCTTCACATCCATCTACCGTGGATGGAGACGCAAACTCGGCCGGAAATTCAAAGTATTGCCCGACGAATCTTTGGCATATCTCCAGTACCGTGTGATTGACAGCGACAAAAACGAGCTCAAACTCCACGAGGAAAAAGACATGAACGAAAGTTCCGCCGCCAAGAAAGACAAAGTACGCAAACGCGGCGACAACACTCCCGAACAAGTAGCTGAAACATCCAAAGACAGCACTCGTCCCAAGGAAAAAGAGACTCAGCCTGCAAAAGAACAGCGAAAAGAACAGCAGCAACCCAAAGAGCAGCCGAAAAAAAAGCAGAAGCAACAGTCTCAGAAAGCCGAAGCCACTCAGACAACGGCACAGCCTAAAGAAACCGTTCAGCCTAAGGAAGCGGCTCAGGAGACAAAATCGCGCAAGCAGCAGCCTCAGCAACGAAAGCAACGCCCGGTAGCAGAAACTGCCGCACCGGCATCAGAAGAAGTAACTGAACCGACAACTCTTGACATCGTTCAACCCGATGCCGAAATTGCAGCCGTTCAGACTACCCTCCCGATTGAACCGGCGGAAACAGCCAAGACAAAAGAAGAAAATTCAACTTCCGAACAGAAGCCTCGCGCACAGAAACGCCGTCAGCCGCGCAAAAAACAAGCTCCTAAGGAAACCTCCGGTGAAGTCTCCGAACAAGCTGAAACAAGCGTTTCCGAGCCTCAGGAAAAGCAAGAAGAAAAAGAGTCCAAACAACTTCATCTCCTGCTTCCTCCTTCTGAAGAACCAAGCTCCCCGGAAACCACTGTTTCTAAAAAACAGCTTCCCACTGAGCCGGCTCCCACACAGGAAATTTCCGAGACTTCAACAGTAACATCAGCAGAAACGGCTCCCGAGCCACAGACTGCACCTCAAGAACCCAGACCAGACACAACAGAGGAATAGCATCAACTATTCCACTCACACCAAAAGAGATGAACCGCCCACGCAGTTCATCTCTTTTTTTACCTCAATTCATCCCCGATTACAGCACTGAACCAATCAGGCAATAGAGGTGCATCCACATCTCTGATTGGACTTATCAGCCCTATTGATTCTATGCGTTGGCACAGCCACGCCAAGCCGCGTTAGCTGCGATGATGATAAAAGCCCCGACCAAGCGCTGCGTTAGCTGCGGCTGGTCGGGGTTAGTTATGAAAAAGAATAAAGCAAGCTCCATAGGAGCTGAATAAGTGGCCGAATTATTTCGCCGCGAATGCGGCCGCGCCACTTAGCCCTATTAGACCCATTAGGCCTATTAGACCCATAGGACTTATAAGTCTAATGGGACTAATAGGTCCAATAATTCGGGTAGGGGCAAAAAAAAGAGGCTGCATCGTCTGAT
>CAJURN010000017.1 GCA_910589055.1 uncultured Muribaculaceae bacterium
GTTTACAGGCACTTCGTCCTTGGTGTAGTCGTGCATCGGGCTCTTGAGGAAGAAGCTCAGGAAGCGCTGTGTGCCACAGCGTCCGGCACGGGCTGCGAGGTCGCTCAGGAGCACGAGGTCAAGACACAGAGGAGCGGCGAGGATAGAGTCGCGGCAGAGGAAGTTGATTTTGATCTGCATCGGGTAGCCCATCCATCCGAAGATGTCGATGTTGTCCCAGCCTTCTTTGTTATCGTTGCGCGGGGGATAGTAGTTGATGCGCACCTTGTGGTAGTACTGGGTGTCTTCATCGTTGCCGTGGCCGTAGAGGTCGGGCTGCTGCTCGGGCACGAGGATGCTTTCGAGTGTGGAAAGTTTTGAAACCTCCTTGGTGCGGAAGTTGGCGGGTTCGTCAAGCACGAGACCGTCGCGGTTGCCGAGGATGTTTGTCGAGAACCATCCGCTCAGGCCGAGACAACGGGTGCCGATGATGGGGGCGAAGCCTGATTTCACGAGGGTCTGGCCTGTCTTGAAGTCCTTGCCTGCGATGGGCATGCCTGTCTTTTCGGCGAGTTCCCACATTGCTGGGATGTCGACTGTCGTGTTGGGGGCACCCATGATGAAGGGGGCACCTTCGGTGAGGGCAGCGTAAGCGTAGCACATGGAGGGGGCGATGCGGGCCTTGTCGTCGGCTTTCATTGCTGCCTCGAGGTCGGCGAGCTTGTAGTGTACTTCCTCGTCAACGGGTACGTATACTTCGGTGGATGCAGCCCAAAGAACCACTACGCGGTCAAGGCCGTTTTCTTTCTTGAAGTCGCGGATGTCCTTGCGGAGGTTTTCAACCATTTCCCAACGGGTGGCACCGTGCATGATGTTGTCGCCGTCGAGACGCTTTGCATAGTTGTGGTCGAAAGCGGCACGGAGAGGTTTGATGGCCTCGAGCTCGCTCTGAACGGGGAGGATGTCTTTTGCGGAAAGCACCTCGGCGTTGACTGCGGATTCAAACGCGTTCTGGGGATATACGTCCCAAGCGGCGAACACGATATCGTTGAGGTCGGCCAGAGGTACGATTTCACCATATTTGAGATATTTCTTGTTTTCGCCTTCTCCTACGCGGATACGGTCGTACTGGGTCATTGATCCGACGGGTTTTGCAAGACCTTTACGTGTCATCAGCACACCGGTGATGAAAGTTGTTGTTACGGCGCCGAGTCCTACTACCATCACGCCAAGTTTGCCTGTTGCAGGCTTAACATTGCTGTTGCTCATCTTTTTTACTTTTAGTTAAGTATAGTTGTTGTTAATATGTTTCTTTTTTCGCTGTGTCACGGGCAAAAAAATTGGACGCCCGGTGAATTGAGCGTCCAAAAGTACATATACTTTCTTGATACTAAACTAATTTTTGAGCATAAAAAGAGTTAAATAGAGTATTATTTCTGTAAATATTTGGCATTTTAGTTAACTCTTTTTAAAAACACGCAAGTTAGCTCTTTAATTGTTAAAATATTTAAACGAGGCTTTCAAGCTCATTTACGCAATTTATGGTCTTGCAGCCCTCGGGAGCGGTCTCTTCGCCTTCTTCCCAACCACGGCCTTTGACCCATGCCGTAAGGCAGCCCAGCGACATGGCCGGAACGATGTCCTTGCGGATGCTGTCGCCCACGACGAGTACCCGGAAGGCAGGCATGCCGAGAGCTTCCACTCCGAGCGCGAAGATGCGCGGGTCGGGTTTGCGCACACCCACGACGGCGCTCTCTATTATGGTGCCGAACAGTTCGCGCAGACCGAAGTCGGTGAGCACGGCTTCGATGTTGCCGTAGAAATTGCTTACGAGCACCATCGGATAGCGTGCGGCAAGGCGTTCGAGCGTCGGGCGCGCCTCGTGCACGCATGTGCGTGCGTAGTTATAGCAGTAGTCGGCCACTTCGTCGGCTTTCGCGTCGGCCACTTCGCGGTCGAGCTTGCCGTTGCTCACGAGGAAGTCGAACTCGATGCGGATCTTGATGCGCATCAGGTCGCGGAAGTTGTGCTCAGGATAGATGTGGCGCACGCGTGCGAGCTCGCGTTCGGCGTGCACGTAGGCGTTGCGGAAATCTTCCTCCGCGGGGAATAATCCGGCCTTGTTGTAGGCCTCGCGGATGATATGGCTCCAGTGGTCGCCGCGCGTGTCGAGCGTGCCGCCGTAGTCGAAAATTATGCCTTGGATATCAGAATTTGCCATCGCGGAGTTCCTTGGTGAGTTTCTTGCAGATGTTCTCGTGGCGGATAACCATGTAGGCAAGCAGGATGTTCAGCACCACAAGCTCGAAAGCGAAGTAGAGCCAGGGCTCGCCGATAAAGAGCGAGGTAAACAGGGCAATCGTGCGCCAGTTGAACGAGAGGATATTGGTGTACTTCATCAGCGGCAGGCTCAGGCGGCGGAACGCGTCGCGGAAGCTCGCGGGGATTTTGCCGTCGGGATAGTTGGCACGGAGCTGTTTGCGCAGAGCCTGCATCGAGGGAGTCCAGGATTCCTGGTTTACGGTGTAGTTGGTGTAAAATGTGAGTGTGAGCTTCTGCCAGAAGTTCTTGCTCCAGCTCAGCGACGCGAGTTTGGCCTTGAGATCTTCCGACTTCTCGAGTTCGCTTCCATCCTCGCCTTTGAGGAAGTAGAGGTGGAACTGACGGTAGTAATCGGCCATGGCCGCCTGTTTGGCATGGCACAGACCGGTCACGACTGCCACAACCCATATTACCCAGGGGTGTTCGCCGAAGAAGAGGTTGGTGGCGTTCTCGCGCAGACAGATTGCAACATATATGGTTGCAAACCAGAAATCACCGCTCAGGCCGTCGAGTATGCGGCCGATGCGTGAGTACTGTTTTGTCATTCGGGCAAGCTGTCCGTCGGCGCTGTCGAAGCTGTTTGCCCATATGAGCAACAGCATGCCGATGATGTTGACCGTAAGGTCGTTGAAGTAGAAAGCTACTCCGGCGCCGATGCCGAGGAAAATTGATGCTATGGTGATGGCGTTGGGTGTCACGCCTAATTTCTTTGCGAGGCAGGCCCATGCGTATCCGATGGGGCGGTAAAATGCAAGGTCAATGTGCTCTTCGGTGTCCATCGACTTGAGTGAGTCGCGGTAGGACGAACCGGAGGCAACGGTAGTTTCTTGTGTTGCCATTTCAGTGGGGCGTTATTGATTGTTGAAATTCTTGATGGCAGCCATCACGCACTTTGCGATGTAGGGTGCGGCTTCGTTGCGGCAGGGGGCGAAGCTGGGCCAGTCGTTGAAGTCGATGATCTGGATGGAACCGTCGGCTCCGACGATGCAGTCGCCGCCGTAGATTTTTACGTCGAGCACCTCGGCGGCCTTGTCGCATATCTGTCGCAGATAGTCCTTGTCGAATTCCAGGCCGCGGGCTTTGCCGTTGATTGCCTCGTGGCCGTATTTGCTGTGTCCGGCCTCAAAGGGGTAGAACCAGAAGAAGAATGGAGTTCCGGCCACGCCGTAGAACTTGATGAGGTCGCCTTCGAGGTGGCGGTTGATTACGGCGCGCTTGATGCCGCGGAGGAAGTATTCCTGAAGCACTTCCTGAGCTTCTTCGGGATGGCGGACGTAGCTCACGTCTTCCTTGTGCATGGCATGGAAATCGCCGCGCTTGATCCAGCAGCGTGTCATTCCGGCCTTTACGAGGGCTTCCTTGATGCCTTCGTTGGTGTTCACCATAAGGCTTTCAGGGTAGGGGATTCCCGAACCGAGCAGGATGCGTGTCATCCGCTCGCGGGTGCAGTTCTCTATGCCGAAGCCCGAGTTGATTACGAGCGCGCCGGCTTTTTCTTTTTCCTGAAGCAATGCGATTGAGCGCTGCTCGCGGCACATGTTCAGGATAATCTTTTCGTTTACGGCTCCGGAATTGAATTCCTCCTCCGTGTAGATGTTCACAATGCAGCCGCGCTTGCGGAGCTGTTCAGCCACGATGTTGAAGATGGCGGCATCGTTGCCTATGTGATTGGGAGAATACGCGCCTGCGCGCATGATTCCCGCGATGACTGTTTCGGCCATATTTTTGATTGGCGGTGTCGGGAAAATGACTTTCGGAATCGGCTTCCGCCGTCAAGTCCCATATCTTTTGTTGATGAATACTCTGTTACGAACTGCAAAAGTACACATTTTCCGCGAAAAATCAAAAACTGTATTATATAGGACGCGCGTCGGACAAGTCGGACAGGTCTGACTTGTCTGACTTATCCGACTTGTCCGGCTTGTCCGTTGGCGGGCTATCCGAGAATATCGCGGGCTTTTCCGGCCTCAGCCTCGGGCACGAGGAGTTTTATCGGCGCCCATGTCAGTGTCATGGGGTAGACCGATGAGATGGTTGTGTTTTCGAGCACGCAGGGTATTCCGGCGGCTTCAAGACGGCCTTTTACGATGGCGGCTTCCTGCTCGGAGGTGAATTCGAGCAGGGCAATCCATGATTCGGTCTGTTGCTTCATAATCAGTTGTTTTTGTTGTAAAATTCGAGTATACGTATGCGCAGGATTGCCTCGTATTTGGCCTGCACGGCCTGGCTGAGAGCCGTCGTGTAGGTTGCTTTCGCCTTGTCAAATTCCGTGGCATTGGCGCGTCCGTAGTTGTACTTTTCCTGCATGGCTTCGAAAGCAGCCTTGGACGAGGTCACGGCCACCGTCGCGGCCTCTTTCTTTTTCTCGGCTCCCACGGCCTGGGTGTATGCCTGGTTTATGGCTTTGTAAAGACGGTTGCGCGCGTCGTCGAGCTGAAGTTGGGCGCTCAGATGCTGCACCTTGGCCTTGCGCACGGCGTTGCGGGTGGAAAAAGCGTCGAACAATGGCACCGAAAGGGAGAATCCTATCGACTGGGCGAAGTTGTGGCGCATCTGGCTGCCGAAACTTTCGTTGTTGAAGCCCGTTGTCTTGTAGTAGTTCGAGCCTATTCCGGCGTTGAACGACAGGGTGGGGTTGTAGCCTGCCTTGGCTACGGAAATGTATTTGTCGGCGCTCTCGACGCTCAGGCGCGCGGCACGCATGGCATGGTTGTTTTCCAATGCGTTGCTGTATACCTCGTCGGCTGAAAGCAGCGGGAGATTCTGCTCCTCGAGAGGACGGATGTGGAAATCCGAGTCCGAGGGCAGGTTCAGGAGCTGGCTCAGGTCGAGAAGGGCAATTATGCTGTCGTTGGTGGCCGACACTACTGACAGCTCGTCCTGGGCGACCTGTGACTTAGCCTCGTAGAGGTTAAGCTCCGGAATCTTGCCGAGCTCGAGAAGCGCTTCCTGACGTTTGAGTTCCGAACGGGATATTTCAAGTTGCTCGCGGGCCACGGCAAGCATTTCCTGCGTGTAAAGTGCCTGGAGATACTGTGATATGACGTTGAGCGTGACGTCGTCCTTGGCCGATTCAAGTTGCTCCACCATCACGCGCAGGCCTGCCTTGGCGTAGGACAGGCGGCGTATTGCCGTGAGGCCCTGAAACAGTGGCAGCTGAAGACTTGCTCCGGCCGAAAAAGATTGGGTGTTGCGGTTGGCGTAAGTGTTGTCGGCGGTGAGACCGCGGCCGAAGTTGAAACTCTCGGACGCGTAGCCCGACACGCGCGGCAGGAAGGCGTCCTTGGCTTCGGTAACGTCGAGTTCGCCGGAGTATTTCTGAAGGCTGCGGGAGCGGACGTCGATATTGTGTTCTATCGCGTAGGCCACGCAACTGTCAAGGCTCCATGGCTCTGTGGCCGATACGGCCACGCAGGCGAATATGGCGATTGCTGATGTGATTATCTTTTTCATATGATAGGTCATAGATTGAGATTGGTGGAAGAATTAGATTTTATCGCCGCGGACCGATGCTGTGGAGTCCACGCCTTCCTTGATTTCGATGCGTATGCCGTCGCTGAGGCCTGTTGTGATGGCGCGGCGGTCGAATTTCTGGGTGTCAACGCTGTCGGTGAGCACATACACGAAAGTGCTGTCGCCTGTAAATTCGACCACGCTTTCGGGCAGTGTCATCACGTCGGAGGCTCTGTTGAGACTCACTGTGGCATTTGCGCTGTATCCGGCACGGAGTTTTCCGACGTTCTCGATGTTGAGGGCGGCTTTGATTTCAAATGTGTTCGCGCCGCTGGTGTCGGTGCCTTTGGGAGCGATGTATTCGATTACAGCCGACGGAGTGGCCTCGGGCAAAGCTCCGATGGATATTGTCATGGGCATGCCCACTTCGAGCTGGCCTACCTCGGTCTCGTCAACGTTGCCTCTGAAAATAAGGTTTGTCATGTCGGCCACGGTGGCGATTGTGGTTCCGGCATTGAATGTGTTGGCCTGTATGACGGAGCTACCGACTTTCACGGGCACGTCAAGCACAAGGCCGGTGATTGTGGCTCGCACCAGGGTGTTGCTCTCGGTGGCGTTGTAGCGCGACACTCCGTCGCGGACGATGGCGTAGGAGTCGTTGGCGGCGTCGAGTTCGAGCACGGCCTGGTCGTAGGTCTTCTTCGCATCTTCGTATTCCTCGCGGGAGATAACCTTGCGGCCGTAGAGGGCTTCGCTGCGTTCGAGTTTCAGACGCGCGTCCTCAAGGTTTATCGAAGCCACGCTCACGCGGTTCTGTGCCGACGACAGGGACGATGCCTCGGGGATGACCTTGATTTTGGCGATGATGTCGCCTTCGTGTACCATGTCGCCCGGATCGACGGCGATTTCGGTGATGATGCCTGAAATCTGCGGTTTGATTTCGATTTCGTCGCGAGGTTCGATTTTGCCGGTGAGTACGGTTGTGCGCTCAATGCTCGCACGCTCGGGGTTGACGATGGCATACTTGACTTCGTCGGGTTGCGACTTGATGTAAAGATACACGAAGGTGCCCACGAAAACGGCGGCTATAAGTACCCAGAGAAATATTTTGAAGAACTTTTTCATAAGATATGTGATGTTTTGATATTTACTGAATAAGGTTGATGAAAATTATTTGTCGCGCATGGCCTCGACGGGCTTTATCTTCATTGCCTTGAAGGCCGGAAGCAGTCCTGCGGCGGTGCCGAGCACGAGGAAGGTCGCGAGAATTGCAATGGCGGTGTTGAAATCGGTCTGGAAGCCCGGCATGCCGTGCTTGGGGTCGGCTGCCACCATGTCGGCGATGCCGAGGACAAGCGTGGCGAAACATACTCCGCCTATCCCGGAAATAGTCGTGAGGACGATGCTTTCCGAAAGAATCTGCACGATGATGTCCAGTGGCTTGGCTCCGATTGCCCGGCGGATACCGATTTCCTGTGTGCGCTCCTTTACGATAATCCACATGATATTGCCCACTCCGATTACCCCGGCCATCAGTGAGCCTGCGCCCACAAACAGCGCGAGCAGGCTGAGTCCCAGGAACAGCTTGTCGACAATTTCAAAGTTTTCCGACACATCCATGAAGCCTATCGCACGCTCGTCTTTGGGGTTCAGAGGGTGGTTGCTGCAGATGGCTCTGCGGATGAAAGGCTCGTTGTCTTTCGGGGTGTGTCCGGGCAGGGAGGTGAATATGATGTAATGGACTGTGGTGCCCTGGTTGAAGGCGCGGCGCATGGTCGTGGATGGAAGCATGAAACTGTCGTCGATGCGTCCGCCGAACGACGCGTCGCCTTTCTGTCCGGCCACTCCTACTATCAGGAAGTGGATCCCGTTGAGAGATACGCGTTTGCCGACGGGCGATTCGTTGCCGAATATTTCCCCCGCGATATTCTTGCCTATGATGGCTACCTTGCGGTGGTTTCGCACGTCGGAGTCGTTAATCAGGCGCCCTTCGTACACAATGGGAATCATGATTTTGGAGTACTCGCTTTCAACGCCCATCGAATATGCCGATTTGCTTCGGTCGTTGTACACGGCTGTAACCCGCGCACCGTTGATAGGGGTGGAGTATTCCATGTAGGGCGACACGCGGCGTATGTTTGCCAGGTCCTGTTCGGTCAGGTCCCAGCTCATGCCTTTGTTGTAGCCGAGGTAGGGCATGCTCGTAGTTCCGGGGAAGACGCCTCCGGAATTGGTGGCGAATCCGGCGAACTGACGGCGCATGATGCCTTCGAGTCCGTGGGCGCCGCCCCAGAGCATCGTGAGCATGGCTGTGCCCCAGAAAATGCCGAAGGCGGTGAGGAAGGTGCGCGTCTTGTTGCGCGCCAGTGTGGCGCCTATCTCGCGCCAGTTTTCTATGTCGAAAAATGAATTGCGTAACATAATCTTTCCCTCCTGGTGCTATTCGTCGCGCAAGGCTTCGACGGGTTTAACTTTTGTCGCTTTCATGGCAGGGAACAGTCCGGCGAGACTTCCGGCGATTATGAGGGCGAGCGTTACCTTTATGGCGATGTCAAGGTCAACGATAGCACCTTTCATTTCTTCAAACATCGACGTGATTATCTCCAGGGTTATCATGCCCATGACTACACCGATATAGCCGAAAAGCGTCGTGATGGCTATGCTCTCGGCCACAACCTGGGTGAGGATGGAGCGCGGTTTGGCTCCGATTGCGCGCCGGATGCCTATCTCGTGGGTGCGTTCGCGCACCGACACAAACATTATGTTGCTCACCCCCACAATGCCCGAGAGTAGCGTGAATATGCCTATCACCCACATGGCGAGGTCGAGATAGCCAAGGGCGGCCTTGTTGGTGAGGTAGTTTGTGAACTGGTTGATAATCCAGACAGCACCCCTGTCGTCGGGAGCGAAATTATTATGGTTTTTAGCGATACTCTCACGCGCTTTTGCCTCGGCGTTCTCGCCGTCCTGTTCGGTTTTCAATCCATCCATGACTACTTCGAGCATGTAGGCGCGGTCGTCGTTGCCGGTTATGGATTTCAGGGTGGTGTAGGGCGCATAGCTCTGCGAGCGCCAAGGGTGGGAGTAGACTCCGACCACAGTCCATGCCAGACCCATCGAGCGGACGGTCTTGCCCACGGCATCCTTGTCGTCGCCGAAAAGCAGGCGCGCGTTTTTCTCATGTATTATCATCACGCGGCGGCATGCCTGAATGTCGCGCTCGTTGATGAAACGGCCTGATTTCAGTGTTAGGTTGTTGCCCTTTAACACCCTTGGATACACAGCTTTGAAGCCGTTGGTGAGGGCATCACGCTCAGTCGATATTTTGGCTGTGTCAACCGAGGCAAAAGCTGCCACGGAACTTACCTGCCGGGGATTGTCGTGCTTGATTACGGCCATATCGGAGGTTTTGAGTGTGATTCTACGACCTTCCTTGTAGCCCTTGTGTGGCTTGCTTGTGTAGCCGCCCAATACGGTGAGGACGTTTGTGTCGTCGGCGCTCACATTGCTCTCGAAGTTGTCTCTGACTCCTCGCGAGGCTCCGAGCAGGATGATGAGCATGAATATACCCCATGCCACGGCTATGCCTGTGAGGGCGGTGCGCAGTTTGTTGTTGCGCATCGTCTGCCCTATTTCTATCAGCAGGTCAAACATGGCTCGGGGCAGGCTCGATACGTCCGTCGGAGATGCGGATAATGCGGTTGGTGGCCGCACCCACTCCGGGGTCGTGTGTCACAATGATAACTGTCATGCCGTCGGCATTGAGAGTGCGGAACACTTCCATCACTTCCTTCGACGTCTTGGAGTCGAGGGCGCCCGTGGGCTCGTCGGCAAGAATGATTGACGGATTCGTCACAAGCGCCCGTGCGATAGCCACACGTTGCTTCTGACCGCCGGACAGCTCTCCCGGCAGATGGTGGGCGCGGTCGGCCAGTCCCATGCGCTCGAGCTGTTCCATCGCCATGGCGTTGCGCTTGCGGCGCGACACTCCCTGATAGAACAGCGGAAGAGCCACATTCTCAAGGGCGTTCTTGTAGCTGATAAGGTTGAACGATTGGAAAACGAAGCCTATCATGCGGTTGCGCAGTTCGGCGGCCTTGTTCTCGCCGAGGTTCTTGATGAGTACCCCGTCGAGGAGGTATTCTCCGCTGTCGTAGTTGTCGAGAATACCGAGGATGTTGAGTAAAGTAGACTTTCCCGAGCCTGACGCGCCCATAATCGACACCAATTCTCCCCGCTCGATCTCAAGGTTGATGTCCTTGAGCACGTGCAGGGGCACTATGCCGGGGTAGGTCTTGTTTACGTCCTTTAATGTGAAGATCATATACGCAGTTTATAAATTGTAGATTATTGGCTTAGTTTGATACGTTGGTTTGTGATATTTGACGCGGTATGTTCAGGAAAAATTACACGTCTATATTAAAATTATGTTAAAAAATAAGCGGAATCCCCCTCCTTTTAAAAGGGAATTCCGCCTGTCGCAATGAAAGATTTGTGTTATTTCTTTATATAGCGTCCGGTGGCGAAAGCGGCTGCGGCCACTACACCGAGTCCGGCGATTATGATTTTATAGAGGCGTTCGCGCTTCTCGTGGCGCTGGATGCTGCGTTCAATCTGACCGAGAACGGCAAGTTCACGTTCGTCCTTGTTCTTTAAAAGAGCCATAGTTATAAGTTTTAAGAGTTCGTATTAGTATTTCACTTATAACACCCCACACCCCGAAAAAGTTCCTGCCGCGCAAGCTGATTTGCATAGAAAAGAACTTTTGCAAAATATTCTATTATCTTCACTTTTTTAACTTTTTTCACCTTTTCACCCGATTTCTCACTCATTATTACTATCTTTGCAAAAAATTTCAGGTTTTAACATTTATTGGCCGGAGAGTCCGGCCTGAGGTACAATTTTTTTACAGATAATATTATGGATATATTGTCTTCAATCGACTTCAGACCAAAGTTGTTCAGCGCATTGCGCCATTACAACATGAACCGTCTGAAGGAGGATGTCACGGCGGGAGTCGTCGTAGGCATTGTGGCCCTGCCGCTTGCAATCGCGTTTGGTATCGCTTCGGGCGTGAGCCCCACAATCGGTCTTGTCACCGCCATCATCGGTGGATTCATGGTCTCCTTTTTCGGAGGCAACAGCGTGCAGATCGGCGGCCCCACGGGTGCTTTCATCGTTATTGTATACAACATCATCGCCCAGTTCGGCCTTCACGGACTTGCCATTGCAACGTTCATGGCCGGTGTGATTCTGATTCTGCTCGGACTTTTCAGGCTCGGCACCATCATCAAGTTTATCCCTTATCCTATCGTGGTTGGATTTACGGCCGGTATCGCCCTGACAATCTTCTCCACACAGATTAATGATTTCTTCGGCCTCGGTCTTCGCGACATTCCGGGCCAGTTCATTCCCAAATGGGGCGTGTACTTCCGTAATTTCGGTAATATTTCCCTGCCTACCTTGCTGACGGCCCTTGTGGCGCTTGCAATCATCGTGCTCACCCCCAAGGTGTCCAAGAAACTCCCGGGCGCTCTTTTGGCTATTATACTTGTGACCTCAGGGTCATATCTGCTTGGAGAATACTGCCCTGAGTGGTATTCTGTCGAGACCATCGGCGACCGCTTCGGCACTATGGCTACCGATATTCCCGCTCCTCACGGCTTCACCCTCAATATGGCGACCATCAACATGCTTCTGCCCTCGGCCTTCACAATCGCCGTGCTCGGAGCTATCGAGTCGCTTCTTTCGGCCACGGTTGCCGACGGTGTAACCGGCTCCAAGACCAACAGCAACACCGAACTTATCGGTCAGGGTATCGCCAACGTGACCGTGCCGTTCTTCGGCGGCATACCTGTCACCGGTGCCATCGCCCGCACAATGACGAATATCACCAACGGCGGACGCACCCCCGTTGCCGGTATCGTGCATGCGCTCGTGCTGCTGCTCATATTCCTTTTCCTGATGCCGCTTATCAATTATGTGCCGCTGGCATGTCTTGCCGCCGTGCTGATGGTAGTATCTTATAATATGAGTGGGTGGCGCACGATTGTGGGAATTTTCCATGCTCCCAAGAGCGATATTTCGGTGCTCGTCGTAACATTCCTTCTCACCGTGATTTTCGACCTCACGATTGCTATTGAAATCGGCCTTCTGCTCGCAGTGGTGCTGTTTATGCAGCGTGTGATGCAGAACACCGAAATCAAGGTCTACTCCGAACAGCTCGACGTGGCCGAGGGTACCGACCTGAGCCAGCATGAGGTGCTCAACGTAGCCAAGGGTGTGAGCGTGTATGAGATTGACGGCCCGTTCTTCTTCGGTATCGCTACCAAGTTCGACGAAATGATGCGTAGCACACTCACCGAAAAACCGCTCGTGCGTATTATCCGCATGCGAAAAGTCTCGTTTATCGACGCAACCGGCCTGCACAACCTTGAAATCCTTATCAAGTCGTCGCAGAACGAGGGCATCCACGTTGTGCTTTCGGGTGTGAAACCCAAAGTGCGTCAGGTGCTTGAACATGCCGGAATCGACACGCTCATCGGCGCCGACCATATTTGCGACCATATCAACAAGGCCGTTGTAATGGCTAATCTCATAGCCGCCGACATCAAGGGTCGTCGCCGCTGAAAAGGTAGTGGATGCTTACAAAGTGTTAAAAAAACTCGCTCGCATGAAAAAAAGAGTCAATAAATGCTTTGTGTTCCAAAAAAATGCTCTACCTTTGTACCGTTTTTGAAGCAAACAATATTGTTTTATTACTTTAATCAAAAAGAAAATGAAAAAGTTAGTTTTATTACTCGCTGTTGTTTTCAGCGCATCACTCTTCTCTTGCACTCCCAAGGCTGAAAACGCTGAAGCTACTGAAGTAGAAGCAACTGAAGCAGAAGCTCCCGTAGAAGAAGCTGTTGTTGCTGAAGCTGATTCTGTTCTCAACGACTCTACAGTTGTTGTTGAAGAAGTTGCTGTTGCTGAAGAAGCTGCCAACTAATTAGCAGACACACAAAAAAACAAGAAGAGGTCGTTCACCCGGTGAATGGCTTCTTTTCGTTTTTTTATGGGGGGGTGAGATAAGATTTGGGTACGGAATATCCTATTAACTAAGTGAATCAAATTAATGCGCGTTCGGAGAACGCCGATTTAGCAATAACCACGTACACCGGAGCCCTGTGGCGGAGGTGTGCGTGGTAAGGATACTCTCAACTCATGGCGTCCGGAGGACGCCGATTTGTTTCCGTTGTCTTGATTATGAAATAACTATTCCTCTTCGTCTCCGAGTATGGGGTATGTGTTGGGATACCCGCTTCGACAAGTAAATTATGATATTCGTCTGAAAAATTTATTTACGCGTGATGCCGCTTCTGATTCATGATATATTGTCGGCGAGTTTCCCTCAGGGAGGCATCTACTGTAAACGCTCCATATTTCTCAGCCCACCCCTGCCACTGAGGGAAGTGTGGGTTAACGCGCATGAATTTACTACTTTCTGTTTTTAGGAGTTTGACAAATTCCGACACAGCAAACTTCGCCGGAATATCGCACAGAATATGAACATGGTCGGGCATGCCGCCAATCCGCGGCTTCTTAATTCCCCGGCTCATTGCAAAATCATATATGAATTTATACAATTCTTTTTCGTGATTCGGTACAATTACCTGAAATCGACGGTAAGTTCTGAATATCAAATGATATGTAAGTGCGGTGTGGCTCATGTGGCTAAGATAGGTAATAATTTCGACACCAACAAAATTCGCACTTATTTCTTTCTAAATCATAGCAAATGAAAAACGATTGGAGACAAATCGGGATCTTTCTTCGAAAGCGGCTTTGCCGATAACCTACGGATGCCATTTAGATGGATTGAAATGCCACGCACACCTCCGCCAGAGGGCTCCGGTGTACGTGGTTACTGCTAAATCTGCGTCCCAAGGGACGCGCATGGGCTGCTAAATTTTAGGATAACACGAACTGAGGTTGTTCTTGCCGAAAGAGCCGTTATCTTCACTTTTCACCTTTAGCTTTTCACAGCGCATCAAGCGCTTAATTACTTCTTCTGAAACAGGCGGGCGAGGTTGCGCTTGTCTTCGCGCTCGCGGATTGACTGGCGTTTGTCGTACTCCTTCTTGCCTCGGGCTATGCCGATAACAAGTTTGGCAAGGCCGCGGTCGTTGATAAACAAGCGCAATGGCACGATAGTGAAACCGGCTTCCTTGCCGTTTTTCTGAAGGCGTGCAATCTCCTTGCGGTTGAGCAGGAGCTTGCGGTCGCGACGGGCCTCGTGATTGTTGTAAGTGCCGTAGAAATATTCGGCAATGTTCATATTCTTTACCCATACCTCGCCGTTGTTGACAAAGCAGAAGGTATCCACCAGGCTTGCGTGGCCTTGGCGTATGGATTTGATTTCCGTGCCGGTGAGCACGATTCCCGCGGTGAATGTCTCCACAATTTCATAGTCGAATGTGGCGCGGCGGTTTTTTATGTTGATTTCCTTGAGTTTCATCAGAATATAATTATGTCAAGCAGGTAGTAGATTGCCAGTGGCACCACTACCACTGCCACGGACGCTATGCCTGTGAAGCGAAGCTCGTCGTTGGGGCGCACACCGATATAGGCGCTTGCCTTGTAGAGAACCAGCACGACATAGAGCGGCAGGAATTTGAGAAAAGTAAGATTTGCCTGAAGACAGTTGCCCACAATCTGTATCAGCACCATCAGGCCCAGGGGGAACACGGCCAGCGATTCCACCTTGCGGCGGTTGGGGGAGCCTCCGTCAACCACCTTGGCGAGATATATCTCGAAAATGAGTCTTGCAATGAATACCGAAACGAAATACGCTCCGAAGTCGAGCACGGCACGGATGAGCACCTGATCGAGCTTCAGCCCTTTCTGGTAGAAGAACGCACAGAACTCGGTCAGAGCCGCCACGCCGATGAGCGGGTAGAGGCCGCGGCGCATCATTTCCTCGGGATCGGGACTCTTCGACGATATGTCTTCCCAACCTCGGGCCGGGGAAAGCAGCAGTTGCAGGAGGTATTTCAGGTATTCTAACATCTCTTTTTCGGTATTGGTCCGACAAAGTTACGAAATTTGGGCGCTTAATTCAATTCTAAGTGTTATTTTTGTAGCCGATAATTCAATAACACTTATTTAAGCAGAAATGATAAAAGGAATCTTATCCATCGCCGGAAAGCCCGGACTATACCGCCTTGTGAGCCGCGGAAAAAATTCGCTGATTGTTGAATCGCTCCAGACAGGCAAGCGCATGCCCGCCTACACCCACGAAAAGGTGATTTCGCTGGCCGATATTTCTATCTATACCAACGACGAGGACATTCCTCTGGCCGACGTGCTCGAGCTCGTGAGCAAGCACACCGAGGGCAAGCCCGTGGATGTAAAGGGATTTCCCTCCGATGCCGCCATTCGTGAGTATTTCGGTGAAATCCTTCCCGAGTTCGACCACGAGCGCGTATACACCACCGATATCAAGAAACTCTTCTCCTGGTACAACCTTCTTCTTGCCGCAGGCGTGACCGAGTTCAAGGAACCCGCCGCTGAAGAAGCCCCTGCCGCTGAAGAAGAAACAAAAGAATAATCCCGCACTCCGGGACATTCATTACCCCAAAAGCCTTTTCCCTCGCGGAAAAGGCTTTTTTTGTATCCTGTTGTAGTGTGTTAAATCTGAAATGTGTATTATGTAATGTTGTGAATGTCTTTTATTTACTCTATATTTGCAGCAAATATGACAAAATGGAAGTCTTAAATCTAAATAACAAAGGCGATGTGTCCCTCCTATCGGACATCAGGCTACTTATCTCGGATTCGAGGCAGAAAGCGGCTGCAGTGTTGAATGTAGGGATAACAACAATGTATTGGCGTATCGGAGAAAGAATTAATCGGGAGATTCTTGGTAACCAAAGGGCTGATTATGGAAAAAGAATTGTATATACGCTGTCGGAGCAGTTGCGCAATGAATATGGCGGTCAAGAGTTCTCCGCGAGAAATCTGCATAGAATGATGCAGCTTGCAACACTTTTTCCTGATATGAAGATTGTGTCGACATTGTCGACACAATTATCGTGGTCGCATTTTATCGAGGTTCTTCCTCTCAAACATTCTTTGCAAAGAGAGTTCTATTTAACAATGGCGTCAGAGGAAAGATGGAGCGTAAGGACTCTTCGCTCGAAGATTGACGGTTTGCTTTATGAACGCACTGCTATAAGTGACAAGCCTGAAGATTTGATACGCCTTGAACTTATGAATCTGAGGGAAGAGCGGAAACTCAGCCCTGATATGGTTTTCAAGAGTCCTTATTTTCTTGAGTTTACCGGATTGAGAGGTAATTATACAGAGGAATCTCTTGAAGAGACTCTAATTTCACATATAGAACAATTTCTTCTTGAACTTGGTGATGGGTTTACATTTGTAGCAAGGCAGAAGAGAATGATAATTGATGGGGAGGATTTTCATCTTGATTTGCTGTTTTTTCATAGGAAGTTGCGCCGATTGATTGCATTGGATTTAAAGTTAGGGCGTTTCAAAGCTCAATACAAAGGTCAGATGGAATTATATCTGCGATGGCTCGAGCGTTATGAAATGCAACCGGGTGAGGAAACTCCACTTGGACTCATCCTTTGTACGGAAGGTAGCAGAGAACAGATAGAATTATTGCAACTCGATAAAACCGGAATTAAGGTAGCTCAATATATGACTGAATTGCCTTCAAAGGAAGTTTTGATGCTTCAACTGAAAAAGACAATTGAAGCTAACCGGGATTGATAGTGAGAAATACACTCCCAAAAGCCTTTTCGAAAAGCGTTTTCCCTCGCGGAAAAGGCTTTTTTAATATATGTGGGAGCGGGAATGTCAGAAAATAGCATTACCTTTGCAAGTTAAAATTAATTACATGAAAAAGTACGACATCTGCTGCATAGGCCATATAACTCTCGATAAGATTGTAACTCCGAAACACACCGTGTACATGCCGGGAGGCACATCATTCTACTTCGCACACGGAATCAGCAGCCTCGACCCGTCTAATTTCCTTCTGGTGACCTCGCTTGCCGAAAGCGAGATGAAGGCTGTGGACGACATCCGGGCAAAGGGCGTTGACGTGAAAGTGCTCCCGAGTGCCAAGTCCGTGTATTTTGAAAATACTTATGGTGAGAATCAGAACAACCGTACCCAGCGTGTGCTTGCAAAGGCCGACCCGTTTACGGTGGAAGGTCTGAAAGATGTTGAGGCAAAGATTTTCCACCTCGGAAGTCTGCTCGCCGATGACTTTTCTCTTGACGTTGTGAAGCATCTTGCAGGTAAAGGACTCCTGTCGGTGGATGCCCAGGGTTATCTGCGTGAGGTGCGCGGCGAGAAGGTGTATGCCGTTGACTGGAACGACAAGCTCGAGGCGCTAAAATATATAACCGTGCTCAAAGCCAATGAGCATGAGTCGGAAAAGCTCACCGGAGAGAGCGACCCGTACAAATCGGCCCGTATTCTCGCCGACTGGGGCGTGAAGGAAGTGCTTCTGACGCTCGGCAGCGAGGGTTCGCTAATTTATGCTGACGGAAAATTCCATGAAATTCCGGCTTATATTCCGGCCGAAGTCATTGATGCCACCGGTTGCGGTGACACCTACATGACAGGATTCCTCTATATGCGCAACAAGGGCGCTTCCTTTGAGGAAGCCGGACGTTTCGCCGCCGCTATGTGTACGATAAAACTCGGCGCATCCGGACCTTTCAGCGCCGGAGAGCCCGCTGTTCGCGCAATCCTGGATGGAAGCAAGTAAAGGCGGAAAATAGAGTCAGCGGCTGTCGCATCACAATATAAATATTGCGCTTGCTCTGATACCGGCGTCCTCCGGACGCCATCCCGATATATTTAAGTACCCCGTACACCGAAGGCTTGTAGCCGGAGGTGTGCGGGGTTACTAATAAATAAGCGTTCGATGGACGCTCTTTGGCTAATCTTTTAAAATCATGAGCCGAGGTTCTGCTTCAGAGTTCCATGCGGCTTTTTTTTGTGGCTACGCCGCTTTTTCAAGCTTGCCGCGGATTACGGTCCAGGCATATATGAGCACGAAGGCATATCCTGCGCAGGGCACCATAAAGGCTGCCGACATGGAGGTGGCGTCGGCGACAATACCCATAAGCAATGTGCCCACGGCGCCGCCGAGGGGCGACATCATCAGAAAAGACGATGCTATCTTTACCGACGGTCCGGAAAGCCCGCGGATGGATATGGCGAAGATGGTCGGGAACATGATAGCCTCAAAAGCATAGCACATGAAGATGCCGGCTTTGGAAGGCAGGCCGAGGTCGAGAGTCACCAGCAGGGAGCCGAGCACGGTCATTACGGCGCATGCGAGAAGGACTTTCTCTGCCTTGATGCGGCTCATGACCCAGCTTCCGGCCACGCGCGCGAGCATGAAAAGGCCGAGACCGCAGAACGAAAGTACTGCCGCAGCCTCCTTGGGAGTCATCCAGCCGCCGTCGGTGGCGTAGTTGAGGAAGAAGCTGTTGATGGAAATTTCAGAAATCTCATAGCAGAACAGTGCGCCAACGCCGAGCATGAAGCGGCGCGAGCGGAGCAGGCGGCCAATAACCGCGCGCATGCCCTGCGGCTCGTCGGTGTCGGCGGTTGTGCTGTCATCGCCGGTGATTTCGGGCAGGTTGACGCGGCAGAATATCAATGCGACAAGAAGCACGGCGATGCCCATGATTGAGTAGGGGAGGGCGACATTGATGGTGCCGTCGCCTGTGAAAAGAATCTGCCCCATGACAACCGGGGCAATGATACATCCCAGGCCGTTGAATGATTGTGCAAGGTTAAGGCGGCTCGCGGCTGTGGAGCGCGCGCCGAGTTCGGTGATGTAGGGGTTGGCCGCTGTTTCAAGCACTACAAGTCCGCAGCCGATTATAAACAGCGACACGAGGAAGAAGTTGAACGACAGCAGGCTCTCGCTGGGAATGAACAGCAGCGATCCGGCGGCGAACAACAGAAGACCCATGACTACGCCGCGGCGGTAGCCGAAGCGGTTGATGAACAGACCGGCGGGCAGAGCCATAAGGAAGTAGCCCACATATGTGGTGGCCTGAATCATGGCCGAACGGGTGATGGTGATGTCCAGTACTTCCTGAAAGTGTTTGTTGAGCACGTCGAGAATCGCGCGTGCGAATCCCCACATGAAAAACAGCGAGGTCACGAGCACGAAAGGCACGACGTATTTCTTAGCCACAAGGCGGCTTGTTTCTTTTTCCATATTTCAGAATTCAGTGATGATTGGTTTCGCGGGTTATTTTTCTTCCTCGGCTTCGGCAGGCATGTTGGCGAGCTGGTCGCGGGCAATCTGAAGGCGGCGCTCGAATTTCTCACGTTTCACCGATGCCATTTTCAGGTTCTGCATAGCCAGGGCATAGCTTGCCGTGGCAACAATGCTGCGGCGGAGCTCGGGCGAAAGTTTCATGTCGATGGTGCCCTTGCGGCCTTTGAGGGCATATTTCGATGTGCCCGGATGGTCTTTCAGCCACAGGGCCACGGGAGTGACTTCCTCCGGCTTGAAGCTCAGAAGTTCCGAGCCTTCCACCGATACAAGGCGCGAGGCCGGGGCAGGTGAGGATACAACGTTTTCAGCTCCGTCGCTGAACACGAGTGATTCAAGGCCGATGTTGCGGCCCTGGATGTTAGCCACGATGTAGAAAAGTCCGTCTTCGGTAATACGGGGCTGGATGCCGGTTGAGTTGAGCACCTTGTCGGAGGCCCCTTTTTCGACATAGTAGCCTTCGAGTCCTACCGGACTTTCGACGAAGCGGAAACCGCCCTGTAAGCTGTCAACCGCCATTTTTGCGGAGCAAAGGCGTGCGTCGCCCTCGCTTATGCTGTCGAGAGCCTGACCTTCGATGGCGCGTACACGCAGGCGCAGTGCCTGACGCCGCAGTGCTGTCAGGTCGGCGTAGCGGGTGTCGAGTGTGTCAAGGAGTTCAAGCGCGCCTGTGTAGTTACGGGTGTCGATGAGTCCTTCGATATTGCCATATAGCTGATGTGCGGCCTCTTCGCGGGAGTTTCCGCCGCAGGAACTTGTAGTGGCTATTATTACCGCGAGAGCCACGGCACAGATGCCGGTGATGAATTTATTTGTTGCGTTGTACATCTTTTACGCCTTTTACGGTTTTGATTTTCTTTATAAGCTGGTTGAGTGCCGAGGTGTCGTTGACGCCCACCACGAGCACGCCTTGGAAAAGCCCGTCGTTCGAGTCGATTGAAATACTCCTGAGCGATACGTTCTTTTCCTTGTTGATTATGGAAGTTATGTTGGTGACAATGCCGATGTCGTCCTTGCCGACCACGCGCAGCGTTGCGGCGAACTGAGCGCCCAGCTTTCCGCTCCAACGCGTGCGGATAAGGCGATAGGGATACTTCTCGCGTATGTTGGCCGCATTGGGACAGTCGGTGCGGTGGATTTTAATGACGCCCTCAGCCGACACGAAGCCGAATACGTCGTCGCCGTAGATGGGGTTGCAGCATTTGGCAAGGCGGTAGTTTATGCCCTTGATGTCGTTGCCTATCACGAGTACATCGCTGCCGGAGTGGTCGCCGCTCTCGTCGGAGCTGTCGCCCTGGGGCGACTGGAACATGAATTCGCTGGCCGACACTCTTTCGGCGGCTTCCTCAGCCGGATTTTTCTTTTCGATGAAGCTGAGATATGTGTCGATGATGTCGTTGATTTCAAGGTCGCCGTTGCCCAGGGCGCTGTAAAATTCGGTGATGGTCTTGAATCCCATCTTTGCCACGGTGCGGCTCACAATGCCTTCGTCCACTTCAATCTTGCGGTTCTTGAAGCGGCGTTGCATCAGCTCCTTGCCGAGGTCGGCCGAGCGGCTCTCGTTTTCCTTGAGCATGGCGCGAATCTTGTTGCGCGCCTTTGATGTCACCACAATCGACAGCCAGTCGCGGCTCGGCTCCTGCGAGGGGGATGTGAACACCTCCACGGTGTCGCCGCTGCACAGGCGGTAGTTGAGCTTGCGGTTCTTGCCGTTGACGCGTCCGCCGGTACATTGGGAGCCTACACGCGTGTGGATGTTGAAGGCGAAATCAAGAAGGCTCGCGCCCTGCGGGAGTTTGTAGAGGTCGCCTTTGGGGGTGAACACGAAAACCTCGCGCGAGTACACATCCATCTTGAAGTTCTTGATAAGCTCCATCGGGCCGGTCTCGGCTGCCTCGAGGATGTCGCGCACGTTGTTCATCCATGCGTCAAGGCTGCTCTCGCTCTTGATGCCTTTGTATTTCCAGTGTGCCGCAAGACCTTTCTCGGCAATCACGTCCATGCGTCGCGAACGTATCTGTACCTCGACCCAACGCTCCTGCGGGCCGTTGACGGTGATGTGTAGCGATTCGTATCCGTTGGTCTTGGGTATCGAGAGCCAGTCTTTCAGTCGCTTGGGATTGGGCTGGTACATGTCGGTGACGATGGAGTAGGCGAGCCAGCACTCGCTCTTCTCGCGTTCGGGAGCCACGTCGAGCACGATGCGGATTGCAAACAGGTCGTAGATGTCTTCCACGCTGTTGTGCTGTTTCTTCATCTTGTTCCAGATGGAGTAGATGGACTTCGTGCGGCCCTTGATTTCAAACTTCAGTCCTTCAGCCTCGAGTTTTTCCTTCACCGGGGCGATGAACTCGGCTATGTACGCGTCGCGCTTGACTTTTGTCTCATTGAGCTCGCGGGCGATGCGGGTGTACATCTCGCGGTTGCTGTATTTCAGCGACATATCCTCGAGCTCCGACTTGATGGCATACAGGCCGAGTCGGTGGGCCAGAGGGGCGTAGAGATAGTTGGCCTCGTAGGCGAGGTCATGCACGAGCTTTTCGTTGGGATGATGGTTGACGGCTCGCATGAGTGCCAGTCGGTCAACAATCATTATTATGATAACGCGGATGTCTTCGGCGAATGTGAGCAGCAGCTTTCGGAAGTTGTCGCTCTCAACCGATGCGCTGCGGCTGTAAAGTGTGGCGACCTTTGTAAGGCCGGTGACGAGTTTGAGCACGTCGTCGCCCCACTGTTCTTTCAGCATGGCGGGTGTGTACTCCGATTTCTCGCCGCAAAGAGGTGCCAGAAGCACGGCCACAATCATGTTGCGGTCGGGGCCGAGTGTATCGCACAGTGCCGCGGCGGTGCGCAGGCGCATCAGCACGGTATTGAATCCGAAGCGGTCGCGGCCGATAGCACCACGTTCGGCTGCCTCGGACATGAGGCTGCGGATGCGGCGGAAATCGTCGGGCTCGGCCATGTCGCGCGCATGCCGCATGATTCCGCGGCACAGCGTGCGCAGGTCGTGCGCCTCGTCTTCGGTAAAATATCTGTCGGTCATAGCGTTTATATAATTACAAACCTACATAATCCTGCAAATATACGAATAAAGATGAAAGGATTAAAGATTAAGGATTAAAGATTAAGGATTATTAAAAGGAGTGGAATGGTTCTCTTTGCCGAATGACTTATTCCGGGCGTATCATCGACTGGCGGTAATGGTAGCCTGTCCTGTATAAATGTTTCAAATCGTCGGAAAGAAAAGAACGCTCAATCATGGCATCAGCTTTTTTGTTTGCTGCGCTGAAACGTTTTATCTCCTGCATAACGAGTTTTTCAGGCAATCCTATTCTTCTTCCGAATTCTATGAAATCAGCTGCCGATACCTGCCGGGTGTCGGAAAGGTTCATGCCTTCCTTGAAGAGTCCTTTATCTAAAGCGAAAATTCGAGGTTCATATAATTGCAGAGAGGTGTTCACCAGGTCGTAGGCCGGTGATAGATGGTATTCCTTCCCGTCGCCGACAAGACTGAAATTTTTAAGATGTGCATCGTCATTCAATGTCACGAAATTGAAAAGTACAACCTTGAAGAATCGTAGGATATCGACCGGTGCTGACTTGACGTATTTTCGGATAATCTCGGCACATTCCTCATAGCTCCCGTTATTGTACTTGAAGTCGGAGCCGCCGTTGGCTCTTGTCAATCCCATCAGAGAGGCGAAATCTTCCTGAGCATGCTTTCCTCCCGGATGTACGTCAAACCGTCGTGTGATATATGCCATCTGGCCGTCATGGAAGAAGCAAAGTCCGTTAGCCGCCGTTTCTATTCCATAAATCTGAGAAGCCATCTGCATTGTCAGATTTTCGTTTGCCGCACAGTAATCATGATTGATTATCTGATAGCCGGTGGGGCGTGGCTTCAGTATGTATGTGCTTTGCTCATCTTCTTTCGAATATCGGAGCTCTCCGTCCTCTCCTAATACAAGACCGAATTTAGGCTGGGCACCCGAAAGCGACAACCGTCCTACGTTCCTTATCGCATCTCGCCCATCGGTGTTTGTTGATGCCGGCGAATCAAAATTCAATATATGGCCGACATGTCTGCCATCGAACAGTCTTTTCAATGCAGCAGGGGAGTAGGTGAAGTGTCCTTCGAGTAAAAGTGAGGGACACACGTTTATATCCTGTGGAATCATGCGGTTAGGTCGGATGTATTAATTGGTTGTCGTATTGATTGGTTTTACCGTTACAGCTCCGACGGTGTCATGTTGAGCCGTCGCAAGAAGGATGCCGAAGTCATCGTTCTTGTCTATATGGTGCAGCGTGGATTGAATGGCTCGGTTCTCACCCTCGGAAAGAAGATTGAAAAAATAAGGAAACAATGTTTTTGACCTGTATTCTTCCTCCCTGAGTGGCATTGAAAGGCTTACTTCGGGATACTTTTTATCAAGGTACATCCTGTCGTACTTGAATATGTATTCACGCGGATTGTCATTCTCCGTCAATATGCCGGCCTCGATGCCGTTGACTAAAACTATACATTTCCTCATCAGTCTTTCAATGTTACATCTATTTTCATACCAAGAGTGTCAAGAATAGCCATGATTGTCTGAATCTTGGCATTTCCGGCTCCTCGTTCTATCGCTACCAACGTATTCAACCCCACGCCTGCCAATGAGGCAAGTATGGGCTGTGTTATGTTCAATGATTTTCGCCGCTCTTTGATTATTTCGCCTATTTTGTTATAATCCATAGTGTGTGAAAATCACAGCCTATTGTGATTTCGCGGTAAAGATAGGGATTTTTCTCTAAATAACAATATAAAATCACAGTGTAGTGTGATTTTTGGCGAGTTGAATGAATAGTTAGTATATTCCCTTGTCGAAAATCACAATGTATTGTGATTTTGGGATTGCATATAGCCCCGACCAAATGCTGCATTAGCTGCGAGCTGGTCGGGGCTGTGATTATTGTCGCCGCCATGCGGCTTCTTTTGTATTAAGGCTATGCCACTTCTGTTTTCTCTATTATTGACTATTTTACAAGAACTTTACGAGTCGTGTTGTCGGCTTTTACGATATATAGGCCGGGGGCAAGTCCTGTCAGGGGCATTTCGAGGCCTGTTGTGGTGTAGACCCGAGCCGCGGTGTACTCACCGCTTATTTCGATGCAGCCTTTGCCGCCGATAATCTGTATCGAAGATGAATCATCAATTTCGGGGGCTTCAATTCCGGCCACTTCTGTGTACTCGAATTCGTATATACCGTCGCCGTCATTGGAATTAGATATTGTCATTGACAGCACATATCCTTCGTCGTCGAGCTTGTAGTCGATTACGCCTACGGGGTCGTCGAAATCGAAACGGCAGGAATATGGCAGTGTGCGGCTTCCATAACCGAAAAGTCCGGCGAAAGCAGCGGCACGCCATGCCCAGGCAGTATTGTTGATAATCATCGGAAGATACACCATTCCGCATTTGTTGGGGATATCGGTATAGGTGATTTCCGGGGTGCCGTTATACCAATAATCTGAATACAACTTTGTCGGGTTGCCGTCGGTTATTTCAAAATCTGTGCGGTCTTGGTCTTCGTCTAAGTAACCGTCAAACCAGGTGATGGCAGAGAGCAATCCGTTGTCATATTCCATTTTAACTCCTTCTATGAATTCGTATTCTCCGTTGTCGCCATAAATTGCAAGGTTGTCACTGTCAAGGTCTAAATATTGGGTTCCGTCGTCATAGTCGAAAAGGCCGGTTATTATCACCTTGGCATTGGAATATTCGAGAGTGTTGTCGAACTGAGGGTCGTCAGGTCTATGGTTGGCAAACTGTTTCCAATTGGAAACCCGACCCAAAGCATCGTATGTAATTGTAATAGTTTCTCCCTGGTCCACTAATGATACTTTAGATACCTTTCTCACGGCAAAAGCATTGAAAGACAGGCATATCAAAGCTGCAGCAACAAAAATTTTCTTCATAAAGTTTTTTTCCTTGCAAAATAAAGAAATATCTGCATGGGAAAATAGGTCACTCAATGCGACATTGCCGCATTGATGTGGAAAAAATGTCTCGTATTGGATTTATCCTCCGATGCGGAGGTAGCGGAAGCCGAGGGATTCGAGTTCGGCGCGGTTGTAGATGTTGCGGCCGTCGACAATGATGCGTCCGGGCATGAGCCGGCTTATCTCGGTCCATGAAGGCATGCGGAACTGGCGCCATTCGGTGAGCAGGGCGAGTACGTCGGCTCCTGTTGCGGCATCGTAGAGATTACGGCAGTAGGTCACGGAATCACCGAGTCGGCGGCGACATTCGTCCATAGCCACGGGGTCGAATACGCGCACTGTCGCTCCGGCGGCGAGCAGTTTCTCAATCACAACGAGAGAGGGTGCCTCGCGCATGTCGTCGGTTTCGGGCTTGAAAGCCAGTCCGAGTACGGCCACTGTAAGGCCGTGCAGGTCGCCACCGCATGCTGTGAGTATCTTGTTGAAAACGACCGATTTTTGCCGCTCGTTGACGCGCTCGACGGCCTCAACCACCTCCATGCGGTAGCCATGTTCGAGTCCGGTGTGAGCCAGAGCCTTGACATCTTTGGGGAAGCATGAGCCTCCGTAGCCACAACCGGCATAGAGGAATTTCTTTCCGATGCGGTCGTCGGAGCCTATTCCGGCACGTACGCTGTCGACATTTGCTCCAACAAGCTCGCACAGGTTGGCTATGTCGTTCATGAATGAGATTCGTGTGGCGAGCATCGCGTTGGCGGCGTATTTCGTCATTTCCGCACTCGGAATATCCATGAAAATCACGCGGAAATTCTGAATCAGGAAAGGATGGTAGAGGCGGCTCAGGACATCGCGGGCTTTCTCACTGTCCACGCCCACGACCACGCGGTCGGGCGACATGAAGTCTTTTATGGCTGCCCCTTCCTTCAAAAATTCAGGGTTGGAAGCTACGTCGAAGGGAATGTTTTCGCCGCGGGCTGCAAGCTCCTCGAGTATGGCAGTGCGGACCTTTTGCGAAGTTCCCACGGGTACGGTGCTTTTTACGACGAAGATTGTGTATTTGCGGATATTGCGGCCGAATTGACGGGCGGCTTCGAGAACATATTTCAGGTCGGCACTTCCGTCCTCATCCGGAGGAGTCCCTACGGCGCAGAACACGGCTTCGACCCGGTCGAGCGCTTCAACCATGTCGGTTGAGAAATGCAGACGTCCGTACTGCACGTTGCGCTTCACGAGTTCTTCCAGCCCCGGCTCATAAATAGTCATCTCGCCTCGGCGCAGACGTTCGATTTTGCTGCTGTCGATGTCGACGCAGGTCACGTCAGAACCCATTTCGGCGAAACAGGTTCCGCTCACGAGTCCTACATATCCGGTGCCGAGGATGAGAATGTTCATTTACTTATGGGAGCGGATGAAGTCGATAATTCTTGCACAGGCGTTTCCGTCGCCGTAAGGGTTGGCGATGAGAGAGTTGGCGCGGTAGTATTCGCTGTCGTCGAGGAAACGCGACGCTTCGCCGGTGATTTTTGCGCGGTCGGTGCCGACAAGGCGGATTGTTCCGGCCTCGAGGGCTTCGGGGCGCTCTGTCACCTCGCGCATCACAAGCACGGGCTTGCCGAGCGAGGGAGCTTCTTCCTGGATGCCGCCGCTGTCGGTTATGATGAGATAGGAGTTCATCATCATGTACACGAAGGGGAGGTATTCAAGCGGTTCGATGAAAAACACGTTGGCGCAGTCGGAATCCTTGAACACCTCGGCAATCGGACGGCGCACGTTGGGGTTGAGGTGCATGGGATACACGAAATCCACTTCCGGGTACTTGCTCGCAAGATCCTTGATTGCGTTGCAGATATTGAGGAATCCTTCGCCGAAATTTTCGCGGCGGTGTCCTGTCACGAGCACCATACGACGTCCCGAGTCAAGGCGGCTGCAGTCGTAGCCGCATCCGCGGAGCGATTCGCGCAGTTCGGAATCCAGTTCGGGATTGGATTTTATCTTATCCACTACGATGTGGAGCGCGTCGATGACCGTGTTTCCGGTAACGGTTATGTCGTCCGACGACACATTTTCGGCCAGCAGGTTGTCGCGGCTCATTGCCGTGGGCGAGAAGTGCAGCGTGGCGATGCGTCCGGTGATGCGGCGGTTCATTTCCTCGGGCCACGGGGAATAGATGTCGCCGGTACGCAGTCCGGCTTCCACATGCCCCACGGGAATCTGAGCATAGAAAGCGCTCAGGGCTGCGGCGGTGGAGGTGGAAGTGTCGCCGTGGACAAGCACGATGTCGGGGCGGGATTCCTTCAGGACGTCGCGCATGCCTGTGAGGATGCGTGAGGTGACGTCGTAAAGATCCTGACCCGGTTGCATGATGTCCAGGTCGTAGTCGGGAGTTATTTCAAAGAGGTGGAGCACCTGGTCGAGCATCTGGCGGTGCTGTCCGGTTACGGCTACGACAGTCTCGAATTCCTCGGGATGCTGACGGAGGGCTTTCACCAGCGGAGCCATCTTGATAGCTTCGGGTCGGGTGCCGAAAATGAGCATTATTTTCTTCATAGGATAGAAACTTAGAAGCGATGCCACAGGAGCCACCACGCGAATTTCACGAAAGCGATGTTGCGGGGAAGTCTCTTGGGCTGTTTTATGAGTCGGTAGGCAAATTCTGCGTTATGGTCGATCCACCATTTGGGAGCGCGTTTCTGCTTTCCGGTGTACACGTCGAAACTGCCGCCAAGCCCTTGGTAAATGGCCTTGTGGCGGGCAAGCATTTCCGACATAAGGATTTCCTGTGTGGGCGACCCCATGGCTACGAACACCACATCGGGGCGTTTTTCCACAACGTCGTCAATCAGAGCCTTGCGGTCTTCGGGAGTCTTGAGGTATCCGTCGCGGTGTCCCACGATATTTATGCCGGGAAAATCCTCGCGCAGGCGTGCCACAGTGGCCTCGTTGACTTCCGGCTTTGCACCTATGATGTAGAACGAAGCCTGCTTGTGAAGGCGTCGCACGATGTGGAGCCACAGTTCGCATCCGGCAATCTTGCAAACGCCGCGTGCGCCTTTCTGCCGTGCGGCAAGTACGGCGCCTGAGCCGTCGCAATATGCGATGTTCGAGTTGATTATGCTGCGGGTGAGATCGTTGGCGTTGAGGATTTTTTCGGCGTTTACGGCTACGAGAATCCCCTTGCGGCTGTCGGCGTAACTTATGAGTTCGTCAACATTTCCGAAGGGATATACCTTTACACCCCGCAGGTCGACACGCTGTATTTCGTCCGTCTTTGCCATCCGCTGCATTATTTTCTGAATATTCCGCAGAAGTCGAGAATGACCTTGCTGTCGGTCCAGGGCAACTCCTTGAATGGGGTGTGTGCTGTCAGGAACACAACTATGTCGGCTTCCTCGTAAGCCTTGCGGTAGTCGGTGAGTTTGTAGACGTGGTGCTCGGTCACGTTAGGCTCCACAACGAGTATGCGGGAGTTGTTGCAGGAGAGCATCACTTTGGATACAATGTATTTGGCGGGGCTTTCGCGCAGGTCGTCGATGTCCGGTTTGAAAGCCAGTCCCATCATGGCTACTACGGGTTTGCGTCCGTGTTCGATTTCAAAACGGAGCATGGCGTTCACTACCTTTTCGGCACACCAGTCAGCCTTGTAGTTGTTGATGGAGCGGGCATCGGCAATCAGTCGTGCTTCCTCGGGGAAGGCCGAGGTGATGAAATACGGGTCAACGGCAATGCAGTGGCCTCCTACGCCGCAACCGGGCTGGAGAATATTGACACGCGGATGCTTATTGGCAAGGCGGATGAGATCCCACACGTTGATTCCGGCACGGTCGCAAATCATCGAAAGCTCGTTGGCGAAGGCAATCTGCACGTCGCGCGATGAATTTTCGGTGAGCTTGCACATTTCGGCGGTGCGGGCATTTGAGCCGTGGAGTTCACCCTTTACGAAGAGCGAGTAGAATTCCTTGGCTTTAGCAGTGGAGGCCTCGTCGATGCCGCCAATCACACGGTCGTTGTGTACCAGCTCATGGATAACGTTGCCGGGGAGCACGCGCTCCGGACAATAGGCGATGTAAATCTTGCCTTCCAGTTCGGGGCGTTCCGAGAATATGAGGTTAGCCATCCGCTCGGTTGTGCCGATTGGGGATGTGGATTCAATCACATACAGGTCGCCCTCTTTGAGAAAAGGCAGCACGGCGCGTGTGGCTGATTCCACGAAGGATATATCGGGTTGGTGATTGCCCTTGAAGGGAGTGGGCACCACCATGAAATAAGCATCGGATTCCACGGGCACAAGCGAAGCCTTGAGCGCTCCGGAAGCGACAACTTCCTTGAGGTATTCGGCAAGGCCCGGCTCTACGATATGGAGCTCTCCGGCGTTGGTCTTGTCAACAATGGCGGGATTGATGTCCACACCCGTAACCTTCACGCCGTGTTTTGCGGCTATGATGGCAGTGGGCAGACCGATGTAGCCAAGCCCCATGAAGCATGCTTTCATTGTATCTTTTTCCATTTATTCTGCAAAGATAATACTTTTTTCCGACGAAGAGAAGATAATCTCCCCTCGGGCAGTGTTCAAATGAATAACGGAGGTGTGTCGGATTTATTGCTTACATTAAAAAATATGTTAATTAAGTAAGCCGGAATCCCTGTGAGCGGGATCCCGGCTGAGAAGAAAGGAGATTGAAAGCCGGAGCTTTCGCAAACATATTTATTTAACTGCAATCTTTTCGACTTTGTCGCCTGTGCGGCGGATATATAGTCCGGGGGCAGCCACTTTGTTGAGTCTCACACCGCCGAGAGTGTAATACTCTGCTTCCGCAGCGGAGTTTTCGACGCTAACATTGCTTACGCCTGTCGTCGGGAGCTGGATGTAGAAGGTGTGGTTGGTGTTCCCTCTGGAAATGCCGTATCCCGGCTCGATGCAAAGCAGTGCTCCACCGGGGAAAGTGATTTTGCCATCGGCAAGTTTTCCGTAGGCTGCGACAACTTCCTCGTCGTCGGCATCCATGCCCTGCTGGATTGCGAACCATGCTTCGGAACAAATCTGGACTTCACCGTCGCCAAAGTCGTATCCGATGGGGGTGGCTTCAATCATCACGCGGTCGGGGGCGGTGGCGTCAATCACCATATAGTGATTGTGCTGGTGGGCAAGCGCATAGCCATATTCGAAGAAGGTAGCGTAGTTGGGATATGCTTCTCCGTAAGGATTCACGAGACGATAGTAGCCGGGCACTGTTTCCGATTCCTCGACATCGACCATATACGGGTCTACCGTGATATTTTGATAAGTCTCAGACAGGATTGCTTCCGAGTACTCGGCTTTCCCGATGGCTTTCCAGCCTTCCGACGGATGCTCGCCGTAGCACACGGCAGCGTATCCTGCCGCCGGGCTGCCGTCGGGAGCTACTGCAACGGCTATGATTGTGTTGGCACCGGGTTCGATGGTGCATCCGAATACATCGTCTTCAGCTACCGTGCCGTCTTTGGCAACGATGGCGAAGGCTGTCGGAGAGCCGGAGACATAGCCAGGAACCACCATATATTTCACGGCAGTCACGTCGGAGCCTGCCTGATAAGCGCAGACCACCTGATTGCCGGTGACGCAGACGTCGGACACCGCGAATGTAAACGCTAAGTCCTTAGCGCCGGGAATAGCAACACAGAATTTGCCGTTTTCATTAACGTATTCAGCTTCATCCAATTCGGGAAAGTCAAGTAGCATCGCTCCCTGCTCGAAAGTGATATTGCCGTATTTATATGTTCCGAAGGGTATGCCCATGGCGGCAAGTGTTTCGGCATCGAAGATGTCGCCGTACATATCCAACATATATCCCGCCATATCAGCTACGTAGACCGGAGTGGTGTGTTCGTCGCCATTCTCGTCCTCATAGGAAACTCCGACTCCCTTGAGTTCGGTGTATTCCATATACACCATGTCGGGGTTCTCGGCGTGAAAAAGGAAGTCGGCGCCGTCGAAAGCATTACGGAAGTAAGGACAGTTTCCGTTGCCGTAGGGATTCACTACGCGGATATATCCGGGGGTAGTCTCGCTTTCCATAATCTCTACATCCCAGGATGCGACTGGCACGCCAAGTGCTCCGAAAATATCGTCGGTATAACGGCCGGTGCCGAGCGCTTTCCAAGTCGTATCTTCATCAGAGCCGTCGGCACGGGAGGATGAGGATGTGACTTTTGCTTTCAGGCTTGCGCGTAGCTCTTCAATTTTTTCAATACGAATGTCATTGCCTGCGCGGTTGAGTTTGCGCTGTGTGTCGAGTTTAAACACTTGTTCCACCGGAGGAGCGGCGCACACACTTGCGGCTGTCATTGCCGCTGCTATCATTAAGTAAAATTTTCTCATGCAATTTCTATTATATGGTTTATCTAATTTGCTTATCGGTGGCGAATTTACAATAAGTTTATGGATTTGCAAACTTTTTGACATGGAAATTGCGTTCACTTTGAAACTGTTCAAGCGGTTTCTGAGATTCGCGGTTTTGCCGTGTCGGGCGGAAGTGCTATCTTTGCATTGTCAAGGACAAGGGAACCGGGTGCGAATCCCGGGCAGTCCCGCTGCTGTAAGTCCCGCTGTAAAAGCGTTTTCCACTTTATTGTGCCACTGGCCCGGAGCCGGGAAGGCCGGAAAACGCAGGGATAAGCCAGAAGACCTGAACCTTGGCGAAATTGTATCATAAAAACAAGTCTCCCATTTTATGCTTGCGAGGACAAGCGGATGACAATGAAATTCTTACCCGCATTATTGATATCGGGCGCACTGGCCGCCCTGTTTCCGGCTCATCTTGCCGCCGCATCCGTCGAGGAAACCGATTCGGTAAGCCTTGACGAAATCGTTGTCACGGCCCAGTCGTTCAAAGACGTTATCCCCGCCCAGACTCTCAAAGGCAAGGAACTTGAGATTCTGCGCTCCCACAGTGTGGCCGACGCCTTGCGCTATTTCTCGGGCGTGCAGATCAAGGATTATGGCGGCGTAGGCGGTATCAAGACCGTCAACATACGCTCGATGGGCACAAATCAGATGGGCGTGTATTACAACGGCATACAGCTCGGAAATGCGCAGAACGGTCAGGTTGACCTCGGGAAATTCTCGCTTGAGAATATTGAATCCGTGGAATTGTACAACGGTCAGCGCAGCGACATCTTCCAGAGCGCGAGAGAGTTCAGTTCGGCGGGGTCGATTTACCTCACCACACGTTTTCCACGATTCCGCGAGGGTCGCAACGCCAACTTCCATGTGGCCTTGCGCGCAGGTTCTTTCGATGTGTTCAATCCGTCGGTCTCCTTTGACTACCGCATCAGCGACGCGCTCAGTGTAAGCTTCAATGGCGAATGGATGACTTCGAGCGGAAAGTATAAGTTCCGCTACCGCCGCGTCACTCCTGCCGGGGAATTGGCCTACGACACGACCGCCACGCGTCAGAACGGCGATATTGACGCCGTTCGCTTCGAGGGCGGTATCCACGGCTACCTCCCGCGTGGACGTTGGAAAGCTTATCTCTATCACTACAACTCGGAGCGTGGAGTACCGGGGGCGATTGTCAACAACGTGTGGCGCCGCGGCGAACGTCTCTGGGACCGCAACAGCTTCGCCCAGGGCATGCTTGAGTACAACATAACACGCCGTTGGGAAACCAAGGTGCACCTGAAATATGCCTTCGATTACACCCGCTATGTCAACAACGATGATAAACTTATCCGTGTCGACAACACCTACAAGCAGAAGGAGGCTTATATCTCGTGGGCCAACCGTTTTGAACTGCTTCCCAACTGGGATCTTTCGGCGGCATATGACTTTCAGTGGAACGGCCTTTCGGAATACATGGATGTGTCGCGCGTGAGCCAGTGGGTGTCGCTTGCCACGGCATTTGCCCTCGGCGACTGCTTCAAGGCTCAGGCTTCCGTGGCCGGTAATTTCGTCAATGAGGAGAAGCTCGAACGCGATCAGGCTCCTTTCAAGTCACGCTTCACTCCGGGCGTGTTCCTTTCCTACAAACCTTTCCGACGCCCCAATCTTATTCTGAGAGCCTTCTACAAGCACAGCTACCGCATGCCCACGTTCAACGACCTGTACTACACCGACATGGGCAATGCCTACCTGAAACCGGAGGCTGCGATACAGTACAATGTCGGCGTTACCTACGACATCGACCGTCCCGGTCGTCTGTTCCGTTATTTCAGCATCGTTACCGATGTATATTATAATAATGTGCGCGACAAGATTGTGGCTTATCCCAAAGGGCAGCAGTTCCGCTGGACGATGCTTAACCTTGGCAAGGTAGACATCCGTGGTGTTGATGCCCAGGTGATGGCCGTGTTTTCCTTGCCTGCGAGAATCGACCTCACGGCCAAGGCTCAGTACACCTATCAGCGGGCTATCGACGTCACATCTCCCGCCGATAATTATTACCGTCATCAGATTCCGTATATTCCGTGGCACAGCGGTTCGGCCATCGTGATGCTCGACTGGCGCACGTGGCATCTGAATTACAGCTTCATATACACCGGCGAGCGCTACAACCAGCAGGAGAATATCCGCTACAACTACACCCAGCCTTGGTACACGAGCGATATCTCGCTTATGAAATCGTTCAGTGTGCGCGGCATAGCCTTCAAGGTCACGGCTGAGGTCAACAACCTATTCTCGCAGGACTACGACGTGATTCTCAACTATCCCATGCCTAAGCGAAACTACCGCTTCGGCGTATCAATTGATTTCTGACATGAGTTATTTCAGGTTTATAATTATTGCTTTCGTGGCGCTTGTGATGGCCGCTTCGTGCCGTACCGACGACGAGATTGTTCCTATTGAGTTTGAGAATCTGCCCTGCGGTGCGCAGCCGGGAACCGTGCCCCGTGGAATGTACCTGCTCAATGAAGGAAACATGGGCTCGAACAAGTCGACGCTCGATTATGATGATTTCCGTCTCGGACGCTACTGCCGCAATATCTATGCCGAACGTAATCCCAACGTAATCAAGGAACTCGGCGACGTTGGCAACGACATAGCCATATATGGCTCGAAGCTCTATGCCGTAATAAACTGCTCGCATAAGGTGGAAGTCATGGATGCGGTCACGGGCGAGAGAATCACGAAAATCGACATTCCCAACTGCCGCTTCATCACCTTCCATGAAGGCAACGCATACGTGAGTTCGTATATCGGGCCGGTTAATTCGGGCTATGAAGCGCCTCTCGGCGGCGTCTATCGTATCGACACACTTTCCTTGGCCGTCACGGGCTTGGCCGAGGTGGGTTATCAGCCGGAAGAAATGGCCGTGCTCGACGGACGCCTGTACGTAGCCAATTCGGGCGGCTACCGGCCTCCGCTCTACGACAATACAGTCTCGGAAATCGACCTTGCAAGTTTCGCGCAGGTTCGTCAGATTCCTGTGGCTATCAATCTCCTGCGTCTGCGCAAGGACCGATACGACAATCTTTGGATAAGTTCGCGCGGCAACAACAAGGACGTTCCCTCTCGTCTGTTCCGTGCCCGCCGCAACAGCTCATCGGGAATTCTTGAGGTGTGTGATTCTTACGATATCCCATGTTCAAACCTTGCCATCCGCGGCGACTCGCTCTATTCCATATCCACCGAATGGAGCGACCTCACAGCTTCCAATACCGTGGCTTACACTTTGCTTGATATACCTTCGGGCAAAGTCCTGTCCGACTGTTTCATCACCGACGGTAGCGAGACCTCGATATCCAAGCCCTACGGCATAGCCCTGCATCCCTCCAATGGCGACATATACCTCACCGACGCCAAATATTACGTGTCGTCAGGCACATTGCTGTGTTACAGCCGTGAAGGACGCCTGCGCTGGAGCGTCCGCACCGGCGACATCCCTTCGGCAATGACATTTCTGAAGTAGCCTTCCGGAAAGTTATTAGTCCGGCCGGTACGAAGTTGCGTACCGGCCGGACTAATTATTAGAAGTAGTAGTTTGTTGATTCGGGGTAGAGGAGCATGCCTTCGCCTACCTGACGGGCGGCGGATTCGCCGAGTGAGCTTGCCACGACTGCAAGTGCGAAGGGCAGGGCTGAGCTGGGACCGTTTCCGGTGATGATGCGGTCGGTAACGACAACACGGGCGTCTTTCATGACGGCGCCGTTTTCGGTGCACTTTTCTTCAAATCCGGGGTAGCATGTTGCTTCCACGCCATTGAGCAGGCCGAGCGGAGCAAGTACTACGGCGGGAGCGGCGCAGATGGCAGCAATCTTGCCTTTATGGACTTTAAGCAGGTCGCAAAGCGCCTGGAATTGGAAGAGGTTGGTGGAGCCGGGCATGCCGCCGGGGAGTATGAGCCACTCCGAGCCGCCGAAGTCGGCTTCTTTAAAAAGCATGTCGGCTTTCACGGTAATGCCGTGTGCGCCTGTGACCTCATGCTCGGAACCGATTGACACAGTCTTGACATCAAGTCCGGCACGACGCATCACATCTACGACGGTAAGCGCTTCAATTTCTTCAAAACCTTCAGCAAGGAAAATAAACGAACGGTGCATAGTAAGAATATGTTTTAAGTTGGGTTAGAGAATCACTTCAATCATGCTTCCTGAGGGCAAACACTTGGAAGCGGAAAATAGTTCGGGGTTGTTCTTTTTTGATTATGGGTGCGAATGAGGGAGAATTTGGCAAGGCTCGAACATTATTTTGCTTTGAACCTGCTTATTCGTACATTTGCATAAATGTATAAAATGGCTTTTATGGTGAGTAAAAAAATGTATCTGCCGCTAATTTCGGTATTAATTTTGATATTTGCAAGTTGTAAGGATGATTTTGTTATAAATGATGGTTCGGTGTGGGCTACGGGCTATCATATTGTATATCGTAGCGACGCTGATTTGCATGACTCGGTGCGTGTGGAGCTCGAGCGCGTGGAGATGTCGCTTTCGATGTTCAAGGATGAATCCACCGTGTCGCGTATCAATTCCAATTCCACCACGCTTTCCGACCCGATGTTCCGGGAGCTTTTTGAGTCGGCCCGGACGGTGTATTCGCTCTCTGACGGCGCTTTTGATCCTACGGTAGGGCCGCTTGTGGAGTTGTGGGGCTTTGGGCGCAACCGCAATCCGCGCATCCCTTCGGGTGACGAAATCGCTGATGCTCTGGAAGCGGTCGGCTTTGGCGATTGCCATATCGACAGCATGGGGGCGGTTGTGAAAAAATCACCTGCTACTGTCTTCGACTTCTCGGCCATAGCGAAGGGTTTCGGAGTGGATATGGTGGCTCGGATGCTCGAGCGCAACGGATGCCGTGATTATATGGTGGAAATCGGTGGAGAGATATGCGTGTCGGGTCTGAACGCTAAAGGACGCCCGTGGCGAATACAGATTGATGCCCCTGTGCCTGCTGATACTCCCGCCGACCTGCATCGTCGTCTTACCGTCAAGGAGCTTGGCCCGGAGCCTGTGGCTATTGCCACCTCGGGCAACTACCGCAATTTCCGTACCGACTCGCTCGGTCAGGTAATCGGTCACACCATGAATCCCAAAACCGGTTATCCCGTGGCTACTGCCACGCTGAGTGCCACGGTGCTTGCTCGGGAATGTGTGCTTGCCGATGCTCTCGCCACGGCCTGCATGGCTATGGAAGCGGACAGCGCGCTTGCCATGCTTTCCCGCTGTCCCGGCGTGGAAGGCCTGCTTGTGCTTTCCGACGGCAATGGAGGATATGTTTTGAGGATGAACGATTAAGGATTAAAGATTAGGGTTTGGCAAAATAGTTGTGTATGTGCGAAATACGCGACACTTGCGCGACTATAAGCTGTTGTATTAATCGGAAGATTTCTTTAGCTTTGCCCCGGTGTGAATCTCATGCTGATTTATGCCGGTATAATTAATACATCCTACTTATGTTAAATCCGATTATGAAAAAGTTTTTATTATCGTTTACTCTTTCCACTGCCTTTGCAATGCCGTTGTTGGCCGATAATCCGCTGTTAGAACCTGTTGTTTGGGATTATGGACTTGGCTTTGACTTTATTCCATCGGTGTTTTCCTATGATGGAAAAACGCAATTGCTTATTAGAGACGAAGATGGCTTCGCTATTCTCGACAGTGATTTCCGGAAATCGAAAACGATTCTGACTAATTCATCGCCGGTTATAGAGCCATATTGCAAAAATCCGGAACTGCTGGCAACGGATGATTTAGATTTGCCTCTGACGCAGACATTGTTCAATTCAGACAGTCACTATGAGTATATGTTGGAGGACGGAAAATCCGGTTTTAAGATTGTCAACGACGAAGGCAGGATATTACAGACAGTTAATTTCCCTCCGGATTATTATGATGGTTATATTGAATACAATCTCTGGAATATTAATGATGAGTATTTTTTATTTGTGGATACGTGGGGTAGCGGAGACATCCTTGTTTACAAAATCAACCGTTCGGACAGCGGCACACCTCTCACTTATTCGGGAAAGATGAAAAGCCGTATGGCGGTGTCTCCCCGGACTGCCCGACGTAGCATGCCTGTGACGGTCTCGTTGGATGGCGATGCCGATTATTCCGATATTCAGTTGGTTGACGAATCGGGACGCACGATAATGTCTATGCCTGTGAATGGGCAGACGTCAATCGTGATTGAAACATCGTCGCTGCGCAGCGGTATGTATATCGTCCGCGCAACGGGCGATGCCGGTGAGCAGGAAGCCTGCAAAATAATAATCCGTTGAGCTTTACTCCCCTACTGTGTGCTCCGCTTTCAGGCGGAAGTGTGCGCGGGTTAAATACAACAAAAAAACTCCGCCGCGGATGAGTCCGGGCGGAGTTTTTTTTGTTATGCTTGAATCCTTGGAGGATTATTCGGCACGTTTGGTCTTTTTGCCATAGCCGTAGCGGGCAGCGGAACCGAGTTCTTCTTCGATGCGGAGAAGCTGGTTGTACTTAGCCATACGGTCGGAACGGCTTGCAGAACCGGTCTTGATCTGACCTGCGTTGGTAGCAACGGCGATGTCGGCGATAGTAGCGTCTTCGGTTTCGCCGGAACGGTGGGAGATAACAGCGGTGTAGTTGTTGCGCTGTGCGAGCTCAACGGCACGGAGAGTTTCGGTGAGCGAGCCGATCTGGTTAACCTTAACGAGGATAGAGTTTGCGCAGCCGAGTTCGATACCCTTTTCGAGGTACTTGACGTTGGTAACGAAGAGGTCGTCACCTACGAGCTGGCACTTGTTGCCGATGAGGTCGGTGAGAATCTTCCAGCCTTCCCAGTCGCCTTCAGCCATACCGTCTTCGATAGAGTCGATGGGGTATTTTTCAACGAGTTCTTTGAGGAACTGAGCCTGCTGTTCGGAAGTGAGCTTGGGAGCGTTTGCACCCTGCTTCCATGTGTAGTCGTAAACGCCGTCCTTGTAGAATTCGGAAGAAGCGCAGTCAAGACCGATTGTAACGTCCTTACCGGGAACGTAACCTGCCTTTTCGATAGCCTGGAGGATAACGTTGAGAGCGTCTTCAGTTCCGTCGAGAGTGGGAGCGAAACCACCTTCGTCACCTACTGCGGTGCTGAGGCCGCGAGCCTTGAGAACGGATTTGAGGTTGTGGAATACTTCAGTACCCATGCGGATGCCTTCTTTGAAGGAAGCAGCGCCGATGGGACGGATCATGAATTCCTGGAAGCAGATGGGGGCGTCGGAGTGAGCGCCACCGTTGATGATGTTCATCATCGGAACGGGAAGAACGTAAGTGTTGCAACCGCCGATGTATTTGTAAAGGGGAAGGTCGAGGTAGTCGGCAGCAGCCTTGGCAACGGCGAGAGATACACCGAGGATGGCGTTTGCACCGAGGTTGGACTTGGTGTCGGTGCCGTCGAGGGCGAGCATGGTTTCGTCGATTGCGATCTGGTCGAGAGCGCTCATGCCTACGAGAGCCTGTGCGATGGGGCCGTTTACGTTGGCAACGGCTTTCTGTACGCCTTTGCCCATGTAGCGGTTCTTGTCGCCGTCGCGGAGTTCGAGGGCTTCGTTAACGCCGGTAGAAGCTCCGGAGGGAACGGAAGCACGGCCTTTTGCGCCGGATTCGAGGATTACGTCTACTTCTACTGTGGGGTTGCCGCGTGAATCGAGCACCTCACGTCCAATGATTTTTTCGATTTTCATAATTAAAAATAATTACTTTATACCTTGGTATATGGTGTTTTAGTGAGTTTTGTCAATTGTAAGACTCTTTACGGGGCAAATTTACTAATTTTTATTGAACTTAGGAAATGCGCTGTATAATTTTCATGGAAAATTTTCAGGAGTTCGGCAATCTGAATATTTTTCGCTAATTTTGCAAATCATGTGCCGGAGGTCTGATTTTTTCCCGGTACGGTATTTCTGAATGAACATATACTCTCCCGAAGATATAGAACTTGTGATGTCGCGCCTGCTCGGAAATGAAGCGGGCGACGACGTGGAATCCGGTATCGGTGAAGAGTCCCGGCAGGAGTTTATCGCCAAGGTGGGCCAGGAAGTGGCCGCTGCGGTGACTGCCGAAAGAGGACGACGCGACCGGACGGTGATTTTTGCCGGGAGCGACATCTGCGGTGCCTACGCTCTCGAGACGGCGATTTCCCTGCATCGTCTTGGCGAGGCCGCCGAGGTGTATCTTATAAATATAGGCGGCAACCGTCTTACGCCTGACTGCCGTGCGGCCCGTGAGCGTTTTGTGGCCGAGTTCGGCGAGGATTTCCTTTTCGAGACCACAGGGCTTCAGCTCCAACTTCCGGATATCGACAGCGGCGTGGTCGTGGTCGACGGTCTTTTCGGACATGAACATTCCGGCCCGCTCATGGGTGGCTACCAGCATCTTGCGCGCTTTATCAATGAATCGGATGCTTTCGTGGTGTCCATAGACCTTCCTTCGGGTATGTCGACCGACCTGTCGGTGGGTATGATAAACCGCAACATCATCCATGCCGATGTCACCTTGACTCTCGTTGGTCCCACGGCTGCCTTCTACATGCCTGAGAACGCCGAACTTCTCGGTCGCTGGCGTGTGCTGCCCGTCATCACCGACCGCAGTGTGTTCAAGGACATAAAATCCACGGTCAAGCTCGTGGAAGCGCGTCATGTTAAGAATATCCTGCCCGAACGCGACAGATTCGCCTCCAAGGCCGACCTCGGCGATGCCATACTCTTTGCAGGCTCGTACGGTATGCTCGGGGCTGCCGTGCTCGCAACACGTGCGGCATTGCGCTCAGGCTGCGGCAAGGTGACGTGTTTCGGTCCGAGATGCGGTTTTTTCGTGATGCAGACTTCGGCTCCGTGCGCAATGTATGAGACCGACGGAAGCGATATGGATATCCACCATTTCGAGCTGTCGAGGAATTACGACGGCATAGGAATTGGCCCCGGCATAGGACGCTCCGACGCCACGGTGCGCGGTCTTGAATCTTTTCTGAAGGCTGCCGGAGCATCCTCGAAACCCCTCGTGCTCGATGCCGATGCGCTCAACTGCATAGCGCTGCGGCCTGCGATGCTCGATTTTGTGCCTGTCAACTCTGTGCTTACACCCCATCCAGGCGAGTTCGACCGTCTTTTCGGCACGCAGCCCTCGTCGGCAGCCCGCTTGCTTAAAGCCGTGGAAATGGCGCGGAAACATTCGCTGATAATCGTGCTCAAAGGCCATTACACGGCCACGGTGTGGCCCGACGGTTCGGTAATCCTGAACTCATCCGGCACGGAGGCTCTTGCCACCGCAGGCAGCGGCGATGTGCTCACCGGATTGCTCACCGGATTCATAGCCCAGGGAATACACCCGGCATATGCTGCCGTGGCCGCGGTTTATATCCACGGCCTGGCAGGACACATGGCCCGCAACCGCCACGGAGTGCGCGGTGTCACGGCCGAAGATCTTACGCAATATATAGGAATGGCTATCGAAGCCGTTGTTTCTCCCAATAAATGAACTATATGAAAACACTTACCAAAGTTGTCAGAAACATAATGGCCGCAACATGTATCGCGGCCGGTGGAATACTTCCCGCCATCCCTGCGGCAGCCCAGACCTCGCAAAGGCTCGATGCGGGAAAGGCGAGCGAGTATGGACTTGTGTACAGCCTTCCGCTCACGGTGCTCGACATCGTGCTTGAAGCGGAACTGACCGAGGAAAATCCCGGCGAGTTCCAGAACTATGCGCGCCGCTATCTCGGAGTCGAGGACGCCGTGCGCACTCCTTCACGCTCAGCATCGCTCAAAAGCGCCGTTGTGCTTACCCGCGGTGTGGCCGACTCCGGCAACCGCTGGCTTGCTCAGTTCAAGGCCGGTTCAACGCCATTCATGATTCTCAATGCCGACAACGTACCTGTTGCAATCAACACCGAGGACGTTCCCGCGGTGGAAGAACCTGCTCTTCCGCAGGCAAAGGATGCGGCTCCCAATCCGTTGCAGACCGAGGCTGCGCGTCAGGCTGTTACGCAGGACATGGCCCGCAGCTCCTCAGTATCGAAAAAGGCCGAACTGGCATCGCAACGCATTTTCGAACTCCGCGAGACGCGTTCCGACATACTTTCGGGTCAGTCGGACAACACACCTCCCGACGGTCAGGCGATGAAGCTCGTGCTTGATAATCTTTCGGCTCAGGAAGCTGCTCTGACAGCTATGTTTGCCGGAACAAGAAGCACACGCACGGTTGTTACCCGTGTGACCCTCGAACCTGACAGCACCGATATTTCAGGCAAGGTGATTGCGCGCCTTTCGTCGGTCGACGGTTTTGTGGATGCCGACAATCTTTCCGGCGCGCCTGTCACTGTGAATGTCACCGTGCTGGATGAAGGCCGTCTGCCTGTAAATGAAAAAGGTGAGGTGAAGCGTTTCCCCAAGGGTGGCGTGGCTTACACAATTCCCGGCACCGCGCTTGTAGAGGTGTGCTACGATGGCCGTACGATAGCCTCCGTAGAGGTGCCCTTGGCTCAGTTGGGCGTGACTTTCGGGCTTGATCCCGCGCTCTTCACCGATAAGAAATCTCCGTCGAAAGTTATTTTTGATTCCGCAACCGGGGCGGTCGTGACTCTCGGTCCTGCTAACTGATGGATGCGCGCGTACAGGCTCTTGTTAGCGCCGGAGATATTTCCGGAGCCATCCGTGAGCTTTCGGCCATGATAGAGGCCGCGCCGGATGCCGGATTGTATTACGACCGTGGTCGTCTGCGGTGGAAGTGTGACGACCGGGCCGGAGCCATAAGTGATTACTGTGCGGCTGTGGAGCTTGACCCTGCTTCGCCTGCGGCGGAGGCTCTCGACATGGCCCGTCAGGTGATGGATTTCTATCATCGCGACCTCTACAATCCCTGACCTACGATGAGAATACGCTCGCCGCGGTAGTCGGTGACTCCGAACAGGCGCAGTGTACCGCCGTCGCTCACGCCGAGTTTGGCGCGGAGTGCGTCGGCTGTCATGCCGAAGTTGCGCGCTGTAACGCTGATGCGCGGATATTCGCGGCGGAAGCGTTTGATGTGTTTCGACGCGTAGGGCAGCACGCGGATTATTTTCAGAATCTGTCCGGGAAAATCCTTGTTCAGTTCAATGCTATGGAAAAGGCGTGTGTTGGCATGAAACGGTGACACCCCGAAATCCTGCGACAATATTGCCGCTCCCCCTGCTTTCATCACTGCGGGATATGGCTCGTAGATATACCCTCCTTCGGTCGGAGCGGATGCCGGAAGCGCGTTTGCCGTCGTTTCGTCGTGGCGGGTGAAGGAAAAATCCGTAGCCTGGTCGCGGGTGAGAGTAACGGCGCGGATAATAACCTTGTCTTCCTGCGGATTTTCGTTGAAATCCACTACGGCCATAAGTTCCTTACATTCCGTGCTTGTACCGAGAGTTATAACTTCCGCGGGGTGCGGATTCAGCTCTGCTATCGTGTGGCTGATGTCGAGCATCGGGGAGGCCTTGATGATAAGTTTCCTGCACAATTTGGACAGCTCCGGCAGCATTACCACCACGTCGGGCTCGCAGCCCTCGAGCGCCCATACCCTCGAGCCGTCGCTGCTGCGCCGGGCGGGGTCGATGAAAGCTACATCGAATCTCACACCGTTTGCAATGACTTTGGCTGCAAATTCGCGACAGTCGCCGTGTACGGCAGTTATATTCTTCATTCCAAGTCCTGCGGCATTGTATTTCAGGGCTTCAATAAGTTCTTCCTTGCGTTCGATTACCGTGACTTCGGCTGCCTTGCGGGCGATGTGCAGTGCGTCGATACCCAAGCCTCCGGTAAGGTCAACCACGGTAGCTCCGGCAGGCACGAGCGATGCGTGAAATTCGGCCAGGAGATCCGATGTTGACTGTTCGCCCGAGAGTGAGTCGGGAAATATGAAGTCGGGGAAGGCAGTGAGCGTGTCGGCAAGTTTTTTCGCATACTTGCGCCTTGATTCAATCTGCAGTATCGCTGCGGCAACGTCAAACGGCATCTCGCGTCCGGCGTATTTGAGCCGCAGGGCAGCCGGGTCGGCATTGATGTTGTCGTTTATCCAGTCGAAGAATTGTTGGGTGTATATCATACTCTGATAACAAACTCGGGTGGAGAAAAGATGACGCGATGACTCGGAATGAATCATCGCGTCATGTTATAATGTATTATCCGGGATTATTCGCCCTTGATGGCAGCTACGCCGGGGAGAACCTTGCCTTCGATAGCTTCGAGGAGCGCACCACCACCGGTGGAAACGTAAGAAACTTCGTCGGCGAGACCGAACTTGTTGACGCATGCTACGGAGTCACCGCCGCCTACGAGAGAGAAAGCTCCGTCCTTGGTAGCCTCAACCACAGCGTCGGCAATTGCGCGGCTGCCTGCGGTGAAGTTGTCGAATTCAAACACACCTGCGGGGCCGTTCCAAAGGATAGTCTTGGAGCCGCGGATTGTGTCGGCGAAGAGCTTGCGGGTTTCGGGACCTGCATCAAGACCTTCCCAGCCTTCGGGGATGTCCATTACAGAGCAGATCTGGGTGTTGGCGTTGTTGTCGAAAGCGTCGGCTGCCACGCAGTCGGTTCCGAGAACGAGGTTCACGCCTTTTTCCTTGGCTTTCTTGATGATGTCGAGGGCGAGATCGAGCTTGTCATCCTCGCAGATGGAGATACCCACTTTGCCACCGCGTGCTTTGGCGAATGTGTAGGTCATACCGCCGCAGAGGATCAGGTTGTCAACCTTGTCCATGAGGTTTTCGATGATGCCGATTTTGGTGGAAACCTTTGAGCCGCCCATGATAGCGGTGAAGGGGCGCTTGATGTCCTTGAGGATGTTGTCAACGGCCTTCACTTCTTTTTCCATGAGGTAGCCGAGCATCTTGTGGTCGGTGTCGAAGTAGTCGGCGATAACAGCTGTTGAAGCGTGACGGCGGTGAGCGGTACCGAAGGCGTCGTTCACATACACGTCGGCGTAGGAAGCGAGAGTTTTTGCAAATTCTTTCTGACGTTCCTTCATTTCCTTCTTGGCTGCGTCATAAGCGGGGTCGGCCTTGTCGATGCCAACGGGCTTGCCTTCTTCTTCGGGATAGAAGCGGAGGTTTTCGAGCAGAAGAACCTGACCGGGCTTGAGGGCTGCGGCCATGTCGGCTGCGGCAGCACAGTCGGGAGCGAACTGTACGTCGGTGCCGAGAGCAGCGGCAACGGCGTCCTTGATCTGCGACAGAGACATTTTGGGGTTTACTTTGCCTTTGGGCTTGCCCATGTGCGACATGATGATGAGCGAACCGCCGTCGGCAAGAATTTTCTTGAGGGTGGGGAGAGCACCGCGGATACGGGTGTCGTCGGTGATTTTACCGTTCTCGTCCAGGGGCACATTGAAGTCCACACGGACAATAGCCTTATGGCCTTTGAAGTCGAAGTTGTCGATATTCATTTCGTGAATTGTTAGAATTGTTGGTTTCAGTTACGATTGCAAATTTACATTATTTTTTCGGAATATTCTCACTTTTCCGAATAGTATTCTGTTTGATAAACAGTGCGAATTTGATTACACACGAGCTTGAACGTAAAAACAGATTCATTGGTTTACAATCCACTCACCGTTTTTTCGTCCTCCGAGTCGTTCTATCTTTTTGTTTTCCTTCAATAGACGTAGGTGTTTGTAAAGATAAGTCTGTGATATTTTAAGTTTTTCAATCATTTGAGGATAGGTAATGTGCGGATTTTCAATTAGCAACTCAATTATTCGCTCGTCAATACTCTTTCCTTCACTCTTTCCTTCACTCTTTCCTTCACTCTTTCCTTCACTCTTTGAATTCGAATATATATATTCAATTACAAGGAAGGCAGTTCCAAGATGGAGTTTGAAATCAGCATCACCATTGCCGTTATTCTTTAATTCATCCTGTACAGACTGCACACCTCTACTATAACGATTGACAAAACCAAGAACCTTCATACCTTCAGCAACCACAGGATTCCGATAGTCATTGACATAAGGGAAGTTTTCAGGGGTTGCTTTGCCATATAATCCACCCGGATTCATTATTTCAATACGGTCGTCGTATTGATAAAATTGCACGGGTCCGTTTCCTTCATAGTCTCGATGACAGATAGCGTTCATGAGAAGTTCCCGGGTTGCCCAATGCGGATAATCAACCCTCAATTCTTCCCTAAGTGCGGAAACAGGTACAGGACGACGATTGGTTATAGACGCATCGACGAATGTATCGAGTTGTGATAATATCTTAACCAGATTGCCGGAGAATTTATATTCGTTTCTTATTTTGGCGGAACGTGTTATGCCTTCAAATTTAACATATTGGACGTATGCGCCCGGTAAGAATCGTTCAGGATTGGTTCCAAATAATACTATTCCGGCATAGGTGGGACAATTGTATTTGACATTGAAGAAGCCTAATGCTTGCATCTGCTGCTCAGTGCTGCGGCCATCGGTTTTCAATAAATCTTCAGGAAAAGCCTTGGACAAATAAATCTGTTTAAAAGCAGAAACATCAATATCATCAATAGAGGCATCGAGACATGGTAAAGCATCAAATGTGAGCATACGGCTTGCGCGCTTCTCAAGCAGACGCTTTTCGTCAGATTCGCTTGCTATACATTTGCGAGGACCATTTCGAATCCATATTCTACCTTCATATCGTACCGGAGTGAAAGGGCAAGGCTGTACGGTTACGACTGCGACGTCGCCATCTGTAAGTTTGACTTTCTCAACAGTCATGCTCACCTGAGGTTGCAATTTCCCATCCGTTTTAATTCCACCGAGATTCTGCAACAATTGATCGGTAATCTTAACAGACCCGTTAATTCTACCGGTCTTATCATCTGCTCCTATGATAAGAAATCCGGGTAGATTATGGTTTGGCAGATCGTTGGCAAACGCACATATTGCCTGCCCGAATTTATCGGTATTGGTAGTGGAAATTGTCCGCTCTATGCGGTCGCTCTCCAAATCGGATAATAATTCGGAAATGTCTTGTGGGTTCAACATTTTATAAGAAGGTTGCAGATGGGATGTTATGAAGATGGATAGTTATTCTGCAAAGATAGTAATCTTTATCTAATGTTCAAATAAATGGTTAACTGATGATAATGGAGTCGGTGGGGTAGTGGATGGAGCGGTCGCGGAGGCGGGGAGCGAGGCCGCACAGGAGGGAGAGGATGCCTACACGGCCAAGAAACATGGCTGTGCAGAGAACGATTTTCGAGGCTGATGAAAGCTGGGGCGTGGCACCGAGCGACGAACCTACGGTGAAAAGCGCCGACACACATTCAAAGACTATCTCGCGTGTTCCGAGACGCGGCTCAAGCAGCATCTCAACCACGCAATAGAGTGTGAGCGAGAGTATCGACAGCAAGACCACGGCATTGGCACGTCTTACCGATGCCACCGACAGATTCCGGCGGAATGTGGTTATGCCTTTCTGGCCGGTGACAATGGCCCGCAGGTTGAGGAGTATGGCCGCGAAAGTGTTTACCTTGATACCTCCGGCAAGCGACTGCGATGCACCTCCAATCCACATCAGAAACATTACCACGACGAGCGTGACGTTGAGAAACGATGCCGGATTGACCGATGCGAATCCTGCGCTTCGGGGTGTGAGAGAGTTGAATACCGACTGGATTATCTGTGTGCGCAAAGGCATGCCTGCAAGGGTGTTGTGCCGTTCCAGGAAGAAAAATGCCACTGCTCCACCAATGAAAAGTGCGGTAGTGGTGACGAGCACAAGTTTCGTGTTCAAGTCGATGATATGTACCGGGTTACGGCGCAGCTTGCGGTGGAATATGCGGTCGCCGAAACGCCGGATATACACCGATGCCACTTCCTTGAAGTTGACGAGATTGGGAAAGCCTATGCCTCCGGCGAAGATCAGCAGTGACGTAGCGAGATATATATGCTGGTTGCCCGACATCAGTGTGGAATTTGACATCCCGCCGGGGATGGTTGAGAATCCGGCATTGCAGAACGACGACAAGGCATGGAAAGCCGCAAGCGCGAATTTTTCGCCTGTGGTCGGGGCTAAGGAATCGGGAATTGTGAAATAAACCAGCAGCGTACCGAGTCCTTCCACTGCGAGGGTGAAGCCGAGGATATACATCATCACAGGCAGGAGCGCGCCGAGGCTTTTCGAGTAGATATAGTCGCGGATGAGAAGCTCGTTGTAGATGGAGGTGCGTCCGCTGAAAAAAATCGCGAAGAAGCTCGTGAAAGTAAGCACGCCCAGACCGCCTGCCTGCACGAGCACGGCAATTGTCACAAGCCCCATGGGCGAGAAGGTACTCGTGATGTCGACGGGAGTCAGTCCGGTGATGCACACCGCGCTCGTCGACACAAACAGAGCATCGGCATAGGACACGGGAACGAGGGTGAACCGCGGCAGTATCAGCACGAATGAGCCTGCGATAATCAGGAACAGAAAACTTGCCGCAAGAATCAGAGCCGGGTTGGTGCGCCGTCCGAGCATGCGCATGATGCCGTAGCAAAGTTCGACCGTGGAGTAGGATCCGAGTACGGCAAACAGAAATGCTTTGCTGTACAGAATCTTGTCGAGCACGGGAAGCCACGGCGACTCAGGCCGCGGATACAGGAGCGGAAGCAGCGAAAGAAGCACTCCCGCATCGACTATCCAGCGCAGTATGCGGCTGTCGGACACGGTGGCGCGGAAACGCAGAATCAGATTGAACAGCACATTCGTGATGAAAACAATCTGGGTGCCGCGGATAATATGCAGGAGCAGTGCCCGGTCGACAGCGTCGCGCTCGAAGCCGCAATAAATAATCATACACACCACACAGGCGAGCGAACACGCCACAGCCAGCGCTCCGAGGATGTCGGAGCACCGGCTGATGGCGGAATGAAAGTCGCGTGTGAAGCGGAACAGAGCCGAACGCACTTTCCAGCTTCCCGTGCGCCACTTTCCCGCAATTCGTCTGTGCGGATCGGATGGCATTATTTCTTGATGATACGGAATGTGCCGGGAGCCGAATCACTTTCGGCCTTGACTTTGACGAAATATATTCCGGCAGGTTGCGCGCTCAGGTCGAGGGAGTTGCAATCGGTAGCGCGGATAACTTCGGCACCGGCTGTATTGAACACTATGATTTCTTTGGCTTGTACGCTTACATTCAGTATGTCGGCGGTAGGATTGGGGTACACGCCTACTGTTGGAGTCTCCGCGGCGACGATGCCGGTCTGGCTACTGAGAGTGAAAAGAGCCATGTCTGAGAGCTGGGTGCTTCCGTTGAATACGGCTGCGCCATAAGTCTTTCCTGCTTCGCCGGTGGGGAAACTTCCCGTGGCCGTCATTGTACCTGATTCCCCGGCTTGAATGAATAGGGGTTCCGAGCTGAGTGCGTCAACCGACGATACCGAGCCACCACTTGTATCATAGGGGAAGATTGCAACGGTGAGTGTGCCGCCGAAATATCCGGCTGAGCAGTTCACGGTGGCTTCGAAGTTGAGATTATTCTTGTCGACATCGGTTGTCACGCGATCCTTCAGATGCAGGTCGGTGACGCTTATGCTTGTCGATACCTTGGCGTTGACTGTAACAGTCATGCCCTCGCTGACGGGTTGATATGTCGCGGTGTTGATGAAGTATAGTGTGTATTCACCGGTCTGAGGACTGTAACCTGAAACAGGGGTACTCAGAGTGGAAAAATATTCCATGGGCATACTTTCGCCTGCTTGCAGGTCGACCGGATATTCCTCGCCTGTCATCGTGAGATTGCCGCTGTCATCCACGAAGGCCGCTGCGATGGTGCCGTAAAATTCTTCTTCCGACGAATTTGTCAGGGTGGCGTTAATCATGAACTTGCTTCCGAAATAGAAGGGAGTCGAGGCGGTGATACCTGAAACCTCGATTGTCGGGGTGCTTCCGTCGCTGAAATAGCATGTGCCGCCGGAGACGGTCATGGTGACAGAGCTTATATCGGAAATCTTCACGGGAATGTCCTGCCATGTTTTTGCAGTGGTGAGGAAAGCCGGAGTGAGGGTATATGTGCCATCGGCGATTTGGGATGGAAGTGTGACTTCATAGCCGGAAAGTCCGTGAAGTGCCGGCATGTCGGAGAAGGAAGTCCCTGCGGCGTATGTCACGGTGCCGTCGGAGGCAGTGATTTTGATGCCCGGAGTACCGCTGAGATTACCGATTGAGAAATTGTAGACAGGTCCGCTTATTTCAATTTCAGATCCGGGTGTCGCACTTTGCTGTCTTACGGTGAAATTGCCGTCGAACATAAGGTTGGGATACATCTGCGATCCTGTTTTGGGCGTGGACACATTGGCAACGATACTTTGGTTGAAATTATATCCTGAAGTTGATCCTCCGATGCCTTGGCTTTCCGGGTTGAGGGCTGTCAGAAGAAAATAGCCGTCGCTCATTCCTCCCCAGCCCCAGTTGATATGGAAATAACCGTCGGTGCTGTATCCGTCGCACACGAATGAATGTCCGCCCGAGTTGCTTTGTCCGGAGTACTGTACGGGGCCGTATTCAACGAGCTGATTGTAGACAATATCTTCCCAGTCCTGCAGCCCGTAGTAGTCGCGTGCCATATAGCGGATGCCCTTGTCGTAGTTGAAATAATTCACCATCGCGGCCGGAACGACCACGGCGGCCGCCCCGCTTTCGGAGGGTGTGTAGTCCATGCTCACGGAAATACCTGCGGCATACATGAGCGTGGCTACCGCTTTTTCCTGAGCGGCGGTGGCATCGCTGCCGTAGGTGTTTAGCATGTTGGCCCAGTCAAATTCCACGGTAGAGAAGTCGAGCGAGAGTGTTCCGGAATTCCATGAGTAGGAATTGCTTCCGGTGCCTTTTGCGGGCCAGCTGTGATAGCGCATCACCTGCGAAAGAGCCGTGGCAACGCAACCGGTGACACAGCGCTTGCCGTTTTCGGTGGGGCAGAGATTATTGTAGGGTGCATCCTGATTCCATTTTGTGCTTGTCAGGGGCGTTATGGGATTGCGGGATGGGCGTTCAGTCGCTTTGTACTGACCGGCTCCGTTGGCGGCGGCGAAACTGATTTCACGGGCGTATTCCTCAATCCAGTATTTCAAAGCCGGAGCCATATCGGCGGAATCGAAACCGCCGGCGTCGGAATATCCGAGTACTGCCGGGGCGCAATCGTCGGCGCTCACAACCAGGAAGCCCTGAGCAGTCCGGGAGGTGAATACGTACACAGCCGATTCGTCTCCGGAGGCAGGCGATACCGATAATGCCAGTGTCATGTCGGATTTTCCGGCAATGCGGAGCCGTGAGCTTCCGGAAGATACTCTTGCGAGTGCATCTTCGGGAGTGAGATGGGCGGCAAATACGTAGGAACTGCCAACAAAGGATGCTGCGGTGAGCATTGTGGCCGCAGACAGGCGCAGGAAGAAGTGCGGTGTTTTCATTTAAAGGATGGTTGGTGATGAGTAAGTAGTAAGTAAACGTATAATCAAAACGCGCCGCAACCTGTTGCGGTTCGCGCCACTCCGGTGGCTGCGTATTTTTTAACATTTACCTGTGAACCAACATTATTCCTCATGCGTAAATATTTTTATAATCATAAACCCTACGACTATGAAACGTAAAACAGCATTACTGTCTGTGGCGTTGCTGTCAGCCGCGACAGTCGCGTCGGCTCAGACCGGCTTTCAGGCCTGGATGACTACCGAAGGAGCGGGAGTTGTTGTCAGCGGCGGAGTGCCGGGAAATTATTATCCGGTTTACGGCCCTGCTTACGGTGTTCCATACGGACCATCGCATCACTATCATGGCAAAAAGGCCAAAAAGCAATATAAGAAGGTCAAAAAAGCTCAGAAGAAGTATCTAAAAGCCCGTGAGAAGTACTTCAAGGAAATGCGCAAGGCTTCGCGCCATCGCCATCATCACCACGATGATTGACGAGAATCCATATAAAAACAGTGGCTGCACCGATTTCGATGCAGCCACTGCTTTTATATGGATTTGGAAAGTTATTGGAAATTGAAGAGTGTTTTTCCGTAGTCGGTCATGAGTTCGGAGACGGTGTAGGCCGGAACGGATATTGCGATTGTGCCTTGGGCGTAGGAGGCGATTTCGTAAGGCTGATACACGAACACGAGGTTGTTGTCGGGGCTGATGTAGAAATTGTTTCCTGAGGGCAGGGCGGTGAGCTCGGTCGGGCCGATTGCCGATTCGAGCGCAGTGGCGCGTTCTTTCAATGTGGCAGGCAGTTTTTCGAGCCCTTCGGCGGAGAGGATGTCGGATAGGCTTACGACATTGCCATTGTCGAAGTCGAAAACAATGTAGCGGGTGGTGGACATTCCGTGTGCCGCGCCCGGAGCATATATGTAGTTCAGGACTCCGTAGGAGAGAATTTCGGAAGTCACGTTCTGCACGAATCCATTCACGATGGTCTCGCCTGCAGCCATGTCGGAGGCGGTATCGTCGGTTGTGGCCTCAGGGGTGTAGCCGATTTCAGAAGCAGTTTTGCGGAAATAGTTTTTGGCAATGGTCGCCTCGTCGGAGCCGATGCTGTCGAAGGCTGTTTTCATGATTGCATTACGCAGTACATCGAAGCCTTCGCCCGGGACGGATGTTGGCATGAGCATGGTGGCCTTGGCTGTGTAAGGCACATCCTTGTCGCGCTGATAATCCTGTGCGGAGTTTTTGAGCGTGTATGAGGCCTTGTATGTTTCGGTTTTGAAGTCGAGTGAGCCGCTTCGGGCTATTTCGGACTGTGTGGAGGTCTGATTGGCACACGAAGCGAGCATAGCCGGAACTGACGCTGCGGCGATTGCCGCCATGGCGAGGGTGAATGTTTTCTTGCGCATAATTTCTAAAGTGTATAGTTTGAAGATGTTGGAATCGGCATAATATACCTATGGGTATAACACTCCGGTCTGCCGTATGGTTCACAAAAGAAAATCCGCCGGGGCTCCGGCGGATTTGTATGCTTTGTTGCGTGTGGTTGCGACGCTTATCTTAGCTTGAGGCGTTGTCCGATTTTGAGCTTGGATGAGGTTGTCAGTCCGTTGAGCTTGCAAAGACGCTGCACGGTTGTGCCGTTGCGTGATGCGATTTTGCTCAGGGAGTCGCCTTTACGCACGCGGTAGCTTGAAGCCGATGCAGTTGCCGAGGAAGATGTGCCGGTGGGAGTACGGTACGATTTTGTGGGATGATTCTTCAGATATTCCTTGGCGTATTCGCTGTTGGCTGCAGGCGAGAAGTTGCGGGCGTTCTGATAGGTCTGCTTGCTGAAGGTGTACACATCGGTGTGTGTGGTCTGATTGGCGAAGTCAAAAATCGCGCAGGGGTTGATGGCATAGCCCATGTAGCGAGTCTCGAAGTGGAGGTGCGGGCCTGTTGAGCGGCCTGTGTTACCACCGAGGGCAATGGGATCGCCGGCCTTGACATACTGGTCGGGCTTCACGAGGAAGCCTGAGAGGTGTCCGTAGACGGTTTCGAGGTCATTAGTGTGGCGCAGTACTACGTAGTAGCCGTAGCCGCGGCGCTCGAAGTTGGTTATACGCACTTTGCCGTCGAAGGCAGCGCGGATGGTGTCTCCGATATTGACTTTGAGGTCCACGCCTTTGTGCATGCGGCGGAAGCGTTTGCGGTAGCCGTAGGGCGAGGTGATGTAGCCGGGATGAGGCATGGAGAACTTGCTCACGTCGATGTCGGCTGTTTCGGGCACGATTGCGTTGGCATAGCAGTTGACGCGTCCGCTTTCCCATCCTTCGGTGTAGATGTCAAATTCGGGTTCTTCCTCTTCGCTGAAGAGCGCTTCGAGGTATTTTGTAGTGTTCTCGACTGAGATTCCGGCGTTTCCTTGGTTAGCGAGCAGGTTGTCGTGCTGGCGGAGGTGACGGTCGGGGAGCTGGAAGTCCTGCGCGGACATGCAAGTGCCGCCGATGACGAGTGCGGCTGCTGCGAGTATGTTACGACTTATACGAGAGAGATTCATTTCTATATTTGCATACGCGCCTGATTGGTGATGACGCGTGGAGAGATATATTAATAAATTTTATGTGGTAATGGGTTCAGGTAGCATAAGCGGGGGGCGGAGAGGGAGAATGACGAGGCGTCATTTCTCGTCCGGAGCGTAGAGCGATGCCATCAGGGGCAGCTCATAGTCGAAGATTTCTTCGGGCTTGAAGAATCTTGCGATTTCAACGGCGGCGCTTTCGAGGGAGTCGGAAGCGTGCACGATGTTTTCCTGTCCGCTCATGCCGAAGTCGCCGCGGATAGTTCCGGGGGCTGCGACGCGGGAGTTGGTGGCGCCTGTCATTGTGCGGACAACGTTGACAGCGTCCTTGCCTTTGAGCACCATCACAATCACCGGAGTGGCTGTCATGGATGCCAGAATCCAGGGGAAGAAAGGACGGTCGACGAGGTGGGCGTAGTGTTCGCGGAGAATCTTTTCATCCAGCTGCATCATTTTGATGCCGGAAATGATGAGGCCTTTGCGCTGGAAGCGTGTGAGGACATCGCCCACAAGACTGCGGCTGATGGTGGAGGGTTTCAGGATTACGAATGTCTGTTCCATGTCTTGATTCAGGAGATTATAATGGATTCCGGCGCAAATTTCCCGATATGGGGAAAGAACGGAGAGGGAATTCTAATTGATTGACTTTCAAAGTTAGCGATTTTTTGCGGGCCTTGAAAATCTTTCAGGTATAAAAAATCTAAAATAATGTTGGAATCGTTTGCCGCACATTCTGCAACGCATTGTCGGGCAGGCTTGCAACCGTGCTCACAAGGCATCTGTGTGCAGTTTGCGCCGCATTATTTCCGGTTCCTTTAATAAGACTGTCCCCCGCCGGAATTGTTACACCTGTCTCAGTTAAAAATAATTAAAGCATGCTCCGCGCATGTAGCCTGAGCCTGCTTCAACAGTGATGATAATTGTGCAGATATAGATGAAGAGTGCTATTTTTCCATAATGAGTCCCGCAAGCAGTTTTACAGCGGGCAGGTGTTTTTCAGCTGTGATAAAGTGAGCGAAGCGGGTATCGCCACCGGAGTTTAATTTTACTTGATAATTGACTAAATTCTCGTTTTTATTACTTCGGATATGCATGTCAAACATTCTTGAAAAAAGTTGACTCCTGTATTCCTGTGGAGTGAGGTCAGAATGACGTCGGGCTACATCAGTCAAGTCATCACAATAAAAACAAAGGACGGCTGTCTCATTTTCTTTCATAAAGCGGTAGAGTATATCGCATACGGCTTTTAATGCTTTTATTCCGACTATGCCATTGCCTGACATACGAACTAAAGTTACATCATAAAATACTAATGTCAGAACCAATGGATCCTCTGTGAATGTCTGCAAACTTTCTTTGTCATAATACGAAAGGGCAACCCTAAGGTGGTCGCCCTTTGTACTTTGTATGTCGAATGAAATGTCCATTACACTTTTATAGTGAAAACACATTCCTTCGTGTTTGCCAATTTTGCAATCTGCTGTTGCTTTTTGTCCCTCAGGGAATCAAAGACTTGAATCATCTTTGGAGAGGGTTTTTTTATGTTGATGGTTCGAGTCATAATTGATATGTTTATTTGTTCCTTGCAAAGATAAGATAAATTTTTATCACAAGCAAGATGCCGCTAAAATTTTGTATTATAACACTTTCGCGGCGGTGAAGGTTTGGGGTTATTTGCGCAGGCGGGTGCGGACGTTGTCGGCAAGGGCGCTTTTGCGTTCGATATGGTCGAGTACCATCTTCACAAATGGGTCTTCCTCGAATACTCCGCGGACGTTTTCGAAATCGGCGTTGCGGCATGTATCGGAGTTTTCGGCGCCGAATCCGGTTTTGGACGTAAGCGAGAATTCCTTGCGCGCATCTTCATAGAGCATCTTGTCGAGGGTGACAACGCTTTCCTGCCAGCGGTCGACGATGTTTGCGAGGTCGTCGGCAGTAAGTTCCTCGACGGGTTTGCCGAACCAGCGTGCGAAGTTTTCGGCCACCCAGGTCCATTCCATATCGTAGTATGCTCCGGCGAGCTGGCGCAGACGGCCTTCGATTTCGGGAAGTGAGGTGAGACTTCCATCGGCAATTTCAGAACATAGTGTGTCGATTTCCTTCCGGGGAACAATCATTCCGGCGATATCTGTCCATTCGCCGCTTCCCATGGCGCAGTCGGGTTTGAGACGGGCGATGACTTCCGTGTCCCAGTTGCGCAGGTCGCAGTCTTTCAGGCGGTGGATTACCGAGTTCCCGAAAAATTTGTCGATAGCCAGCGAGTAGTAGCGTCGACCCTTCCGGAGCGCGCGTGCCTCGATTGTCATCGAACGGTAGGCATAGTGAGCCGCAGTTTCGCCCGTCGTGGATTCAATGGTATCGAGCAGTGTGATGGCATCCATCATCCTTGAAATGGTGTAGGGGCTGAGGAGGTTGAAGTTGATTGAGTCGAGACGTTCTTCCTCGGGCGAACGCTTGTCGCGTCGCGGCCATTTCTGTGCGTCGCGGATTGTGCCCACGCTCTTGATGTTTACACCCGGCACGAGGAAGCTCTGTCCATGGCTCTCGATGAGGTAGGAGAACGGCAGGGCCGATGTGTCGGGATGGTTGACGTGGCGACCCATCACGAGCGAGAAGGCTCCGATGCGTGCGGGCCAGAGCACGTAGGAGTCGCTGGTGGTTTTGGAGCCTCTTTCCACGACGCCTTGGTGTATGGGACCGAGCTTGTACATGTGGTTGCTCTGGTTGGAGCCTGAGCCTGCGTTGAGGAAGGAGTACATTCCGGCGATAAGCAGGCTCGACTTGTGCATTGTCACGGTGTATGGTCCGGCAAAGATGGCGGCAGCCTCGCCGTTTTCGCACACGCAGTTGGCAAAGAATAGCGAATCATGGGCTGAGAAAAGGTGCGAAAGATGGCTTGCCTGTCCTACAAATGTGTTCACGAGTACAGCCGAATCCTCGACCTTTGCTCCGGAGGCAAGGATGAAGTGCTCGGCCATTACGTTTACACCTACGGTCACGGGGTCGGCCTTGGATCCGGCGATTGTGCCGTCGACGAGCTTGGCTGCGCCTTCAATGCGGGCATATTCCCCGATGTTGACATTGGAGATAGTTCCGGCGTTGACAATTGTGGCATGGCGTCCGATGCGTCCTCTTTCGCTGCGGCTGTTTTCGGCGTGGTCGCGGATAAGGCCGCAGATGGCGTCGGTGAAGGCGGCATCGTGGCGATACATGGCTGTCAGGTAGGCCAGCTGCGACGACAGGCGTTCGTAGATGGGCACTTCACGGCCACCGGTCTCGTTAAGTACCGATACCTCGGTGCCTATGCCGAACGATGAGTTGCCAAAGGCTGCTATACATTGGGTATTTTCGATGAAAACGCTTTCTTCGATGTCGTAATTGGCTATGTAGTTGCCTATGCGTCGGATACACACGTCGTCGGCTACGGTACAGTTGTGCAGCGTGACTCCGGAAAGCCCTGCCGGAACGCTCAGACCGCCGGGACGGTGGAATACACGGTTGTAGGAGCCGAGACGGATGTTGCCGGAGAAATGTACGTCGCGGCAGCACGACGGGTTGAAGTTTTCGCCAACAAGTACGTCGGCCCAGTTTTCGGCTGTACAGCCGTTGCTTTGAAGTTCTGCGATTTCACAGGAAGTCAAAATGCGATGAGTCATAGAAATTTACCTTAGTTTATACTCGAATGATTATGCGGACTGCAAACACGAGTCGTGGAGTGAATCCTTATTCAGCGGCAAAGATATTAAAATTTTTTAAAAACGCCAAAGACGACCTGCGAGTGAACATAAAACGAGCCGCACTCCATGGCTGGCGCGCGGCTCGTTATAGGGGCTAAATGTGTATGGGGTTATTTCTTGTATTTAACTGCGGCGGCTTCGATTGGCAGACATTCCTTGTAGTTTTCGATGTAGCGGTTGAAGCCTTCGACATCTTCCTCTGTGGGGGTGATTTTCACACCGGCGTCGCCTGCGAACACCACTGTGTCGAGCCAGTCGGCGAGTGTGCGTTCGTCATTGTTGTTCACAAGGTATGAAGCGAGCAGAGCCATACCCCATGCCCCGCCTTCTCCGGCGGTTTCCATCACGGAGATGGGCGAGTTGATGGCGGCTGCGAGGATTCGCTGGCCCACGCCTTTTGTCTTGAACAATCCGCCGTGGCCTGTGATGCGGTCAACCTTGATTTTCTCGTCGTTGAAAAGGATGTCGTTGCCGAGTTTAAGCACGGCAACGGAAGCATGCAGGTGTGAACGCATGAAGTTGGCGAGATTGAAGCGGTTGCCCACGGTGCGTACAAACATCGGGCGGCCTTCTTCAAGTCCGGTCACGGGTTCGCCCGAGAAGTAGTTGTAGGCCATGAGACCTCCGCAATCGGGGTCGCCGTTGAGGGCGTTGTTGTAGAGCTTTCCGTAGATGTCGTTCATGTCGACGGGCAGGCCAAGAAGCTCGGTGTATTCACGGAAGAGTCCTACCCATGCGTTGAGGTCGGATGTGCAGTTGTTGCAGTGTACCATGGCAACGAGACTTCCGTCGGGAGTTGTCACCATGTCGATCATTTCGTAGGGCTTGGAGAGGTCTTTCTCGAGCACGATCATCGAGAAAGATGATGTTCCGGCGGAGACGTTACCGGTGCGCTGCTTCACGGCGTTTGTAGCCACCATGCCTGTGCCTGCGTCACCTTCGGGAGGACACACGGGGATGCCTGCCTTGAGGTGGCCCGAGATATCGAGCTTGTTGGCGCCTTCTTCGGTGAGCACGCCTCCGCTTTCGCCAGCAAGGAGAACTTTGGGAAGTATGTCGGTGAGTTTCCAGTCATAACCCTTGTCGGCGATGAGGTTGTCGAATTTGGCAATCATTTCGGCCGAGTAGTTCTTTGTTTCGGGGTCGATGGGGAGCATGCCGGATGCGTCGCCTATGCCGAGAACCTTCTCGCCGGTGAGCTGCCAGTGGATGTAGCCTGCGAGTGTGGTGAGGAAAGCGATGTCCTTCACGTGCTCCTCGCCGTTGAGGATGGCCTGGTAGAGGTGGGAGATACTCCAGCGAAGGGGGATGTTGTATACGAAGAGTTCCGACAGTTCGGCTGCGGCAGGTCCGGTGTTGGTGTTGCGCCAGGTGCGGAAGGCGGCAAGCATTTCGCCGTCCTTGTCAAAGGGCATGTAGCCGTGCATCATGGCGCTGACGCCGATGGCTGCGAGGTTTTCGATTTCGACGTCGTACAGTGCCTTTACATTGGCGCGGAGGTCGCGGTAGCAGTCCTGCACACCAAACCAGATGGCTTCGAGGCTATATGTCCACAGGCCGTTGACGAGCTGGTTTTCCCACTCGTGGCTACCCTGTGCGATGGGCTTGTTTTCCTGGTCGATAAGCACGGCCTTGATGCGGGTTGAGCCGAACTCGATGCCTAAGATGGCCTTGCCTGCTTCTATTGTTTCTTTTGCGTTGTTGATCATAACGGTAATCAAGTGTTGGATGATTGGTCTAAGGAGAATGATAGAGAAATGGCCGCACCGGAATGTCTTGTCCGGATTCCGATGCGGCCATTTGTTATTTATCGCTTATGATCAGCAGAGTGATTTGTTGAGCATGTAGTACACTTCGTTCCAGCGGAGTTCGTTCTTGAAGGCGGGAATTGTGGTGTCTTTGTCGATGCGTACCATCTCGATGCCTGCGATTTCGGCGTAGTCTTCCCAGTATTCGGGAGTGAGGTCGTAGGAGAAGCAGGAGTGGTGTGTGCCACCGGCGAGAATCCATGCTGCGGCGCCTACCTCGAAGTTGGGCATGGGAATCCAGAGTGCGGATGCCACGGGGAGTTTGGGCAGGGGCTTGGATTTGATACATTCAACGTCGTTGACGATGAGACGGAAGCGGTTGCCGAGGTCTACAACGGTTGCTGTTACGCCTGCGTCGGGCTTGGAGGTGAATACAAGGCGGGCGGTCTGTGCCTTGCGGATACCGATTCCGAGGAAGTGTACTTCCAGGCGGGGACGTTCTTCGGCAATCAGCGGGCACACCTCGAGCATGTGAGCCTGGAGGATAGAGCTGTTGGCGCCGTCGAAGTTAAGTGTGTAGTCCTCGAGGAAGGAGCATCCCTTGGGAAGACCCTGCGACATGAACCAGACTGTGCGGTAGAGGGCTGCGCTCTTCCAATCGCCTTCGGCACCGAAACCGTAGCCTTCGGCCATAAGACGCTGTGAGGCAAGACCGGGAATCTGGTCGAAACCTACGAAATGCGGGTCGTTGATGTCCCAGTCGCCGAGGTCGTCGAAGTTGGTTGTGAAGCCCTTGGCACCGGTGTCCTTGAGGATTGCGCGGAGGGCGAGTTCGGCGCGTGCTGCGCTGTGGATTGATTTGTAGCCTTCGGAAGCCTTGTCTTCGAGAGCTGCGTCGTGGGCGTAGAGCTTGAAGTATTCAGCGACGAGAGCGTCGGTGTCGGCGTCGGAAACTTTCTTCCAGTAGTCCATCAGCTTGCTCACGGGGCAGTAGTCCACGTGATAGCCGAGACGCTGTTCGGCCTCAACCTTGTCGCCGTCGGTAACGGCCACGTTGTTCATCTGGTCGCCGAAGCGGAGGATGAGCATGTCCTGGGAGTCGGCCCAAGCTGCTGCCACGCGTTCCCAAACGGCAATCTTATCAAGTACTTTGGGGTCGGTCCAGTGGCCTACCACAACTTTGCGGCGGATACGCATGCGGGTGCAGATGTGTCCGAATTCGCGGTCGCCGTGTGCGCTCTGGTTCAGGTTCATGAAGTCCATATCCATGGTGTCCCAGGGAATTTCGGCGTTGTATTGGGTGTGGAAGTGGAGCAGGGGCTTGTTGAGCTGCTGGAGACCGTGGATCCACATCTTGGCGGGAGAGAAGGTGTGCATCCAGGTGATGATACCGGCGCAACGGGGGTCGTTGTTGGCGGCTTTCATGATGTCGGCTACTTCCTTGGAAGAGTTGGCCGTGCCTTTGTAAACCACCTTGACGGGCAGACGGCCTGAGTTGTTGAGGCCTTCTACCATTTCTTTTGAATGTGCGTCAACGGCTACAACTGCGTCGCCACCGTAGAGAAGCTGGGCACCTGTGACCCACCATATTTCGTAATTGCTGAAATTTTCCATGATTGATAATCTTTTATATTGTTTGAACTGAAATTTTGATTGAAGGGAGGTTGAGTGTAATTCTGTGGTTATGATGTAGGGGTGCCCCGGACTTATTTCTTTTTCTGTCCGTAATAGGCTCCGGGACCGTGTTTGCGGTTGAAGTGTTTTTCGATGAGAAGGGGATTCATTGTCAGACGCGGATTGACGCTGAACGATATGCTTGCCATTTTGGCAACCTGCTCGAGCACTACGGCGTTGTGTACGGCTTCGTCGGGAGTCTTGCCCCATGTGAATGGGCCGTGGTTCTTGACAAGCACGCCGGGTGTGTGCATGGGATTGAGACCCACGAAGCGGCGCACAATCACGTTGCCTGTCTCAAGTTCGTAGTCGCCTGTCACTTCAGCTTCGGTCATGGCTTCGGTGCAGGGTACGTCGTTGTGGAAATAGTCGGCATGTGTGGTGCCGATGTTGGGAAGGTCGATTCCGGCCTGCGCCCATGCGGTGGCATAGGTGGAATGGGTGTGTACCACGCCTCCGACTTCAGGAAATGCGCGGTAGATTGCAAGATGTGTGGGGGTGTCGCTGGAGGGGTTGAGGTCGCCTTCGACAACGCGGCCGCTCTCAAGGTCGACAACCACCATGTCGGAGGGCTTCATGTTGTCGTAGCTTACTCCGCTGGGTTTGATTACAACGAGGCCTTTCTCACGGTCGATGCCGGAAACGTTGCCCCATGTGAATATCACGAGTCCGTGTTTTACCAGGTCAAGGTTTGCCTGGCAAACGGTTTCTTTGAGTTTTTCAAGCATGTCTGTTATACAATATTACTTGGTCGGAGGTTCAGTCGTTTCGGACGGTTTAGACAAGTATAATGTTCGTGCCCGTTATTTTGCCGAAAAAAACTTAATTTCCGTTCCTTTAGATTTTAAATTTGTTTGATTCCTCGAAAATTTCCTTGTTGAAGCGGAAAAGTCGTGCACCGCGGCGTGAACCGGACTTGTCGATTTTTCCGGTGGTCTCGATACACTGGTTCTCGGCCACTCTCTTGCGGAAGTTGCGCTTGTCGAACTGCTCGTCGAAGATGAGTTCGTAGAGGGTCTGGAGATGTGTCAGCGTAAACGCTTCGGGAAGGAGCTTGAAGGCGATCGGTTCGGTGCTGATTCGGCTGCACAGGTGTGCGCGGGCCTTGCGTATCATTTCCGGATGGTCGAATCCAAGTTCGGGGAGGTCGTTGATGTCTTTCCAGCAGGCGTCGTGTTCGGCGAGGCTTTTCTCGTCGATGGCGTCGGACGGAAGAAGTGCGTAGTAGGCCACCGAAATCACTCGGGCTCCCGGGTCGCGCGACACTTCGCCGAAAGTCTTTACCTGACGCATGAAAGTGCCCTGGATTCCGGTGAGCTCGAACAGAACGCGCCTTGCGGCGTCATCGACGCTTTCTCCGTCGCTTACGAAGCCTCCCATCAGGGACCATTTTCCTTTTTCAGGTTCGAATTTACGTTTTGTCAGCAGTACCTGGAGCTTGCCGTCGCTGATGCTGAATATGATGCAGTCGACGCTGACATAGAATTGTGAATGGTGGCTGTAACAGTCAGTCATATCAGTGGGTTGCTGACGTGAACGGGGATTCGGGTTCCCGTCCACGTCAGTTGTTTATTGTTTTTTACCAGAAGTAAATGTAGAAGGCTGCTGTGATGCCGAGGATGATTATCGAGTGGATAACATCCCAGTGGTTCCAGCTTGCACGGGTTGCGGCTTTCTGCTCGGCGGTAGCTGTGCCGAACACAAGACCCTGAATCTTTTCTTCAGAGGGAGCCTTGGTGAAGAGCGATACAATCACACCCACTGCAAGGCAGAACACGAGCATCCATCCGCAGAAGAAGAGCCAGTTGCAGTCGAAGAACACTGCCTGAAAGAGGCTGTGGCTGTCGGAGGGAGCGGCGTTGCTGTAATAAATCTTGGCGCCGAGACGGGTGAGGCCGATGATAAGGCCGGACAGAAGCGCCCACATACCGCCCTGAGCGGAGGCACGCTTCCAGAGGATACCGATAAGGAAGGCTGCCGCGATACCGGGAGCGAGCACGGACTGTACGTCCTGGAGATAGAGGTAGAGCACATCACCGATGGAGCGCATGATGGGAATCCAGAGGATACCGAGCACAACAATTACAACTGTGGCGGCCTGACCGATACGGACGAGTTTCTTAGGATTGGTGTTGGGTTTGTAGCGCTGGTAGAAGTCGATGGTGAACAGGGCGGCCGAGGAGTTGAACAGCGATGCGAGCGAGCTCATGAGGGCTGCGAGAATACCGCACACGATAAGACCCTTGACACCGGCGGGGAGCAGCTTGGCAACCAGGGTGGGGAAAGCTGCGTCTGTGTTGAGGTTACCGTTTTCGAGCATGGGCAGGAATGAGCCCTGGCTCTGATGGAGAGCGAAGGCAATCATGCCGGGGATGAGGAACAGGAACACGGGCAGGAGCTTCAGGTAAGCGCCGAAGATGGTGCCTCGGCGGGCTTCACGTTCGTCCTTGCCGGAAAGTACGCGCTGCACGATGAACTGGTCGGTACACCAGTACCAGAAACCGATTACGGCTGAGCCGATGAGAGCACCGAGCCAGGGGAAGTTGCCGTCGCGGTTGTCGCGGATAAGGTTTGTCATCGTGTCGCCGTATTCGTTCACTTCAACAGCGGAGCAGATTTCCATCATCTTGTCCCAACCGCCGAGTTCCTTGAGGCCGAGCACGAGGATGATGAGTGAGCCGAGAAGGAGGATGGGAGTCTGGAGCACTGAGGTGTAGAGCACGGATTTCATACCGCCGAAGATGGTGTAGAGGGCGGTGATGAGCACCAGGCCGATTGCTGCAATCCAGAAGAAGTCGATGCCCCAGAGGGTGTCGATGCCGAATACCTGCTGGAACACGAGACCTCCGGCATATACTGTCACGGCAACCTTGGTGAGCACGTAGCTTATAAGGGAGATGAGCGACAGGATGGTGCGGGAAGCGGAGTTGTAGCGGCGTTCGAGGAATTCAGGCATGGTGTAGACCATTGAACGGGTGTAGAAGGGTACGAATACCCAGCCGAGGATAAGGATCATCCAGCCCTGGATTTCCCAGTGGGCCATTGCCATACCGGAGGCGGCTCCGGAACCGGCGAGGCCGATCAGGTGCTCCGAACCGATGTTCGAGGCGAAGATGGATGCGCCGATGGCGATCCAGGTAGCATCTTTTCCGCCGAGGAAGTAGTCGGCGGCATTGTTCTGTTTCTGGCGCACCACCCATACGATGATGCCGATCAGTGCGATGAAGAATAGGCCTATGACAAGCCAGTCAAGTAATTCCATTGTTTTATTTGATAGTGATTGTTTTGGTTATGTGGGAGGGCGCTTATTTTGTCGAGAATTTGTATGCGCAATGGCTTGTATAGGTTTCGCCGGGATTGAGGACAACCGAAGGCCACTGGGGCTTGTTGGGGCTGTCGGGGTAGTGCTGTGTTTCAAGGCAGATTGCCGCACGCTGCTGGTAGGTGATGCCGCGCTTGCCGGTGAGGGTGCCGTCAAGGAAGTTGCCGGTGTACACCTGGATGCCGGGTTCGTCGGTGTAGACGTCCATCTGGATGCCGGATGCGGGGCTGTACAGGGTCACGGCGGAGGTGGTGTCGTCGCCTGCTGTGTCAAGAACCCAGTTGTGGTCGTAGCCGTTGCCGTTCTGGATCTGGTCGTAGTCGCGGCGTTCGATGTCCTGACCGATAGTCTTTGCGGTGGTGAAGTCCATCGGGGTGCCGGCCACGGGGATGATTTCACCGGAGGTCATATAGGTGCTGTCGACCGGAGTGAAGGAGGCCGCACGGATTGTGAGCACATCGTCGGTGATGGGCTTTGTGGGGTCACCGGCGAGGTTGAAGTAGGAGTGGTTGGTGAGATTGATGATGGTCTTCTTGTCGGTAGTGGCCGAATACTTGATGTCGAGTGTGTTGTCGGCAAGAAGAGTGTAGGTCACGGTAGCGTTCACAGTGCCGGGGAAGCCGTTGTTGCCGTCGGCATCTTCGATTGAGAGCACAACGGTGCTGTCGTTGGGCTGGGTGGCGTTGTACACTCTGTACTGCCATCCGCGGGTGCCCATGTCGGTGCCGCCGTGGAGGCAGTGGCCGTAGTTGTTGCGGGGAAGCTGGTATTCAACACCGTCGAGCTCGATTTTGCCGTCCTTGATGCGGTTGGCGTAGCGGCCGATGGCAGCTCCGAAGTCGCTCTGGTTGTTTTCGGGGAAGTAGGCGGCCACGCTGTCGAAGCCGAGCACTACGTCGCGGAGATTGCCGTCGCGGTCGGGAGCCATGATGGAAACGATGCGTCCTCCGAAGTTTGTCACGCACACTTCCATGCCTGCGGCATTGGTGAGGGTGTACAGTGCTGTGGAGTCGCCTTGGTAGACGGATTCAAAATTGGCCGGGTCAAGACCGGAGAGGGTCTGCTTAACCTCAGCATCCTGCTTTTGGGCGCATGAGCCCAGGAGGGAGACTGCCGCTGCCATAGCGGCGATTTTCATGGCGGATTTCATGTTGGTTATTTATGGTTTTTTAGTGTTTCGTGACAACGTAAATTGCATGAGAGTACGGGCTTGTTCGCTATATTATATATGTGTAAGCGCTGCCCGGTACTTGTTTGGGTGTAAAATTAACACTAAAATATACTACCTCCAAATAAAAAAACATGTTTTACAGCATAAGTGTGCTTTTTACACTTAAATTCCTCTTTTGTCCACCCCGCCGGGGCTTTCATCTTGATTTTCAACATTGCTTTTGCGTTGCTTTTTTGTCTCTTTTATTGCCAGCATGAGAAAAAAGTTATAATTTTGTGCATATTTGCATAACAAAGAAAGAAATTTATGAAACGTACGAAAATATCCGATATTTTCGCTCCCGGACTCATCGGGTCGGAAGTAAGCGTGAAAGGTTGGGTGCGCACCCGTCGTGGTAACAAATATGTACAGTTCGTCGCCCTTAACGACGGCTCCTCCGTGAAGAATCTTCAGATTGTCTTTGATATGAACCGCTTCTCCGACGAGCAGCTCAAAGGCATCACAACAGGCGCGTCGATACACGTCACCGGACGCCTTGTGGAATCGCAGGGTAAAGGTCAGACTGTCGAGGTGCAGGCCGATACTCTCGAGCTTTACGGCACGGCCGACCCCGAGACTTATCCCCTGCAGAAGAAAGGCCACACTCTCGAATTCCTTCGTGAGAAAGCCCACCTGCGTCCGCGTACAAACACCTTCGGCGCAATCCTGCGTATCCGCAGCGCCCTCGCCTTCGCGATTCATAAGTTCTTCCAGGAAAAAGGCTTCTTCTACCTCAACACTCCGCTCATCACAGCCAGCGACTGCGAAGGCGCCGGAGCAATGTTCCAGGTAACGACACTTCCCCTCAACAATCTTCCCAAGACCGACGACGGTCAGGTGGATTACACCAAGGATTTCTTCGGAAAGCCCACTGCGCTTACCGTTTCCGGTCAGCTCGAAGGTGAGCTCGGAGCAACCGCCCTCGGTGCAATCTACACCTTCGGCCCCACATTCCGCGCCGAAAACTCCAATACCCCCCGTCACCTGTCGGAATTCTGGATGATTGAGCCGGAAATGGCCTTCTACGAAATCGGAGAGAACATGGGCCTTGCCGAAGAATTCGTGAAGTACTGTATCAATTACGCTCTCGACCACTGCCGCGATGACATTGATTTCCTCGCCGAACATTTCGATCCCGAGCTCGTTGAACGCCTCGAATTTGTTGTACACAACGATTTCGTGCGCCTCACCTACACCGAAGGAGTCAAGATTCTCGAAGAGTCAGGTCGCAAATTTGAATTCCCCGTACATTGGGGCACCGACCTCCAGAGCGAGCACGAACGCTACCTCGTGGAAGAACACTTCCGCAAGCCCGTGATTCTTACCGACTACCCCAAGGAAATCAAGGCCTTCTACATGAAGCAGAACGACGACGGCAAGACCGTGCGCGCAATGGACGTGCTTTTCCCGAAAATCGGCGAAATCATCGGTGGCTCCGAACGCGAAGCCGACTACGACAAATTGCTCGCGCGCATCAACGAACTTTCAATCCCGATGAAAGACATGTGGTGGTATCTCGACACACGTCGCTTCGGAACAGTGCCCCACAGCGGTTTCGGACTCGGATTTGAGCGTCTGGTACTCTTCGTTACCGGCATGACAAACATCCGCGACGTCATCCCCTTCCCCCGCACACCCAACAATGCCGAATTCTAAAAAATCCATTTTCGGAAAAATAATAAACGCACTGCGCACACTCCGCTCTCACAGCAAACAGCCGTTGAGAGTGGAGTTTGTGCTATCCGACTACTGCAACCTCAATTGCAAAGGCTGCACACATTACTCCCCCCTCGCCCCGAAAGAATTCGCGCCGCTTGCCGTGATGCAGGATGCGATGCGGCGTATCTCATCGCTCCGTGGAGAACCTATTCAGGAACTGTATCTTATCGGGGGCGAACCATTGCTATATCCCGAATTGCCCGAAGCGATGGCGATGATGCGCAGCCACTTCCCTGCGGCGACGCTCAAACTCTTTACCAACGGTATCGCATTGCCGCGCATGACCGACGAATTCTGGAACGCCTGCCGCCAGGCCGACATTGTGGTAGCAATCACACGCTATCCCATCAAGGTCGACTACGACTCCATCGAAAAGTTATGTCGCGACAAAGGCGTAAGATACGAAGTGTTCGGCGACCGCTCGGCGAAGGACTCATTTTTCCGCTTCGGACTCGACCCCGAAAAGAAACAGAATCCGCGCATGTCGCACTTCAAATGCTACAACCGCGGCTGCGTCTCAGTTGTCGGCAACAAAGTCTACCCCTGCTCGATAAGCGCATGCGTAGGACACCTCAATGCCGCATGCGGAACGGAATTCACTCATGAAAAAGGCGACTATATCCCCCTCGACCAACTGACACACGTCGACCAGATACGCCGCTTGCGCGACCGCCCCGTCCCCTTCTGCGGCTATTGCATCAACCCTCCCGACACCACAACCTACGGCCCCTCCCGGCGAGAAGCCACCGAATGGGTCAACCGTTGATACAACGCCGCCCGACATCTTCATGTGATGATGTCGGGCGGCGTGTTTTCATAACCTGATTAGCATCCGCAACCCTCAACCGGCATCTTTGCGATACGGCGTGCGTGGCGGCCACCTTCGAACTCAGTGTTCAGAAACACATTCACAATCTCGATGGCAGTCTCAGGCGAGATAAAACGCGCCGGAAGCACCACAACATTAGCATCATTGTGTGCGCGGGCAAGACGCGCCAGCTCAGGAGTCCAGCACAAAGCCGCACGTATGCCCTGATGCTTGTTCAGGGTCATTCCGATGCCGTTTCCGCTGCCGCACAGAGCGATGCCCGGATAGCAGCGTCCGCTCTCGATGGCTTTTGCACAAGGATGCGCGAAATCGGCATAATCGCAGCTCTCGGTGCTGTCAGTTCCGAAATCCTTATAACCGATGCCCTGCGACTCCAGATAGCCCTCGATGATACATTTAAGCTCATAACCGGCATGGTCGCTGCACATGCCTATTTTCTTTCCGTCTTCTAAAATACTCATATTAATATCTTGATAAAATTTCCAATTGTAAAAATACTCAATCTGCAAAAAATACAAAAAAATAAGCACAGTTACTTTCAAAAGTAAAAAAAACATTGTACCTTTGCAGAGCAAAAGCAAAAAGCCCAGGTGGCGGAATGGTAGACGCGCTCGTTTCAGGTGCGAGTGCTGCG
>CAJURN010000018.1 GCA_910589055.1 uncultured Muribaculaceae bacterium
TGCTGAATTCATTCATCTTTTTCGTAAATTCGCATCCGCCAGTTGACTTCGCACACGCTCGGCAATGCTCAAATAAATTTGGCATTGCTCTCGACTTATTCGTACCTTTGTGGCGAAATGGACTCACTTTTGCTCACCGGCGCTTCGGGTTTTCTCGGAAAGAATATTCTTCCCGGGCTGAGAAAGGAGTATTCGCCGGTAATCACTCTCGGACTCAATGAGGATGATGATGTCCGTGTCAATCTCGCCGAGAGTGAGCCTCAGTTGCCGCATGCAACGGATGTGGTGGTGCATGCTGCCGGGATTGCTCATTTCGTTCCGCGCTCCGATGCTGATGTCCGCAAGTTTTTTGACGTAAATCATGAAGGTACTGTGCGACTGTGCCGGGCTCTCGAGAAAGTCGGTGTGCCACGGGCTTTTATATTTATAAGTACGGTTGCCGTGTATGGTTGCGACGAAGGAGAGCTGATTGACGAGTCGCATCCCCTCAGCGGCACGACTCCTTATGCTCGAAGCAATATCATGGCCGAGCAATATCTTGCGGAATGGTGTGCGCGTCATGGCGTTACCCTTACGATACTCCGCCCCGCGCTTATGGCAGGACCAAATCCGCCGGGTAATCTCGGCGATATGATCCGGGGTATCCGCAAAGGATTCTATTTTAATATTTCAGGAGGAATGGCTCGGAAGAGTCTGCTCATGGCCGAGGATATTGCACGCATCGTGACTCTTGCGAAGGACAAAGGCGGAATATATAATGTGTGCGATTCCACACATCCGTCTTATCGCGAACTTTCCGGGCTGATTGCGTCGCAGACCGGCGCGAGGGAGCCGCGCTCAATTCCATATGCGCTTGCCAGGGCGATGGCTTGTGTAGGGGATATGGTCGGTAATCGTTTCCCGGTCAACTCTGCACGGCTCAGTAAACTTATCCGTTCACTTACGTTCTCCAACCGGAAGGCCGTCATGGAGCTCGGTTGGCATCCGATGAGCGTTCTCGAATCATTTAGGATAGAGTAGAGCTAATTGCATTTGTTTGTGGATTAACGTATTGTGGGCGTTAGATTATAAGGCTGTTCCGACTGTGGGAATGTGTTCCGATGGTGGTTTATAAATCCGGATTGTTGTTGACTTCGCAACACGTGTGATTCCAAAATTTGTGCGTTACAATAAAAAATAGTAATTTTGCAACTCGAAAAAGCATCTCTTTGCGAGATGCGGCTTATTGCGCTAAAATAGCCTGTACACAGTGCTTTATTTATTTGACATACACCCGGCAGGCCGCTTTCCGATGAATTTCACTATCTGGATGGCGGGTCGGATGGAATTGTCTTGAATTTATATCGGGTTAAAATTCCGCGGCAAAGTAATATCCTTGTGAATAAGGACGATAGCCATACCTTACCTGACAACTTATTCCGGGTTGATGACCCGACAAAATCCCCTGCGACATTGCGGACCTACAAAAAAGCCGTGGCGTCGTATACTGCCTTCATGCGCAGCTCTTACCGCACGTGGGAAAATCCCGGAGTCGATATGCTCGCCGAGTGGATGGTGCACATGTATCTCAGTGACCTCTCAGCCAAGACTTCACGGCTCTATCTCGACGTTGTGGCAGGACTCTATCATAAAGCTGCCGCGGCCCGACGGATTCCGGAGGCCGGAGCGTTCAAGGATTTCCGCAGCCTTCTCAAAAATCAGCCCGAAAACGAGTGCGGCCACCGGATTACCCGCGCCGACCTCGACCGATGTATCTCCCTCACTCGCGAGGCTCCGGCGATGAGCGGTGAAATGGCTTTGGCCGCCGATATAGTACTCTTCTCGCTGCTAAACAGAGCCATGCCACTGGCCGAAATTGCCATGCTGCGACGTCGTGACCTCGACACGTACAGCGAAGAGAGCAATGCCGTGGCTGCACGCCACACTTCGGCACGACGAACCTACGTGTTTCCGCTAAATCAGTCGGAAAACACCCCCAAAACAACCGCACGCCGCATGTCGGAACTCGTGCGCAGGCTATTTTCAATCAAAGGAATTCCCTTCACAGGCGATGCCGACAGTACATTGCGAACCATCTGGGCCTGCGGCGCCCTGCGCCTCGGAGTAACGGCATCGGAAGTACGCTCGCTGCTCGGAGACGCACTCCCCGACATTCCATGTATCGACATGTGTGCCCCGGAAAACCTTCCGGACACATGCCTGACGGCCATCACACGTTCGGTAGGACAGCTGTTCTACGAAAACCCTTTGCGCTGGTTTGCCATGCGTCTGCGACCCGGAGTAAAATACGACGATATAACCCGACGCTTCGGGCAGATTTCCGACGAAATCACAATCCCCGAAACCTTCTATCCATACGAAGAAATAGCGCGCCGCACCGGACGCAAACTCGTATTCGAGCAGAAACCCGTCATTGCCGACGTAGTATTCTTTCGCAGCCCCATAACCGGAGTGCTACCCCTCTTCGCCCGCATAGGCGACCTGGCATGGTGCTACACCACCACCGGACGTCCAGGCGCGCCCTACGCGCCCATACCCAACAGCGCCTTCATCAACTTCCAGAAAACCATCGGACAGTTCACGCCCGACTATGAAGTCGCACCCCTCGGCGGACTCGAGCCCCGCGCCCACGACCGCGTGGTAGTGGTAGGCGGCCTCTTCCACGGCATGGACGGCGAATTCCGCGACATCACCCATAACCCCGCCGACGCCACCGCCATCTACCGCATCAACCTCACCGGCACCAACGGCATCGAGTGGCGCATCTCCCTCGACCCCCGCCTCGTCACCGCAGCGAAGTAAATTACTCCTGTCACAATTTTGGCGTGTTCAAAGGTCATAGTGTAAACAGCCTATCTCCAGTCCATAAACGTAGCAAATACACGGGAAACTATTATGTCATACCTCATGATGAACGATACTTTTGTATGGTCGCACAGGTATCTCTCCAATTTTAATTATGACTACACTTTCATCATCTGATAAAATTTTGAAAGCCGATAGAATCCATTGGTTAGACACAATGAAAGTAATCGGTATGTATTTCATTGTGGTGGGACATATGTTCCCTGATGGATATAAATCCATTTATGCATTTTCAGTTCCTCTGTTCTTTGTTGTATCAGGACTATTATCTAAAAATGTATCCGATAGTAAGATTTTCTGGCGCAAAATTGTACAGAGTCTTATTGTTCCCATGATATGTTTTTGTCTGCTCTCTTTGGCAGTTTTTCTTTTAAAGGAGAGAAATTTAAGTTTGATTTATCCAAGTGAATTGGCAAAATGGACCGTGCAAATAATGGCAGGGTTTCAGGGGGGGGTAATTACCTCATTACCAGGGCTTAATGTCTGCTGGTTTATATATTCTCTTGCAATTATTAAAACAGTGTTTAATTTTTGCCCTATTAAAATTCAATATGTACTTATTGCACCGTGTTGCATTTTGACTTCAGTCATATGGCATAGTATAGGATTTTCAATACCATTGGCATGGACGGATGCAGTATTGGCCTATCCTTTCTTCTTGTTTGGTTATTTTCTGAAAAGATATATGTCTGAATTTGATAATTTGAATATCAATAGACTATGTGGATGGCTTTTTGTAGTGCTATCCATGGGTATTCTTATTGTCATTCCACATTTTAACAATTGGCCGATGATGTATCAGAATCAATACGGTAATAATTATTTTTTATTTATCACGGGAGCCTCGGCCGGTATTTATCTAGTTTATTTCATATCCCGGCAATTAGGTCGTATTGCAAAGAAATATATAACAGTACTATCGGTTGGCAATATACTTACATTGGGAATTCATCCCTATTTCGTACAATTCTACTCACATTTTCATTTAACATATCTGTGGTCTGCTCTTTTGGTCGGATTGTTGATTATGGCTATGATGTATCCAATTATCAATTTTGCTCAGAAGTACTTCCCTGTAATTATAGGACGTTCATACAGACCATTGACTCAATAAACAATATTCAAAGAATTTAATGCCTAAGAAACAGAAGGTTGCAATAATCACATACTCCAGAGCCTATAATTACGGATCCGTATTGCAGGCTTTTGCTCTCAACCGTTTTTTGAACAAGAATGGATATGTAGCCAGAACCATAGATTATACCACCAAAAATCAGCAGAAATTATATCGTATATTTGAACCGTGGAGAGGTTTGTTGCCAATCGCCCGCAATATTCATTCGCTGTTTAACTATCGAAAACTTCTCACGCATAAAAAGCGATTCGATGAGTTTATAGATCTGAATATTCCTACCACGGAAAGAATTGAAAATACCCAGCAGATGGATGGCCTGAATAAGACCTTTGATTATTTTATCTGTGGAAGCGACCAGATCTGGAATGTTGATTGCGATGATTTCGATGCCAATTACATGTTGGATTTCGTCCAGGACAAGTCTACATGCATTGCATATGCCCCATCTTTGGGCGCCGGAGCAAATAAAAAAACAACCTTTGAGGCCATTTCAAGATATGCTACTTGCTTTAAAGCGATATCGTCAAGAGAAGTTTCGTCAGCAGAGATTATAAATCGTGCTACATCTCATGATGTAACTACGGTGTGCGATCCGGTATTCCTTCTATCTTCCGAGGATTGGTCTGAAATAAGTGTCCCCGGACTTGTTGGAAAAGATTATATTCTTGGATATTTTATTGGCGATGTTGCCGGCCTAAGAGATTTTGCGGCACAGACATCAAAAGCCATGAAATTGCCTTTGGTGGTAATATACAAGAATATTCGGGATTTGAAGTATCCATTTACAAACAGGTATGATTCCGGGCCGACTGAGTTTGTGTCGCTTGTGAAAGATGCTAAAATGGTAGTGACAAATTCGTTTCATGCTGTTTCATTCTCGTTGATATTCAAAAAGGATTTTTGGGTGTTTGTCAACAACGCTGGGACGGATACCAGAATTTCAGGGATCCTGGAAACAGCAGGGTTTACAGACCGGATACTTACATGTGATACAATGAGCAAAGTAGCCCCTCAACATGGTGTAAACTATGACAATAGAGACCTATCTGCGTTGGATTTAGTGATTGAACATTCAAAGCAATTCCTGTTTAGTAATTTATCTTAAAATTCCATGCCTGAACTTTGCAACATAGATACTTGCACGTCTTGCCAGTCTTGCTATAATGCCTGTCCTTTTGATGCACTTCAAATGCGTGAGTCTGCATTATCAACACTTATACCTGATGTGGATGTCAGTAAATGCCGCGAATGTGGGTTGTGTGAGAAGGCGTGTCCGGTCATAAATCCATTACAGCTCAGTTATCCGCGCATGGCGATGGCTCTTTATACCCGTAACGCGGACGATAGACTTTCCTGTTCCTCAGGAGGCGCAGCAACACTGTTCGCCAGGCGGATTATCAAAGCCGGAGGAGTTGTCTATGGTGCTACTGCAAAGAATGGTGTTCCTAGATTCGTCCGGGTTGATAAAGAGGAGGACTTGACATTGCTGAAAGGAAGTAAGTATGTTTTCTGCAATCCCGGCATGATTTATAAATCGGCAAAAGCCGATTTGGATGCGGGTAAGCGGTGCCTTTTTATAGGACTGCCATGTAATGTGGCAGCTTTACGCCGATACCTGCGGAAAGGGTATCAAAATCTAATTACGGTAGATCTGGTGTGTCATGGTACTCCTCCGGCGGAATATCTGCGTAAGCATCTGGAAGATAAAATTGGTTCGCTTGATAAAGTCGGGGATGTGACTTTCCGGGGTCGCAGGGATTTTTGCACTACCGCATACGATATAAACGGAAAGATTGTCTATTCTAAGAATCAGTACGAGGATGAATATTTTGCCTCTTTCATGGGTGCTGTCACATATAAGCCGGTGTGCTATAATTGCTCTTTCGCTTGTCCGGAAAGAGTGTCAGATATCACCATTGGAGATTTTTGGGGAATAGGCAGTGATGCTCTTGAAAGTTATAATGGGAAAATTTCCTTAGCTTTGATAAATTCAGGAATCGGCGAGGAATTCTTTTTACAATGCAAGGATGATATGATATGGGAGTGTCGCTCTGTCGAAGAGGCGATTGCCGGAAATCATCAGCTCAGGCATCCTTCGGTTTTATCTGGGAAAGCTAAGATGTTCAGGAAGGAATACGAGACTTCCGGATCTTTAGACCGGGCGTTCCGAGCTTCGGGCGTTAGGAGCACGACAATCCGAAATAAGTTTCGACGTATATTGTTCTATTTGCCCAAACTAATACTTAATCGTAAATAAGCCATGGTACTACCTGTAACAGTGGTAATACCCACTATGAACCGCCCGGAAAGTCTCGAACGGACAATCAGGCACTTTGCAGAAGGAACAGATGGACCTTCGCAGATTGTTGTAGTGGATCAGTCTCAGTCTGCCGATATACGGGAGCAGAACCGAAATGTAATGGCTCTGTTTGAAGGTATTATACCTTTACAAAATTACGTATATCAGCAGATTCCAAGTCTTACAAAAGCCCGTAACCTTGGGCTCGCACATGTGTCAAATGAGATTGTTATTTTTGCCGATGACGATATCGACGTTCACAATGACACTGTAAGGAACGTTCATGCAATTATGTCCGATACAAATATTGCAATGATTGCAGGGATTGATGAACTTACAAGCCGCTCAGACACTAATATTGGCTATCTTCTTGGAACAAAATCATATAGAAAAAGAAAAATCGGGCATGTGACGAAATCGATGCTTGGTCGCTATCCGGACGATATAACTTCTCGGGTTGAAACACAATGGGCGCAGGGATATTTTTTTGTGGTCCGCAAAAGTTTACTCGACAAATGGAAAATACGTTGGGATGAGAATCTGACAAGTTATGCGTATGCCGAAGATCTGGACTTCAGTTTCAGTTATTATAAGAGGGCAAAGCAGGAGGGCCTCAGATGTGTTCTTGACCCTTTGGTAACAGTCAAGCATCTTGCAACACTTGAGTATCGTATTCCCGGTTCCAAGAGCATATTCATGTATATCGTAAACAGAGCATATCTCAGCAATAAACATAACATGGGCTTTTCGGGAATGATTGCATCTGGCTGGTGCAATTTCTGGCGTCTTGTACAGGCTATAATCACGCGAAGAAACGCAAGAGAATATTTCCGGGCAATGAGAGCCTCATGTAAATTCAGAGCTCAAATTCTCAAAGGAAAACTTGATTATGACTTGTTTATGAAAGGATAAATCATGAAAAAAGTTTTGTTTATCATTCAATCATACCCTTCCAACCGCTCAGCCAATGTACTTTGTGATGAGAAAATAATGAAGGCAATGCTCGAAACCGGAGAATACGAAATCCATTGTTTAGCTTATCGTTTCCATGGGCAGAAATTGCAGGAGGATTTAAATGGGTTTAAAGTTCATCGCATTAAAAGAGGATGGTGGTGGAATCTCTATACATACGCACGCGACAACGAATCGAAGTTTATTTATAGAACCATTGTAAAAATAAACAGGCTGTACATGCGCCTTAAACAATTGTGCTTCATCCCTGTTTATCCGAACTATGAACCGATATTAGCGAAATTAGTAGCAAAAAATGCCGTTGAATTACATCGTAAAGAACAATATGACTTGATCGTGGCTGAACACAGCGGACGAGACACACTTTATGGTGGAATGAAGGTAAAGGAGTGCTGTCCGGACGTGAAATTTGTATCGATATTATGGGATCCGTTGTCAGGAAGGCAACCTGCGAAATATCTTCCGAGAAAATATGCTGAAAGATGTATAGAGGAGGATGAAGGGTTTTTGTTAAAGAACTCGGACAGGGTAATTTGCTTGCAATCGAATGAGGAATATCAGAAACAACATTCGGTTGATAAACCATTCTTCAAAAACCTGAGGGTTCTGGATATTCCCGGTATTGTGCATCCTGCTGTCAAACCGGATAAAGATGGATTTACAAAAGAAGGATGGATTAATATTTTATATTCCGGAATTTTGACTCTACCGGACAGGGATCCGAGTGCTTTTATCCGTATTATTAAACAATCAAAATATGCCGAAAGAATAAACATTATGTTTTTCTCTGCCGGAATAGAAGGTGTTAGTCGAGCTAAGAAAGAACTGCAAGGATTTAGAGGTTCATGGCTTGTACATCCATATATTCCTAAGGAAAAGCTAAATGTTGTTGCATTGAATTCCGAGATATTGTTGAATATAGGAGGCTCCAATCCGGTAATGGTTCCAAGTAAGATTTTTGAATACATGTCATTGGGGAAACTTATTGCGTCAACATATTATATAGAGAATGAATCTTCAAAGAAATATTTTGATTCATATCCACTTGCGTGCTGTCTTGACATAAGACGGGATATAAAGGAATTGGTGCGGGAATTTGATGATTTTGTCAGTCTTTATCTGAATAAGACCATACCGTTTGATTTTGTTCAGGAAAAATTCCCAAAAAATACTCCAGCTGAATTTATTAAAGTTTTTGAGGAAATTCTTTAATTAATGAACGGAATCGTACATTCCATGCTATGGAAACTGCTTGAGCGGGGTGGGGTTCAAGTCAGCCAATTCATAGTTTCGATAGTGATTGCTCGGCTGTTGTTGCCATCGGCATATGGTGCGGTTGCCATTTTGATGATTTTCATATCATTGGCAACAGTGTTTGTTCAATCCGGATTAAACACTGCACTCGTGCAGAAAAAAGATGCTGACGATTCGGATATTTCCGCCGTATTGATTTATAGTGTAAGTATTGCATTATTACTGTATGCGCTATTGTTTGCGGTTGCACCATACATTGCGATTTTTTTTGAAATAGCTGACCTGACGGGACTGTTTCGTATTCTCGCTTTGGTTTTATTCCCGGGGGCTGTCAATTCTATCCAGCTTGCAATTCTGTCAAAGAGGATGCAGTTCAAGCAGCAATTCTATGCCGGTATATCATCGTCCATTGTTTCAGGATGTATGGGTATAATAATGGCCTATAAGGGATTTGAGGCATGGGCGCTTGTCGCCCAGCAGTTGTCGTATCAAGTGCTGGCATGCGTACTGTTCGCTTTTATGGCAAAATGGAAGTTCACTATAGCAATTTCCGTTCATCGGACTAAGTCGATGTTGAAATATGGAATTCGACTTCTTGGAGCGCGTTTAGTCGATACGCTATATCATAATCTTGAAAGTTTCGTGATAGGTAAGGCCTTCACTCCGGCAGCCCTTGCCTTTTGCAATAAAGGAAAGCAGTTCCCATTGACATTGATTGATAATATTGATGGCTCTGTACAATCCGTAATGCTGCCTGCATACTCTTCAAAACAGGAGGATATTATGCAGGTTAAAGCTCTACTGAGACGCACGATGTCGTTGAGTACATATATAGTTTTCCCAGCCATGTTACTTTTGGCATCCACAGGGCGTCCGCTGATTCATCTTATTCTTGGTGACAATTGGATGGAATGTGTACCCTATCTTCAGTTGTTTTGTCTTATCTCCATGCTATTTCCCCTACAGACAGCCAATCTCCAGGCTATCAATGCAATTGGTCGTAGCGATGTCTATTTTAAGTTAATATCATGGAAACGTGGCATCGGGGTGGTACTTCTTGTGGGTTCTATCTTTATATGGTTTTCTCCGTTTGCGGTTGTTTTAGCTGCTTTGTTATCTGAAATCGTTGCAGTTTTGATAAATATACCGTCAAATATGAAATTGCTCCATTATTCTTTTTCCGAAACGATGTCGGATATCCTCCCCAATTTATATCTGGCAGTTGCTGTCAGTCTTTGTGGATTTGCTTTGGAACTGATGATAGTAGATGACATATTTCTGATAGTGTCACAGCTTGGAGCGGCACTTGTTGTATTTGTTCTGCTGTCGGTAATTACAGGAAACCGTAACTGGGCTTATTTGATGGAACGATTTCACTTACAATCTTTGTATAAACATCTCGCTCGATGAAGAAAGTATTATTTTCGACAAATCTGCCATCTCCATACCGTGTCGATTTTTTCAATGAATTTGGCAAATATTGCGAATTGACAGTCCTGTATGAACGCATGAATTCAGCAGAACGAAATGCATCCTGGAGAGGTAAAGATGCCATAAATTTTAAGGAAATCTATCTGGATTTAAATTTATCTGGAGTTGACCTTGCTTCGGGTCCAGCTTTGAGAGACTTTATTAGAGACACACCTTCCGACATCCTGATATTTACCAATTATTCGTCGCCTGCAACTCAAAAAGCTATCACATGGTGTCGCTTGCATGGGCGTGAGTATATGATGGAGTATGACGGTGGATTCAATAAAAAGGATTTAATTATCAAGAGACTGTACAAAAAATGGCTATTGCAAGGAGCTAAGATGCACCTCACCACTGCCGACGAGCATATTGCCTATCTCCGGAACTTAGGTATAAGTAAAGACAGGATAAATAAATATCCGTTTACTTCAATTTCTAATGCAGACATCTGCTCAGAGTCAGATATCCTTGAATCAAATAAGAAAACAATCAGAGAAAAGCTGAATATATGCGAGGACAAGGTTGTTGTAACTGTTGGCAGGTTCTCCAATAATGCAGCTTACATCAAGGGGTATGATATTTTGATGGATGTAGCCAAGTACATTGATAAATCAATAGGACTGTATATTATCGGGGAGGAACCGACTACTGAATATCTTGAACTGAAGAATAGAAATGGATTAAGCAACGTTCATTTTGTCGGGTTTAAGGGCAAGGATGATTTGAAAGAATTCTACAAGGCTGCTGGTATGTTCATTTTGTTGTCAAGAGGCGATGTTTGGGGACTTGTGATAAATGAAGCGATGGCTCAAGGTTTGCCTGTGATTTCCTCCGACAGATGCATTGCAGGTCTTGAATTGGTGGAAAATGATGTGAATGGATACATTGTAGGGCTGGATAATCCGAAATTAATAGCGGAAAGAATAGAGACAATTCTCTGCAATCCGGAAAAGTCTTGTTCTTTCGGACTGTCATCTTTGAATAAGATAAAAGATCGTACTATAGAGCGGATGGCTCTAAGACATAAGGAGTTGCTCCTTGAAAACTAGCATTTATGAATTATTCTGAAGATTCTCGTGGAGCAGAAGTATATATAGCCAAGCTATATGTTTTTCTCCTGCCATTCCGCATGATAATGCCTTTTGAATTTTTGAAAGACATTTTTGGACCATTGGCAAATTATATCGACACGATTTTTTTGTTGATTGGTGTTATTCTATGGATGGGTAGCAACCGTGGCATTACAATTGGAGCCAAAAACGTACGTCTTTTCCATACAATAAGAAATTCAATTTTCTATCTGAATCTGTCTTCTGTGCTGATGGCATGTGTAATATATGGAATGTATGGGGATTACAATAACAAGAGCCCGTTTATCGCAATCATGCCTATGATACTGTTTTATTTCCAGTATCTACTGATGTTCTTATATAACATCCGGGTATTTCAAATACTCAGTTACCGGACGATTGTCTGTATAATTTCAAAAGTATGTTGGACGCTCTTGGTTATAGCATATATACAGGTATCTGCGCTACTTGGCATTGGATCCTCGATATATGATTTATTCGCCGGAATTATAGGTGGTTTTGTGCCGTCTGAGGATTTCTACAAAATACCTCTCACGGCCTCGGAGGCAGCTGGAGCCGGTGGGCTTCTTGGCATATTCGTTTACCCATTTTTGTACGCGCGATATATCTATGGCGATAAAAAAAGTCTGTATCAAATAGTATTATGGCTTATTCCGCTTTATTTCACGCTAAGTTCCACTGCCTACATTCTTTTTTTTGTTGATACATTACTATTTATCCATATTTTATATAAGAAAACCAATGGCATAAAGGTGATTTTCAGAATCGCTTCAATATGTATATTACCGATACTGCTTATTTTCATTCTATCAGGGCTGGGAATCTTGAATACGGAAGTTTGGGATGGAATATCGTATATGCTCTTTGATAAGGCAACTGATGCAGATAATGGTTCCACTGTGTCCAGAACTGTGCCGTATATCATAAATTGGGGATGCTTTACGGAAATGCCGTTTATGGGTGTTGGCAATGGGCTTCAGGGGTATTTCTACGATAAGTATTTCCCGGTTCATTTGCTGAAGTTGTCAGGGTCTGACTTGGGTATGTTTTATGAACGGATTCATGAGTCTGGAACAATAGCGAATGGAGCATGTTTTCTGCCGGGATACTTTTCGGGCTATGGAATAGTGGGGATTTTTGTACTGATAAATTTTATAATGAAATTACGTAGAGAGCGTAAGAACAAAGCTGCGAGCATGGGACTTTTTAATGAAATGTTCATTATTGGCTCAGTGGCTTTTTTGATTATGTCTGTCAGCAGTGAGATGTATTGTCTCTATTATGCCTGGTTTGTACTGTCGTTGCCTTTCATGAGTTTTAAGCGGAATAATACTAAAGGAATACAGTCCGCATGACTTTAATAAATCGTTTATCCATTGCGGATATAAAATTCTGTAAGATAATACTTAGAGTATGAATATACTTATTAATGCGAGCAACTTGAAGTTGGGAGGTGGTATTCAGGTTGCAGATTCAATCATCGCGCAACTTTCCGCATATCCCATGCATAATTTTACGGTCGTCTATTCCGATTATCTACAAGATAGTATAGGAAGATTGTTACCTGCGACAAATATCCGAACCGTAAATTATAATATAAAAAATACGATAGCGACTATTGTTTTTGGAAGAGACCGCTTCCTTGACCGCTTGGTTGAAGAGCAAAATATTGATTGTGTATTAACAATATTCGGGCCGTCACGGTGGAATCCCAAATGTCGTCATGTTAGTGGCTTCGCCATGGCTCATCTTGTCTTGCCTGAATCGCCATACTTTAAGATGCTGCATGGAATCGACAAGATTAAATCCATATCGCGCCTCATGTTGATAGAGCGAGCTTTCAAAAACAGTACAAAATATTTTTATACCGAAAATCCATTTATATCCGAGTTATTGCAAAAGAAGTGGCCGGGAAAATGTATAAGGACTATAAGCAATTATTATAATCAAATTTTCGATAGTCCCGGGAAATGGATTAAATATGGATTACCCTCTTTTGAAGGCATAACATTACTTACTATTGCGGCGAACTATCCACATAAAAATCTGGGAATAGCAATAGATATAGCACATATTCTGAAAGTCAGATATCCTGATTTTAAATTTAGATTTGTCATGACAGTTGATAAATCACAGATAATTATCCCGGATAATCTTTCCGGAAACTTTGAACTGATTGGGAAAATTGATATAGCTCAATGTCCGTCTCTTTATAGTCAGGCTGATATCTCATTTATACCGAGCCTGCTTGAATGTTTTTCTGCAACATATCCCGAGGCCATGAAAATGGGAATTCCAATTGTCACAACAGACTTGGAATTTGCTCATGGATTGTGCGGAGACAGTGCTTTGTACTATTCATCATTGGATGCTAATCAGGCCGCAGAAAGAATTTATTCTTTAGCATCAGATCCGCTTTTGCGTAATAAGCTGATTAGCAACGGTAAGGAAAAACTGCTAAGTTTTGATAATACAGAAAGGAGAATGTCCAAACTTATTGGTTATTGCGAAGATATTGTAAAAAATCATTAAATATTCAATCATATGTCAGTATTCAAAGACAAAACATTATTAATTACCGGAGGAACCGGATCATTTGGCAATGCGGTGTTGCGCCGCTTTTTAAATACGGATATTAAAGAAATCCGTATATTCAGCCGCGATGAGAAGAAGCAGGATGATATGCGCCATGAGTATCAGGTGCGTTATCCTGAAGTAGCCCATAAGATTAAGTTTTATATTGGGGATGTACGCAATCTTCAGTCGTGCAAGAATGCGATGCCTGGGGTTGATTATATCTTCCATGCGGCCGCTCTGAAGCAGGTGCCGTCGTGTGAGTTTTTCCCGATGGAGGCTGTCAAGACCAATGTAGTCGGTACGGATAATGTACTGACGGCTGCCATCGAGGCCGGAGTTGAGGCTGTAATCTGTCTTTCGACCGACAAGGCTGCGTATCCTATCAATGCGATGGGTATCACCAAGGCCATCGAGGAGAAGGTTGCGGTTGCCAAGAGCCGTTATTCGGGCAAGACTAAAATCTGCTGCACCCGTTATGGCAATGTAATGTGTTCTCGCGGTTCGGTAATTCCTCTGTGGATCGAGCAGATACGTTCGGGCAATCCCATCACGCTCACGGAGCCTTCGATGACGCGTTTCATCATGAGTCTTGATGAGGCTGTAGACCTGGTGCTTTTCGCGTTCGAGCATGGACAGAATGGAGACATTCTCGTACAGAAGGCACCGGCTTGTACAATAGGCACTCAGGCAGAGGCTGTGTGCGAGCTTTTCGGCGGACGCAAGGAGGATATCAAGGTAATCGGTATCCGTCATGGCGAGAAGATGTATGAGACCCTTCTGACAAATGAGGAGTGTGCGAAGGCGGAGGACATGGGCAATTTCTACCGTGTACCGGCTGATAATCGCGGACTTAACTACGATAAGTTCTTCAAAGAGGGCGACGAGACCCGCAACACACTCTCGGAGTTCAATTCCAACAATACCCGTCAGCTCAACGTTGAGGAGACCAAGGCGAAGATAGCCTCTCTGGAATATATTCAGAAGGAACTCAGCGGAGAAGGGAACTTCGTGCAGTAAACTGCACGAAAGTCAAAAGTTTAAAGTGAGAAGGGTGACTTACTTCTGCGATTTCTTCAATTTTATTATGATTGCAGAGATAATATTGAGCAATTCGCTGCAGTCCTGATTGATGGAGTTGAACTGTTGTTCGGTGATAAAGTCACTTTTATAAAGCAACTTGAGCCAATATCCGGTTTCGGATGCTTCTTTTTGGGCTATTGCAAGTTTATGGATAAAGTCATCCGCTGATTCCGCGCATATCGCTTCGGCTATATTTGCTCCTATAGATGTGCCCGACCGTAGAATTTGCTTACTCATCACAAACTCTTTTTGTGTGGATACCAAATAACGGTAAAGTTTAATAATGCGGAGTGCAAATTCCTCTGATTTAATGACTTTAATATCTTCCATAGATTGGTCTTTTAATCGCAAATATACTTATTACTTTTGACTTTATACTTCATCCTTAAAATTTTAACGAAGTGAAAATTTTAGTAACTGGCGCGAAGGGTTTCGTAGGGAGGAATCTGTGCGCGCAGCTTAATGCGATACGCGAAGGCAAGGACCGCCGATTCCCTGACCTGAACATTGAGGAAGTATTTGAATATGACCTCGATTCGACTCCGGAGGAACTTGACCGATATTGCTCGGAGGCTGATTTCGTGTTCAATCTGGCGGGGGTTAACCGTCCGGAGAATCCCGAGGACTTCCGCAAGGGAAATTTCGGTTTTGCTTCGGAGTTGCTTGATACACTCCGCAGCCATGGCAACACGTGTCCGGTGATGCTGAGCAGTTCCATCCAGGCCACGCTTGTGGGTCGTTACGCCGGCCATCCTTATGGCGAGAGCAAGCGTGCGGGCGAGGAACTGTTCTTCGATTACGCCGGGTCAACGGGAGCCAAGGTGCTCGTCTACCGATTTCCGAACCTGTTCGGCAAATGGTGCCGTCCGAACTACAATTCCGCCGTTGCGACTTTCTGCAACAACATTGCCAACGACCTACCCATTCAGGTCAATGATCCGTCGGTGGAGCTTGAACTTCTTTATATCGACGACCTCGTAGACGAAATGATTGCGGCACTCCGTGGGAAGGAACACCACTGCGAGTTTGATGGAGTGGCGACTGTTTTGAAAGACGACGGCCGCTACTGCGCCGCTCCGCGTACCCATCATGTGACCCTCGGGGAGATTGTGGCGCTTTTAGAGCAGTTCAAGGCACAGCCGTCGACATTGGTTATCCCGGAGATGCCCGAAGGGTCGTTTGCCAAGGCTCTGTATTCCACCTATCTGAGCTATCTGCCGAAGGAGAAGGTTTCGTTTCCGCTGAAAATGAACGTCGACGCGCGCGGGTCGTTCACGGAACTTGTCAAGAGTCTCAACGTAGGTCAGGTGAGTGTGAATATCTCCAAGCCCGGTATCACCAAGGGTGAGCACTGGCACAATACCAAGTGGGAGTTTTTCATTGTCGTATCAGGCCATGGACTGATTCAGCAGCGCCGTCTTGGAAGCGACGAAGTGCTTGAGTTCGAGGTGAGTGGCGATAAGATTGAGGCTGTGCACATGTTGCCCGGCTATACCCATAATATCATCAATCTGTCGGATACCGAAAACCTCGTCACAGTGATGTACTGCAACGAACCCTTTGACCCCACTCGCCCGGATACCTTTTTTGAGAAAGTTGAGACAGGAGAACGGGAGAAGCAGTAGGATTGCGAACTCCTGTTCCTACTGTACACCTGTCTTTAAATTTTGACAGGAGAACGGGAGGAACCGTAGGATTGAGAACTCCTGTATCTACTGTACTCTGTTAAAATTAAAGACAGGAGAGCTGGAGGGTTATTGAGGTGGTTGGTAGATTCTGCTCTTTAAGGATATACGGAATTTCTCTCCACCGTAGTTGATGAGGTATCCGTAGTCAAGACCGGTGGCAATGAGATAGTTCACTAATTGTGCTTCGTGTATTGGATGTATCTCCCTGACAGATTTGAGTTCAAGAATTACTCTTTTCTCCACAAGTATATCTGCTCTGAAATCGCCAACTTCCACGCCTTTGTAATATACCTTGATCGGAGCCTCTTTCTCAACAAAAATACCGCGCTGTTTCAACTCGATGATAAGTGCATTTTGATAGACCGATTCTAAATAACCGGGCGCGAAAGCGAGCCTAACTTGATAGGCTGCGTCTTTAATGATGGAGAGTAATTCATGGTCTGTCATGCAACAAAGATACAAAAAACTCCTGTATCTACTGTACTACTGTCAATTAAATAAGACAGGAGACCGGGAGGAACAGGAGGTTGAAATCTACGTACATAAATTTTTTAGCAATGATAAATTTCAAAAATGACGGACGTTTGAAGCTGCTGATAATCGTCGGCACGCGTCCCGAAATCATACGTCTGGCTGCGGTAATCAACCGTTGCCGCGAATACTTCGACGTAATTCTTGCCCACACAGGGCAGAACTACGACTACAACCTCAACGGAGTCTTCTTCAAAGACCTCAAGTTGGCTGACCCCGAGGTGTATATGGACGCTGTCGGCAAAGACCTCGGCGAGACCATGGGCAACATCATCGCTGCATCATACAAGCTGATGGTTGAGACACGCCCCGATGCCGTGCTTGTGCTCGGCGACACCAACTCGTGCCTGAGCGTAATCGGCGCCAAGCGTCTGCATATCCCCATCTTCCACATGGAGGCCGGCAACCGTTGCTTCGACGAATGTCTTCCCGAAGAGACCAACCGCCGAATTGTCGACATCATTTCCGATGTCAACATCTGCTACTCGGAACACGCGCGTCGCTATCTGAACGCCTCCGGTGTAGCCCCCCAGCGCACCTATGTCAGCGGAAGTCCCATGGCCGAGGTGCTCCATAACAACCTCGCCGACATTGAAGCCTCTGACATCCTCAGCCGTCTCGGACTCGAAAAAGGCCGCTATATCCTCCTGTCGGCTCACCGTGAGGAAAATATTGACACCGAGAAGAACTTCCTTAGTCTCTTCAACGCCATCAACGCCATGGCCCGGAAGTACGACATGCCCATCCTGTACAGCTGCCATCCGCGTTCGCGTAAGCGCCTTGAACAGAGCGGTTTCAAACTCGACAGCCGTGTTATCGCGCATGAGCCCCTCGGCTTCCACGACTACAACAACCTCCAGATGAATTCCTTCGCCGTCGTTAGCGACTCCGGTACGCTTCCCGAAGAGAGCAGTTTCTTCCTCTCGGTAGGCAAGCCCATCGCCGCAGTGTGCATCCGCACCTCCACCGAGCGTCCCGAAGCCCTCGACAAGGGTGACTTCATCCTTGCCGGAATCGAGGAGCACAGCCTCCTTCAGGCCGTCGACGTAGCCGTAGAGATGAACCGCCGTGGCCACCTCGGCCTGCCCGTGCCCAACTACGTTGACGAATGTGTCTCCACCAAAATCGTCAAACTCATCCAGTCCTACACCGGTGTAGTTAACAAAATGGTGTGGCGAAAATAATAAAGTCACGTTTGAATGAGTAAAATATTGATTGTAAGCGAGCTGTTTTATCCCGATAAGACTTCTACCGCGCATATTTTAACTCAGATTGCCGATTACCTGTCGGAAAATCACGATATCAAGGTAATTTGCAGTAATTCAAGTTACAGTTCTACCGATTGTTCTGGGAGTGATGCGGACAAGCCTTATCCGGTTGAGCGCATCGCTTCCGGAAAATACAACAAGAACAATCTGCTGTCGCGGGCATATAATCTGGTGCGGAATTCGTGCCGTTTGATTTCAGCGGTCAGACGAAATGTAGCCAAAGGCGATGATGTTTTCATCGTCACCAATCCTGCGCCGATGTTGCTGCTCACGGCTTTACTGAAGAAGTTCAGACAATTTCGTCTTACGATACTCGTGCATGACGTTTTTCCCGAGAACACAATCGCGGCAGGAGTGGTGAAGAACAGTAAAAGCCTGTCGTACCGTATTTTACTTTCGATATTCAACCGGGCATATTCCAAGGCGGACAATCTTGTGGTACTTGGCCGGGACATGCGTCAGGTTGTTGAATCAAAAGTGTCGTCAGCACATAAGAAGCCGCAAGTCCATATTGTTGAAAACTGGGCCGATGAATGTGACTGTCCGCTTGCAAAAACTCCGCACGATGCCATTTCAATATTGTATGCCGGTAATATAGGTCGCTGCCAGGGGCTTGAAAACTTTATGGAAGTTTTCTCATCCGCGGAAAACCGTGATTTGCGGTTTGTGATAAGGGGCAGCGGGGCTATCGAGGATAAACTGAAATCAACTGTCGCGGAGAAAGGCCTTGAAAATGTCGATTTTGGAGGTCCTTATTCGCGGGATGGACAGTTTGAAGTGCTGTCAGGCTGCGATTTGGCACTGATTACATTGGCTGATGGCATGTTCGGCCTTGGAGTTCCGTCCAAAGCATATAATATTCTTGCAGCAGGAAAACCGATTCTATATATCGGCGATGAAAACTCAGAGGTGGCTCTGATGATAAAGGAATATAAATTGGGTTATTGTTTCTCTCCCTCCGACCATGCAGGCATAAAAAGATGGCTTGACAGTCTTTCAATTGAAAAAAAGAAAGAGTTTGAGGAAATGGGTTCGAGAGCACGACAACTTGCCCTTACCCGATATTCTCGAACTGAGATTTTAAAAAAATTCCAACCAATTTTTTCTTAAGTGATGGAATCACTTCTTTTTACCGGGGCGTCAGGTTTTCTTGGCGCCAATATCCTTCCACGCCTTAAACGGGAGTATACTCCCTTGACTACACTCGGACATCTGGATACGGATGACATTACTGTCAACCTCGCACGTAACATTCCCGAACTTCCCCATAAGTTCGATATTGTGCTTCACGCAGCAGGAAAAGCTCATGTAGTGCCTAAGACAAAAGCCGAAGAGCAGGCTTTCTACGATGTGAATTATCAGGGAACAGTCAACCTTTGCAAGGCACTTGAGAAATCCGGAGTTCCGCAGGCAATGATTTTTATCAGCACGGTTGCCGTGTATGGCTGTGAAGGTGGAGAACTGATTGAAGAGACCCACCCGCTCAACGGCACCACTCCATATGCCAAAAGTAAAATCATGGCAGAGGAATTCCTTACGGAATGGTGCAAAAAAAATGGAGTGGTGCTCACAATTTTAAGACCATCACTGCTTGCAGGCGTCAATCCTCCCGGAAACCTCGGCGATATGCTCCGGGGCATCCGAAAAGGTTTCTATGTGAATATTGCCGGAGGAAAGGTGTGCAAGAGTGTGCTTATGGCAGAGGATATTGCTAATCTTATTCCGCTCGTCAAGGAAAAAGGCGGCATATATAACGTCTGCGATACCGACCAGCCGACATTCGGCAACTTGTCATGTCTCATAGCCTCCCAACTTGGCAAGCGTAAACCCCTGTCAATACCATACTGGATGGCGAAATCTCTGGCTCTTGTGGGTGATGTAGTGGGCAAGAAATTTCCCGTTAACTCAGCCCGGCTTGAGAAACTCACGACGTCGCTCACTTTTTCCAACCGCAAGGCGATGGATGAACTTGGCTGGAAGCCTATGAAAGTTTTGGAAACACTTCATGTATAACTAAATATCCGGCTACAATATGATTTGGCTTATATGTACACTTTTACTATTCCTCTTGGAAGTGGTCTACTTCCGGATTGCTGACCGTTGTAATATCATTGATAAACCTAATCTGAGATCATCGCACACGGTTGTGACCTTGCGTGGCGGAGGAATTGTGTTCCTCTTCGGTGCGTGGTTGTACACGGCTTTTTTCGGATTTACATATCCGTGGTTTCTTGTCGGCCTGACTTTGGTAGCATTGATTAGTTTTGTGGATGATATCCATTCTCTTCCTGACAGTGTCCGGCTTGTTGCCCAGTTTGCGGCAATGTTCATGATGTTTCAGCAATTCGGCATATTGAATTGGCACGATTGGTGGATTGTGGTTGTGGCACTGGTTGTATGTGTAGGCATTATCAATGCCTATAACTTCATGGACGGAATCAATGGCATCACCGGCGGGTATTCATTGGCTGTATTGCTGCCTTTGATTTATATGAATTACAAGACCGGTTTCGTCGCAATGCCCTTCCTGTATATTGTTGGTCTGAGCCTGCTGGTTTTCTGTTTTTTCAATTTCAGAAAAAAAGCGAAATGCTTTGCCGGAGACGTCGGCTCGATAACAATTGCATTCATTTTATTGTTTGCCCTCGGGCTTCTGATTCTGAAGACTCAGGATTTTTCATATATCGTGTTCCTTGCCGTGTATGGAGCGGATACTGTCCTGACAATATGCCACCGTATCCGGCTCCATGAAAACCTCGGTGAGGCGCATCGGAAACATGCCTATCAACTGATGGCTAATGAGCTTGGAATTGCCCACGTGAATGTGTCGCTGCTGTACATGTCGGTCCAGTTGGCGATATCTTTCGGCATGATTTTCATTCCGGTCAATCATTACTTATATCTTTGCGGCATTATTGTATTACTGTTCGTGGCCTATATCGTGTTTATGAAGAAAAACTACTGGCGCCACGAACAATATCTTAAATCCCGACAGTCATGATACTCGACAACGGACTTCTGGATGAGATTACGCGGAAGGCGGAGGAAAGTCCGCGCCTGCGCATGAATTTTAATTTGCATGACAGTCTTGACGCGAAGGCGCAGAGGCTGATAAATGTGTTGCTTCCCGGGACTCCGCTTCCGGTGCACAGGCATCATCATTCGGCGGAAACTTATATTATTCTCCGCGGACGCATGTTTGTTGTTTTTTACGATAGCCTTGGCGCGCAGACCGACCGATTTCTACTTGACCCGACAGTAGGCAATTATGGCGTGCAGATTCCGATAGGCCAATGGCATACGGTCGAGGTGGTAGAGCCGTCGGCGATTTTTGAAGTCAAGGATGGCCCGTATACACCTCTTGCACCGGAAGACATCCTTTTTTGAGCATGGAACGCATATTGCTTTGCAAGCCTAAGATGAGCGGGCGCGAGCTTGATTTTATCAAGCCTGCCCTTGCCGAGGATTGGGCTGTGCCGATGGGTCCCGACGTCACTGCTTTCGAGAAGGAACTTGGCGCGGTTATCGGTGCGGAAAATGTCGTCGCGCTTGAATCGGGCACATCTGCGATTCATCTTGCTTTGATTCTTTGCGGAGTCAAACCCGGAGATGAGGTGATTGTACAATCCATGACCTTCTGTGCTTCGACCAATCCCGTGGCTTATCTTGGAGCCACGCCGGTGTTTGTCGACTCGGAGAGTGATTCCTGGAACATGAATCCCGACCTGCTCGAGACGGCAATCAAGGATAGGATTGCCGTGACAGGAAAGACTCCCAAGGCCATTATTCCCGTAGCGCTCTACGGCATGCCCTATCAGATAGAAAGAATCCTCGCGATAGCCGACCGCTACGGAATTCCGGTCATCGAGGATGCCGCCGAAGGCTTCTGCTCGCGCTATCAAGGGCGCGTACTCGGTACATTCGGTCGTTTCGGCATACTCAGTTTCAACGGCAACAAGATGATAACGACCTCCGGAGGGGGAGCCTTGATTTGTCCCGACAAGGAGACCGCCGACAAGGCCAAATGGTATGCCACGCAGGCCCGCGAGAGCTATCCGTATTATCATCATGAGGTTGTAGGCTACAACTACCGCCTTTCCAATATCTCGGCCTGCATCGGTCGGGCACAACTCACGGTGCTTGAAGAACATCTTGCCCATCATCGCCATGTGCAGGAGATGTATTGTGAGCTGTTGAAGGATGTCAAGGGCATCACGATGCACTGCAATCCCGCTCTGGAATACGATTCGAATTTCTGGCTCTGTACGGCCACGCTCGACCCCGAGCTGCGCGTGAGGGGACAGGAAAACGCCTACAAGGAGGTGATTACCGGCGCCGTCGGAGGTGCCGCAGGCGTGATTCACACCGCTTCGAGCGCCACAACCGACTGCCAGCCCAACGACAACGTGGAAGCTCTGCGCGTATGTCTCGACAAAGCCAATATCGAGGCACGTCCCCTCTGGAAGCCCATGCACAAGCAGCCGGTCTACAAGAACGCCCCTGCCTATGTCAACGGCGTGTCGGAATCCCTCTTCAAAGTCGGTATCTGTCTCCCAGCTGGCCCCTACGTCACCGACGACGATGTCCGCTATATCGTGGATACCATTAAGGAGAGTCTGAATTAAGTATTAAGTATTAAGTATTAAGTATTAAGTATTAGGGAGGGTTCACCTTCATCTGAAGACTTGCGGAACTTTGGTTCTGTAAGTCTTTTTTTTGCTTAAAATTTGGATATGTAAGAATATATTATTTATTTTGCGCATTGAAATGTATGCACATAATAAATCCCATGAAGAAACATCTATATTTATTTTCAGCTCTCGCTTTATCTGCGAATTTTTTTGTATCCGCACTGGAATCGGAGATATGGTCGGTCGGAATCAGAGACAATAAGCCCGATGGCTTTGCTTTGGCTCCTGATGGCTACGCCGACTTCCTTGCCAATGACTTTGGCTACGAAGACAAGTATTTCATCGTAGGACATTCCGATGCTTCGAAGGAGTTGCCGTACGTTCTGCCCGGTCCTACCGACACATGGGGCGGTACCTGGTATACTTCAGGATGGCGTACGCATCAGCTCAATATGTTCTTCGATGTCAAGGGTAAACCCTCGCCCGAAGGCTATACTTTTGTATTGGATCTTGCGGATTTTTCCAAAAACTTTCTGCCACTTGTAAAGGTGAGCGTGAATAATCAGGATGCGAAATATCAGCTCACATCGCCCGGCTGTGACCTTGCCGCACAGCGTCAGCCAAGTCAGGTCGAAGCTGCCGTGGACTCACTGGCGCTGAAGTGCCGCAGCGCTGAAGCCACCCCTGAGCGCATTGAAATGAAACTTGGAAAAGATGTACTGAAGGAAGGCTCGAATGAGGTTGTGATAACAGTACTCGAAGGCTCGTGGATTATGTTCGACCATTTTTCACTATGCGGTCCCTCCGGTATAAGTGTTGTAAATCCGTCAGACATATATGTGCGCGGAGTGGAAGCCGCCGATTATCAGCTTGGTGACAAGCAACCTCTTTTGGTCGATGTCGAGCATCTTGCCGGCAATCCTGAAATCAAGGTGAAACTTGATGGAAAAACCATATTCACAGCAAGAACTGACCGCGGGCGTTATCGCTTCGAGGCTCCGATGCCTGCCGTGAAAAAAGAGAAAAAGAGCCGGTATTCGGTACAGTGCAACGGCCGTGAGCTTGCTTCCGGCTATGTGTTGAGAAGCCCGCAACCGCAACAGACCCCGGCCGATTATGTTGATACACGTTTCGGGACGGCACATTCGCGCTGGATGATTGCTCCGGGTCCGTGGATGCCATTCAGCATGGTAAAACTCAGTCCCGACAATCAGAACGGAGGTTGGCAGGCCGGTTATCAGCCCTCGTTCGAGAACATAGGTTGCTTCAGCCATATCCATGAATGGACGCTTTCCGGTTTGGGAATCATGGCTACCAACGGCCCTCTTAAAACCCGTGTGGGCGATGAGAAAAAGCCCGACGAAGGCTACCGTTCGCGCATCGACAAGCGCACGGAGGTGGCTGAGATAGGATATTATGCCGCCGACCTTACCGACTATGGTATCAAGGCGGAGCTCACCGCCACAACCCGCTGCGGATTCGAGCGTTTCACTTTCCCGGGTGGACGCAACGATGGCCGCATCCTTATAGAGCTGCATCCCGAAGCTGAATACGGTTTTCAGATTCAGGACCTGCACGTCACCAAGACATCCCCCGACCGAATTGAGGGCTATTGCCATCAGGTGTCGCCCGGAGTGTGGAGCGGCGATGCCGGACAGGATTACAAGGTTAATTTCATAGTGGAATTCGATTGTCCCATGCAGTCGATGGGGGTGTGGCGTGATGCTGAAATAAGCGACGGCGCAACGGAGCTTACCGGAGGCCCGCTCACCGATGCCGGACTCTTTGTAAACTTTGACACAGAGCGTTATCCGGTGGTGCAGGTGCGCACGGCTATCTCCCCCGTGAGCGTTGCCAATGCCGCCGAGAACCTCGAAAAAGAAATCGCGGAGCCTTTCGGATGGGATTTCGACGCAGTGCGCCGCAATCAGGTGGACACATGGAACGCGCTGTTCGACCGCGTTAAAATATCCACCGACGACAGTCTTGAAAAAACGTTGTTCTACAACAACATGTACCGCGCCCTCTGCAGCCGAAACATCTGGAGCGATATCAACGGCGAGTGGATCAGTACCGACGGGCGTCTCCGTCGCGTCGACAACCCCGACAATGACGTTATGCTGGGTTGCGATGCGTTCTGGAACTCCTTCTGGAATCTCAATCTCTTCTGGAATCTCGTCACTCCCGAATGGTCGGGAAAATGGGTGCGCTCCCAGCTCGCCATGTACGACGCCAACGGCTGGCTCGCCAAGGGTCCTGCCGGACTGAATTACATTCCCGTGATGGTGGCCGAGCATGAGATACCGCTCATTGTGAGCGCATGGCAGATGGGAATCCGAGATTTCGACGCCGACAAGGCGTTGGAGGCCTCAGTCAAGATGCAGACCGTTCCGGCACAGAAAGTCTACAACGGTTTTGCAGGAAACCGCGACCTGGAGCATTACATGAAGTACAAATATGTTCCTCATGACAAGGGTCGCTTCTCCAACACGATGGAATACTCCTACGACGACTGGACCGTGGGGCAGCTCGCAAAGGCGCTCGGCAATGATTCGGTATACAACATATTCAACGACCGCGGCTATTGGTGGCGCAACGTAATCAGCGACGAAGGCTATTGCCACATGCGCGACAGCGAAGGACGATGGGTGGAGGATTTTGATCCTTTCCGAAGCGGTGCCAACCATCACTACGTGGAAGGCAATGCCTGGCAGCTTACGTTCTTCGTGCCTCAGGATGTTCCGGCGCTCGTCAATAAAATAGGCAAAAAGCGCTTCCTCGACCGCCTGCACTGGGGTTTCAATCAAGACGAGGCATGGCGCTACAATGCACCCAACGACCAATATTGGGACCATCCCGTTGTGCAGGGCAATCAGCAGTCGATGCACTTTGCATGGCTCTTCAACTTTGCCGGAGAGCCCTGGAGCACCCAGCGCTGGAGCCGCTCGGTACTCGACCGCTATTATGGGTACGGCATTGCCAATGCCTATCTTGGCGACGAAGACCAGGGGCAGATGAGCTCATGGGCCGTGATGGTGGCAATGGGCTTGTTCCAGACCGACGGCGGTTGCTCCACCACGCCGCAGTATGAAATCGGCAGTCCTGCCTTCCGTGAAATCACGATTGACCTCGGCGAGCGTTACGGACGTGGAAAATCCTTCACAATCAAGGCAAAGAACGCTTCCCGCAAGAACATCTACGTGCAGGATGCCGTGCTCAACGGAAAACCCCTCAAATCCTTCCGCTTCCCTGCCGAAGAATTGCTCAAAGGTGGCGAACTTGTGCTCACAATGGGCGAGAATCCAAATTTCGGGTGGGGTTTGGAGGATTAATCCGCTGAAAAAAGCTATATTTGTGAAATTAACCAAAAATTCATATTAGTATGGAAATTCAAACTGAACCGCGGGCTAAACAGCCTCTCCACATCCAGGCGGAGTATTTTCTGAGGCAGCTCATCCGGCAGGAAGAATATATGAAAGGCGCGCGGCTTCCCAACGAGGTCGCGCTCGCCGAGCAACTGAACATCTCGCGCAACACTCTGCGTCAGGCCATCAACAAACTTGTGTACGAGGGATTGCTCGTGCGCAAGAAAAAATACGGCACAACCGTGGCTATGCAGAAAGTCTCAGGCGACGCACGCAAGTGGATGAGTTTCTCCCAGGAAATGAAATGCCTTGGCATGACGGTGCAGAACTTCGAGTTGCACGTGAGCAAAAAGAGCGTTCCCGAGGATGCGGCAACATTTTTCGGCGTCGCACCCGACTCACGCCTTGTTTGTCTCGAACGGCTGCGCGGCCAACCCGGACAGCCCTTTGTCTACTTCATATCCTATTTCAACCCGGAGATTCCCATCACGAGCGACGAAGATTTCACCAAGCCACTCTACGAGCAGCTTGAGCAGAACTACGGCGTAAGGGTCAAGACCTCCAAGGAAATGATTTCGGCAATGGCGGCCGACAGCGTTTTGGCAGAGAAATTTGAAATCAACGAGGGCGACCCGATACTTGTGCGCAAGCGCTTTGTGCTGGACGGCAACGGTATGCCCGTGGAATATAACGTCGGATACTACCGTGCCGACTGCTTTACTTATTCAATTGAATTTGTCAACGAATGAAACACCCGCTAATTAAATTACTTCCCGTGCTGTTCGGATTTTTCATCATGGGATTCTGTGACGTGGTAGGCATCGGCACCGCCTATCTTCAGAAAGATTTCGGACTCGACGAGACCACGGCCGGATTCGTGCCGTCGATGGTTTTCATCTGGTTTCTCTTCCTGTCGCTTCCGGCGGCTCTGCTGATGAACCGTCTTGGCCGCAAGCGCACGGTAGTCATGAGCAACATTATCACCACAGCAGGCATGCTTCTGCCGTTGTTGAGCTACAATCTTGCCACCTGCATGGCTGCATTTCTGCTTCTCGGTGTGGGCAACACCATACTTCAGGTGTCGCTCAACCCCTTGCTCACAAATGTGGTGAAAGGCAACGCCCTGGCGAGCTCGCTCACAGCCGGACAGATCATCAAGGCGCTTTCATCGTTCTGCGGACCGTTGCTGGCCGCCTTTGCGGCGTTGTATCTCGGCAATTGGCAGTATCTTTTCCTGATTTACGCCGTGCTCACGGTGCTTTCGACCCTCTGGCTCCAGATGACCCGTATCAAGGAAGAACCTTATGAATCCCGGTCGTCGATAGTCAAATCACTCTCCCTTCTCCGTCAGAGCCGGATTCTCCTTCTTTTCTTAGGAATATTTTTTATTTGCGGAGCCGATATAGGCGTCAACATGGTAGCCCCGAAACTGCTGATTGAGCGTTGCAGCTATGCCGTTGAAGATGCCGGGGTCGGAGCGAGCCTCTACTTCGTGTGCCGCACCCTTGGAGCTTTCGCCGGCACCATCGCCCTTGCCCGCATAGCTCCGGTGAGATATTTCAGAATCAATATCGCGGCTGCGATTGCGGCGCTTGTAATGCTTTTTGTGGCCGACAGCGTGACCTCTATTCTCGTAGGAGTTGGTATGGTAGGCTTCTTCTGTGCGAGCTTCTTCTCAATCATATTCTCCCTGGCTCTCGAGTACGACAGCAAGTGCGAGAACGAGATGTCAGGACTTATGATTATGGGGATTTTCGGTGCCGCCGTACTCCCTCCTGTCATGGGATTCTTTGCCGATATGTTTGGCAATCAGGGCGGTTCGCTGCTTGTGATAGGATTTGCTCTCCTTTACCTTGCTTATTGCTCGGTGATGATGGGGCAGCCCAGGAAAGCCGAAGCGGCACAGTAGACTCACGAATTCTGCTCCCGGTACTCCGAGGGCGACACGCCTATGGTCTTAGTGAACATGCGCGAGAAGTAAGCCGGATCATCGTAACCGAGCAAGGCTGCTATCTCGTGCATTTTTAATTTTGTAAGCTCTATATACTGGCATGCGCGCTGCATCTTCAGCATAAGGAAATAGCTGATGGGCGACATGCCGGTATCTTTTTTAAAGAGCAGAGAGAACTGCGAGGGGGAATAGTTGAAATGTGCGGCGAGGTCTTCGAGCGACAGGGGACGCTGGATGTTTTCCTCCATGTAATATATGACGCTCAGCGAGAAGGGATATTCCTTGTGGATGGTGGCTACAGGATGGCGGAATTGTTCTACAAAAATGAACGTTCCTAAAAACATGTACAGACATAATGATGTGTATGTCATATATTCCTTGATATAGGCCAGCGAATAGCAGGCATATATCTCGTCGAAAAGCCGCAGACGGTCCTGGATTCTTGAACTTTCCGATGGTTTAATTGCTTCTGGAGCAGAGGAAAGCATTGAGGCCATGCTCGCGCTCATCCTGCCGCGGAAGTGTAAAAAGTAAATAGTCCACGGATTTTCCGGGTCGGCGGTGAGAGTGTAGGGCGTGCCTGCAGGAACAACGATGAAGCGGTCGCTTTCCACGTCAAATTCTTTCGAGCCGATTTTGCAATGTCCTTTCCCCGCCGTGCAGTAGAGAATAAACTGGTAGATACACCCTTCGGTTTTCTGTACATAATGGTACTTGGCTTTCGGGAAATAGCCTATTTTAGAGATATATAGGTTGCCGATTATAGGGTCGGTCGCATATGTCTCAAGCAACTTCTCGGGGAGCGACAGCAGGCGCTGTCCCTTGAATCCTTCTTTGATTTTCACCGTGCTCATTTTCGTACGTTTTTACGTGTGCAGCGCGCTATTGACTGCTGTTTAATCTTCGGTGACAAATTTAATCAAAAAAATCGTAAGATTGTGCAACAAAATCATAATAAATTCTATTTTGGGGAATATGTTCAATTTATAATTTTGCAATGTAAAAAACACAGAACAGTGAGAAAGAGTAATTACGATAAAAAGCCATACACATCAGTCGAAGGCTGCATCTTCACAGGATGGGATTCAATCCGTGACGAGCTTTCGCGTTGCATCAGCAAGGCTGCCGGAAAAAAGTTCCGCATCGTGGTGGAATGTTATCACGGTGTCGACCATAATGAACTTCGTGAAAATCTGAAACCGCTATGTCCCGGGTCGTTCTTCGATACCGCCGATGTGTTCAAGCCGGTGGCTGAAATCGAACGCATGACAGCTCCGATTGTCACCGACGACCGTCTTTTCGGTCACCGTACAACCCTTCCATATGCCGATTTCTTTGAATCCGGCAAATTCGAGGCGGCGCAGGCTGCCATCGGGTCTTGCGCGGGTGCTGTGCTTGTCTACGGTCACGGAGCCGCATTGCTCTGTCCGGATGCCGACCTGATTGTTTACGCCGACATGCCCCGTTGGGAAATACAGATGCGATTCCGTGCCGGACGCATCACGGGTCTTGGAATGGACAATAAGGACGACATGCCCTCGCTCCACTACAAGCGCGGATATTTCCTTGACTGGAATGTCTGCGATTCTCTCAAAAAGAAGATTTTCACAAAGATTGGTTATTGGCTCGACACCACGATTACGGGAGAGCCCAAGATGATTCACGGCTAGACTATGCTCGAAGGGCTGGAGAAAACCTCTCGCAAGCCCTTCCGCGTGGTCCCCTTCTTTGATCCCGCTCCATGGGGAGGTCAGTGGATGAAGGATGTGTGCGACCTCGACCGCTCGAAACAGAACTTCGGATGGTGCTTCGACTGTGTTCCCGAAGAAAACAGCCTTAACCTTGAGGTTGACGGCGTGCTTTTCGAGATGCCCGCCAACAATCTTGTGTTCTATAAGACCCGCGAACTCCTCGGGTCGCCCGTGGAAGCTCGTTTCGGTCAGGATTTCCCTATCCGCTTCGACTTCCTCGACACAATGGGCGGAGGCAACCTTAGCCTTCAGGTGCATCCCACAACCCAGTATATCCGCGATACGTTCGGAATCTGGTACACTCAGGACGAAAGCTACTACCTGCTCGATGCCGAGGAAGGTGCCACCGTCTATCTCGGAGTGAAGACCGGTGTTGACCCGGAGGCGATGATTGCCGACCTGAACCGCTCGCAGGAGACAGGTTGCGAATTCGATGCCGAGAAATATGTCAACCGTCTTCCGGCCAAGAAACACGACCACTATCTCATCCCCGCAGGTACAATCCACTGTTCCGGTGCAGGAGCGATGGTGCTCGAAATCAGTGCCACGCCGAATATTTTCACATTCAAGCTCTGGGACTGGGGGCGTCTCGGCCTTGACGGACGTCCGCGCCCCATCAATATCGGACATGGCTCGAACGTGATTCAGTGGGAGCGCCAGACCGAATTCGTACACCGCGAGCTCGCCAACCATTTCCAACCGCTTGGCTCGGGCGACGGCTGGACCGCCGAACGCACCGGACTTCACGAAAACGAATTCATCGAAACTCACCGCCACTGGTTCACCAAGCCCGTGACTCATCACACCGGAGGCGGCGTGAATGTGTTCAACGTCATCGAAGGCGACGAACTCATTGTTGAAAGCCCCACCGGAAGTTTCGAGCCATTCGTGGTCCATTATGCCGAGACATTCATAATCCCGGCCTGCGTGGGTGAATACACCATCCGCCCCTATGGAGCTTCCGAAGGAAAGAAATGCGGCACAATCAAGGCATTTGTACGTTTCAAAGCATAACAGCTCGAAAAAATACCATGAACTACAAGAACGATAAGCGCACGGTCATGACCCTCGATGCGGGAGGCACCAACTTCGTGTTTTCTGCCATCCGCGGGGGAGAGTATGTTGTGGAGCCCATCACGCTTCCGGCATGTGCCGACAACCTTGACAAATGTCTCGGCAATCTTGTAAAGGGCTTTTCGGCTGTCGAGAGCAGTCTCGGCGGAAAGGCTGATGCGATCAGCTTCGCCTTTCCCGGTCCTGCCGACTATGAGTCGGGTATCATAGGCGACCTGCCCAATTTTCCCTCATTCCGCGGAGGTGTGGCACTCGGCCCCTATCTGCGCATGAAATTCGGCATGCCGGTATTTATCAACAACGACGGAAATCTTTTCGCTTACGGCGAGGCCATGACCGGGCTTCTTCCCGAAGTCAATGAGGCTTTGGCACAGGCCGGAAGCAAGAAGCGGTATAAGAATATTTTAGGAATAACTTTAGGTACAGGTTTCGGAGCAGGAGTGGTGCTCGACGGCACACTCCTTACGGGCGACAACGGTTGCGGCGGCGATGTTTGGTGTCTGCGCAATAAGAAATATCCCGGCTGCATAGTCGAGGACAGCGTGAGCATCAGAGCCGTGCGCCGTGTCTACCGTGAACTTTCCGGCGACAAGTCCGAACTCACTCCCCGCGATATCTTTGAAATCGCCGAAGGTCTTCGCGACGGCGACCGTGAGAGTGCCGCGGCATCTTTCGCCGAACTCGGCGAGATGGCGGGCGATGCGATTGCATCGGCAGTAACGCTTGTCGACGGGCTGATTGTTTTAGGTGGAGGTCTTACAGGCGCGTCAAAGTATATCATCCCTGCGATGATTGACGAACTCAGCGCCATGACCGAAAAAATGGGTAGTGCGGTGTTCCCCAGGCTGCAATCGAAGGTCTATAACCTTGATGATGCAGCCGGGGCACGTGCATTTGTCGTCGACGACCGCCGGCAGGTTCTGATACCCGGAACTTCCGAGGTTGTGGATTACGATGTGTCGAAGCGCATCGGCGTGGCCGTGACGCGGCAAGGCACAAGCCGCTCGGTAGCTCTGGGAGCCTACATGTTTGCCCTGAATAAACTTGGATAAATCTATCTCACTTGAACCAACCATAATAAACGACATTCATCACAACTGACCATGAAAAAGACAATATACTTGCTTGCACTGCTGCTCTTGACCGCTCTCTCGGCATGTAGCGACGAGGACAACGGAAGCCGCGTGCAGTCCGAGCTGATGTACGGCTGGCGCATGACAGCGATGCAGACCGACGGCGAGAGTGCCGACGTTAGCGCCACTCCCATTCCCGAATTGCTTTATTTCGGCGAGCAGAGCGTGTGCTACATGGCAACTCCCGTCTGCAGCGACGGCGAATGGTCCTACCGCGACCGGCGCACCGCATGGAGCGTAACTCCCGACGGCGACATCCTCAACATCGCGGCAATGCTTCCGGTGTCGGTCTACATCGACGAGGTAAATGCCGGAAAACTCAAAATCCACTATTTCGAATACACCGCCACCGGTCATCTTTCAAGAATAGACAAGGATTTTATTCGCGAGAACGTAGAAATTATTGACTTGAAAATAAGGGTAAAGGAATAGACGCTACACCCATTACCGAGTGCTATAAATCATGAAAAAATTTGGATACATACTTCTGTCATTGCTGGGTCTTATTGTGTGCTCATGCAGCGACGACGTCCAGGCCGATTCCTTGCTCCCGGGCCTGTGGCAGCAGGAGCAGGTGTTTGTCGACGGAGTGGCCTGTGACCTTTCCGAAGGAGAAGCCGCAACGACAGTTTTCATAGAATCAAACGGTGTGTACCGCCTCTTCGACGGCAAGACATCGACAGTGCATCCCGGAACATGGCTCGTGAGCGACGACAACTGGCTCAACATGTCAATGGATAAGATTCAGGGAAAGAACAGCGACGGAACATTCCGCTTCGGGCAGTATCTCGTGCGATTCACCATCGAGAAAGTGACAGCAACCGAGCTTGAACTGCGCATCCGCACCTACCTGCGCGAACGCAAGCTCACGGTGATGTTCAACCTCATCGGCAGCGACAACACCGACGGTATGACAGGCGAGGAACTTCTCGAACTCGATACCCTCAACAAGCAATTGCATACCTACCGGTATGTCTTCAAAAAAGTAAACGACTAATCCTCCCGATATTGCAGATATGAAAAATCTATTGATTGCATTGCTGCTCATGCTGCCGCTCGCAGCCGCAGGACAACACACTGTCAACGGTACGGTTTTCGATGCCGCAACGGGAGAAACCCTCATCGGTGCTTCCGTTCAGGTCGAAGGCACCTCCGTGGCTACAATTACCGATATCGACGGTAATTTCCGCATCACCCTCCCGCCGGGGAAAGATAAACTGAGTGTGAGCTACATCGGCTACAACCGAAAGGTAGTATCGGTGGGCAAGAATTCGGAAATCAAAATCCGTCTCGAAGAGAGCTCCAACAGCCTTGACGAAGTCGTGGTTGTGGGTTACGGCGCGCAGAAGAAGGAAACACTTGTCGGCTCGATTTCATCAATCAAGTCGAAGGAGCTTGTGAGCGTCCCGGCAACGAACCTCACCCAGACACTCGCCGGTAAGGCCTCAGGTCTTGCCGTGGTGCAGTCGTCGGGCGAAATCGGCCGCGATGAGGCTCAGATTTTCATCCGAGGCAAGGCCACCTTCGCAGGCGAGAGCGCCCAGCCGCTCATTATCATCGACGGTGTGATTCAGGACAGCTTCTCGCAACTCGACCCCAACGAAGTAGAGACCATCAACATTCTCAAGGACGCCTCGGCCACAGCCGTCTACGGCGTAAAAGGTGCCAACGGTGTCATCATCGTAACCACCAAGCGTGGTATCGAAGGCAAGCCCCAGGTTTCGCTCACGGCAAATGTGGCCGTAAGCAGTCCCATGCGACTCCACAAGCCCATCGAAGGCTACCGTACGGCTCTGCTGCGAAACGTGCTTGACAATGCTGCCGGAATACAGATGAGCTATACCGCCGACCAGCTTATGAACTGGCGCACCAAAGCCTCTCCCTACACCGAACCCGACATCGACTGGATGGACGAGATTATGAAAGGCTCTTCCACCCAGCAGCAATACAATGTGAATGTGCGTGGCGGTACAAAGGCTGTACGCTACTTCATCTCAGGCGGATTCTTCACTCAGGATTCTCCCTTCCGCAATGATGACATCACCAACTTCAACCGCTTCAACTTCCGCTCGAACCTCGACATTGACGTGACCCGCGAATTCAGTGTGTCGCTCAATCTCAATTCACGTGTCGAGAGCCGTACCTATCCTTACAATCTCTTCTACAACTCATGGAGCGTGTACCACGACGCGTATTCCCAGTCCGGTATTAAGTACCCCGTCTACAACATGGACGGCTCCTACGCTCCCAACAACATCATATCGCGCATCAAGGATTCCGGTCAGGGCAAGAGCAAGCGCTCGGTGCTTGATGTGGCCTTCACAGCCGAGTACAAGCTCGACCGCCTGCTCAAGGGTCTTGCAGTCAAAGGTCAGGTGGCCTACAATGACAATACATCCCACTCCAAGCTCTATACAAAGCAGGCAGCCATCTATGACTACAAATATGAAACCGATACTTACCTCCTGCTTACACCGGGACGCCCCGTGCATTACGACTGGGACGACGTGGGCAATGCCCGACGCCTTTACTGGGAGGCTGCCCTGACTTATGCCGGGGATTTCGGAAAGAACAAAATCAATGCCCTCGTGCTCTTCAACCAGATGCTCCATGGCGACCATGCCGGTCAGGACTACGCCACACAGGGTCTGGTGGGACGTGTGACCTACAACTACGGCGAGCGCTATCTTGCCGAGGTCAATTTCGGTCTCAACGGTTCAGAGAACTTCGCTCCCGGAAAGCGCTACGGATTCTTCCCCGCCTTCTCGCTTGGCTGGATTATGTCGCGTGAGAAATTCTGGGAAAATGCAGGACTCAGCGACATCGTGAGCCACTTCAAGATCCGCGCATCCCTCGGTTGGGTCGGCAACGACCGTGCCTGGGCTTATGTGAGCGAGACAAACACTACCGAGGAGCAGCGTTTCATCTATCTCCAGCAGTACATCTACTCGGGCGGCTATATTTTCGGCGACACAAGCATCGGCGGCATCCGCAGCTCGCTTGTTGCCAACCCCGATGTGACATGGGAAAAATCACGCAAGTTCAATGTCGGCTTCGAGACCCGTCTTCTCCGCGACGAGATTTCCCTTACAGCGGAGTACTTCAACGAATACCGTAAGGACATCCTTACTCAGAACGAGAATATTCCGTCTTATTTCGGCGCAACATCTGTGCCTGCCAATATCGGCCGCATCCGCAACCAGGGTGTTGAAATCGAACTTGGCTACGACAAGGCAATCAACCGCGACTTCTCATTCTATGTGAAAGGCAACTTCAGCTTTGCACGGAACAAGATTCTTGAAAAGGGTAGTGCACGCGGCGTACTTCCTTATCAGCGCCCCGAAGGCTTCGCCATCGACACTCCGCTGAAATATGTGACTCTGGGCTACTTCCAGTCCTACGAGGAAATTGAAAACAGCCCTTCACAGCTCGGAATCTCGGGTAATGTGGAGGTAAATCCCGGCGACCTCAAGTACAAGGATATCAACGGCGACGGCGTTATCGACCGTTTCGACCAGATTCGAGTTGGCTTCCCCACCACGCCTGAGATTCAGTACGGATTCAATGTGGGTCTCTTCTGGAAAGGCTTCGACGTGTCGGCTCTCTTCCAGGGCGTGGCAAATGTGTCCTACGACAAGAACTGGGAAATCATGTGGGCCTTCTCCAACAATGACAATGTGTTCCCGCGTCATTGGTACTACTGGACTCCCGAAATGGGTGATGACGCGGCGCAGTACACCGAGATGTACGGCAAATACCATAACAACGAGGCCGGAGCCGACTACACCCTCTCGAGCGGCAGCTATATCCGCTTCAAGAACCTCGACATTGGCTACACGCTCCCGGCATCGGTGACTGAGAATATTTTCATCAATCAGATACGTGTCTACATGTCGGCCCTGAACCTTTGCACATGGTCGAAGGAGAAGGGTCTCGACCCCGACAACCGCGACAACCGAGGCGGAACAATGCCTCCGTCGCGCAGCTTCAACTTCGGTGTAAACATTAATTTCTAATCGACATCATGAAAAAATATATAGTGGCAACAGCGATTTCGGCGGCTTTGGCTCTGTGCTCCTGCAACGACTTCCTTGACAGAGCGCCGGATCTCAACCTCGATGAGGAAAAGGTGTTTTCCGACTACGAGACAGCATACAAGTATCATGCCGACATCTATTCAAGCCTGAAAAAAGGATTCAACGTGCTCGGCTCGTTCCAGCCCGTTCCTCTGGCCTGCGCTTCCGACGAGGCTGAGGCTTCCGACGGCTGGCACAGCTCCAATGAACTGAATATCGGCTCGTATGACGGCGTCGACAATGTGCTCGACAACAATTATATTGGTATCCGCAAGGCCAATACCTTCCTCAGCAAGGCCGATATGATTCCATTCCCCGACGAGGAAACACGCACCCGGATGCTTGGCGAGGTATATTTCCTGCGCGCCTTCTATTTCCACGAAATCGTGAAGCGCTACGGCGGCATGCCCATTCTCAACGACATCATCCTTTCGCCTAACGACAATCTCAACCTTCCGCGCAACTCCTATTCCGAATGTGTCTCGGCTATTGTTTCCGACCTTGACCGTGCCGCGGAAATGTTGCCTGTGACTTTTGACGAGGCCAACCTCGGACGCCCGACCAAGGGTGCGGCTCTTGCGCTGAAGGCACGCGTACTCCTGTATGCCGCAAGTCCTGTGTGGGACAAGGAAATTACTTCGGCCGACAAGTGGGCGCTCGCAGCTCAGGCCGCACTCGATGTAATCAACCTCAAGAACGGCGGTGCCGATGCTTACAGCCTGTACAATACAGGTGCCGGAGCCACCGACTACGAGCAGCAGTTCTTCGTGCGTCCACCCGAGAATCCGGAAGTGATTTTCTTCTACAACGACCTGCCCCAGGGATTCGACAGCGAGGAAATTTCCGTATGGGCACCTTCCGGCGAAGGTTACATGGGTAAAGGCTCGATATGGCCCACACAGAATTTCGTGGATATGTACGAGATGGCGAATGGCAAGAGCATCACCGACCCGACTTCGGGCTATGATGAGGAAAAACCTTACGAAAACCGCGATCCGCGTTTCTACAAGACCATAATTTACAACGGTTCGGTTTGGCAGGATATAACCGCCGAAACCTACGTGGGCGGTAAGCACCGTCTCAAACTCACCAACTGCCGTACAGGCTACTTCGTCCGTAAGTATCTGCCCGAGGTCGTAAAGAGCAATTCTTCAGTGAAGAGCTACCATAACTGGCAGTATATACGTCTGGCCGAGGTTTACCTCAACTATGCAGAGGCAATCAACGAGGCCGAAGGTCCTGCCAAGGCTTATCGCTATGTCAACGCTATCCGCACCCGTTCGGGCATGCCCGAGCTGCCTGCCGGACTGTCGCAGACCGAGATGCGCGAGCGCATCCGCCACGAGCGTGCCATCGAGCTGGCTTTCGAGGATCACCGCTGGTGGGACGTGCGCCGCTGGAACGAAGGCGAGAAGTATTTCAACGGACCATTCTATGGCATGCAGATCTCGAAAGAAGCCGACGGAACATTCTCCATGGTGCGCGTCGTGTTTGAAAACCGTATATACTCATCCAAGATGAATCTGTATCCGATTCCCACAACCGAGCTGGACAAGAACAGCAGTTATGTGCAGAATCCCGGATGGTAATCTTAACTATTTGAACTACCTGAAGATATGAGAAATAGCAACTTCATAAGGATTACCCTGGCGGCGGTTCTGCTTGCCGCTCCCGCCGGACTGTATGCCGAAGGCACCGCGGAGGAAAGCGTGGTGGTGGGCTACACCGAGCGCCCGGCTTCGGAAGTGACAACTGCCGTCACTACCGTGAAGGCCGATGACCTTTCGCGCTCCTCACTGCTGTCGACCGAAAGCGCCCTCGCAGGCAAAGCTGCCGGACTTACCGTGATGCGCACGAGCGGCAGCCAGCCCGGAGCTGAGATTAATGCCCTCTACATCCGTGGCGTGGGCTCGGAAAACAGCTACACGGCGCCTTACGTGCTCGTCGACGGTATCGAGCGCTCGCTCAGCAGTGTGGATGTCAACGAAATCGAATCAATCACCATACTCAAGGACGGCGCGTCCAACGCGATTTACGGCCAGCGTGGCGCCAACGGAACGATACTCGTAACCACAAAACGTGGCCGTGAGGGCAAGCCTGTGATTACATTCAGCACTCAGCTCGGATGGCAGTCGCCCACACACCGTCCCGAATTTCTCGGCTCGGCCGACTATGTGAGCTACTACACCAAGGCCTTGATTAACGACGGACTCAACGTACCCACCGACTTGAAATATAATCCTTCGAGCTACATGTCGGCCGACCGCAATCAGTATCTCTATCCCGATGTGAACTGGTACGACGAATTTGTGGCCCGCAACTCCTTCCAACAGCAGTACCGCCTGTCGATGAACGGTGGCACGAAAGTCGTGCGTTACTTCATGTTTCTCGGTTACGCCGGGCAGGATGGCCTTCTCAAGCACACCGACCTCAACAATGGTTTCAATACCAACCTGAATTACGAGCGCTTCAATATCCGCGCCAATATCGACGCCAACATCACCAACACTCTTACAGCAGCCCTCGATATCGCTACGATAATTGAAAACCGCAACCGACCCAATGTCGAGACAGGTATGCTCTTTTCCACACTTTCCTCAATCACTCCCAACGCGATGCCCGTGACTTACGAGGACGGCTCGCTCGCCGGTACGTCGCTTTATCAGGAAAATCCTTTGGGCATGATTTCCCGCACCGGCTACACCAAGAGCCGCAGCATCGGACTCCAGATCAGAGCGAAACTGAAGCAGGAGCTCGATATGCTCACCCCCGGATTGAGCGCGGAACTGGTGTTCGGATATGACGGCACTTCAACCTACGGACTCACAAAAACCGAAAAATACGCCACCCACGAGCTTCAACCCGACGGAACTTTCTCGACCTACGGCGAGGACGTACCCCTGGCTCTGAACCTGAGCGCCAATGACAAGGCATATCAGTATCTGATGGGATTCTATGGCGGACTCAATTACAAGCGCTCTTTCGGAATCCACACTGTGGGCGCAAACGTGCGCTACTATCAGAATCAGCTCTTTGTCCGCGGCGACAACTCACCCTACGGCAAGCAGGGCGTCAACGGCACTGTAAGCTACGACTTCGACAAGCGATATTTCATTGACTTCGCTTTCTCCTACGACGGATCCGACGAATATGCTCCCGGAAAGCGCTTCGGTTTCTTCCCCGCGGTTTCAGCCGCCTGGAATATAAGCAACGAGAGCTTCCTCAAGGGCTCTCCGGCCGTGACACTTCTGAAATTACGCGCGTCCTACGGCGAGGCCGGCAACTGCAAGACAATCGGCTTCGACCGGTACGCATGGCAGTCGCACTGGTACGGCTACGACAACTCATGGGGCGGATACATCTTCGGCTCCGGCTTCTCCTGGAGCGACGGTGCATGGGAAGGCCGTCAGCCTAATCCTAACCTCACATGGGAGCGCACGCGCAATTACAATGTGGGCGTTGACATGTCGCTTTTCGACCGTCTTACCGTAAATATCGACGGCTTCATCCACAAACGTGGAAACACCCTCCTTACCCTCACCAACAGCACGGCGGCTACCTTGGGCATGCCCGCTCCGTATGCCAATATCGGTCGGGTGACAAACCGTGGATTTGAGGCGAACGTAGCCTACAACGACCGCGCCGGCAACGTCAATTATTTTGTGAATTTCAATGCCTCCTTCGCTCGCAGCCGTATCGACCGCACCGACGAGGTGGATAACCGTCCGCTGAACCTGCGCCGTACGGGACATGCCGTGGGACAGCCTTTCGGACTCGTTGCCGTGGGCTATTACAAGGATCAGGCCGATATTGACGCCTCGCCCCGCAATGCCCTCTATCGCGTGCGCCCCGGCGACATAAAATATATGGATGTGAACGGCGATAACATCATCGACGAGACCGACGAGGTGGCGATTGGAAAGTCGGAAGTGCCCGAATGGAATCTCGGATTCTCGGCCGGTGCCGAATACAAGGGGTTTGACATCAGTTTCCTGATTTCGGCCTTCCTCGGACGCTCCGTCCTCCTTGACAATGCCAACGCCTGGGCCTTCCGCAACAACGGCAATGCCACCTCGATAGTGGCAGGTGCATGGGAAGCGGGAGTGCGCGAGGACAACGCAAGCTATCCCCGCCTGACAACCGAGGACAACCGCAACAACTACCGTACCTCGACCTACTGGCTCAAGAACGGCGATTTCCTTCGCCTGAGCAATGTCGAGATTGGCTACACCTTCCCGAAGAAGTGGATGGAGAAAGCCCGTCTGGGCGGCCTGCGCGTGTTTGCCAACGGCCAGAATCTGCTCACGGCCGATAACCTCGGAAAATATAACGTTGACCCGGAAGTCATTGATGCCGGACTCACAGGATATCCCATGACACGTTCGTTCAACTTTGGCCTTAAACTTCAATTCTAAGCAATCATGAATCTGAAAAATATAAGTGCGAAAATATTTGTCCTCGCCGGGATTCTGTCGCTCGCCGCGTCGTGCGACGTCCTCGACAAGGAAATAGATACCAACCTCACCGAAGAGGATATCTTCTCCGACGAACGCTATGCCGCCGGATTCCTCAACAGTACCTACCGCGAGGTGCTCAGGGGCTATAACCGCCTTGACAATGCAATGATGGCATGCGCCTCCGACGAGGCTGTATGTTCCTACTCCGGCTCGGCGGTGCACAACTTCAACTACGGAGCCATCACTGCCTCGAATAATCCCGAGAGCGAACTCTGGGGACAGATGTACAAAGGCATACGCAACGCCAACATCTTTCTCGACCAGCTCGAAGGTGTAATCAAGGATTCAGGGCTCATCGACCAAAGTGCGGCTACAAAGGCCAACTACAAGCGAATGAAGGGCGAGGCGCTTTTCCTTCGTGCCTACTATCACTTCGAACTTGCAAAGCGCTGGGGCAATATCCAGTTGCTCGACCGCAAGATGACCGACAAGGAAATCGCTTCCGTGCCTCAGAGCACCTTCACCGAGGCTATCCGTTTCATTGTCAAGGACTGTGACGAGGCTATGGAGTACCTTCAGAATCCTCTTACCGAGACAATCAACAACGATAACAAGGGTCGTGCCACCCGGGCTTCGGCTATCGCCCTGAAATCGAGGGCGCTCCTATATCTCGCAAGTCCCTGGAACAACCCTGAGGGAAACGAGGAACTTTGGAAAGAAGCCGCCGACGTTGCCTACGAGTTCATCACTGCCACCGGCAACGGCTCAAAAATCGGTCTCGACCCTGCGCGTTATACCGCCGCCATGCAGAATCTGCTCTTCGTGTCGACTCCTTACAGCAAGGAAGTGCTCTTCTCGAGCGACTATGAGCTTGTCAACGACATCGAGCGCTACAACCTGCCTGTGAGCTTCGGCGGATACGGCTACACCAATCCCACCCAGGAGCTTGTCGACTGCTTTGAGCCGCTGAAAAATCATACAATCGACCCCGAACATCCTTACGATAATCTCGACTACCGTTTCAATCTCTACTTCTATTACAACGGTCAGCATCCCGTACCCAACAAGCCGGAGGTGATTGATACATATAACGGAGGCAAGGATGGTCCCGGACGTTCGGCCACGGCAACCCGTACGGGCTACTACATGCGCAAGTTCACCAACTTTGCCCTTGACCTGAATAAGGGGCAGCAGGCTCGCCGCGGCTGGGTGCATTTCCGTTACGCCGAAATAATCCTGAACTACTGCGAGGCCATGAACGAATATCTCGCGGCTCCTGACAAGACCATCTACGACCAGCTCAACAAACTCCGTACCCGTGCCGGAATCGCTACCTTCGCGGTCGGCTCCCTGACTAAGGAAGAGATGCGCGAGGCAATCCGCAAGGAACGCCGTGTGGAACTCGCCTTCGAGGAACACCGCTTCTGGGACGTGCGCCGATGGAAGGAAGGTGAGAAATATTTCAACGGCCCCGTCCACGGCATGCAGATCACTCTCAACGAAGCCGACGGAACTTTCAGCTACAAGACGGTTGAGGTGGAGAACCGCAGCTATTCCTCCCGCATGGACTGGTATCCTATCCCCTACGATGAAATACTCCGGAATCCCGCTCTCAAGCAGAACCCCGGATGGTAATAATTACAAATGGAAAAAGTATGAAAAAGATATATCCCGCCATCGCTATGGCTCTTACTCTCAGCCTTGCGGCAGCCTCCTGCGGCGACCCGAACGATGCCTTCGACATGACTTCTCCGCAGGCTCAGATTTTTAACGATACCATTGAGGTGAACCGCGGCGACGTTATTACTCTCGAGGCCGTGCTGACCGATGAGAGCGGAGTCGCATCCTACTCGATAGCCTACGACAACTGGGGCGTGATAGGGCAGGCAAGTCTTGCCGAAATCGGCAATCCCACGCGCTATGTGTTCTCCCACACAATCACAGTGCCCGACGATGCGGCGCTCGAGTGGAAAGAGAACTATCAGAAACACGATGGTTCAATCTTCAACATCACTCAGAGATACCACAAGATTGCGCTGACTTTCTATGATACCGTGCGCAACAGAAATATAGTTTACTTCTACATCAAAGTCAACGGATAAGATGATAAATTTCAGGAAAATATACACCGCACTCGCCGCTTTGGCCATCGGAGCCGGAGCAATGGCCGCGACGGAGCCTGTCGATTATGTCGACTGTTTCACCGGCACGTCCAACTCGCGATGGATGCTTGGCCCCTACGCACAGCGCCCTATGGGCATGGTGCAGCTCGGGCCGGACAATCAGGGCAACAAATGGATGGGCGGCTATGAGTACGCCATCAACAGCGTGTCGGGTTTCAGCCATATCCATGCCTGGACAATGGGTGGACTGATGATTATGCCCACAACCGCCGACCTCGCCCTTGGTAATCCCGGTCCCGACTCGCCATATAAAGGTGCCAATGCGGGCTATCACTCGCGCATACTGAAGGACACGGAGAAGGCCGCCCCCGGATTTTATGAAGTTGAACTCTACGACCACAAGGTAAAGGCTGAGATTACAACCACAACCAGATGCGGATTCCAGCGCTATACATTCCCGAAATGCAACGAGTCGCGTATTCTCGTGGATCTTCTTTTCCCCACCGAATGGGACTATGGATTCAGTGTCGAGGATGCTGAAATCACCAAGGTGAGCGATTCCGAAATCGAGGGCTTCGCAACATGCCGCTCCGGAAGCTGGAGCAGTTGGAACGACTGGACTCTCTATTTCGTAATCAGGTTCAGCAAACCTTTCGAGCATCTTCACGGCTGGAACGATGGCCGCGAACTTGATGACATTGACTCCATCGCCGGACGCAACGATATCGGGGTGTATGCCACATGGCACACTTCGGAGGGCGAGCAGATTATGGTACAGAGCGCATTGTCGCTCGTGAGCCTTGACGGCGCCCGCGCCAATATGGCTGCCGAACTTGATCCATTCGCCTGGAATTTCGAGGCTTGCGTTGCCGATGCCCGTCAGGAATGGAATTCGCTCCTTTCGCGCATCAAGGTCGAGGGCGGTACAGAGAAAGACCGCCGGAAATTCTATACCAACCTCTACCGTGCATTTGCCGGAAAGCAGACATGGAACGACTGTGACGGAAAATACCGTGACGCAGCCGAGAATATCCGTCAGCTCAAACCCGGACAGGCGGTATACGGAGGCGATGCTTTCTGGAATTCTTTTTGGAACCTTAACGGCCTGTGGTCGCTTGCCGCTCCCGAAATCATCGACAACTGGGTAACGACTCAACTCGAGATGTTCCGCCACACCGGATGGACATGCAAAGGCCCCGCCGGAATAGAATATTCAGGCATCATGGAAGGCTCGCATGAGATAGCGCTCATGGTGGCAGCCTATCAGAAAGGCATACGCAAGGACGGCGAGGACATTTACGAAGCTGTAAGGAAAATGGTGACTACTCCCGGATGCAACCTTCCCTTCGGAGGTCAGGCCGGACAGGTCGATCTGGATTATTACCTGCGCTTCGGATACATGCCGTCGGAGAAGAATGTTGTGTCAAAGACACTCGATTATGCCTACGACGACTTCTGTGTTGCCCAGCTCGCGAAGGCTCTCAAAAAGAAAAAGGATGCCCGCATGCTTGGTGAACGCGCCGGAAACTACCGCAACGTAATTCATCCCGAATACAAGTATGTGTGCCGCCGCGACTCCGCAGGCAACTGGGACGCAAATTTTGATGTGTTCTCCAATCAGGGATTCATCGAGGGCAACTCATGGCAGTATTCGTGGTATGTTCCACATGATATCGAAGGATTGCTCGACATCATCGGACGTGAAGAGGCTTTCAACCGTCTGCACGAAGGTTTTGAGAAATCTCGTGAGCACAATTTCGCTGCCCACGTGTTCGACCGCACGATGGGACAGTCGGCTGAGTTTTACGTCAACCAGGGCAATGAGGTGAACATGAATTCCTCGTTTATCTTCAATTATCTCGGTCGTCCGTGGCTTTGCCAGCAGTACAGCCGTGAGATTCTCGACCGCTTCTATGGCGACACTCCCTACCACGGTTGGGAGGGCGACGAGGACGAAGGTCAGATGAGCGGATGGTTTGTGATGTCCTCTCTGGGACTCTTCGAGATGGACGGTGGCGTGACCGCTGACTCGGAATTCGACATCACTTCCCCTCTGTTCGAGAAGATAAGCATATCTCTTGACAACGCGTACTATCCCGGCGCGGAATTCGTAATCGAAGCCCGTGGAAATTCCAAGGATAAGCGCTACATCAAATCGGCCACGCTCAACGGCAAACCGCTGAAATCGCCGCGTGTGCCATTCAAGGACATCGTCAAGGGCGGAACTCTCGTCTACGAAATGACATCCGACCCCATGGAAGCCGCCTGGCGTAAATAAACCTCTCATCCTATATGAATATGAATCTGAAGAAAATAACATCTTTCCTCTCCTGCGCATTGTTGCTCCTTCCGGCTGTTCAAGTGGAAGCTGCGCCCGCATCGGGAGTGCTGAACCGCACGGTTGTGTTCGCGCGCTTTTTCGATGATCCGGAACTCGACGCCACCCGTGAGAGCTATGAGAACATGTTTATTGACATGAACTCATACTTCATGGCTATTTCCAACGGAAAGCTCGATGTGCGCAGCCACCTCTATCCGCGCAATACGGGAGTCAACACTTCCTTCGAACTCGATTACTGCTATTATTGTTACGACTCGACCTGGAAGGGAACATATCCCAATTGCAAGAGCACTGCCATTACTGGAAAAGCCGATATAAATGTCGCTTTTGTAATCAGCGAGCTTGCCGCGAAAATGGAGGCGGCCGGAGAAGTGCCTTCTGCCGAAGAACTTGATGGCGACGGCGACGGATATGTCGATAATTTTGTAATCGTTCTCCGCGGCGCCGGACGTGGAACCGGCAAGGGAATCCATAGCCCGCATGTCGGAACAGTGTCTGAAACCTACACGAAGCAGAAGGGCGACATCAAAATCAACGGTAAGATTATCCGCGATTATACAGTCACTTACGAGCGCAACACACTCGAAACTCACTCCCGTTTCCAGCTAAGCCAATTGGGATTTCCCAATCTCTATCCTACAATGGGCTCTTGCCCGAGATTCGTGGGAATGTGGGATCCGATGGATGGCCCGAAGCTCGTGTTCCCTCTTGTCTACAACCGTATGAAATATACCTCAGGCACTTGGATTGAGGAAATTCCCGAGATAACAAGGGCAGGACAATATTCTCTCGCTCCGGCTACCGATGGCGCCGCCTATCGGATTGCCTCGTCCGATCCCTCGCAATTCTGGGTGCTCGAATTCCGTGACGCATCGCAGCCTTGGGAGGAAAACATCGCAGGCACCGGTTTGATTATCTATCGTGTCAACACCGCATACACGGGAGTGTTGGCCCGTAATTCGGAAATATATGTCTGCCGCAAGGATGGCACGTTCACCGAGTACGGAAATGTGGCCGATGCGCCGTTCTCCGAGTCCTACGGTCGTGTCAGCTTTGGGCCTGACTCCAATCCGAGTCCGTTCCTTGCCGATGGAAGCAAGGAGGATATTCCTGAAATCACCGACATTGCCCTCGCCGGAGGAAAGGCTACTTTCCGCGTGAGCAAGCTGGCCGGAGTGCACGCCGTAGGGATTTCCGACACGTGGGATGCGCGCACGGTGCCTTATGCTCCCGGAATGATTCAAGTGGAAGGCGACGGAATCGAGAACCTCACATTGTACAGCCTTACCGGACAGTGTGTGTTCGCCCTCACGGGTGAGATTTCCGGACAGGTGGATGTTTCCGGTATTAAATCGGGAGTTTATGTGCTTCGCCTGTCCAACGGCGCAGGACGAATTTTTACAAGTAAAATAATCCTCTAAAAACAGATTGATATGAATTACTGCAAACTTGCACTGCTTGCATGCTCTATATTGGCTTCCGGGACACACTCGGCCATGTCGGGAGCGGAACCTGCCGCAATCGAAGTTTCGGTTGATGCCGAAGACGTTGTCAATACCTGCGGGCATCTGCTTTTCGGAGGATGTCATGCCCCTTCTTTTGCACAGATGCCGGTGATAATGCCTCAGTTTATTGATGCAGGCATCAATACAATCCGTCTCGATTTTGAAATCGAAAACATCGTTCCCAAAATCGGCTCGGTGCAGGAATATTATGATAATGTGAAAGATTGCCGCAATCCCGACACATGGAACTGGGAGCCTATGGAACGTCTCGTGCTTGGCAAGAAGGCGGGAATGGCTACCATGGCAATCATATCCTACTGCCCCACGTGGTTGAGCTACAACGGCAAGACCAGCGGTGTGCCTAAGGATCTTGGTGTATACACGGAACTCGTGCGTGAGATTTATTCCCGCTATGCACCGTACATCGACTATGTAGAGTTCTACAACGAGCCGGGATATTTCTTTTCGATAGAAGGTTCGCCGTATACAACCGTGTCGCGTGCCTTGGCCGACATGTATGTTGCATGTCATGAGGTCGTCAACGACATCACTCCCGGAAAGCCCATGGGCGGACTGTCGGTGGTGACTCATTCAGACGGCGGTGTCGGAGGTTCCACCAACATGGGATTCTTCATGGACAAGCGCATCACACGCGACAATTTCAATTTCTATTCCCATCACGTTTACAGCGACTACGGCATCGAGACTTCGAAGGAGACTGTGACTCGCGTCAAGCAGGAATTGAGCAAATTCGGCTTCGGCGACCTTCCCGTGTGGTTTACCGAATGGAGCAGTTCCATCAATAATGCCGCCGACTCGGTGACCTACACCGGCTCGAAAGCACATACATTCGTTGGCAAGTGCCTTGTGCGATGGATGAAAGACGGCCTTACCGGTGCCCATCACTGGAATCTGATGCGGGCCATAGCCTTGCGCGGTAGTGAGGCAGGCGAAAAGGCCGACGGCCACGGAATGTATGCCTGGGATGCGTCGGCAAAGACAGGCTATCTGCTTCCGAAAGCATATGTGTTCAAACTCTTTTCGCGCACTCTCGGATTGGGTAAAGCTGATAATGAGGTTGTGCGTCTCGATGCAGGGGATGTGCCCTCGGGAGTAGACCTCGGAGCCTTTGTCAACGGCGACGGTGTGCCCTCGGTTATCGCTGTCAACGAAACTTCCGACCTTGTCACCATAAAACTTGCCGTTGCCGGTGTGGATTCCGGGGTGTCGGTGGAGCAGTACACCGTGACACAGTACAGCAAGGGCGAAGTTCCCGTGAAGCTCACGCCCCGCACAGATAGCGACGACCGCATCACCGTAGAGGCCGTGATTGAACCGATGTCGGTGTGCGGCTTGAAATTCAATAAGTAAATCATTATTCACCTTAATAAAAATTTATTGTAATGAAAAAACTTAACTACTTAGTTGCCATGATGCTTACAGCATCGGCTTTCAGCGTGAATGCTGAAGAAACCTCTCTGTGTACGTTTGAAGACGGCGAAACCGGTTATCAGCTCTGCACCGGATGGTATCAGGGTTTTGACTGGGCTATCGTTGACAACACTGACAATTCAGGCATCAACACTTCCGACAAGTGCGTGATGTGTACATCCCACACCAATGAAAATCCCGACAGCTGGGGATGGTGGTTCACGATCTTCTTCGATGAACCCATCACAGTGTCTGAATCGAACCGCTACATGAAGATGATGGTGAAGCGTACGCCCAACAACGTGAATATCTCCGCCGCTTTCACCCATGAAGGGACTCACGGCGAGCGTGAATACCTTGGCATGACAAAGCCTCTGCGTGAGGGTGAATGGGGCGACCTCGTATTCGACCTCTTCTACGACAACGGCGAGAAGTCGCTGGAAGGTATGGAAGTGAGCAAGTTGTTCATAAGTATCTTCGGTACATGGGACGGCCTGGAGCATGGTGTTTGCTTCCTCGACAACATTGTTCTCAGCAACGATCCCAAGCCCCGCGGCGCTCAGGAAGTAGCTTCCGGTCTTCTTGCAAACTTTGAAGATGAAGCTCTTACAAGCAAGAATTTCGCAAACTTTATCGTTCAGTCGCCCGAAGCCAAGTATGAGGTTGTCGACAATCCCAAGAAAGACGACGTGAACGACAGCGAGAAGTGTCTCAACTACTTCAAGCCCGCCAATACCGTATGGTGGCATGCAGGTATGGCTCAGATCAACGGTATCATTCCTGTGGAATACCCCGACACATATCTCCACGTGATGACTTACGTTCCTGACATGACTCCTTTTGTAGCTATCGTTAAGGACGTTACCGGCAAGAGCATCAATGAAGTTATCTATCCCGAAGGCGACGGTTGGGTCGACAATGTAATCGACGTGAGCGAACTCACTTATGTCAACGGGGTTGACATGCGTTTCAACTATCTCGCTCCTTCCGGAAATGAGGAGAACTGGGAAAACGAAGCCGGAAACTACTATGTTGACGACATCGTGCTCAACTCCGATCCTGAACAGCGCTCAAAGGTTGAAAGCGGTGTTGAAAACGTAGCCGTAGCCGACTCAAACGCTCCCGTTGAATATTTCAACCTCCAGGGTGTGCGCGTAGCCAAACCCGAAAACGGCCTCTTCATCGTTAAGCAGGGCACCAGCGTAAGCAAGCAGGTGATCCGCTGAACCTTACGTTTGATATAGGGTTAAGGGTGGAAAGTGAAAGAGTGAAGATAATGGCTCTTTCGCTTTCCGCCTTTCTCTTTTCACTCTTCACTATCCCATTGGGATTGCTCGTGGCGCAGGATATTGGCGCGTGCGGTTTCCTTGATAGCCTCTTCATGACCCGGAAGGGCGGCGAAGGGTGCGAACTGGGCCGCACGCGCTTCCATTGTCATCTGTCGGCGCACGGCCGACACGTGGTGCGGAAGGTCTATTATGTCGTCGTATTCTCCGTTGTTCATGCCTTGTGTCCTCCAATCTGTTGATTGCGTTCGCGCTGGGTTGAGCCTTCGCTGAAATTATTGCCGCGCAGAATCGCGTTTTTTCCGAATTTCTTTTTTATGGATAATATCGCCGCCTGGCGCCTGCGTTCGCGGGCGAGCTGTTCGATGTGCTCGCGTTGCCGACGTTCCTGTTCGGAATGGTTGCAGAATAGATTGAGCTGCACCGGGGCGGCACACGCGTCGGAGCGGCTTTCGTTCCGCACATCGCATGCACACAGCGTGATTCTGCGAACAAGCAGCAGCGGATTGACGATTTTGTCGAACAGGCGGCTTACGGCGTCGTAGATAATCTGCCGCGAGCATGTGTGTCTCTCGAGGGCTGCCGTGCCGTGGGCATGGAAGGGAATTGCCCGGCCATAATGGTCGACCGACACCCGTCCGCGGTATCTGTCCCTGATTTCGGGGCGTACAAGGTTTTCGGCATCATAGCCCACTGTGAGCACGATTTTTCCTGTCACTACTTTCTTTTCAAGCAATTCGAGCGCGAGTGTGTCGGCCATCTCGAGGGTCACCACCCGCGCTTTTTCGATAGGGTAGGGCTCGGTAAGCACCTGGCCGTTGCTGAGCGAGTGTGCCGCCGGACGGTAGGATTTCACGTCCTGCATCGTGACCGGTTCCCATCCCCAGGCATGGTCGATGAGCAGTTCGGCATTGACTCCGAACAGGTGGTAGAACAGTTCCTCGTGGGCAAGCGAATGGCGTGCGATGTCGCCCATGGTGAGTATGCCGTATGGTTCGAGACGTCGGGCTATGCCGCGGCCTATGCGCCAAAAGTCGGTTAGAGGTGTGTGGCTCCAAAGCTCCCGGCGGTATGACATTTCGTCAAGACATGCTATGCGCACGCCGTTGCGGTCGGGTGCCATTTTCTTTGCAACAATATCCATCGCAACCTTGCAGAGATACATATTCGAGCCGATCCCTGCCGTGGCTGTGATGCCCGTCTGAGCCATAACCTCCGAAATCATGCGTCGGGCAAGCTCCTCGGCGCTGCATCGGTAGGTGGCGAGGTAGGAAGTGACGTCCATGAACACTTCATCGACGGAATAGACGTGGATGTCTTCAGGAGCGATGTATTTGAGATATATGTTGTAGATGCGGGAACTGTACTCAATGTACAGGCTCATGCGCGGGGGAGCAATGATGAAATCAAGAGCCATTTCCTTGTGGGCTGCAAGTTCGGCCCGGGAGAACGAACGACCGCAATGTCCGCGATGACGGTTTACGTCCCTTATGTGTTGTCGCACCTCAAACAGGCGCGGGCGTCCGCCAAGGCCTGTTTCTTTCATGGGAGGAGACACGGCAAGGCATATAGTCTTGTCGGTGCGGCTTGCATCGGCCACAACGAGACAGGTATCCAGAGGATTGAGACCTCGCTCCACACACTCCACCGATGCGTAGAACGATTTAAGGTCAATAGCTATATATTGGCGCTGCTGTGAATTCATATTAGAATGATAAGGTCGCTGCAAAGTTAAGAAAAATAAATTTGCCATTGCCCTCGCTTATTCGTAATTTTGACCGTTGTCTTAATTACTCATGCTCGGCAATGTGTCAAATAAATTTGCCATTGCCCTCGCTTATTCGTAATTTTGACTGGTGTCTTAATTACTCACGCTCGGCAAAGCTAAAATAAATTTTGCTTTGCGCTCGCTTATTCGTAATTTTGTATCCAAATCCAAAATTCTATATTAAGATTCTTAACCATGAAAATTCAACACCTCGTACTCGCCGGAGAATTGGCTTGCATTGCATTGCCTGTCAGCGGCGGCACAGTGGGCAGTCCTGACGGACGTCTTGTAGTTACAACCGACATAGTCGACGGAGTTCCTGTCTATTCCGTTACTTATGACGGCAAGACAATCCTCGAGCAATCACCCCTTGGTTTTGTTTCAAATGCCGGTGATTTCTCGAAATCACTTGTTCTCGACGGTGAGAAGTCTTCGCAAGTGAACAAGACTTACAAGCAGGACAAAATCAAAAAAAGCGAAATTGAATTCAATGCCAACCGCCTCAAAACCACATATCGCAATGCCGACGGTGGCAAAATGAGTATTGAATGGCTGGTGTCCGACAATGATATAGCCTTCCGTTATGTCATTCCCGCTCAGGGCGAGACCCGCAGCATGACTATCGAAAAGGAAGCCACGGGCTACCGTTTCCCTTCGTTTACAACTACGTTCCTTTCGCCGCAGAGCGATCCCATGTTGGGCTGGAAACGCACCAAACCTTCTTATGAGGAACCCTACAAGGCTGATGCCGCAATGAGCGAGCCGTCGCTCTATGGCCGCGGATACACATTCCCCGCTCTGTTCCATGTGGGCGATAATGGTTGGGCGCTCCTGACCGAAACGGGTGTGGACGGTTCTTTCTGCGGTTCGCGCCTTGGCGAATATGAGGGTGACGGACTCTATACGGTGGCTTATCCCATGCCGGGCGAAAACAACGGAAACGGAACTGCCGCTCCGGCAATCGCTCTTCCGGGAAAAACTCCCTGGCGCACAATCACGGTGGGAAATACGCTCAAGCCGATTGTTGAGACAACAATACCCTGGGACGTGGTGGAACCTCTGTATGAGACTTCACGCCCTGCACGCGCCGCGCGCGGCACATGGAGCTGGCTTCTTTGGCAGGACGGCTCCATTAACTACGACGACCAGAAGACTTTCATTGACTTTGCAGCCGACATGGGCTACGAAAACGTGCTCATCGACAACTGGTGGGACAATAACATCGGCCGCGAACGTATGGCCGAACTCGCTGAGTATGCCCGCTCGAAAGGTGTGCATCTTATCATCTGGTATTCTTCGAGCGGCTGGTGGAACGACATCGAACAAAGCCCCGTAAATATCATGTCGCGTCCTATCCCGCGCAAGAAAGAAATGAAATGGCTCCGCGACATTGGTGTGGATGCTATAAAGGTTGACTTTTTCGGAGGAGACAAGCAGGAGACTTTCCGACTCTATGAGGATATCCTCAGTGATGCCGCCGACTACGGACTGGATGTGATTTTCCACGGTTGCACGCTTCCCCGAGGTTGGGAACGCATGTATCCCAACTATGTTGGCAGCGAGGCTGTGCTCGCTTCGGAAAACCTTGTTTTCGACCAGAAATTCTGCGACCAAGCTCCGTTCAACGCATCTTTGCATCCCTTTATCCGCAATGCCGTGGGATGTATGGAATACGGTGGCACGGTGCTCAACAAGCGCTATCACAAGAAAGCCGACAAGGGAAATATCCGCCGTACCACCGATGCGTTCGAACTTGCAACAGCGATACTTTTCCAGAATCCCGTCCAGAATTTCGCCCTTGCGCCGAACAACCTCACCGATGCCCCGGCTGATGCCATTGAGTTCATGAAGGCTGTGCCCACTACATGGGATGAAACTGTGTTTATCGACGGTTATCCCGGCAAATATGCAGTTGTGGCACGCCGCCATGCCGACAAGTGGTATATTGCAGGCGTGAGCAATACCGACGACACCCGCAAGCTCGTGCTTTCGCTTCCAATGCTCTCGAAGGGCCAGGAGGTGACATTATATGCCGATGACTCCAAGGGCAAGCCTTTGGCTGCGACTGCATTGAAAGTCAAGAATCCCGATGCCGTCAAGCTCCCCATGGCTCCCAACGGCGGCTTTGTCATCGTGGCAGATGCGAAGTAATTCCCTGTAAAAAGGATTAAAGATTAAGGATTAGAGATTAGCCTTGCAAGGTGCTGTATCGGCAACTTGCAAGGCTAAATTTTGCAAAATTTGTAAGGTTGAAAAATTATGCGTACCTTTGCACCGTTCTCGCGCATGTGGCGTAATTGGTAGCCGCGTTAGACTTAGGATCTAATGTCTCAGGACGTGGGGGTTCGAGTCCCTTCATGCGCACGAAACGCGAAAGCCGCCGGATTAAACAACCCGGCGGCTTTCGCGTTTTTTTGTCAGGATTATCGGGCGGCTCCTATTGTCACGGGCTCGAGGTCGAGGCCGTTGATGGAGAATGTGGCGCTTAATCCGAGGGCATTAAGCACGCGGATGATGGTTGTGATTGTGACATTACGTCCGCTCTCGATTTTGGATATCTGCGCGGCCTGAACACCTACACGTTCGCCAAGCTCGGCCTGGGTGAGGTGACTGGCCTTGCGGGCGTTCTTGATAGATGCGCCAATCAGTGCCGACGCCACTTCGGCATCAAAATCTTCACGCTCGGGAGTCCCTTTCGGGCCGATGATTTCATCTGTAAGCGAATCTAATGTGTACCACTGTTTGTCTTCCATATGTATATCAATATCTTTTTTGTTCAAAATATAGTTTTCTTGCGTTCTCGGCCTTTTCTATTTCTTTTATCGGAGTCTTGTCTGTTTTCTTGACAAATCCATGTGTGGTTATAATCAGGGTTTCCTCTGTTGTGTCCCAAAATGCGAGCAATCGGTAGCAAATACCCATGTATAAGGTTCTGAATTCCCATATATTGGTTCCGGTTAATTTTTTAAATAACTCTTTATCTATCAATCCTCCGGCTATGACATTCAGGTTGTAAACCACTTTGTTTGCTGCTTTAGGAGGCATGGATTTAATGAAATTCCGAACCTCGGCGTTCAGGATTATTTTGTATTTAAGTTGCTGGTTCATCGCGCGCTTTATATAAGGACAATGCAAATATAGAAAAAGTTTTCCATATATGGAAAACTTTTTCTTGCCTTACATAGCGGTATAAAAAAGAAAACCCGACTGAAAGTCGGGTTTCAATTGAGGTTCCTAGCAGAATCGAACTGCTGTAAACGGTTTTGCAGACCGGTGCCTAACCACTCGGCCAAGGAACCATTCGTGGTTTGTGGTTGCAAAGGTAGGTACTTTTTTTTTATTGTGCAAATTTTTTTCAGTATTGGTGATGAAAAAATGCCGGAGAGGCTGTCAGAAACCTTCTCCGGCATTTTTTATTTGAGGTGAAGCGGTGGATTATTTGCCGCTTTTTTCCTTGAGATCAACGTTGGGTATGGGTTTGAGACCACGGTTGCGCAGGAGTGCGTCGACCGAAGGCTCTTTGCCACGGAAGTTCACGTAGAGTACCATCGGGTCTTCCGAACCGCCTTTTTCGAGCACGTTTTCTTTGAATTTCTGTGCTGTCTCGGGGTCGAAGATGCCTTTTTCCTTGAAAAGTTCGAAGCCGTCGGTGTCGAGTACTTCAGCCCACAGGTAGGTGTAGTAGCCCGAAGCATAGCCGTCGCTGCCGAAGATGTGCTTGAAGTAGGGCGAGCGGTAGCGGAAGGTGAGTTCTGCAGGCATGCCGAGGTTCTGAGCCACTTCTTTTTCAAATGCGGCGATGTCGATGTCGCCTTCGGGGTTGAGTTTGCCGTACTGGAGGTCGAGCAGCGCGGCGCCTGTGAGTTCTGCGGTGGTGAAGCCCTGATTGTGGGTTGATGCAGCCTCAAGTTTTGCAATCAGCTCGTCGGGAATTGTCTCGCCGGTCTTGTAGTGGTGGGCGTAGGTGCGGAGCAGTTCGGGTTCGAAAGCCCAGTGTTCGTGAATCTGCGAGGGAAGTTCAACGAAATCGCGGTCAACGTTGGTGCCGGCCTGTCCTTTGTAGCGGGCGCGGGAAAGCATGCCGTGGAGACCGTGGCCGAATTCATGGAACATTGTCTCAACTTCGTCGATGGTGAGCAGGGCAGGGGTGTCGGCTGTGGGACGGGTGAAGTTACCTACATTGTAGATTACGGGACGGGAAGAGGTTCCGTCTTCCTTCTGCCATGAGCCCTTGAACTCGCTCATCCATGCTCCCTGACGCTTGGAAGCGCGGGGGAAGTAGTCGGTCATGAACACTGCGATGTGCTCGCCGGTCTTGGCGTCGGTCACGTCGTACACGGTCACTTCGTCGTAGTACTTGGGAGCGTCGGGCATTTCGGTGAACTTGATGCCGTAGAGACGTTCGGCCATGCCGAAGATACCGTTGCGTACGGAGTCGACTGCGAAATATTCGCGTACCTTGGCTTCGTCGAGGTCATATTTCTTCTGGCGCACTTTCTCGGCGTAATAGTAGTAGTCGTAGGGTGCGATTTCGAATGTGTTGCCCTCGGCATTTGAGAGAGCCTGCATTTCGGCAACCTCTTCTTTTACGCGGGCCACAGCCGGACGCCAGATCTGCATGAGCAGGTTTTCGGCGTTTTCGGTGGTCTTAGCCATCACGTTGTCGGTCATGTAAGCGCCGAAGTTCTCGAAGCCGAGAAGTTTGGCTTTTTTGGCGCGGGCCTGGAGAATCTTGTTGATTACGGGCAGATTGTTGTATGTGCCGTCGGAAGCGAGGTTGGTGTAGCCTTCGTACATTTCGCGGCGCAGGTCGCGGTCGTCGGCATACTGGAGAAGGGGCAGACGGCTCGGAGCGTGGAGGGTGAACACCCACTTGCCTTCGCCGAGATTGCGCGATGCGGCTTCCTCAGCAGCCATGGCAACGCTCGATGCAGGGAGTCCGGCAAGGCGTGCGCTGTCGCTCACGACGATCTCAAACTCGTTTGTGGCGTTGAGCAGATTCTTGTTGTACTTGAGGTAGAGGCCTGTAAGCTCTGTATTGAGAGCCTTGAGCTCTTCCTTCTGCGCTGCGTCGAGCAGGGCGCCGTTACGGGCAAATTCCTTGTAGTACTTTTCGGTGAGCAGGCGCTGGTCGTTATCAAGTCCCGCACGGTTGTCGTAAACGGTCTTGATGCGGGCGAATAGGGCATCGTTCATTGTGATTTCATCGGAGAAGTTGCTGTACGTGGGATAGAACTTTTCCGAGATTTCCACCATTTCGGGGGAGGAGTTTGATTCGTCGAGAGCGAAGAACACCATCGACACCTTGTCCAGGATTTCGCCCGAGCGGTCAAGAGCGAGGATCGTGTTATCGAAAGTCGCTTCGGCAGGATTGTTGACGATAGAGTCGATCTGAGCCTTTTTCTGTTCGATTCCGGCCTGGAGAGCAGGCATGTAGTCGGAATAGCTGATGCTGTCGAAAGGCGGGATTTCGTAGGGAGTGGTGTACGCCTTTACAAAAGGATTGTCACTCATGTCGGTTTTTTTTGAGCAGGACACGCCACCGGCGATAACGGCTGCGGCTGCGATTGAGAGAATCAGTTTGTTCATTATATATAATTATGTGATATGATGTTCCGGTGCAAAAATACGAATAAGCGAGGGCAATGCCAAATTTATTTATAAACCTGATGACATCAACCATCGGGACGGAACGCTTGTTTTAATATAAAACTTCATCATTATGCTTGCCTCATTGCGTCCACATACATCCCGCCGCGGTGAAATCCTTTTGATTATCACCCATATACTTGTGCTTGCAGGCTCTCTCATACTGGTGCTGATGATTACCGACGACTGCCTGCGCAACGAGTCGTTCCTGCGCGACCCGCGCTACATCCATGCGCAGTTCTGGATCTGTATGCTTTTCATCGCCGACATCGCAATTGGATTCTTTTTCTCGCCGCGCAAGCTCCGTTATGTGCTCGAAAACGTGTTCTACCTTCTCATCTGCATCCCATGGCTCAACATAATCCATCATTACGGCATCCCCGTGCCCGACCGATGGCAATTTCTGATACGCCTGCTCCCGATGGTAAGGTCGGCACTTGTGTTTGCAGTAGTAGTGAGCACGCTTACCGACAATCGCGTCTCAAGCCTGCTGTCGGCATACCTCGCCCTGCTGGCGATGGTGGTGTATTTCTCAAGCGTGATGTTTTTCGTGGAGGAACATGCCGTGAACCCCGAGGTGCACAGTTTCCGCGATTCAATCTACTGGTGCGTGATGAACATGACAACCACCGGAAGTCAGATTACCGAGTACACGCCCGTCGGGAAGTGTCTGGCCGTGCTGTTGCCTGCCATGGGGCTGATACTGTTTCCGGTTTTCACGGTGTACATAGCCAATGCCGTGAGTCCGTCGCAATCAAAAGCCTGACACACATATTGCGCATGATGTCTAAATTGATTAATTTTGCGTCAATATGGAAATACTCTACGAAGACAATCATATAATCATAGTCAACAAGGCCGCCGGAGAAATCGTCCAGGGCGACAAGACCGGAGACGAACCTCTGTCGGAGACCTTGAAGAAATTCATAAAGGAGCGCGATGCCAAGCCGGGTAACGTGTTCATGGGCGTAGTGCACCGTCTCGACCGCCCCGTAGCCGGAGTGGTGGTGTTTGCCAAGACATCCAAAGCCCTGTCCCGGCTCAATGAAATGTTCCGCAACGGCGACGTGCACAAGACCTACTGGGCCGTGAGCCGTAACCGTCCTGAAGTACCCGAGGCCACGCTGACACACTATATCAGCACCGTGGAGCGCACCAATAAGTCCTATGCTTCCACCACGCCTAAAGCAGGAGCCAAGGAAGCGCGCCTCCACTACCGTCTTATCGCATCTTCCGAGCGGTATCACCTCATCGAAGTCAATCTTATGACCGGACGCAAGCATCAGATACGCGTGCAGCTCAGCTCAATCGGCTGCCCCGTGCGCGGCGACCTGAAATACGGCGACAAGCGCAGCAATCCCGACGGAAGCATTTCCCTTCTGGCCCGGCACATCAGTTTCGTGCATCCGGTGTCGAAGCAACTTATCGACGTGACAGCCCCTGTTCCGCAGGGCGACCCTCTGTGGCTCGCCCTTGAGAAAAACGCCCAATCAAACCAATAAAGCACATGATTGAAAAGAAAGACCTCAAGATAGTTTTTTTCGGTACTCCCGAATTTGCAGTCGAGAGCCTTGACAAGCTCTACACCGAAGGCTACAACATAGCCGCCGTAGTGACAATGCCCGATAAGCCCGCAGGTCGGGGACACAAGATGCTCCATTCAGCCGTAAAGGAGTACGCCCTTGAAAAAGGTCTGCCCCTTCTCCAGCCCGTGAAGCTCAAGGACGAGGAATTTGTGGGCGAGCTGCGCCGCATCAACGCCGACCTTTTCATCGTGATAGCTTTCCGCATGCTTCCTGAAGTTGTGTGGACTATGCCCCGGCTCGGCACGTTCAATCTCCATGCCTCCCTGCTCCCGAAATATCGCGGCGCCGCACCCATAAACTGGGCAGTGATGAACGGAGAGAAAGAAACGGGAGTGACAACATTCTTTCTCAAACATGAAATCGACACCGGCGATATAATCAGGCAAGAGCGCATTGCCATCGGCGCAGGCGAAAATGTCGGCTCCGTCCACGACCGCCTGATGCACCTCGGCGCCGAGCTTACAGCCGACACTGTGGCGCATATTCTCGCCGGAGATTTGAAGCCCGTGTCCCAGGATAAACTGCTCAAGGGTGCCGAAGCCATTCCTGCCCCCAAGATATTTAAGGAAACATGCCGTATCGACTGGAACCGCACCGCAACCGAACTTCACAACTTCGTGCGTGGTCTTTCGCCATATCCCTGCGCATGGACCGAACTCCGGGCTTCTGAAGGCTGCGATGATGAGCTGCTCGCCACTTTGAAAATAGGCGAAGCCCGCATCTACAACCAGCATCCAAAGGAAGGTGCCGTACCCGGCACAGTCTCATATCTGCGCCTGGGCAAAATGATTATTACCTGCGGCGACGGCTCAGAGCTGGAAATCATGCGCCTGCAACCGTCAGGCAAAAAAATGATGGATACCGCCGAATTCTGCCGCGGATTCCGCATCCCCACAGGCGACGACGGCAAGGACACGGCTCTGAAAGTGGAATAGCGTTAACACTCTTTCATACATCCTTTTGCATTATTAGCAGATAAAATTCGGCTTATTCACACTTTTTTCTTAATTTTACAACCGCATTATATACGGATGGCTTTTTATCCGAACTTATATGCCGCTGAAACGTTAGTTTATTAAAAAGGGTGTCTCCGCTCTCCGCGGCGGCACATACTTGCATAAACTGACATTTCAACCGTAAAAAACTGCTAATTATGAGTACTAATCAAGAAAGTCCCGAAAGACGTCCCGCCTCAGGCGCAGGAATCCCCAAAACGAACATGATTCTCCGCATGGTATTCGGAATATTCATGATAATCGTGTATGTTGGCATGGGTGTGCTTCTGCTCATCAACTTCTTCGACTGGAGCGGCGACTGGGCCTGGACACGTTACATTGTCGGCATCGTGCTTGTGATATATGGCCTGTGGCGAGCCTACCGCCAGATTAAAGGAATCGACGACCCCTACCGCGATTCCGACAGGTAGAATCCACGCATACACATAAGCACATATTCACCCGAAAATCTTCACGACATGAAAGCGAAATCAACTTCCATACTGGCCGCTGTGGCAGCTCTGGCAATAGGCTTGGGAGCCACATCGTGTCTCAAATACGAGAAAAAAGCCAATACATCCACTACCGGCACCACCACCCTGGTGTGCGACAATACATTCCAGAACATTATGGAGCAGGAGGTTGACGTGTTCGAATACCAGTATCCCGACGCGCACATCCTCGCACGCTACGCCACACAGTCGGAAGCCTTTGACTCCCTGCTGAGCCTCAACACCAAGACAATTGTGGTGTCGCGCGACATAACTCCCGAAGAGACACGCTATCTCAAGAGCAAGCGCCGCACTCCGCGCTCGAGCAAAATCGCCGTGGATGCAGTAGCTTTCATTGTCAATCCCGCAAATCCCTGCGAGATGCTCACCTTGAAAGAGGTGGCCGACATCGTGTCGGGACGCTCTCCGCAGTGGAACGACCTTTCGCCCTCTAAACTCGGCGAAATCCAGGTGGTGCTCGACCAAAAAGGCTCGAGCCTTGCCACCTTCATGCGTGACTCGCTTCTTGACGGCGGACAGCTCGGCTCAAACGTATACGCCGCAGGCTCGATTCCCGAAGTATTCCGCATCGTGGAGGAAAACGTCAATGCCATTGGCGTGCTTGGTGTCAGTTGGATTACATCCGACATGGGTTCGGCCGACATTTCCCGCGACTCCCTCGCGCAGAGCGTGCTCTCCGACGATCCCGTCATGGGCGCTTCGCTCACTCAGCGCGTAAAGGTGCTCAAACTCCGCCGCAACGACGAGGTGACAGCCTACAAGCCATATCAGCAGAACATCTTCGATGGTACCTATCCTTTGTTCCGCCAGATGTATATGATTACCACCGGACACTCCGGCAGTGTGGCAGGTGGTTTCTATTCCTTCGTCACCGGCGATATCGGCCAAAAGATAATCATGAAGACCGGAATACTTCCGGCACGTATGAGAATTCAGGTAGTGCAGGTCGGAAACGACTGATGCCCACTGAAATAATGGAAAAAGTAAAATAAATAAACATAGCACAAAAGTAACATGAAATTTAAGTTTTTATTATCGCTTCTCGTAGCCGGCACACTCGCGGCAGGCGCACAGAGCCAGGGTTACAAGGATGGTATCGAATACTACAAGGCAGGACAGTACGAAAACGCCCGGACCATCCTCAACCGTAACCTCAACAACCAGGAGACCGACCAGTCCCTCGCCAACTACTACCTCGGCCAGGTTGCCCTCGTTCAGGGTGACAAGGCTGCTGCGAAATCCTATTTCGACAAGGGTCTGAGCATCAATCCCGACAACGCTTACAACTACGTAGGTATCGGCGCTCTCCAGCTCCTTGACGGAAACGCTTCCGCCGCTCAGGATAATTTCAAGAAAGCTCAGAGCCTCGCAAAGAAAAATGCCGAAATCTCCGTTGCTATCGCCCGCGCTTACTACAACGCCGACCCCGTGAAGTATGCCAAGGAACTTGACAAGGCTCTCGACAAGGCCCGTAAGGACTCCAAGAATACAGAACCCTCCATCTACATCCTCGAAGGCGACATGGCCGCCGATGCAAAGGAATACAACAAGGCCGCCGAATGGTATGAGCAGGCTATCAACTTCGACCAGAACAACCCCGAAGGTTATGTGAAGTATGCCAAGGTATATTTCTACGTTAACCCCAAGTTCGCCATCGAGAAACTTGAACAGCTCTATCAGCTTCAGCCCAATTCGGCTCTTGCTCAGCGCGAGCTTGCAAAGACCTACTACGACGGAAAATATTGGGCTAAGGCTGCCGACCTCTATGGCAAATACATCCAGAACCCCAACCACTTCCCCGAAGACAAGGCTCTTTACTCTGTACTTCTCTACTGGGCTGAGAAATATCCCGAATCGCTCCGCGTTGCCAATGAAATCCTTTCTGAGGATCCCTCCAACTTCCTGATGCAGCGTATGCGCTTCCTCAACCAGAATGCTACCGGTGACTATCAGAACGCCGCCGACAACGCCAAGGCCTTCTTCGCAAACAATCCTAACGCGAAATTCACTATCAACGACTACACAACCTATGCCGAAGCCCTTTCAAACCTCGGTCAGGACTCACTTGCCGTTGTGCAGTACGAAATCGCCGTAAAGAACAATCCCGAGAACGCCGACCTCCTCAAGAGCATGAGCGACGTCTACACCAAGAACAAGCAGTATCTTGAAGCGGCCGAAGCCTACGATGCTTACCTTCAGCTTCAGGAACAGCCCTCTATCAACGACCTCTTCGGCCTTACCGGACGCTACCTCAACGTTGCTGCGACCTCTCAGGACAGCGACCAGCGCGTGAAAGCTGCCGACCGCGGTATCGAATACATGAACAAGATTCTGGAAAAGGCAACTCCCCAGGCTCCCCTCTATCAGCGTCTCGCCCGTCTTTACGTAGCACGCAACGGTAACAAACCTGACGAAAACGCCATCAACACCTACGTTCAGATGACAGACTTCCTCAATCAGGATGCTGCAAACATGGCTGCTGAAAACCGTGCCGCGCTCAACCTCTACAAGGAAGCATATTCCTTCGAAATGCTTTATTACAGCTCTGTTGCTCCCGACAAGGAAAAACTCGCCGAGGCAACACAGAATTTCAACGCCGTGAACGCCCTCCTCAATCCCGAGGCAGCCACCGCTGAATAATCTCCAACTTATAATATCCACCTGCAAAGCGGCTACCTTAATCGGCAGCCGCTTTCTTTCACCGAATACTACTGTACATGTCTCTGCAACCTCTTGCCGAACGGATGCGCCCGCGCACCCTCGACGATTACATAGGCCAGGCCCATCTCGTGGGCGACGGAAACATTCTCCGTCGGATGATTGACTCCGGACGTGTGTCATCGTTTATTCTCTGGGGCCCTCCCGGAGTGGGTAAGACCACCCTGGCCCGCATAATCGCCAACACCACGAAAAGCGCATTTTTCACCCTCTCGGCTGTCACGTCGGGAGTGAAGGAGGTACGCGAGGTAATCGAGCAATGCAAGAGGGAGGCGTCGGGAATGTTCAGCCAAGGACGTCCGATACTGTTTATCGACGAAATCCACCGCTTCAGCAAGTCGCAGCAGGACAGCCTTCTCGGCGCGGTAGAAAACGGTACGGTGACGCTTATAGGCGCAACGACCGAGAATCCGTCATTCGAGGTCATCCGTCCGCTCCTGTCAAGAGCGCAGGTGTACACGCTCCGTCCCCTTGAAGCTCCACAGCTTCAGCAGCTGCTCGACCGGGCAATCACACAAGACGAGATTCTGAGCAAGCGCAAAATCCGTGTGGAGCAGACTGAAGCTCTCTTCCGCTACGCCGGAGGCGATGCCCGCAAGTTGCTCAACATCCTTGACCTGCTTGAGCAGTCCACAGGTCATGGCGAGGAAATTGTCATCAACGACAAGGTTGTGACAGAACGTCTTCAGGAAAATCCCCAGGCCTACGATAAGAACGGCGAGATGCACTACGACATCATTTCGGCCTTTATCAAGAGCGTTCGCGGCAGCGACCCTGATGCCGCCGTCTACTGGCTCGCACGCATGATTGCCGGAGGTGAAGACCCGGAATTCATTGCCCGCCGCATGGTGATTCTTGCATCTGAAGACATCGGTCTCGCCAATCCCAACGCGATGCTCGTTGCCAACACAACGTTCGACATTGTACAGAAAATAGGCATGCCGGAAGGACGTATTCCGCTGTCGCAATGTGCGATATATCTTGCCACATCGGCCAAGAGCAACTCCGCCTACATGGCAATCAACGATGCGCTTGCCGAGGTTGAGCGCAGCGGAAACCTGCCCGTGCCGCTGCACCTGCGCAACGCCCCTACGTCGCTGATGAAAAAACTCGGCTACGGAAACGAGTACAAGTATGCCCACGACTATCCGGGTAATTTCGTGCGTCAGCAGTTCCGCCCCGACGAAATCCGTGACAAACGATTTTGGCATCCCGGCAGCAATCAGGCCGAGACTCAGATGTCGCAGCGCCAGCAAGCCCGCTGGGGGACGGAGCAATAGGCGAAGATAGGCAAGATGGGCAAGGAAGGTAAGGAGGTGAAAAGGCGAGAGATGCCTCATGTTTCATCAAGATTCAACACAACTGGCCCTGATGGAGATTTCTCCATCAGGGCCAGTTGGTATTTTAGGGAGGGGAATAAGTCGTCAGTTGACGCGGAAGCGGTCGGTGCCGTCGCGGAAGAAGGCGACTGCCTGATTTGCGGCGGCGATGCCGGCGTTGATGTTGGCTTCGGCAGTCTGCGCTCCGGTTTTCTTGGGAGTGAAGAACACGCGCCCGGGGAATTTTTCTTCGAGTGTGGATGCGTTGCCGGGTTTCACGTCGGCGAAGTACTTGAGGTCGGTGCGTTCTTCGAGGGCGCGTTCAAGTCCGGCTTCGTCAATCACTTCCTTGCGTGCGGTGTTGATGAGCACGCCACCCTTGGGCATGAGCGTGATAAGGTCGTAGCCGATACTGCCTACGGTCTGCGGAGTGGCGGGAATGTGGATGGACACGAAGCGGTTGGCGCGGTAAAGCTCTTCCACCGATTCAACGCGTGTCACACCTGCTTCGGCCATCACTTCGGCAGGGCAGAAGGGGTCGAAAGCCGAAACCTTCATGCCGAAACCTCCGGCAATGCGGGCGACATTGCGGCCTACCTGACCGAAAGCCTGCAAGCCGAGAGTCTTGTCGCGCAGTTCGAAGCCGGATGTTCCCCCGAAATTATTGCGGGCGGCCATCACGGCCATACCGAACACGAGCTCGGCCACGGCATTGGCGTTCTGTCCGGGAGTGTTCTCAACGATTACACCTGCGGCGGTGGCGGCTTTAAGGTCGATATTGTCGTAGCCCGCACCGGCGCGCACGATAAGTTTGAGATTCGGTGCGGCGGCGATAACTTCGGCGTCGATGATGTCGCTGCGGACAATCAGGGCATTGGCTGAAGCCACCGCGGCAAGCAGTTCGGCGCGCGAGCTGTATTTTTCGAGCAGTGCGAATGTGTGACCTGCGCCTTCAACTGCGGCACGTATTCCTTCCACGGCAATGGCTGCAAAAGGTTTTTCGGTTGCAACGAGAACTGTCATAATCTTAAAAGCGATTAGTGGGTTGCTTCAAAATCTTTCATAGCCTCGATGAGCACCTGTACGCTCTCCATGGGAAGTGCGTTGTAGAGCGATGCGCGGAAGCCTCCGACGGAGCGGTGGCCCTTGATGCCGACAATACCGCGTCCGGCGCAGAAGTTTACAAACTCAGCTTCGAGTTCCTTATATTCGGGAGTCATCACGAAGCATACGTTCATGATTGAGCGGTCGGCGGGGTTGGTTACCGTGCCTTCAAACATCTTGCTGCTGTCGATGGCGTCGTAGAGAGCCGATGCCTTGGCGAGGTCGCGACGTTCGAGCTCGGGAAGTCCGCCGAGCTGCTTGTAGTAGCGCAGTGTCTGGAGTGCCGAGAAGATGGGAAGAACCGGAGGAGTGTTGAACATCGAGCCTTTCTTGATGTGTGTGCGGTAGTCGAGCATCGTGGGGATGGGGCGGTCAACCTTGCCGAGAGCATCCTCGCGCACGATTACAAGAGTCACACCGGCAGGAGCGAGATTTTTCTGCGCGCCTGCATACACGGCGTCATATTTTGAGAAGTCGATGGGACGGGAGAAGATATCACTGCTCATGTCGGCCACCAGAGGACAGGGAACGTCGGGGTCGACACGGATTTCAGTGCCGTAGATTGTATTGTTGGATGTATAGTGGAAGTAGTCGGAATCGGCAGGAACTGTGAAGTCCTTGGGGATGAAGGTGTAGTTGGCGTCCTTGGAGGAAGCAACCACGTCCACTTCGCCGAACAGGCGGGCTTCCTTGATTGCGTTGGCAGCCCATGTACCGGTGTCGAGATATGAAGCCTTCTTACGCAGGAGGTTGAAGGGAAGCATGCAGAATTGCATTGAGGCTCCGCCTCCGAGCCACAGCACGTGGAAACCTTCGGGAACGTCAAGAAGCTCTTTTACAAGCGCCGTTGCTTCGTCGATAACAGCCTGGAATTCCTTGCTCCTGTGGGAAACTTCGAGCACGGAAAGTCCAGTTCCGGCGAAGTTGATGATTGCGTCGGCAGTGTTCTGAATAGTGTACTCGCTCAGGATCGAGGGTCCTGCATAAAAGTTATGTTTCTTCATACAAAAATATGTTTGGGTGTTAGTCTTTGCAAATATAAGGATACATTCCGAAAAAGCAAAATCCCGGACAGGTTTTTGTCCGGGATTATTTCATGTGATTGTACATATGTCATAAATCAGTTGAGCACAAGGCCGGGAGCATCGGAAAGCACACCGGCGGGAAGAGCGCGGTAGGCGCGGGTAAACTGCCTCAGGAAATTGAGCGTGGTCTGCCGGGGAGAGGTCTCCGTGGCTGCTTCATAGTCGGGAGCAATGGCTCCGGATGAGGAAGCGAGGATGTGGGTCCGGTCGGAAACCGGGATTGAGAATGGAGTAGAGCTTTTCTTCATAGGCAGGGATTGGGATTATAAGGTGGACTATGTTGGGTGGTGGGGTTGTTTAGTTGATGATTAATAGAAAAAAGCAACGTCCGGGATTTCCGGTCCGTTGCTTTTATAACGCTTTCAGTGCCGTGTTTATTGCACGGAGCTATGTGTTTTTTTAGATAACCCTCACATTCTCGCTGTTGAGGAACTTGTAATCGCCTCCGAATTTATCCTTGGGGAAACGTGCTGTGTCAAAGCTGCAACGGTCGATTGTGATGTCCGAAGCGCAGTCGATGTAGAAACCGTAGGCGGGAGCATTCACGAACCCCTCGCCTTCGCACGGACGGCGGTCGTACACTCCTCCTTCGTAGGGAGAGCGTTGGTCGAAGTCAATGCGCACGCGGTCGAATGTTATATCGCGGATTTTGCCTGCTTCATCGCCTCCGACGAACACTCCGTTTTCGCTGCGGCAGAAGATGTTCGAGAAGGTGATGCGGCTCACCTCTCCACAAGCCCCCTTCACGGCACCCTTGGGGAAGCGCCAGCCGGCATCCTTGTGGTTGCCTACGGCGCGGGGATAGGAGGTGATGTAGATCGGTTCTGATTTACCCCACCACACATCGGAGAAGAGACGGCAATCGACCTGCATGTTGGAGAACACTACATCCGTTACCGTGCCTTCGTCGCGGTTCTGTATGCCTATGCCACGGTTCGATTCCTTGATGATGCAGTTGGTGAAGAGCACGTGGTCGATACTGTCCATATTCTCCGAGCCGATTTTCACTGCGCAGGAGCGGGAGGTCATGACGCAATTCGACACCACGATGTCGCGGCACGGTCCGTATTGCTCGAACTCGCGGCGGTTTTTAAGGCAGATGCAGTCGTCGCCCGACTCGATGAAGCAGCCGGAGATACGCACCTTGCGGGAGTGATCGACGTCGATGCCGTCGCCGTTGCGTATTTTCAGGTTGTTGAGCAGAGAGATATCGCTGATTGCCACATCATAACATCCTACGAGGTGGATAGTCCAATATGCGCTGTTCCGCACTGTCACGTCGCGGATATTTGCCTTTTCGACATTCACAAGCGTGAGCACATGCGGACGCGGGTCGAAATCGGTCACGGGCTTCAGCTCGTAGGAATCTTCGAGTTCGGCGCCCATGAAGGCCACACCGTTGCCGTCGATGGCTCCCGTGCCCGTAATCGAGATATTGGAAATATCCTTTCCACTGATCCACATCATGCCTTCGCCGCGGTTGTCGCCGAACGCGCTCTCATTATATATTGACTCATCGGGGTTGGCGAGAAGCACCGAGTTGGGTTCGAGGTGAAGATTGACGTACGAAGCCAACTTGAACGGGCCGCAGAGGAAGGTCTTTCCGGCAGGAACGAGAACCGTTCCGCCTCCGGCAGCCGAACATTCGTCGATAGCCTTCTGTATGGCCGCGGCGTCATCGGTGGTTCCGTCTCCGGCGGCACCGTAGGCAGTGATGTCATACACGTTTCCTGATTTATTGGCACACGAGGCCATGAGCACACACAGCGCTACTGCGGCAAGAATAGATAGGATTGGGGATTTTTTCATGAAAATAGATTATATCCTGGTTATGGAATAAAATATGCCTTGTCAAGGCAACGCAATGCAAAAGTACATAAAAATCGGTGGCGGTGCAAGATATTACCTCGGAATCGGACATGTCGGACAAGGCCAACTTCCCTCGCTGTGTGTCCAAACGTTAAATAACGTGAATTCAAAATCGACATGCAACAATAGAGTCGATTAATAATTCTCCTCACT
>CAJURN010000019.1:0-7859 GCA_910589055.1 uncultured Muribaculaceae bacterium
CAAGTTGTTCCGCCAACTGTTCTTTCCGACTCTGATCGGAATGGTTTTCAATGCTCTCCTGACAATTATCGACGGGGTGTTCGTTGGGCAGGGAGTGGGAGCCAATGGCATCGCTGCAGTCAACATTGTGGCACCCCTCTTTATGGTAGTGACCGGGCTCGGACTGATGTTTGGCATCGGCTCGTCGGTGATAGCCAGTATTCGTCTCGCCAATGGTGAGATAAAGGCGGCTAATATCATAAGCACCCAGTCGTTTCTTGTTGGCATTGCAATAGTTGTGATTATCTCTATCCCATGCTTGGTTGCGCCTGAAAGTGTAGTCAGGATGCTTGGCAGTAGCGATATATTGTTGCCTTACGCCATAAGTTATCTGCTATGGTTGCTTCCCGGTATGGCGTTCTTGCTGATAGAGTGCGTGGGAATGATGCTGGTGCGCCTTGATGGGTCGCCGCGTTATGCCATGTGGTGCAACATCGTGGCTGCCACTTTCAACATAGCATTAGATTATATTCTTGTCTTCCCCATGCAGATGGGAGTAGCCGGTGCTGCGATTGCCACATCGGTAAGCTGTGCGCTTGGCGGAATTATGGTGCTTGTTTATTTCCTGTTCTTTTCCAACACTTTGAAATTCTATCGCTTGAAGATGTCGCTGACAAGTCTGCTGCTCACGCTGAGAAATGCCTGGTATATGGCAAAGATTGGCTTTGCCACGTTCCTTACCGAGATCGCCATGTCGGTGATGATGCTTACCGGCAACTATGTGTTTATCGGTGCGTTGGGCGAGAATGGCGTGGCGGCTTTCAGCATTGCCTGCTACCTTTTCCCGGTCATCTTCTCCATGAGCAATGCGGTGGCGCAGTCGGCACAACCGATAATCAGCTACAATTACGGCGCCGGCAATATGAGTCGTGTATCTAAATCGCTAAATACTTCGCTTATAGCCGCCGCGATTTGCGGCATTATCGTCACGGCCATTGTAGCCGTTGGAGCAAAGCCAATTATCATGATGTTTCTTCCGCCGGATTCCGGAGCGTTCGGCATCGCTTGCGATGGCCTTCCGAAGTTTGCGCTATGTGGCTTGTTCTTCGCCTTGAACATAGCCATGATAGGGTTTTACCAAAGCCTTGAGCAATCCACAAGGGCAACAGTTTTCACTCTCCTTCGAGGTATCATTTTAATAGTGCCGTTGTTCCTGACGTTACCTCATCTGATAGGTCCTCCGGGCATGTGGCTCGCCATTCCGGCATCAGAGTTGCTCACGCTGATTGTCATCGCCATCGACTTTGCAGCCAATCGGCACAAGCGCAAAGCCGCAGGGGCATAAACCATCGTAATAGTGTTTTTGAGGGATGAAAGAAATTGTAAGATGTGATGTAGGTGATTATCCGGTGCTCGTGGGTATTTGGGAGCGGTCGGTGCGTGCTACGCATACTTTTCTGAGTGAAAGCGATATAGCTGAGATTCGGGAAGCTCTGATTCCGGCGTATTTCCCATGTGTTGAGGTGTTTGCAGTGAAAGAAAGCGGTGTCTTGAGGGCTTTTATTGGCTTGCACGGTAATAAGATAGAGATGCTTTTTGTCGATGCAGCTTTCCGTGGGTGTGGTTACGGTTCCGTTCTTATTGACTTTGCCATAGGTAATGGTGCTGATTCTGTTGATGTTAATGAGCAGAATCCGGATGCTCTCGCGTTTTATCAGCGTAAGGGGTTCAATATAATAGGGAGGGATGAGACAGATGATAGCGGCCGGCCATTTCCGATACTACATCTCTCGTTATAATGGTGCTACATAATTGGTAGAAAATCACTTATCTACTTTTTGATTGTCTCTGTCATTATCTATGCTGTCAGATTCAAGTAATTCTTTTATTTCAATAAGAAGAGTGGGTAGGTGTTTTATAACTATGCCCCACAAAATTTCCTTGTCGAGGCTGTCGTAGCTGTGTATTATTAGATTTCGTGTATTTACTATTTTTCGCGCGGAAGAAATCTTTATATCCGGAGAGATTTTTAATATTCGGTTCATAGCCTCTCCTATAATTTCAAAATTTCTTTCGATGAATTTTCGGTATACCCTATCCTTGCAGAACACATCGAAACTCCTTCCTCTTAGAGAAGTCTCTTCCTCGATTTCCTGGCATGAATTAAGTACGTCGAAGAGATATTTGGATATTTTATCCATAAATCAGTTGCTTGGTTGCGTTTAATTCCTGTATGAAATAGGGATTGGTTAAAGATTCTTCCGTAATTAAATCCACATCACGGGAAAAAAGGGATTTTAATTCATTTAGAAAGTCGAGGTAATTGTCGGCAAAATCAAGGAGCGGTATATTTCGTTTGTCGAATATCACCGAAAAATCCACATCGCTGTTGTCGTTGAAGCGGTCGGTAAGAATGGAGCCGAATACCCATAGCTTTACTACCTTGTACTTTTGGCACAAGGCGATAATTTTGTCCATATTCATTTCAATCAGCTTCATATTCGCAAAGTTAGATTATTTGCATAAATAAAACAAGCGAACTCAGGTTTTTGTCTGAATTCGCTTGGGATGAGTGGAGTATAGCGGACTCGAACCGCTCACCTCGACACTGCCAGTGTCGCGCTCTAGCCAGATGAGCTAATACCCCGAAATTTTCGTTGCAAAGTTATGGCTTTTTTCCGGGATAATGAAAATTTTCATCGGATTTAATATTTGTTAATGATTATATACCGATTTTATGTGTGCTGGTTCTGTTTTGTGCACTATCTTTGTAGCCTATAAAACAATATAAATCACTAACCTTGAATCAATGAATAAAGTAATTGCTTTTATCATGTCTTTGATGCTCCTGGCATTGCCATTGGCTTGCAAAGCTGACGGAGCCAAGTCTTGTTGTGCGGCTGAATCCAAGAGCTGCTCCGATTCGTCGGCTCAGAAAGTGGTTGTTGGAGCCGAACGCACCTCGGAATATATTCCGTTGCTGAAGGATAAACGCGTGGCCTTGTTCTCGAACCACACAGGAATGGTGGGCGACCGCCATACCCTTGATGTGATGCTTGAGAATGGCATAAACGTTGTGAATATATTTTCGCCCGAACATGGCTTCCGCGGAACTGCCGATGCCGGCGAGCACGTTTCGAGCGGTGTCGATGAAAAGACCGGTATTAAGATAGCCTCACTTTACGACCGCAAAGGCAAAGACCGCATGCCCGCCAAGGAAATCATGGATGGCCTTGATGTGATTGTGGTTGATATTCAGGATGTAGGTCTGCGTTTCTATACCTACTACTGTTCTATGGTAGACCTTATGAACGCTGCCAAGGCTTATGGAAAGGAGTTTGTGGTACTCGAACGCCCGAATCCCAACGGCATGTACGTCGACGGCCCTATTCTTGATATGAAGTATGAATCGGGCGTTGGTCGGTTGCCCATTCCCGTGGTTCATGGCATGACGCTCGGAGAAATTGCCATGATGTGCAACGGCGAAGGCTGGTTGCGCGATGGAGGCAAAGTCGACCTCAAGGTTGTGAAATGCGACAATTACACCCATCAGACCCGCTACGAGCTTCCCATCGCGCCGTCGCCCAACTTGCGCACGATGAAGGCTATCTATCTCTATCCCTCCACCTGCTACTTCGAGGCCACTCCCGTGAGTCTCGGACGCGGCACCGACATGCCTTTCCTTGTCTACGGCCATCCGGATATGAAAGGCCGTGATTTCGAATTCACTCCCGCGAGTGTTCCCGGAGCTAAGAATCCGCCCCAACTCGGCAATCTCTGCCATGGCGTCGATCTCCGTTCGGTTTCCGACGAGGATGCCATTGCCGGAGGTATCAATTTCGAATATCTTATCGACGCCTACCGCGACCTCGGAATGGGCGATAAGTTCTTCCGCAATTTCTTCGAGCTCCTTATCGGCCGCGGCGACATCCGCGCGATGATTGAGGATGGCAAGAGTGCGGCGGAAATAAAGTCCACATGGGCCGGTGATGTCGAGAAGTTCCGCGCACAGCGCCGCCCCTATCTCCTGTACGAAGAATAACCCTAACATAACTGCAATGTCTCATCCTGTTATTGTCATTATCACAATTATCGCGTATTTCGCGCTACTGATGTGCGTGTCGTATTTCGCTTCGCGCGGTTCCGACAACAGTACTTTCTTTACCGGCAACCGCCGCGCGCCATGGGCCATGGTGGCATTTGCCATGATTGGAGCAAGTATCTCCGGCGTTACGTTTATTTCCGTCCCAGGTATGGTCGTTGGCAAGGGCTATGCCTACCTTCAGATGGTGCTTGGCTTCATCGTGGGCTATTTTGTAATAGCCTTCGTGCTCGTGCCTTTGTTTTATAAGAAAAACCTGATATCCATCTACGGCTATCTCGAAGAGCGGTTCGGTCCCCGGACCTATCGTGCCGGAGCCTGGTTCTTCTTTGTATCAAAGATGCTCGGAGCCGCAGTGCGCTTTTTCGTAGTTTGCGCCGTGCTTCAGCTCCTTGTGTTCAAGCCGCTTGGAATTCCGTTTATATTCAATGTAATAGTAACAATCGGACTCATCTGGCTCTATACCGTGCAGGGTGGCGTCAAGACCCTCATCTGGACCGACACGCTCAAGAGCTTCTGCCTTATCATGTCGGTGATTCTGTGTATCTTCTTCGTCGCCCGTGGCATGGGATACAACTTCAGCGAGATGGTGGGCGCGATTTCCGACCATCCCACATCGCGAATGTTCTTCTTTGATAATCCCAAGGAAGGCACATACTTCTGGAAGCAGTTCCTTGCCGGTGTGTTCATGGCTATCGCCACCAACGGACTCGACCAGGACATGATGCAGCGCAATCTCGCCTGCAAAGATCATCGTCAGTCGCAGAAGAACATGATTGTCAGCGGTATCACCCAGTTCTTTGTTATCGCCCTGTTCCTCCTTCTCGGAACCCTGCTCATTATCTTCCTCGACAGCAAGGGTATACTCTACCCCGAGAAGACCGACGAGATTTTCGGCCTCGTAGCCATGCACGACGAAATGCCTATCATCGTAGGAATACTCTTTGTGCTCGGTCTCATTTCCGCTGCGTATTCGGCCGCAGGCTCGGCTCTGACATCGCTCACGACATCCTTCACGGTCGACATCCTCGGCGCGCACAAGAAGCAGGACGATGCGCGGCTTACCCGCACCCGCAAGGCCGTGCATATCGCCATGTCGGTAGTGATGGGGCTCGTTATCATCGTGTTCTACTACATAAGCAATCAGGATGCTGTAAGCGCGGTCTACACTCTCGCATCGTATACCTACGGCCCGATTCTCGGTTTGTTTGTCTACGGAATGTTCTGGCGGAAGCCCGTCCACGACCGTCTCGTACCCGTTGTATGTGTGCTCGCGCCGTGCCTTTCGTGGTGTCTCCAGTGGTGTCTCAACCACTTCTGGGGCTATGAGACCAGTTTCGAACTGCTTATCATGAACGCCCTTATCACAATCATCGGTCTGCGTCTGCTCTCAGTGGGCAAAAAGGTCGAAAGCGCAATCTGACGTGGCAAAAGACCTTTTCAACAGATATATCTGGCTTGTAGACACAATCCGTCGCTATGGCCGCATCACCCGTCAGGAACTTGACGAGTGCTGGCGTCGCACTGACTTCTCGCGCGGAGAAGGCCTGCCGCGACGGACGTTCTACAACTATCGGCAGGCGGTGGAGGAACTGTTCAAGCTCACTATCGAATGTGACCCCTCGACCTTTGAATATTATATCAAGGACGATGACAGCCACAACGGCAGCGTCACCAATTGGTTGCTCGACTCGGCGGTGATGAACGATGTGCTTGCCAACTCGCGCAACGTGTCCCACAAGATTTTCATCGAGGAAGTGCCGTCGGCGCGTGAGTTTCTCGCACCTGTCATCGAAGCCCTCAGGGAGCATCATCCGGTCAAGTTCACTTACCACTCCTATTCGCGCAGCAAACCCACCACGGGAGTGGTGCTTGAGCCGTACTTTCTCAAGATATTCCGGCAGCGCTGGTATGTCACCGGCATGCACCGCGGCGAGCGCCGCATCAAGACCTATGCGCTCGACCGCATGAGCGACCTGCTCATCATGCAGGACACCTTTGTTGAAGACCCGACATTCGATGCCGAGGAGTACTTCCGCTATTCGTTTGGAATCGTGTTCACAAGCAGCGAGGTCAAGCGCATAGCCCTGCGCACCGACCCGCGTCAGGCCAAGTACTTCCGCGCCCTGCCCCTGCATCCCACGCAGGAAGAGGTTATCCACGACGAATATTCGATATTCTACTTCCGCATGCGCATCACCCCCGACCTTGTGCAGGAAATCCTGTCGCATGGCCCGCGCGTAACCGTACTCGAACCGCCCGAACTCCGGGCCATGATCCGCCTCGAACTCCAGGAAGCCCTCGGAAAGTACGAAGGGCGATGAAGGGCAAGAAAGTCGAAAAGACGAGGGCTGTTTATTTAGACAATATAAAGCAAATGGGCCTGATAAGTCAAACGGGTCTGATAAGTCCCGTGAGACCTATCAGACCCGTTTGTCATATTTGCCTGACAATTACACTGTCAGGATTTCTTTTTCCTTGGCGGCGAAGATTTCGTCGATGCGCTTGAGGAATTTATCGTGGATTTTCTGCACCTGCACTTCGGCGTCCTTTTCCACATCTTCGGGCATGCCTTGCTTTACGGCTTTCTTGAGGCCTTCGATGGCATCGCGGCGGGCATTGCGCACGCTCACCTTGGCCTGCTCGGCTTCGGCCTTCGACTGCTTCACGAGTGCCTTACGGCGGTCTTCGGTCAGTGGCGGGATGGAAAGGCGGATACATTCGCCGTTGTTTTCGGGCATGATTCCGATTTCGGAATTGATAATGGCTTTCTCAATTTCCTTGAACATGGCTTTCTCCCAGGGGGTGATGGTGATGGTGCGGGCATCGGGAACGCTTACGTTGGCAACATTTGCCAGCGGAGCGAGACTTCCGTAATATTCCACACGGAGTCCGTCGAGAATCTTGGGATTGGCCTTTCCGGCGCGTATGCGGGCCAGGGTCTCGTCGAGATATGCCACTGCCATTTCCATTTTTTCTTCGGCAGGAGCGAGATAAGTCTTAACGTCGGTCATTTCAGGGGGTATTTAATGGTTTGTTAATATACGAGCGTTCCGATGGGTTCTCCGGCGATAACTTTGGCGAGATTTCCGGGAGTATCCATGTCGAACACAACAATCTTCATGCCGTTTTCCTTGCAGAGGGTTGTTGCGGTAAGATCCATGATGCGCAGCCCCATGTTGTAGATGTCGTCGTAGGTAATCTTCTCGAATTTTACGGCATTGGGGTCTTTCTCGGGATCGGCGGTGTAGATGCCATCGACGCGGGTGCCTTTGAGCATCACGTCGGTCTTGAGCTCGACAGCGCGCAGAGCCGACGCCGTGTCGGTGGTGAAGAACGGATTACCCGTACCTCCGGCAACGATAACCACTTCGCCGAGTTTCAGATGCTCCAGAGCGCGTGCGGGGCTGTAATGTTCGCCAATCGGGAACATTGCTATGGATGTGAGCACGCGTGCAGGCTGTCCTACGGCTTCGAGAGCCGAGCTGAGAGCCACTGAGTTGATTACGGTGGCAAGCATGCCCATTTGGTCGCCCTTTACGCGGTCGAAGCCTTTGGCGGCTCCTGAAAGTCCGCGGAAGATGTTTCCACCTCCGATAACGATTGCCACTTCCACGCCTGCTTCAACGAGCTGGCGGATTTGCGATGCGTAGGCATTGAGGCGTTCGGTGTCGATGCCGTAGCCCTGTTTTCCCATCAGTGATTCACCACTGAGTTTCAGAAGTATTCTGCGATATTTAGGTTGCATGGTTGTTGGTTTTTCGCAAAGATACGAATT
>CAJURN010000019.1:7959-62323 GCA_910589055.1 uncultured Muribaculaceae bacterium
AGTCGAGAGCAAAGCAAAATTTATTTTAGCTTTGCCGAGCGGTAGTATCTAAGACGGCAGGTCAAAGATACGAATTAGTCGAGAGCAAAGCAAAATTTATTTTAGCTTTGCCGAGCGGTAGTATCTAAGACCGCAGGTCAAAGATACAGATTTCTTGCCGATATCGGCAAGAAAAACTATATTTTTGTGGAATAGAAGCTGTGGAAGTTGAAAAGGCGGATTACTCCGAATGATATTGCGGCTACGACGGTGACGGGCAGCAGGTAGGAGTAGGAGGCTGTCATTTCAACCACGAGGAATATTGCCATGAGTGGGGCGCGGATGGTTCCGGCCATCACTCCGGCCATGGCGTAGAGGGCAAACTCGGCCTGGGAAATGTCGGCTCCGAAAAGCGTGTTGCATATCAAGGCGAAAGCCAGTCCGGCCACACTGCCCGCGAAGAGTGTCGGGGCGAAATCTCCGGCCACTCCGCCGCTTGTCGTGGCCGAGGTCGCGAAGCATTTCACGGCGATTATGCCGAGGGCGGTGATTATCAGCCCCCAAGCCCCGAGGTCAAGGCCGTCGAGAATACTGCCGTGCAGAATCGAGGTGGCGTCACCGTTCAGGATATGGCCTACCGTGGCATAGCCTTCGCCGTAGAGAGCCGGGAAAGCGAATATCAGCAGGCCTATTCCGAGTCCGGCGGCAATTGCTTTAAGCCACGGACTGCGGAACTTGCCGAGCCATTGCTCCACGCGCTTCATGAAATAATTGTAATAAGCGGAATACAGGCCGCAGAATATGCCTAAAAGCAGAATCCATCCCCACACAGGATCCGCACCCGGGGCGGTTGCCTGAGCGAAGGCTATATCCACGGTGAATCCTTCAAGCATGTAGGCCGTCAGAGCCGATGCCAGACAGCACACCACCAGTGCGATTACCGACATCGTAGTCATTTCCACCTGAAGCACTTCCAGGGCGAAAAGAACACCTCCCACGGGCGCCTTGAAAATGCCCGCGATACCCGCACCGGCTCCGCAGGCGAGCATAATCTTCACCATTCCCGGCTTCATTCCCGCCCGGCGTCCTATGTTGCTGCCTATTGCCGCGCCGGTGCAGGCGATAGGACCTTCCGAACCTGCCGATCCGCCGAATCCGAGAGTCAGCGTACTTGCCACGAAGGCCGAATATAGTCCCGATGATTTTATTGTATAGACATGTTGGCGCAGGTGGCCTATCATCTGCCGTACACCGTGGGAAATATCTGCTCTCAAGCCCCAGCGGGTAAATATCATGCATAGAAGCAGACCCGCTACGGGAAGTGCTATCAGCCAGGGATTCAGACCTGTTTCCGAGAAGCTGTGTGTGAGCAGACGCGATAGGTTTCCGATGGAACTTTTCAGCAGGTAGGCTGCCGCACCGGTTATGAGACCGATGAAAAACACCAGTACGAAAAGGAAGGGAATATCGGGAAAATGCCGCGAGCGCCATTCGGTAAATGACGCAAGGCGCGAGTGATGGATATGTCGGGTGTCGGATGTAGTACGCATGGCAGAATGTTTTGTTTTACAACAAATTTCTGCCTTGCAAGGTTTTTGGATCAGTGGTGCCGGAGTCGGCGAAGATTCGGGAAAAGTTTGCGGAAGCGAACGAGCGTGCTTGTGACATGTCCGCCTGCCACTACTCCGGAAACGGCGCCGACAATGAGCACGATACCGAGCCAGTCGCGGGGCGTGACAGTTTCGCCGAATACGAAAATCCCTATCACTACGGCAGTCACCGGTTCGAGCGCCCCGAGGATGGCTGTGGGAGTGGGACCGATGTGCTGGATTGCCACAGTTGTGCACAGGAAGGAAATAACCGTCGGGAATATCGCCAGAGCCAAAAGACATCCCCACATGTACCAGCGTGTTGGCATGGAGATTTCACCCGAATATGCGAGTTTTGCGCCGAACATCACCGACCCCGTAACCAGCGCCCAGAAAATCACCGCGAGCGTAGGTATACGGCTGAGCCCCGGACGGTTGACTCCAACTATATAGAGGGCGTAGCTCAGTGAGGAAAGCATTACAATCGTAGTGCCTGTAAGGCTGAGTGTGGCTCCGTCGGAAGTCTTGAACAGCAGTCCTATTCCGGCGCAGGCAAGAGCGATGCAGGCAATTGTGAGCATACTCAGGCGTTCGTGGAAAAACAAAGCCATAATCACAGCCACCATCACCGGATACACAAACAGAAGTGTCGAGGCGATGCCGGCGTCCATGTAGTTGTAGCTCTCGAAAAGCGTGAGCGAGGAAAGCGCCAGCAGCACACCCATGAGCGTGAGCGGAAGCACCTGAGCGCGCGGCACGGCAAAGGAGCGTCCGCGAAGCAGAATCATCATCGCAATCACCGGAACTGCAATGAGATAACGGAAAAACAGCACCGAGTCAGGTCCCATTCCGTCGTCATAGAGCGGAAGGGCAAAAAGCGGATTCAATCCATATGTTGCAGCAGCGATGGCGCCGAGTACGTATCCTTTTATCTTTGGGTTCATATCGGGTGCAAAAATACGGATAAGCGAGAGCAATGCCAAATTTATTTGGCATTGCCGAGCGGAAGTATTTAAGACGACAGTCAAATTTACATTTGCAAATATTGTACTAAGAGAAAGCCCTTCGGAAGGGGTTGTAAAGGGGGTGTTAATAACTTTTTCTAATATAATGTGCTTTTTTGTTGTTTGGAGTTGTAAATTTCGCATGAAAATAACTAATTTTACATGCTGATTGGTGTATTTTAACCAAATCCGACTCAAGCCTATATGAATCAGGAAGTTTACCATATCCCGGCCTTGCTCCCCCAGTCGCTCGAAGCGCTTGCCATCCGACCCGACGGAATCTATGTTGACGCCACTTTCGGTGGCGGCGGACATTCGCGTGCAATCATGGAACGTCTGTCGCCCGAGGGGCACCTTTATTCGTTCGATCAGGATTCCGACGCCGTGGAGCGTGCCTTCTCCGATCCGAGATTCACTCTCGTCTATGGCAACTTCCGGTTTATGACAAACTTCCTGCGCTACTACGGTGTTGATGGCGTCGACGGCATACTCGCCGACCTCGGCGTGTCGTCGCATCACTTCGACGACGCATCCCGGGGATTCTCATTCCGCAGCGATGCCCCGCTCGACATGCGCATGAACCGTAAAGCGCCCACAAGTGCCGCCACGATAATCGCCGAAGCCACGGAAGAGCGTCTGGCCGATATCTTCTACCTCTACGGAGAATTGAAGCAGGCCCGCAAAATTGCCCGAGCAATTGTGACAGCCCGCACCCAGGCTCCCGTCGATACCACCGGCAGGCTGCTTGAAGTCGTGCGTCCATTTATCAACCGCCGTCAGGAAAAGAAAGAACTCGCCCAGGTGTTTCAGGCACTCCGAATCGAGGTCAACGGCGAAATCTCGGCTCTTGAGGCCTTCCTGACCCAGGCCGTGAAAGCGCTCCGTCCCGGCGGACGCCTGGCCGTAATCACCTACCACTCGCTCGAAGACCGCCTTGTCAAGAACTTCATGAAATCGGGCAACCTTTCGGGCGAACTCGAAAAAGACTTCTTCGGACGCGTCAACTCGCCGTTCCGTCTGCTCAATTCCAAGCCCATCGTGCCCGATGAGGCCGAGATAGAAAACAATCCCCGCAGCCGCAGCGCAAAGCTCCGTGTCGCCGAAAAACTCTAATCCTCTCACCCCGTTCACATCCCGTTTCAAGCAATGCCGCTATTTACCAACTACAACAAGCAGAAAGCCGACAAGGCCATCAAGACGATGGTCTATGGCCGACTGGTGTCAAGTAAATTCTTCAAACGCAATTTCTTCGCCACCGGAATGGTGGTGCTGTTCAGCATCGGATTCATCGCAGTGCGTTTCGACTGCGTAACCTCGATGGAGACAATACGCTCGCTGAAGAACCAGATAAACGTGATGCGGACCTACAAGCAGAGCGAGCGCTCCCGCTATATGACCCTCACCCGCGAATCGTCGATGCAGCACATGGTTGATTCGCTGCATCTCGGCCTTGCTGTTCCCGAACGTTCACCCCGCACCATCTCCTACGACAATGACTGAACCCTCTGCCTCACCACGTCCCGATAAAACCCGGCGCAAGAAGAATCCCCGGAACACGAGCAATCATGTGTTCGTGATTTCTCGTTTCGTCATAGTGACCGGATTGATACTGCTCGTCGCGCTTGGAATCATCGTCAAGCTCGTCGACACCACAGTCATACATGCCTCGGCCTGGAACGCCAAAGCCGGGCGCATGCTCAACGACACCATCTACACTACTCCGCTCCGTGGCGAGATACTCGCTTCCGACGGCAGCATACTCGCAACCAACCTCAACTACTACGACGTGCGCATCGACTTCCATGCCTCACGTTTCAAAATCATCGAGTACAGCGACTCTATCCCTATGCTGGCCGACTCCTTGGCGCGGTATTTCACTTTCCGCACCCGCGACGAGTGGATCGAGCATCTTTCAAAACCCTTGAAGAAAAAGCGTGCCGACCGCTCGCGCAGCTATCCCATCGTCAAGGCCGTACCGGAAGCGATGGTGAAGAAAATCAAGAAATTCCCATTCTTCCGCATGGGCAAGAACGCCAACTATACCGGGCTGAAGGTTGACGAGGTATTGAAGCGAGCCTATCCCTACGGCGACATGGCGCAGCTCAGCATCGGTCGCGTCGGTGAGGTGGCAAACCGCGAGGTCCACGGAATATCCGGACTCGAGAAAGCCCTTGATTCGATGCTGTATGGCGAAAAGGGCATGAAGACAAAGCGCCTCTTCACACGTGGCGTCGGCTACTGGGAGGAAAAGGCACCCAAAAAGGGATACAACCTTACCACCACCATTGACGTGACTATGCAGGACATCCTCGAATACGAGCTTGGCGACATGCTCGTGAAGAGCAATGCCCACTGGGGCACGGCAATCCTCATGGAGGTGGAAACCGGCGATATAAAGGCAATCTCAAACCTTGAGCGAGACACGACAAAGAACGACCACGTATATTTCGAGGCCATGAACCGCGCCGTGCTCGCCTATGAGCCGGGTTCGGTGATGAAGGTAATGACTATGGCCGTGGCTCTCAACGAAGGCTACGCCCACCCTATCAGCCGCATGTATACCATCGAAGGCGGAGGGTACCCGTATGGCGGCCGCAAACGCATCACCGACACACATTCGCCGTCGCAGCTCCCTGTGAGCCGCTTCATGGAGTATTCGTCGAACATCGGCATGGTGAAACTTACGATGCCACACTTTGAATCCGACCCCAACGCCTTCCGTGCCAAACTCGCCGACATGGGTTTCTTCGACCGTCTCAATACCGGTATCGCGCTGGAGAATCCTCCATTCTTCCCCAAGTTGAAGAATGATGCCGGAGGACGTCTGAACCTCTCGCGTATGGTTTTCGGCTACACCACGATGATTCCCCCGCTCTACACCTGCGCATTCTACAACGCCATTGCCAATGACGGCCGTTTTGTCCGTCCGCGACTTGTAAAGAGTGTGCGTCTGCATGACGGACGCGACTCGGTGATTCCGGTTACTTACGTCCGTGACCGAATTCTCAGCTCTGAAAACGCCGCCATCCTGCGCAAGATGATGCATGATGTGGTGTGGGAACAGGGCGGAACAGCCAAATTCTTGAAGGACAAGACTGTTGAGATTGCAGGAAAAACAGGTACGTGCAAGATTGCCCGTGAAGCTCCGCGCGACAGTCTCGGTCGCCGCATCAAGGGCATACCTTTCACCGGCGGTTATATCGAAGGCCATTATCGCGTGACTTTCTGCGGATTCTTCCCTTACGAGAACCCCAAGTACACCTGCATCGTTGTAATCAGCGACCCGCGTCCGCCGTTCCGCGGTCCGGCTGTCAGCTCCGGAGCAGTGCTCAAGAATCTGGCGAAGAAACTCTACGCCCGAGGTCTGTTTGACAGTCCGGCCGACACCGTTTCCACGAAATCCAAGGCTGCCGCACAGCCCCCGGTACTGTATGCGTCGCACAATTACGAGCGCACAAGCCGTCTCAACCGCGACTTGAACCTTACCAATTCCCGCGCCATAAAGTATCCCGAAAAGACTGTGGCGCCCGATGTCGTGCCTGATGTGCGCGGTATCGGACTCCGCGAGGCTCTGGCAAGGCTTGAATCGGCCGGATATGCGGTGGATTTCTCCGGAATAGGCTACGTGGAGAGCCAGCAGCCCGAACCCGGAGCAAAGGCCGGACCTGGCACTAAAGTGAAACTTCATCTGAGACATCTCGATTAAGACTGAAAAAATGACAAGAAACTTCATACAACTCACCGATGCAATCGCCGGACTGATTATCGAAAAATCAGGCGCTGACGATGTTGTGGACGTAACAGGTCTTACCGCCGACTCGCGCAGTGTGACCGAAGGCGGAATGTTTGTTGCCGTGCGCGGCTACAATGTCGACGGCCATAAATTCATTCCCGGAGCTGTCAGTGCCGGAGCACGCGTGGTAGTGTGCGAGGAACTGCCGGAGGAGCCCGACCCACGCGTGGCGTGGATAAAGGTCAGCGACTCCGCCGTGGCTCTCGGATGTCTGGCCTCTCGCTGGTTCGGAGACCCCTCGCGCAAGCTCACGCTCGTCGGAGTCACCGGTACAAACGGCAAGACCACCATCGCCACCCTCCTCTACGAGCTTTACCGTCTGGCCGGACATAAGGCCGGATTGCTTTCGACAGTAGTCAACAAGATTGCCGACGAGGATGTGCCTTCGACCCACACCACACCCGACCCGATTGAGCTGAACGGACTTCTTGCCCGGATGGTTGAGGCCGGTTGCGATTTCGCGGCAATGGAAGTGAGCAGCCACGCCGCCGCGCAGCATCGCATAGCCGGACTTTATTTCCGCGGAGGTGTCTTTACAAATCTCACACGCGACCATCTCGATTATCATAAGACTTTCGCGGCCTACCTTGCCGCCAAAAAGTCGTTTTTCGATTCGCTGCCGCAGGAAGCGTTCGCCCTCACCAACGCCGACGACCGAAACGGCCTTGTGATGCTTCAGAACACTCCGGCACGCGTCAAGGCCGTGTATTCAGTGCGTTCCGATGCCGATTTCCGGCTCAAGGTTGTTGAAGACCGTCTCGACGGCATGACCCTCTCGGTGGGCGGATTTGAATTCGAGACCCCCTTCACCGGACGTTTCAATGCCTCGAATCTCGCCGCAGTGTTCGGCGCGGCCACATTGTTGGGATTCTCCGACACGCAGAATCTGCTCCGCCTCATGAGCATGCTCGTGCCTGTGGCCGGACGTTTCCAGCCCTTCCGCTCGGCAAACGGCGTGACCGCCATCGTCGACTACGCCCATACGCCCGACGCGCTTGTCAATGTGCTCGACACAATCCGCGAAGTGGCTCCGGCTCCGGCGCGTATCATCACTGTGTGTGGCTGCGGAGGAAACCGCGACCATGGCAAGCGCCCCATCATGGCTGCCGAGGCCTCGCGTCGCAGCGATATCCTGGTGCTTACATCCGATAATCCCCGAAACGAAGACCCGGCTGCCATCATCGACGACATGCTTGCCGGACTTGACGACCAGGCGCGCGCATCGGTACTGACTAATGTCGACCGCCGTCAGGCCATCCGCATGGCCGCGGCTCTTGCCCGTCCGGGCGATGTAATCCTCATCGCTGGCAAAGGCCACGAGAATTACCAGATTATCGGCGACAAGACGCTGCACTTCGACGACCGCGAAGAAATCACAGAAGTATTCAAAAACTGCAAATAAGCCATGTTCTATCACCTCTTCACACTACTTCAGGACTCGGAACTGCCCGGCGCACGCCTGATGTCGTACATAACCTTCCGTTCCGGTGCGGCCTTCGTGGTGGCTCTGCTGATAGGAATTTTCGTCGGAAAATTCTTTATCAACCGCCTGCGCAAGATGCAGATTGACGAAGTTGAGGAAACGCGTTTCGTCGATGCTGACCGCGAGAAAAAGAAAGGTACTCCCACGATGGGCGGTATCATCATAATCACATCCATACTCGTTCCATGTCTGCTCATAGGCAATCTTACCAACGTGTATATGATTCTGATGCTCCTGTCGACGGTATGGCTCGGAATCATCGGATTCCTTGACGATTACAAGAAATTCCGCGAGAAAAACAAGGACGGAATCAAGGGTAAATACAAGATTATAGGCCAGCTCGGACTTGCTGTGATTGTGGCTGTGACGATGTATCTCAACCCCAACATGGTGATTGTCGAGAATCAGGAGGTTATAAACGTGGAGACTCACCGCGTGGAAGAGGTGATATATAAGGACAAGGTGGTGAAATCGCCGCAGACCACCATCCCCTTTGTGAAGAACAACAATTTCAACTACTCCAGCATAACATCGTGGCTCGGTGACAACGCCGAGACGGGCGGATGGATTTTCTTCTTCTTCGTGACGATTCTCTTCGTGCTCGGAACCAGTAACGGCGCCAACCTTAACGACGGTCTCGACGGTCTTGCCGCCGGACTTTCGGCTATCGCAGGCGTAGCGCTCGCAATTATGGCTTACCTCGGTGGCAACATCATATATTCGTCCTACCTCAACATCATGTATGTGCCGGGAAGCGAGGAACTTGTGGTGTTCATGGCGGCCTTCATCGGCGCGCTCATCGGCTTCCTGTGGTATAATGCCACTCCGGCCGAAATCTATATGGGCGATACCGGAAGCCTTACCCTCGGTGGCCTTATCGCCGTGTGCGCCATCCTCATCCACAAGGAGCTGCTGCTGCCGATACTGTGCCTGCTGTTCTATCTTGAGGACTTCTCGGTGATAGTGCAGGTATCCTACTTCAAGAAGTCTGGAGGCAAGCGGGTGTTCAAGCGCACGCCCATACATCATCATTTTGAAATACCCGCAGGGCAGATTCAGGCTGCAATCCAGTGGCCCTACGGAGCGATACAGAAACCCAAGATTGTCACCCGTTTCTGGATTGTGGGCATCATCCTGGCCGCAATTACTTTCGTGACTCTCAAGATCAGATAAAAAAGACATCTACATATATATGAAAAAACGCATCGTTATCCTCGGCGCAGGCGAAAGTGGAACAGGCGCCGCCATTCTGGCAAAAGACAAGGGAATGGAAGTATTCCTGAGCGACTTCGGCATAATCGCGCCGAAGTATCTTGCCATTCTTGAAAAGGAGAACATCGAATACGAGCAGGGTCAGCACTCGATGGACCGCATCCTGTGTGCCGACGAGATTGTGAAGAGTCCCGGTATTCCCGAGACGGCGCCGGTGATTGTTCAGGCCAAGGCCAAGAATATTCCCATAATCAGCGAAATAGAGCTGGCCGGACGATATACCGACTCCAAGATGGTGTGCATTACAGGAAGCAACGGCAAGACCACAACCACCATGCTCACCTATCACATCCTCAGCCACGCCGGACTCGACGTGGGCATGGGTGGAAACGTCGGCAAAAGCCTCGCCTATCAGGTGGCGCGCGAGCCCCACGAATATTATGTGGTGGAACTGAGCAGCTTCCAGCTCGACAATATGTACGACTTCAAGGCCAACATTGCCGTGCTTCTCAATATCACCCCCGACCATCTTGACCGCTACGACTACAAGATGGAGAACTACGTGAAGGCCAAGTTCCGTATACTTCAGAACCTTACTCCGTCGGATGCCTTCATCTACTGGAAGGACGACCCCGTTGTGGCCGAGCAGCTCCGCCGCATCACCACCGAGGCCCGTTGCTTCCCCTTTGCCGAGCATCGTGAGGAAGACACCGCGGCATATATCGACGCCGAGAACAATCTTATATTCAACACTCCTGCCACCTCAATGGCTATGCCTCGCGCCGACCTTGCCCTCAACGGACTCCATAATATCTACAACTCCATGGCCGCCGGTCTGTCGGCATGCCTGCTCAATCTGCGCAAGGACGAAATCCGCGAGGCTTTGAGCGATTTCCAGGGCGTGGAGCATCGTCTGGAATATGTGGAGACTATCGACGGCGTGCGTTGGATCAACGACTCCAAGGCCACCAACGTCAACTCCTGCTGGTATGCTCTCGAAGCCATGACTCAGCCTACCGTGCTGATTCTCGGCGGAAAAGACAAGGGCAACGATTATTCCGAGATTCTGCCGCTTGTGAAGGAAAAGGTGAAAGCCATAGTTGCCATGGGCAAGGACAACCGGAAGATTCTCGAATTTTTCGGCCCGCATGTCGACACCGTGGCCGACACCCACAGCCTTGAAGATGCCGTGGCTACCTGCGCCGAACTGGCCGGAGAAGGCGACACCGTGCTTCTCTCGCCCTGTTGCGCGAGCTTCGACCTGTTTACAAGCTATGAGGACCGCGGTACGAAATTCAAGGAAGCCGTGCGCGCCCGCAAAAATTCATAAATTCCCCACCCCACCAATTCTCCTCTGAACAATGGATAATACAGCGACTGCAACCGCTACCGCCGCCCCTATCGAAGATGTGAAGAAGCTCACCTCGAAAGTGCGCACCGACCACCACATCTGGGGCACGTACATATTTATAATAATAGTCTCGGTCATAGAGCTGTTCTCGGCGTCGATTCAGGAAATCAAGGCCGACGACATCTACGGGCCGATTATGCGCCATGTCGTTTTTATCGGCGTGGGGCTGCTTATAATGTTGATACTCCAGAAGATACACTTCAAGTACATCTACGGAGCCATTCCGGTGTTTGTGGTCGTGAGTGTGCTCCTGATGGCCTACGTGACCGTCGGAGGTACGAAAATCAACGGAGTGCGCCGTGCGCTGGAGTTCGGACCGATAACCATTCTTCCGGCTGAGTTCCTGAAACTTTCTGCCGCCCTCGGGGTGGCGTGGATTCTCAGCCGTTGCCAGATGCCCGACCGGCGTGATGTCACCACAAAGGGTTTCGTGTGCTGTCTGATTTTTATCGGGGCGTGTTGTGGAATCCTTGTCACCCAAGGTCTTACCAATGCGCTGCTTGTAGGCTCCATCGGTTTTTCGATGATGCTTGTAGGCGGTATCGGATGGAAGAAATTCGGTATTGCCGTGCTTGTGGTTGCAGCGGTAGGCGGCGGACTTGTGGGTTTCATGATGACGCATAAATCCGATGAGGGTCCCACACCGAGGGAGCTTCAGATTGCGGCCTTGAACCACGAGACCACCGAAGAGCTTCAGCAGTCGCAGGGACTTGCCCGCGGAGCGACTTGGAACAGCCGCATCTCGCGTCATTTCCGCTCCGACAAGCACCTCGACAAGATTACCGACGAGAACAAGCAGGAGCAGATCAGCTTCATCGCCCAGGCTCACGGGGGCCTGTTCGGCGCCGGAATAGGCAACTCGCGAGAGAATGCACGCCTGCCGCTCGCCTTCTCCGACTATATTTTCGCCATCGTCATTGAAGAGCTTGGACTGTTCGTCGGTCTCTTCCTGATGCTTTCCTATCTGTGGCTTCTCGGACGCAGCGCGCGCCTAATGATGTGTTTCAAGCAGACGATGCCGGGAATACTCGTGATTGGATGTGCGTTTGTGATTGTGTTCCAGGCGCTTTTCCATATGGGAATCGTCTCGGGCTTCTTCCCCGTGTCGGGGCAGCCCTTGCCTCTGATTTCCAAGGGCGGTACGTCTGTCATCGCCACCTCGATTGCCTTCGGTATAATGCTCAGCGTGAGCCGTCATGCCGCACGATTCAATGATTCCGCGGCTGTGCGTCAGGAACTCGAGATACTTCCCGAAAGTGTCCAGAGCGCGAATCCGGTTCTTTTAAAACGCGAAAACGACTGATTATGAAAAAAGAAAACAACAACATAGCCGGACGCCCTCTCCGCGTGATGGTGAGCGGCGGAGGAACCGGAGGACACATTTTTCCGGCTCTGTCAATTGCCGCGGCAGTGCGCCGCCGCTATCCCGATGCCGACATCCTTTTTGTCGGCGCCGACAACCGCATGGAGATGGAGCGCGTGCCGGCTGCCGGTTATCCCATCGTGGGACTGCCTGTGAGCGGATTTGACCGTTCCAATCCTCTGCGTAATTTCAAGGTGCTCTACCGTGTGTTCCGCAGTGTCATGAAGGCTCACAAGCTCGTCAAGAACTTCCGTCCTGACGTTGCCATAGGTGTGGGTGGCTATGCCAGCGGTCCAACGCTCAAGGCCGCTCAGTGGGCCGGTGTGCCTACCCTGCTCCAGGAACAGAACTCTTATGCAGGCGTAACCAACCGCTTCCTCGCCAAGGGTGCGCGCCGCATATGTGTGGCTTATCCCGACATGCAGCGCTTTTTCCCTGCCGACAAGATCGTGATGACGGGCAACCCCGTCCGTGCCGACCTCACGGCCAATACAATGACCCCCGAAGAAGCCAAGAAAGCCCTCGGATTTGACCCCGAAAAGCCTCTTGTGGCCGTTGTGGGCGGTAGTCTGGGCGCGCGCACGCTCAACGATGCCATGATTGCCAACGCTCTTGACGGAGCCGTTGAAGCCGCCGGATTCCAGCTCCTGTGGCAGACCGGAAAACGCGATGCGGAGCGTTGTCTCGCAGCCGTTGAGGCCAAGAAGCCCGAGGGAGTGCAGGCAAGCGCGTTCCTGAGCGATATGGGTGCGGTGTACAAGGCCGCCGACCTGATTGTGGCACGCGCCGGAGCGGGTACCATCAGCGAGCTCCAGATTCTCGGCAAGCCCGTGATACTGGTGCCCTCGCCCAATGTGGCTGAGGATCACCAGCGCAAGAACGCCCTCGCCCTTGCCGACCGCGACGCCGCCCTGATGGTGGCCGACGCCGATGCCGCTGAGATGCTTTGGACTGCGATAAACGCGCTTATAGGCGACAAAGAGCGCCTTGCCGAGCTTTCGGCAAACATAAGCAAGATGGCCCTCCGCAACAGCGACGAGAAAATCGTTGACGAAATCGAAAAAATATTGAAGTAAAGTACAGTTGAAATCCGTATGGAAATCAAGGATATAACACATGTATATTTCGTGGGCGCCGGCGGCATAGGCATGGCTGCCCTCGAACGCTATTTCCTCTCCCTTGGCAAGAAGGTGGCCGGTTACGACCGCACACCCTCCCCTCTCACACGCGAACTTGAGGCTGAAGGCATTGCCATCAGCTATGACGACTCCATGGATGCCGTGCCCGAGGAATTCCGCAATCCGGCAAGTACATTGGTTGTGTACACTCCCGCTGTTCCCGCTGAAAATATTGCCCTGACATATTTCCGCGACAACGGTTTCGAGGTGCGCAAGCGTTCCTACGTCTTAGGCGCAATTACCCGCAACAGCAAAGGCATATGCTTTTCGGGAACACACGGCAAGACCACCACATCCTCCATGTGTGCCCATATCCTACATAGCGGACCTGTGGGCTGTAACGCCTTCTTAGGCGGCATCCTGCTGGGCTACAACAGCAATCTAATGCTCAGCTCCACGTCGCCTTACAGCGTGATTGAGGCCGATGAGTATGACCGCTCGTTCCACACCCTGTCGCCCTACATCGCCATCATCAACGCAACCGATCCCGACCACCTTGACATCTATGGCACGGAAGAGGCGTATCTGGAGAGCTTCGCCCACTTCACCGAACTTATCCGTCCCGGCGGTTTCCTCATCCAGCACACGGGCATGAAGCTCAAGCCGCGTCCTGCCGAGGGTGTCACAACCTATACTTTCTCGCGGCATGAGGGCGATTTCCACGCCGAAAACATCCGCATGGGCAACGGCGAGATTGTGTTCGACTTCGTATTTCCCGGAGGCCGCTACACCGACATAAGTCTCGGCGTACCCGTTGAAATCAATATCGACAATGCCATTGCGTCCTTAGCCGCCGTATGGCTCACCGGAACGCTCACCGAGGAGCTTGCCCGCAAAGCTATGGCAAGCTATCCCGGCGTCGAGCGACGTTTCCAGTTCCATTTGCGTCAGCCCGGTCCGGAGGGCAAAGTTGTGATTGACGACTACGCTCACCATCCCGACGAACTCCGCAGCAGCATAGCCTCCGTGCGCGCCCTCTATCCAGGACGCAAGCTCACGGTGGCTTTCCAGCCGCATCTGTACAGCCGCACACGTGATTTCGCTCCCGAATTTGCCGAGGCGCTGTCTGCCGCCGATTCGGTAGTTCTTATCGACATCTATCCCGCACGCGAGCTGCCAATCCCAGGCATAAGCTCGAAAATCATCTTCGACAAGGTAAAAACAGCCGATAAAACGATGATTTCAAAAGAGAACTTTGTTGATACGATAAAAAAACGTAACTTTGAGATTCTGTTGACAGTGGGCGCCGGCGACCTCAATCTCTACGTGCCTGAACTCTGTAGCCTCTATAAGTAAATCCTCCGATGATAAGCAAAAATTCCCTTCTGATGTGTATTCTGACGGTCGTAATGATCGCCTATCTGGCTTTTTCGCTGCCTGTGACAGCCGACATGGCCCGCCGGGACACGCTCACGGGAATAAAAGTGAACGTGCGCGACACGCTCATGACCCATTTCATCACCCCGGCCGACATCATACGCGAAAGCGGTGTCGACCCTGACACGCTGCCGCAGTGCCGGCGCTCGGTATTCGACCTGTATTCACTCAAGAGCAGGCTCGAGCGTTCCGACAAGATTCAGAACGTGGATGTGTCGTTGCTGTCGTCGGGCAAGATTTTTATCGACGTAACTCCCATGACGCCGGTCGCACGCGTGTTCGAGAAGAAAAAATCGTATTATATCAACTCGCAGGGAAAGAAAATATCCGCCGATATACGTTATCATCTTGATGTGCCCGTTGTGGTGGGTCATTTCGACAGCATACATCCGGCACAACGCCTGCTTCCGCTGCTCGACCATATTGCCCGCGATCCGGCTCTGACTGCATTGGTCTCGACCGTGTGTCAGGAACGTGACGGAAACATCATAATCGTGCCTACAATCGTAGGTCATGTGATAAATTTCGGCGACACAGCCGATGTTGCCGACAAATTCGCACGCCTGCGCACCTTCTACCGCAAGGTGGCGCCCGAGCGCGGATGGCAGACCTACGACACCGTGGCCGTGAAATGGCGCGGACGCGTTGTGGGTACCCTGCGCCGCAAGAAAGCCCCCGAGGTGATACTGCCCACAGTGTCGGAAGCCACCGGAGAATTCGATTTTGACGATGCCGAAACGATGACCGACCCGCGGACAGTGGCCGAAGGAATGGCAGAGAAACCTAAAATCGCCGAGCCGATTTAATCACAATACCGATACAAAAACCGAAGCTCATCCTCATATAGATACATGGAATCCAAGACAATAGTAGCCGTAGAGATTGCATCGTCCAAAATCAAGGGCGGTGTGTGCTCCGTAGATTCTACCGGGAAAATCACAGTTTTGGCTGTGGAAGAAATCCCGGCCACAAACAACGTGCGTCATGGCCGAGTGCAGAACGTCCAGGAAGTTTCCGCCGACATAAACGAGATTATCCGCAAGCTCGAGAACAATCCGGCTGTGGCTCCCCGCAAAGTGGAGTCGCTGGTGCTCCCATTGGGAGGGCGCTCGATGTGCGGAATCAATGCTTCGGCAACCCTGCACTTCCCCACTGATATAGCTATCGTTGCCGAGACGGTGGAGCGTCTCAAGCAGGAGGCTATCAAGGATTTTGTGGCTCCCAAGAATATTGAGGCGATATTGCCGAGGGTTTTCTATGTCAACAATGCCGAGGTTGTGAATCCCGTTGGTAATTACGGTCAGATGTTCCGTGGCGAGTTTATCCTTATCGCATGCTCGTCGGAGAACCGCCGCAACCTCGACCGTGTGAAAATCGAAAATGTATCGCCCCGCAGCATCACATACCTGCTGCGACCCACGGCGGTGGCTTCGCTTGTGCTCACCGATACTGAGCGTCAGCTCGGATGCGTGCTCGTGGATTTCGGTGCTGAAACGACAACCGTGTCCATCTACAAGGCCGGTGTGCTTACATTCCTTGCCACACTACCCCTCGGTTCGCGTCTTATCACCCGCGACCTCATGGCGGGATTGAGCCTTACCGAAGAGCGTGCCGAGGAGTTCAAGACAAGCCTTGGAAACGCCCAGCCCGACAGCAACCGCGCGGCCCTGGAGCCTAACTCAATTGAGGTGAACAACTACGTGCAGGCGCGTGCAGGTGAAATCGCCGCGAATATTGTAAACCAGATTGTTATTTCCGGCTACAAGAACGCCGATCTGCCCGGAGGAATCATACTTACCGGCGGCGGCGCAACGCTCAAGAATTTCGACAACGTTCTTGCCGCCCAGAGCAAAATCACCGTGCGTAAGGCTGTTATGCCCCCCATTATTGATTTCCGCTCCAACTTCGACCGCACTCCCGAGAATATCGACATTGTGGCCCTCCTTGCCGAGGCTGCCGCTGACCCCAATTCGCGTGAATGTCTTTCCGAGCCTGTCGTACCCCGGCAGCCGGAGGTGCGCGAGACTGTGGTTGATACCGAAGCCGACGACGAGCGCGATACCTACCGCGAGCCGCAACGTGCAGCCTACACCGACTCCTATCGCCGCCAGCAACCGCGCCGTCAGGCTCCCGATGAGAACGACGACGACCTCCTTGACGACGATCCCGATATGCCCGCCGAAAAACCTGCCGCACGCTATCAGGAGCCTGAAAGACGCTCCGAATCGCGCCGTGGCGATGATATATTCGACGACGACCCCACAGAGGAAGATTCGTATCCCGGTGAAGGCGGAATCGTCGAGGCCAAGAGCCGCATCGAAAAAATCAAGATGGGTATCGCCCGCTTCTTCGGGATGCCGCAGGAAGAAGATGACGCCAATTACCGCCATCCGTCAGATATCGACGACGACGAATAATACGTAACATACAGTTTAGACTCCCAATATACAAAGACTTATGTCCTCCGAAGAACTCGACCATTTCAATAAATACAGCAATACAGCCTCCGAAATCACCAACGAGCATCTGATTCTCGTTGTAGGTGTCGGCGGCGGCGGCAACAATGCCGTCAAGCACATGTACGAGCAGAATGTCAGCGACATTGAATTTGTCGTTGTCAACACCGACAAGCAGGCGCTCGCCATGTCGCCCGTACCCACAAAACTGCTTATCGGCCCCGTCACCACCAAAGGTCTCGGCGCCGGGGGCAAGCCTGAAGTAGCCGCAGAAGCTGCCGAGGAAAGCGTGCATGAAATCGAGAAGCTGATGGATCCGCTGCCCAACATGGTTTTCGTTACCGCAGGTATGGGTGGTGGCACGGGCACCGGTGCGTCGCCCATCGTGGCACGCTGTGCCAAGGAACGCGGCATCCTCACCGTGGGTATCGTCACGATTCCTTTCTTCTTCGAGGGCATGCCCAAGATCCGCAAGGCGCTCCGTGGAGCTGATGAGCTTGGTAAATATGTTGATGCCCTGTTGGTTATCAACAACGAACGCCTGCCCGAGATTTATCCCGACCTCGAATTCCGCCTTGCGTTCGCCAAGGCCGATGATATCCTTACCGTTGCGGCCCGCAGTATTTCCGAAATCATCACCACGCCCATCATGATTAACCTTGACATGCGTGATGTCGATTCCACCCTGCGCGACGGTGTCACAGCCCTTATTTCCGTGGGCTACGGCGAAGGCGAGAACCGCATGACAAAGGCAATCCAGAACGCCCTGCGTTCGCCCCTGCTGCGCGATTTCGACGTGTACACATCCAAGCGTATCCTCTTTGCATTTTACTTCTCGGAGGAGATTGACCCGCCATACACCGCCGCAGAGTCGCAGGAAATCACACAGTTTATCCGCGACATGAACCTTGAGGTGGATGTTATCTGGGGTTACGGCTACGACAATACGCTCGGCAATCAGGTGAAATTCACTCTGTTGGCATCAGGCTTCGATATTACGGTGAGCGACCGCGACCGTGGCGATGTCGAGAGCAACAAGATAAAGGGAGCGGCAAAACCCGTGGTGGAGAATGATGCCGATATGATCGACCGCGTGGCCCAGACCTACGGTAATGACAAAATCGACGATCTCAAGCGTAAGAAGGAGACAGAGAACTATATCATTCTCAATTCCGACCAGCTCGACAACGACGATATTATCGACATGGTGGAGCGCACACCGGCTTTCCAGCGCGACAAGCGTGTGGCGGCCACGGTGAAGTCCCCTATCCCATTCCAGCCCGGTACGCCCAAGTCAAGCACGGCCCGTACTTCCGAAGGACGTCAGCCTAATGTAATATCTTTCTCACAGGACGACTGATGAAAAAACTTGTTGTATCAACAGGCGCGGGCATAAGCGCCGAGAGCGGAATAAGCACCTTCCGCGATGCGGGAGGGCTGTGGGAGAACTATCCCGTGATGGATGTTGCGAGCGCCGATGGCTTCGCACGCAATCCAGGGCTCGTACACAGCTTCTACAACGCCCGGAGGAAGGATTTACTTACCAAGCAGCCGAACGACGCTCACAGGCTCTTAAAATCGCTTGAAGAGCTATACGACGTGTACATCATCACCCAGAATGTCGACGACCTGCATGAACGTGCCGGAAGTTCGAAGGTGCTCCACCTGCATGGCGAGCTGATGAAGGCGCGTGCCCTCGATGATGAGAATCTTACATTCCGCTTGCGTGAGGATTGTCTGGAAACCACTCCCGACACGGTTATCGACGGCCACAAGGTGCGTCCGCACATCGTTTTCTTCCAGGAGGCAGTACCCATGTTCGAGCCTGCGACTCAGCTTGCCGCCGAGGCCGACGTGTTTGTAATCATAGGCACAAGTCTTGTTGTGTATCCAGCTGCGGGACTTCTGCATTACGTACGCCGCGGCGTTCCGGTGTATTACATCGACCCGAATCCTGCCGCCGTACCGCCCGGTGTCACGGTAATCCGCGACACTGCCACCGCAGGCATGAAGAAACTCTACGGGATCCTTGCCGGAAAGTAAGAGATTAATGATTAAAAGATTAAAGACGGACGCATTTCGGCATCCGTCTTTTTTTGATTTTAAGGATAATGTGATTATAGGTCTAATGGGTCTAATAAGTCTAATAGGTCAAATAAGTCTAATAAGACCAATAGGTATTATCTTCACCCTTCACCTTTCACTTTTCACCCATTACCTAAAGTTATAAGTTATATAGGCTGTGGCGGTTTCGGGGGCATTGGAGTCGGAGCGGGTAAAGGTTTTGCTCCTAACCTCGGCTTTGCAGGCTTCGACGAGCGATGATGTCGTTGCTGCCGGGGCATCCCCTCCGATAACTTCCACTGACACGACTTTGCCCGAGCGGTTTACGGTGGCTTTGAGCTTTATCGTGCCTGTTACGGTTGAGGGCACTTTGGCGTAGGAAGGCATTTTCCATCCTCCGCCCACGGTACCTGTGCCGTGGCCGTTTTGCTCGCTTGATTTTCCGGAGGGGCGTCCGGCGTTTCCGTCGGTCTTGCCTTTATTTTGGGTGTTGTTCTTGCCTGAAGTGTTCTGGAAGGCCGATTTCATGTCGGCTGAAGCCTTGCGTCGTGCTTCTTCCTGCTCTTTCAGCTTGGCGATTTCCTCTTTAGAGGGGCCTTTTTTCTCTTCTTTCTTGGGCTGAGGGGTCTCTTTTTTCAGAGGTGAAGGCTGTTTGGACGTCTTTGGCTGTTCGGCCACACCTGCGGGACCTTGGTCTTTCAGATCCATACCCGTTTCAGGCGCGGGGGTGGCGTTGTTGTTTTCCACCACCTCGTTGTAGGCCGGAGACGCGTCCGACGACGAGGGCACGACGGGTTCGGGCGTGAAAAGATCCACAAACTCCTCTTCCTCGGCAAGCAATGCTGTGGTGGGGCGTGGTGGCTGGCGCAGCGACGACGGGTCGAACGACATCTTGTCGAGATTCATCCACAGAATCAGGCCAAGAGCCACCACCAAGGTCACGGCAAGCGATATGAGTCGGGTACGGTTCATTCAGCCACTGGATTTGATTCGGTATTCGGCCTGTTCGGCGATGAGGGTTTTGTGGCGAGCACCATCTTTATGGAGTTGTCGGCGCCGATGTTGAGCACTTCCACAACCTTTCCGTAGGCCACCTCAGCGTCGGCATAGACGGCTACGGCGCCGAGCGAGTCGGCGGGAGCGAGTGAGGTGAGGTAGGGTACAAGCTGATCCTGAGCCACGGGCACGGGGTCGGAATCGGATGCGCTCACGTAGTAGAGACCTTCGGCGTCCACAAACACGCGCGTAGAGGGTTTCACGGGTGTCTGCTGCGAGCTTTCGGGTAGGTCGATTTCAAGCGCTGTCGGGAAAACGAAGGCTGAAGTCACCATGAAGAAAACCAGCAGAAGAAAAACCACGTCGGTCATGGAAGCCATCGAGAAGGTGGCGAGCATGTCCTGTTGTCGTTTGAGTGCCATAATTTCGGATTAGCCTACGGGTTCGTTGAGAAGGTCCATGAAGTCCATTGTGCTGGCTTCGAGCTGGTTCATTACCTTGTTGATGCGTGCAACCAGATAGTTGTAGGCAAACAGGGCGATGACACCCACGATAAGACCGGCCACAGTGGTTACGAGTGCCGAGTAGATGCCGCCGGCGAAGGAGTCGATTGTGGCCGAGCTGCCCGACTGTGCGATTGCGTAGAAAGCCTGCACCATGCCTATTACCGTGCCGAGGAAGCCGAGCATCGGCGCTCCGGCGGCGGTGGTGGCGAGCCAGGGCAGTCCCTTGCTGAGTGCGGCCACTTCGAGGTTTCCGGTGTTTTCGATAGCCACGAGTACGTCGTTCATCGGACGTCCGATGCGGGTGATGCCTTTAGCCACAAGGCGCGAAGCCGGGGTGGCTGTGCTCTTGCAAAGGTTCATGGCGCTTTCGATTTCGCCTTCGTGGATGTAGCCGCGGATGCGTTTCATGAAAGAGTCGTCGCTGCGGGAGGCGCGTGCGATTACGATTGCACGCTCAACGAAGATGTATACACTGAGCAGCAGGAGCAGCGCCAGAGGTATCATCGTCCAGCCGCCCTGGAGACACAGGTCCCAGATTGACATGGTTTTAACGGTTTCCTCAGCTGCGGGAGCGGCGAGGTTCATGACATCTACTGCGGCCATGGCCGTGGTGTCGGCCATGCCGGAAACAGCTCCGGAAACAGTGCTGTCGGCAGCAACTTCGGCTGCACCGGGAATTTGCAAGAAGAAAGACATTTTTTTGTGAGTAGCAGATAATGTGAGGGAGGTGGTGAATATTAATCAGCCTTTTACAAGGCAGGCTTTGTAGCGGCGGATGGTTTCCTCAAGTCCGAGATATAGGGCGTCGCATATGAGCGCATGGCCTATCGACACTTCGTTGAGGTAGGGGATGTTGCGGCTGAAAAACGCGAGGTTTTCCAGGCTGAGGTCGTGCCCGGCGTTGAGTCCCAGCCCGTACTTGCGAGCGGCGCGTGCGGCTTCGACAAAGGGAGCCACGGCGGCAGCGGGATCGGTGGGGTAAAGGTCGGCGTAGGGCTTGGTGTAGAGCTCCACGCGGTCGGCACCGGTTTCGGAGGCGGCACGGACGATTTCAGGGTCGGCGTCAACGAAAATTGACGTGCGGACGCCTGCGTCCTTGAAGCGCTCCACGAGCGACGAAAGGAAGTCGAAATTGTCGGCCACATTCCATCCGGCATTGGATGTGAGGGCGTCGGGGCTGTCGGGAACCAGGGTCACCTGGGTAGGACGCACTTTGAGCACGAGGTCAACAAATTCCGGGGTGGGGTTGCCTTCGATATTGAATTCGACCTTGAGCATGGGTCGGAGCTTGAAAACGTCGTCGCGTCGGATATGGCGCTCGTCGGGGCGGGGATGCACCGTGATTCCGTCGGCGCCGAAACGCTCGATGTCAAGTGCCACGGTCTCCACGCAGGGGTTGTTCTCTCCGCGGGCGTTGCGGAGAGTGGCGATTTTATTTATATTAACGCTTAGATTTGTCATTGCAGCAATATATGCGGATATTTTTTCGTAAATTTGTATCGGATACAAAATTCCAAGTGCAAAAATACGAATAAGTGAGTGCAATGCAAAATTTATTTTAGCATTGCCGAATTTTAAAAGAACCACGAAAGAATTGCAGCCAAAAGAACTTAACTTTCCCGAATTGGACCGCCTTTATCCCGCGATGCCTGATTGCTCGCGTATTCTGGCGGGGTGCCGGCGTGCCGATTACAGCGCGTCGAGGGTCGCCACGGCTGTGGAGGATTGCAACGCGCACGTCCTCAACCTCAATGTGACCGATCTTGGCGACGAGGAGCTTCCGGTGGTTTTCGACCTCCGTGTCAATATACGCAACGTGGAATCCGTGGCCCGCTCGCTCGAGCGCTACGGCTACCGGATACTGCTGTCGGAAACCGACGGCGATGCCGACTCCGACACCTTCCGCGAGCGGCTTGATGAAGTGCTCCGGTATATAAACATGTAGTTTGATTCTCTTTCCGATATGAAAATAGCCATCTACGGCAGCCGCCGCCAACACGATTACCTCCCGCAGGTCGAGGCTTTCCTTCAGGCAATTACTTCGCCGGAATATGAAGTGGTGATGCACCGCAAGCTCTACGACCATCTGCTGCACCTGATTCCCCGGGCTTTGCGTTGTGTGGGAAGGGTAGTGGACGGCCCCGATTTCACGGCTGACATTGCCGTGAGTCTCGGTGGCGACGGCACTTTCCTGCGCACGGCCATGTGGGTGGGCGAGAAGCAGATTCCCATCGTGGGCGTCAATACCGGCAATCTCGGCTATCTTGCAGCCCTGTCGATATCGGAACTTCCCGCCTTGCCCGAATTGCTTGCAGGCAAGCGCTTCCGAGTCGAGTACCGCGGACTTATCCGTGTCGAGGCCGAGGGGCTTCCGGCACGTCTGTGGCCCTACGCGCTCAATGAGGTGGCGATTTCAAAAGAGGAATCCTCGTCGATGATTACAGCCGACGTTTCGCTCGGCGAGCAGCCGCTGGCTCATTACCGGGCCGACGGACTCATCGTGTGCACCTCCACGGGCAGCACGGCCTATAATCTGTCGGTCGGAGGCCCTATCGTGCAGCCTACGATTGACGTGCGTGTCATCGCGCCCGTGGCGGCTCATTCGCTTTCGATACGTCCGCTTGTCGTGGGCGCGGCCACTCCCATTACCATCATCGCCGATGCCCGTGCATCGCATTTCCGTGTGTCGCTCGACGGTCGTTCGGCAGCACTCCCCGTAGGCACGTCCATCCGCCTTAGCGAGGCTCCGTTCAAAACCGCTGTAATGCAGCTCGATACGTGCTCGTTTGCCGACACTCTGCGAGAGAAGCTCCACTGGGCCGATTCAATGAATTTTTGATGAAATACATTTCCTCAGGCCGGTTTAATCATCCGACGTTCGGAGTGGTTAAGGTAACGGTGCGGGAAAATGCCGTGCAATGTACCTCCCGCTGGTCGAAAGGTGAGTTGTGCGTAAGCGTTCCTCCCGGCACTCCGACGGAATATTTCGCGAAGATGCTCGTCGACCTTGAGCCGCGTCTGCTTGCGATGCGCCCTCCGGAGCGTTTCCACGCCGGACAGGTGATTGAGTGCCACGGCGTGACTTTCCGTATTGTTACAAGTCGGCTATGCCCTCCGGGGAAATCAATCGGTAAGGCGGAATATGATAGTGAAAAAAAACATCTTTCCGTTACAATCACCCTCCCGGAGAACGCTGATTTTTCTTCGCCGCAGGTGCAGAAAGTCATCAACCACAATCTTATGCACTATGCCGAGGCGATGGCTCTTGATTTTCTGATTCCTTTTGCCCGGAAGGTTGCAAAGAGGGTAGGGTGCAACCCTGCAGGCTGGAGCATCGGAAAAGGGATGAAGCGTCTCGGCAGCTGTAACAGCCGTGGAGAGATACGCCTGAGTGTGAAACTTGTGTTCCTGCCGCCTGAATTGCGTGAGTTTGTGATAATCCATGAGCTGGCACATCTTACCGAAATGAATCATTCTGCGCGCTTCCACGCGCTTTGCGACAAGATGTGCGGCGGACGCGAGCGCGAACTGTCCGCAAAACTTAAATCATTCCGTTTTCCCGTTTTCTAAGACCGCACGTGCGTTGCGTTGCAGCCCGGCGAGCTTTGCCCGCTTTACGGCGCTGCGGCGGAAAATGGCGCTGAAACGCTCCTGCGTGAGCGCGGCCACATCTTCCGGTGCCCTGAGACTTGCTAATTCCGGACGCATGCGGAATTCCTCAAGCGCGAGCATATCCTCGCCGCATGCTTTATGGCTGTGAGGACACGCGTCCTGGCACACATCGCAGCCGAAAATCCTGCGTCCGCGCAAGTCGGGAGTGTGCTCGAAATCTCCGCGGTGCTCAATCGTGAGGTACGACAGACAGCGGCGTGCATCCAGTCCGCCGTTTCCGTCCAGAGCCTTTCCGGGGCATGCCTGCACGCATCTGCGGCACTCTCCGCAGGAAATTTCCGGAGCATCAGCGCGGTCAGGCACTCCGGCATCCTCGGTCCAGAAAATCTCGGCAAGAAACACCTTCGGCCCCACGCCCGGCACTATCAGCAGATTGCTAAGACCTATGAAGCCTATTCCGGCCTTTACAGCCCAATAGCGCTCGCGAACGGGTGCGGTGTCCACGCATATCCTTGTCGTGCCTCCCAAGGCCTCCATTGCAGCCGCAACGGGCATCAGGCGTGCGCGGATGGCTTCGTGGTAATCGTCGCCGAGGGAATAATCGGATATGAGCGGATGGCGCCCTCCTTCGGGCTGTCTGAAGCTGAAAGCCACAGAAAGGACCGAGCGTGCGCCTTCAAGCAGCAGGGAGGCATCGGAGCGGATGTCGGTATAGCGTGCCATGTAGTCCATGGATGCGTTGCGGCCCGACTCAATCCAGCGTGCAAGCCGCCGGTTTTCAAGCTCTGGCAGCGGACTCACCGCGGCAAATCCCGCAGCGCATGCGCCTGCCCGGCGAGCCTGCGTCAGAATTTCCTCTACGGCTTCGCGCGTAATCATCACATGGGTATGGGTAAAAATTCATAACCTTGTCCGAGCAGCCATTCTATGGCTTTGGGAAGTGCGTAGCGCATGTTTGCCGAGGCTTTCAGCGAATCGTGGAAAACGATTATGGAGCCGTTGCGGACATAGCGGCGCACGTTGGCAAACACTTCCTCGCCTGTGAGTTTACGGGAGTAGTCGCGGGTCACGAGGTCGTACATCACAATGTTGTAATGGTTCTTGAGGGCATTGGCCTGTTTCCATCTCAGCAGCCCGTGCGGCGGACGGAAAAGCGGGCTGTCGATAAGGGCGGCGGCCTCGGTAACGTCGTGGAGGTAGCGCCGTGCGCGCACTTTCATGCCCTGGAGGTGGTGCATGGTGTGGTTGCCGAAGCTGTGGCCGCGGCGTCGTACTTCCTCAAGCAGCTCGGGATGCCGGCGCACGTTGTCGCCCACCATAAAGAATGTGGCTTTGATGCCGTAGCGGTCGAGCAGGTCGAGCACCCAGGGCGTTTCCTCGGGGATGGGACCGTCGTCGAAAGTTAGATATACTACCGGACGCTTGCCGCGGCGCTTCAGACGCCACACGGCTTCAGGAAAGAGCAGGCGGTAGAGCAGGGGAGGCTGTTCGATTAACAAGACAAATACGGTAGTATTTCAAGTTTTGCAAGCTTCAACTTGAAGAGGTAAATAAGGTTAAAAGGCAATTGCCTTCGGCAGGCAAGATAATAGTGAGTGCGTTAAGCTCCCCACTATTATCTTACCTTATAACCTTTTTGCCTTTATAGCCTGACTGAAGTGTAGCTTGCGAAACTTCAGTTAATAATTCAGGATGTGGTTCCAGGCCTGGGGCGAGATGCCGAAGTCCTGCATGATTTTCTCGCTGTACTGCATCTGCGGCACGTCGAGCAGCTCGTGGTAGGTGAGCAGGTCGATTGCCTTGGCAACGAGACGTTGCTCGCGCTCGTCGAAGGTGTCGAAGTTCTTCTCGAGCTCATCGAGGGTGACGCCCTGGATGTATATGAGCGGGGTAAGCCGCAGGTCGTCATCGAGGGTGAGCGCGGTGATTGCTGCCGGAATTTCGGAATTCTGTGCGGCGGCGGCCTTGAGCAGGGCGATGCGGTTCTTGAGTCCTACAACGGTGCTGAGATACTGCATGCCGTAGAGTTCGGAGCGACCGAGAGACGAGAGTTTGTCGGCGGGCAACGATATTCCGTAGCGCAGGAGCTGTGCGTAGCGCGGAGCCTCGGCGTCGAGCAGTGCGTCGGCCTTGGCGAGGTCTTCGGGATTGCCGCTCTGTGCGTAGAGGTCGGTGTAGGCCTGAGCCATGTAAATTCCGAGCAGGCCTTCGTAGGCTGCGGCGCGTGCCGGGAGCTTGGTCTGTATCACGTCCATTACGATGCGAGCCATGTCGGCGCGGGTCTGAGGTTCGGCGTAACCGGCTTCCACTGCGAGCTTGCGGGCTTCGGGCGAAGCGGGAACATCGGCCGTGGCGAGCAGATTCTCAACGGTGGTGAACATCGCCGAACGTATCGAGGCCACCATGCGGCGCACGGTCTCGTCGAGATAGAGCTTGTCGGAATCGGCGGCGTCAAGTCCTCCCCAGCGGAATTTGCCGAGGATGTTGGCAAAGGCCTTTTCCGCTGTCACTTCTGCCACTGCGTCGGCGAAGGGAGTCACCTCATAGGCAAGGCCAGTTGTGGCGAGATAGGGGCTCAGGCCGAGGTAGTACGAAGTGGGCACGGTGGTGGCGAAATATACCGGACGATTCCAGTTTCCGGCCACGGAGTTTGCAATGATGTCGAGCGAGAGGGTCTTGCTCTGGTTCAAGCCGCTGCTGCCGAGGTCGGTGCGGATGTCGGTGAGGTAGGGTGCCACGTAGAGCGAGTCGTACATTGCATTGCCGGTGCCGTAGCGGGCCATTGCAGCCTCGCGGTCGACGGGCATCACAATCTTAGGAGTCTCGATATACGGTGCGCCGTAGATTTTGGCATCGGATGCGTACAGGCTCTTCAGGGCCTCGGCGGCGTTGGTATAGTCGCCGGAGCGGGGAACAACGAAGCTCCATCCAAGGCGCTCGTAGGCGTAATCCTTGGGCTGGGCGTACATCGGCACGGCGTCGGCCTCATAGGTGGGATGTTTGAGCTGGTTGGCATACCAGTCGGTGGTGAGATACGACAGGTTCACCACGCGCACGTCGGTGCGGTAGCCTTCCACTTCCTGAGCGTACCACAGGGGGAATGTGTCGTTGTCGCCGTTGGTAAATATGATTGCGTTCTCGTCGAGTGAGCTCAGGTAGTTCATACCGAAGTCGCGGGCGGCGTAGCGTCCCGAGCGGTCGTGGTCGTCCCATGTCTGCGACACCATCTGCACCGGAACAATCAGCCCCACGGCGCATGCCACTGCCACGCAAGCCATTGTGGCGCCCTTCGAGGGTTCTTCCTCAACGGCCTCGGCGTTCTTGGCCTTGGGACGGAAGAGATTGCGGAGCATGATGCCGATTGCAGGCACACCCATGCCGATCCAGATTGCGTAGGCGTAGAAGGAGCCTGCGAAAGCATAGTCACGTTCGCGCGGCTGGCCGGGTGTCTGGTTGAGGTAGAGCACGATGGCGATACCCGTCATGAAGAAGAGGAAGAACACCACCCAGAACTGCTCGATGCCGCGCGCCGGATTCTCGCGGTGGCGGTAGAGAGCCTGATACAGCAGACCGATAAGTCCGAGGATAAGGGGCATCATGTAGAACACGTTATGACCCTTGTTACCCTTTCCGTACTCGTCGGGGAGCATGCTTTGGTCGCCCAGGCGGGCATTGTCGATTGCGGGTATTCCTGAAATCCAGTTGCCGAGGTGCGGCTCGCCATTGCCCTGGAAATCATTCTGACGTCCGGCGAAATTCCACATGAAGTATCGCCAGTACATGTGATTGAGCTGGTAGTTGACGAAGTAGCGCAGGTTCACGTCGAATCCCGGCTTCCATACGGCAGTCTGAGCCACGGGGTTGTTGTTGCCGTCAACAGCCGTAGTCACGGGCGTGAGACTGGTGAGGTAGGGCATCACTTCGCCGAGAGGGGCGTAGCCCTGGGCGCGCCATTCGTTGCGTTTGGCAAGGGGGATTGTGTTGATGTCGGGAGTGGAGTATCCGGCCCAGGCCTTGTAGGCATTTACGTGAGCGTAGCCGTTCTGCGGGTCAATGCTGTAAATGCGCGTGAAGAGCATATCCATGTCGGGGTTGGTGCGGTAGTGTGGGCGTTCCACTTCCTCGACGTAGCGGTCGGGCTCGTCGGGAGAGGTCTTCACAACCTTAGTCATCACCATTTCGGGAGTGTTGTAGGCGCCGCCGTTCTCGTCGCGCAGGTAGCCGTCGAGATAGCGGGTGCGCGGACGTCCGTATTCATCCACGAGCACGAAGTAGTTGCCCGAACCCTGGGGATATTCCTCGGTCATAACTTCCTCGGCGAAAGCCGTGCCCTTGAAGAGAGGACGGTCGCCGTACTGTTCGCGGTTGAGGTAGGATGCCAGAGCGAATACGTTGTCGGGGGCGTTCTGATTCATGGGGGTGTTGGCCGAGGCGCGGATGAGCAGGAGCGCGTACGATGAGTAGCCGATGAAAATCACAAACACGCTGAGTACAACCACGTTGAACACGCGAACCGGAATCTTGCGGCAGAAGCCCCACAGATACACGGCAAGGGCAAGCGTGAGCAGCACGCCGAGCCAGGCCGAGTGACCTATGAAGAGTATGCCCGACAGGAGCATGCTCACGAAGAAACTCAGGCGGATTGCCCCGGCCGATTTCTGACGGTCAAGTTCGAAGACAGCCCAGATGAAGGCAGCCACGAGTACGATGGCATAGATGAGCACGCCCATGTTGTAGCTCATTCCCAGGCTGTTGACGCACAGCAGCTCGAACCACTGCGACACCTTCACGAAGCCCGGCACAAGACCGTAGAGTATCGCTCCCACGATAACGCAGGAAATCAGCAGCGCGATAAGCGAGCCTTTGGCGTCGACGGCTTTGGACTTGCGGTAGTAGAAGATGAGTCCCAGAGCAGGGATACAGAGCAGGTTGAGCAGGTGCACGGCGATTGAAACACCGATCACGTAGGCGATGAGCACAAGGTAGCGGTCGCTGTGGGGCTGGTCGGCACGGTTTTCCCATTTCAGCATCAGCCACACCACCAGGGCGGTGCAGAACGATGAGAAGGCGTAAACCTCACCCTCGACAGCCGAGAACCAGAACGTATCGCTCCAGGTGTATGCCAGGGCGCCGCAGATACCGCCGCCCATGATTAGCCACATCTTCCATGCGGGAATTGATTCGAGTTCGTCGTCGCGCACGATAAGGCGGCGCACAAGATGTGTTACGGTCCAGAAAAGGAGCAGGATAGTGGCGGCGCTGAGCAGAGCCGACATCGAGTTTACTGCCACGGCGGCGGAAGTGATGTCGTTGCCGAACAGGGTCACGAAGAAACGTGCCGTGAGCATGAAGATAGGGTTGCCCGGCGGGTGTCCCACTTCGAGCTTCGCACCTTGAGAGATAAATTCCGGGCAGTCCCAGAAACTTGCCGTAGGCTCGATGGTGAGCAGGTAGGTCACCGCGGCCACGACGAAGCACAGCCAGCCCAGGGCATTGTTGATAAGATTGTATTTTTTCATCCGAGAGTGATGGGTTAATCATACCGCTCCGGGCGCAGTCTCGGCCACGGAACTACTTTTAAATTGCAAAGTTAATCATCCTGCCCCATCCCCACAGCATTTTAACTAAATTTATTATTGACATTGGAGATTGGCATTGGAGATTGGGTGAAAGGAGGAAGGTGTTGGCATTGGGTGAAAATTGGAAGGTGAAAGGTTAAAAGTGAAAAGTGAAGATAATAGTATTTAAAACACTTCTCTTCACCTTTCACCCTTCACCTTTCACCCAAAACCAAAGTATCCTCTTCACCTTTCACCCTTCACTTTTCACCCATTATCAAACGTCTCTTCCCTCTTTCCGAGAATATTTGGAGTTTTTTGGAAATAATTTAACTAAAAAGGCACAGAATTAGTTTTTTTGAGTATTTTTGCGAGCCGGATTCTGAAATATGGCCTCAGGCGGGGAATGTTGCGAGAACTTTCCACAATGCCAAAGGGTTATAATCTTACTAAACCTTAGTTTCGGAACACATCCGAACTACCGAGAATCATCAAACAACGAACGTTTCAACCATTATATTATGAGGTTACTTCACATTCCTTCCATCCTCATCCTTCTTGCGGGCTTTGTTATGCCCGGAAATTACGCAATGGCACAGTCGGACGCATCCGATGTGAACTTGCAGGCACCCGTGTCGCTGGAACAGTGCCGTGAAATGGCGCTCAAAAACAACAAGCAGCTCCAGATCTCGCGCCAGCAGATACGCAAGGCCGGATACCAAAACAAGGAGGCTTTCGCGGCTTATCTTCCGGCAATTGACTTCGCCGGAGGCTACATGTACAACCAGCGGAATATCTCGATTTTCGATTCCGACCAGATGCTGCCTACCGAGACGTTCAATCTCCAGACACAGAAATATGAGTTCAACCTCGTCAAGAATCCTCTGACAGGCGAACCCATCAAGGGCCCGAACGGACAATACGTGCCCGAAACTGTGGCGCTCATTCCCAAGGACGCCATGACTTTCGACATCCACAACGTGTTTTTCGGTGCGGTGACACTCACCCAGCCCGTATATATGGGCGGCAAAATCGTTGCCATGAACAAAATCACCAAGGCTGCCGAAAATCTCGCCCGCGAGATGCACGACAACGAGGCTGAAAACGTTATCTACGCCGTGGACGCAGCCTACTGGCAGGTTGTGTCGGTCAAGGCCAAGTATGCCTTGGCTCAGAGCTACGTCAATCTACTCGACTCGCTCTGCCGCAACGTGCATCTGATGGTTGAGGAAGGTGTGGCTACACGCAGCGACGCCCTCAGCGTGGACGTGAAACTCAATTCGGCTCAGGTCGACCTCACCAAGGTTGAAAACGGCCTTGTGCTGTCGCGCATGGCACTGGCTCAGGTGTGCGGCCTGCCGGTCAACACCACCTTCACCCTCGCCGATGAAGATAATGGCGCAATCGAGCCTAACCCTCTGCTGCCCAACAGCTACAACATGCAGGACGTGTACGACCGCCGTCCCGACCTCCGCGCCCTCGGTCTTGGCGTAGAGGTGGCTAACCAGCAGAAGAAAGTGGCTCTCAGCTCCATGCTTCCCAATCTCGCAGTCGTCGGCGCCTATGAATTTTCCAATCCCAATATGTACAACGGATTCAAGAAAAAATTCAACGGCGGCTTCTCCGTGGGTGCCATGCTCACTATTCCCATCTGGCACTGGGGCGGAAATTACAGCAAATACAAGGCTGCCGAAGCCGACGAAATCGTGCGCAAGCTCCAGCTCGAGGATGCGAAGGAACTTGTCAACCTCCAGGTGACACAGGCCAACTTCAAGACTCAGGAGGCATACAAGACCTATAAGATGACGCTCACCAACCTCGCCAAGGCCGACGAGAATCTCCGCAGCGCCTCCCTCGGCTTCAAGGAGGGCGTGCTCACCACCGACAACGTGATGGCCGCGCAGACAGCATGGCTGAAAGCCCATTCCGAGCAGATCGACGCCATGATTGACGTGCAGCTCTGCGAAACCTACCTGAGCAAGGCTCTCGGCACTCTCACTCCTCAAACACAGGAAACAACAAAAAAATAACAGAATAAAATGGCAACAAACGACAACAACACCAACCGTGAAACCCGCGCCGAGCGCTCGCTGCTGCTCGTGATGTGCATTGTGGTAGCCGTAGTGGCCGCGGTAGCAATCATCGGATTTGTGTTCATGAACCGCCCCGCCGACTACATCGAAGGTCAGGCTGAAGGCACGACCGTGCGTATCGCCGGAAAGCTCCCGGGACGCGTGGTGGAATTTTATGTTGAGGAGGGCGACACCGTACACGCAGGCGACACGCTCGTCCACATCCATTCGTCAATTGTCGACGCACAGCTCAGCGAGGCCGAAGCCATGCGTGAGGTGGCAAGCGCACAGAACCGCAAGGTCGATGCCGGAACCCGCAGCCAAATCATCCAGGCAGCCGCCGACATCGTTAATCAGGCAAACGCCGCCGTGACAATCACAAAGAAGACTTACGACCGCATGGAACGTCTCTTCAAGGAGGGCGTCGTGTCGGAGCAGAAGCGCGATGAGGCCAAGGCCGCCTACGATGCCGCTGTGGCTTCGAAGAGCGCTGCCGAAAGCCAGTACTCCCTCGCCCGTGCAGGTGCGCAGAAAGAGGACAAGGAATCGGCCGCAGCCATCGTCACCGCAGCCGGAAGCAAGGTGTCGCAGGTAGATGCACTTCTTGAAGATGCCTACCTCACAGCGCCTTACGACGGCACAATCGACCAGATTTATCCCGAAGCGGGCGAGCTGGTGATGATCGGCGCTCCTATCATGAGCCTTCTCCGCACCGACAAGCGTTGGGTCACATTCAACCTGCGCGAGGAGCTTCTGAGCGACCTCAAGATGGGCGATGAAATCACCGTGACCGTTCCCGCCCTCGGCATGAAGGACATCAACGTGAAGGTGTACTACATCCGCGACATGGGCTCCTACGCCACCTGGCAGTCGACAAAATCGACCGGCAGCTACGACAGCCGCACCTTCCAGGTCAAGGCCCGTCCCACCGAGGATGTTCCCGGTCTCCGTCCCGGAATGTCAGTACTTTACAAGCATTAACACCCTGTTAAAATAGTGCAGAAATGAATCTCGGATTGACAGCTTGCATGAAGCGCGAGGTACGCCGCTGGGGCACCCGAAAGATGTACTTCTTCGGGATGGTCTTCGTGCCCGTACTTACGGCAATATTTTTCCTGAGCCTGCTCAGTCCCGGACTGCCCTTGAAAGTGCCCACAGCGGTAGTCGATCTCGACCATTCGGAAATGTCGCGCGGAATCACCCGCTCGCTCAACGCCACCGAATTGCTCGACATATCGCAGAAGGAAGAGAGCTACGACGACGCCCTCGCAGCCGTGCGGCGCGGCGACGTGTTCGGATTCTTCGTTATTCCCGACAATTTCGAGAAGGACGTGCTGGCCGGACGCACACCCACGCTGGAATATTACTCCAACATGACCTACTTCGTGCCCGGAACGCTGTCGTTCAAGGGCTTCAAGACCATCGCCGTGACAACTGCCGGAGGTGTGATGAAGACAACCCTCGTGAGTCTCGGAGCCGATGCCTCGCAGGTCGGGGCGCTCATGCAGCCGGTTGTGATTCAGAATCATGGCATAGGCAACCCGTGGATGAGCTATTCTATATATCTCAGCCCTTCGTTTGCCATCAACACCTTCCTGCTGATGGTGATGCTCATGACCGTGTTCTCCATCACCATAGAAATCAAGGAAGGCACTTCGCCCCAGTGGCTCGCCACGGCCAAGAACCGCATCGTTGTGGCCGTCACGGGCAAGCTCCTGCCGCAGACGGTGGTCTACGTATCCGTGGGTCTCTTCATCATGTGGCTGCTCTTCGGCTACTCGCACTTCCCCGTCAACGGCAGTCTCGGATGGCTTATAGTGGCAATGGTGCTCACGGTAATCGCCGGACAGGCCTTCGGGCTCTTCATCTGCTCCGTGGTGCCGAATCCGCGCCTGGCCTTCAGTCTTACGGCGCTGTTCTCCATCCTCTCCTTCTCCTTCACAGGCTTTTCCTTCCCGGTGCAGAGCATGTACGGCGCCATAGCGATATTCAGCTACCTCGCCCCGATACGCTACTTCTTCCTGATTTATATCAACGAAGGACTCAACGGCGTGCCGCTCTACTACTCCCGCTACTGGTTTGCCGCCCTGTTGGTATTCCCACTGGTGGCATGCACCCTGCTCCGCCGCCTCAAGAAGGCATGTCTCGACCCGGTTTACGTTCCCTAATTTCCTGACGCGAAAAAATGAAACTTTTCAAAGGCATAATAAAATGGCTCGGCGACACGGGAAAAGTTTTCCGGCGCGAGTTCAACATATCCATCCGCGACGCCGGACTGCTTCTCTTTTTCCTCGCCCTTCCGGTGGCCTACCCCGTGGTGTATACGATTATCTACAACCCCGAGGTGGTGCGCAAACTGCCCGTGGCGGTAGTCGACGAGAGCCACAGCGCGGCATCGCGTGACCTTGCGCGCAAGATGTCGGCATGCCCGTCGATACAGGTCTACGCCTACCCCGCCAACATGGCCGATGCAAAGGCACTGATGGCATCCACGGAGGTGTTCGGCGTGCTGCGTATTCCCTCCGATTATGCCCGGAAGATTGAACGCGGCGAGCAGGCTACGCTGCCATTTTACGCCGACATGAGTCTGCTGCTGAGATACCGCGCCTTCGTGAGCGCGCTCACCGACCTGCAGATGGAACTCTCCTCGGAGCTTACGGCCACCAAGGTCATGGATTCGCCGCTTGCCACGCTTGCGGCAGGCCGCGAGATGGGGCTGCCCGTCAAGAGCGAGAGCCACTTCCTCGGCGACACCGAGCAGGGATTCGCGTCCTTCGTCATTCCCGGCATTGTGATTCTGATTCTCCAGCAGAGTATGATTTTAGGTATCACGCTTCTTGGAGGTACCTCGCGCGAGCGTCGCCGTCGTAACGGCGGCATCGACCCCGAGGCCATCCCCGGCGCATCCGTATCGGCAACGGTGTGGGGCAAAGCTCTGTGCTACGTCGTGTTCTACCTCCCCGGCACAATCTACATCACACATTGGATTCCGGAAATGTTCAACCTGCCGCACTACGGTTCGCCCGTTGATTATCTGCTGTTTATTTTCCCGATGCTGCTCGGCACGGCTTTCCTTGGCCTGTTCCTCAACGTGTTCATGAAAGAGCGTGAGAGCGCGTTTATCCTCATCGTGTTCACATCGGTGATCTTCCTCTTCCTGTCGGGTCTGACATGGCCGCGCTACGCCATGAACGACTTCTGGACATGGTGCGGCAACCTTGTCCCGGCCATCTGGGGCGTTGAAGGCTTCATCCGCATCAACAGCAACGCCGCCACCCTCGGCGAGACGCAGACGCCCTACATTGCCCTATGGATTCTATCGCTGGTCTACATGCTCGGCGCCTACTGGACAACGGCGTATTTAAATGTTAAAAGTCAAAAGTTAAAAGTCAAAGGTTAAAAGTAAAGGGTGAAGAGATTGTTGCTTTCTCTTCACCCTTTTTCATGCGCTTACGCTGTTATTGGGCTGATAGGTCTTATGGGTCAAATAAGTCCAATAGGACAAATAGGTATTATCTTCACCTTTCACTTTTCACCTTTCACCCAATTTCCAATGTATCCCTTCCTCACTCCTTCCGCACCTTGCGGCCGTTGAGGATGTAGTAGCCGGGGCTAAGGCGGCGGAAATCGTCGAGACCGGCGTCGCGGAGCACGCGCACGCCGTGGAGGTCGTACACGTCGATGCGTGTTTCGGAATTAATCCAGAGGCCTTCAATGCCGCTGAGACCGCTTACAAGACATTCGGCCCGGAGATTGCTGCCGTCGGTGGTGCTTACGCTTACCACGCACACGCCTGAGCCGTACACGGTCACATAACCGCTCCGGTCCACATCAGCAACCGCGGGGTTGTCCGATTCCCACACGAGTCCCGGGTCGGTGACATCATCAGGGCCTACGGTGGCCGTGAGTTGGAACGATTCGCCGGGAAGGGCTTCTTTTTCCGTTATATCGAGCGTCAGGCTCTCGGCGAGGGTCGGCTCCACCGTGACCTCGCAAGTGGCTGAGACGTCGCCGCAGGTGGCTGTAACGGTTGCATTGCCGACCTTAAGAGCAACCACCGAGCCGTCGGAGGAAACACTTGCTACCTCTTCATCGGAACTGCTCCATACAACTGTCTTGTCGGTGGCGTCAGAAGGATAAACTTCGACCCAAAGCGCCCAACTGCCCCCTACACGTAGTGTCAGTGAGGTATCCGAGAGTTCGATACGCTCAACCGGAGTGGGTTCCACCGTGACCTCGCAAGTGGCTGAGACGTCGCCGCAGGTGGCTGTAACGGTTGCATTGCCGACCTTAAGAGCAACCACCGAGCCGTCGGAGGAAACACTTGCTACCTCTTCATCGGAACTGCTCCATACAACTGTCTTGTCGGTGGCGTCAGAAGGATAAACTTCGACCCAAAGCGCCCAACTGCCCCCTACACGTAGTGTCAGTGAGGTATCCGAGAGTTCGATACGCTCAACCGGAGTGGGTTCCACCGTGACCTCGCAAGTGGCTGAGACGTCGCCGCAGGTGGCTGTAATTGTTGCATGGCCGACCTTAAGAGCATAAACCGAGCCCCATACGGCAACGCTTGCCACCTCTTCATCGGAGCTGCTCCATACAATTGTCTTGTCGGCAGCATCATAAGGATAGACCGTGGCCGAAAGGGGCCAACCCTCCCCGACCCGGAGAGTCAGTGAGGTATCCGACAGTTCAATCCGTTCAGCAGTGGTGGGCACGACTGTCACCTTGCATGAAGCGGACACATTGCCGCAGGTAACAATGATTGTTGCCGTTCCGACAGAGCGTGAAACAAATGAACCATCCTGGTTTACGGCAACGACCTCGGGGTTGGAGCTTTCAAATCTCACACTTTTGTCGGTGGTCTCTTCGGGAAGTACGGTAGCCGTAATCTGCTTCATTTCGTTCACCCGCATTGTAACTTCTGTATCGGACAGGACAATTGATTCAGCCTCGATTGGCTCAACAATCACCTGACAGTATCCCCAGACATTACCATTGTTTGCTCTTACATAGCAACTCCCTATCGCATGAGCCGTGATAAGACCGTCTTCATTGATTGTCGCTATAAAAGATAGATCGCTGGACCATGTCACGGTCTTGTCGGTGGCATTTTCGGGATACACTGTGGCCGAAAGTTGGAAAGTGTCGCCGACATGGAGTGTGACGGTCGTGTGCGAGAGCTCTATCGACTCCACTTCGATTGGCCGAGCCACTATCTCACACGTAGCGGAAACTTCACCGCAGGTAGCCGTGATAATGGCCGAACCTACCCCGGCAGCCGTCACAAGTCCGTTGGCATCGACCGTAGCGACAGATTCGTCGGAACTCGACCACACAATGGTCTTATCGCTTGCATCATCGGGCCATACCGTGACTTGGAATTGGAAAGTATCGCCCAATCTCAATTCCAGGTAGTTTATTGACAGCCAGATATTTTCAACAGGAATACCTTCAACTGTCACATGGCATGTGGCCGAAACGTCGCCTGCAGTGGCTGTGATTTCAGCCGTCCCGATGCCTGACGTGGTGATATTACCGTAGGCGTCGACACTTGCGATGTCGGGATTCGAGCTTGCCCACACGACTGTCTTGTCAGTGGCATTTTCAGGGAGCACGGTTGCCTGCAAATAAGCAGTGGAGCCGATGCGTATGTTCAGTTCGGTTTTGGAAAGCACCACCGATTCCACCTCAATGGGGATGGTCGAGAGCTGAAAATCGGTTGTCGGGGTGGTGTAGTTCACTCCGTCCACGCTGCTGAGCTTGATATTTTCCATTCTGAGCTGTTTGCCCGGGAAGTCGGTGCCGCTGAATTCGAGAGTGAACAGCTCGCCCGAATTGCCCTCTATCGGCTTGTTTGTCAGCGAGAAAATAATCACGCGGTAGCGTCCGCGGCTCACTTCGGCGATTGTTGCCGAATGTCCGGCGGCGCGCTCGCTCAGCCGCAGCGATTCCGTGTCGAGAGTCATATCCTCGGGCGACACGATATCGAGCTGCAAGGCGGTGATGTCGGCTGCGTTCTCAAGGCTTGCCGAGAGCGTGTACTTGTTACCGTCGGTTATGCCTGAGAATTTCAGCTCATTGGGGCTGTAACAGTTGCCTGTGAGCGTCACGGCCTCCATGCGCCTGGCGGGGTCGTTGCTGTATACGAGCCATCTTGACGTGAAATTGCCGAAAACGGGGTCGACGAGTTTCACCGGAACATCGACCGAAGTCCAGGGCTGCACTTGGATGGGAAATTCCGCATCAGGGAAGGCGAATCCGCCGTCGGCAACGATTTTCTCGATTACCAAAGGCGCCGTGCCGTTGTTGTAGATGTTGAATGTCGTTTCCGGGTCCTCGCCCATCGGGATATTGCCGAGCGCGAGCCTGGTGAATATGTTCAGCGACGGAGCCTCGACGGAGAGCGATGCCCTTCCGGCGTTCCAGTCCATCCACGTTGCGGAATTGACGTTCTCGCCCGCCGCGTTTGCCAATTTCACATTCTGCGCCCAAAGCGAGTATGTGCTGCCGCTGCAGTTGAGAAGCAGGTCGAAGCTGACCACATCGCCGCTTTCGCCGCTCAGAGGCGTGTTGGAAAGGCTGAAAAGCACTACGCGCAGCGTGTTGTCGGCATCGACATTCGCCGTTGCGCTCATTCCTGCCGCGCGGGCCGCGGGTGTGGCGCTGCCCTCGACGTATTCCACCCCCTCGGGAAGTGGGAGCATGAACTCCAGGCCCACCACGGGTTCCATATTGTCGAGCGACACGTGCATAGTCACCGTTTCGCCGCTGCGGCCTGACACGTCGGCGAGATTAAGCTGATTCAGAGAGTAGGGCTGTGCCGACACCACTACGAAAGGAGCCGCGCCTACGGAGTTTGACACCGGAGTCACGCGCCCAACGGCACGTTCGGCACTCGCCACTGGGCTGTAAGTCACCTCCATGGTGGTGGATTCGCCCGGCGCGAGCACATCCTTTCCGAATTTCGCCTGAAGCTCGGGTGCGGAGTATTCCATGCCGGTGACGCGCAGCTCGGCGGTACCGGTGTTTGTGGCCGTCACCGACTGCGAGTAAGAGCTGCGTATGGCAACGCGGCCAAAGTCGATGCTCGTGCGGCTGAGGGTAAGGCTCGGAGCCGTCACGCTCAGGATTCCGCCGTTCGACGATGCTTCGAGACCATTGCCGGAGGCGTCGCTGAGCTTGACACGCGGCGCCGTGCTGAAGGAGCCGGGATTGTCGCCTATGACTACACGGAAGCGCAGAATCTCCCCCGACCCTGCCGGAATGGGCGTGAGCGAGGTGTTGAATATCACTATCACGTATTCGCTACCGTTCAGGCTGGCGCTCACGGAGTGAGCCGCGAGACGGTCGCCGGTCTTGACGCAGGAGCCTTCCACCGACATCATCCCCGCGGGCATGGGGATGCGGATTTCGGCGGCGGCAACATCTGCGGCGTCTGTGTTGAGGCTCACGGATATTTCCACCTCGTCGCCGGGGGAGCCTGAGCCGCCGCCCACGCTCACGACATTCGCCGCAAGCGTGGGAAAGGCAGTCAGCGCCACCGCCGACAGGAGCAGTATTATCAGTTTTCTTATCATGACTTCAGAAATCATTTCTTAACCACTTTGCAAGCCTGCACGGCCTTGCCGTCCACCACCATTGTGAGCAGATAGAAGCCCGGGGCGATTCCGGCGGGGCGCAGGGTAACGCTGTGTTCGCCGCGTTCGAGCGACATGTCGGCGGAAGCCCATGCCATGCGGCCATCAAGGGTTGTAAGCGTGAACACCACATCATGGTCGCCTTCGCTCGCGAGAGTCACGGGCACGGTGAGTTCGTCGGTGAAGGGGTTGGGAGAGGGCACGCGCATCTGTTCCATAGTCACGCTGCCGATACCGGCCAGCGACTCGTTCACGGCATACACACGCATGCCTTCGCTGTCGACGAGGATTATATCTTCGAGAGAGGCATCGCCGATGCGGAGCAGGGCGCTTCGACCCGGAGCCACGGTGCGGCCGCTGAGCGAGAAGGAGATAAACTTATACTCGTCGGCAGCGGTCCATGCGCCTGTGTTTTCCATTCCGTTGAGAGCCGGGAGCACGGATATTTCGGTGCGTCCTGCTTCGCCGCGTATAAGCATCTGCACGCCTGCGATTTCCACAGGAGAGTCGACATATACCACTCCGTCCACCACTTCGTAGCTTGCCGAGGAGCTTACGGCAGCCATTGCGGCGGAGCCTTCGGGGCGGAGAATGATATTGACGGTGCCTACCACGTCGAGAATATCCACCTCGGAGTCGTTGTTGATGTCGGCGGCCTCGAATATGAAGGGCTTGGGATCGCGGCCCACCATGTAGTTGACCTCGGTCACGACGTCGGCCACGTCAACAGCGCCCGAAGCGTCGGCATCGCCCTTGCCTGCGGCGCGGGGAGTGGCCGATACTACGCGCGAGGGAGAGTTTTCGGTGAGCGATGTGCGGAGCACCTTGTAGAAGTAGTTGTAGGTAGTGCCGGGAGTGATGTTGTAGTCGGTGAAGGCCTCGGTGGTGAGCACGTCCTCATTTACGCGTATCGTGTCGCCCGACTCGAAGTTTTCATCGAGGGTGTAGCGGTAGAGGTTGTAGCCGAGCATGTCGTCGAAGTACTCCTCAGGGCTTTCCCACGAGAGGTTGACACGTCCCACACCGGCTTCGGCCACGAATCCGGCGCTCATGGAGCCTGCGCTCTGAACGTTCACGTTGAAGCGGAAATCGTCGATAGGCACGGGGAAGTATTCGATATCCTCGGCCTCGCCCACATAGATGCGGTTGAGTCCGTCGAAGGCATCGCTGCCCTTGATGGTGAGATAGGCGGTGTAGATGTCCAGAGTGTCGCCGTTTTCATAAACTTCCTGACGCCAGGAAGCATCCTCGGCGATTGCGGTCTGTGTATAGGGACTGCGCACACCCATGGCTACCATAGGCGTCTTGGCGCGGTTCATGCGCTTGCTGAAGAATACCTCGAACTTATGGCGACCCACGCCCAAGTCGGGCAGCATGTCGAAATCATCGCAGGCGTTATAGCCGTCAACCTCCACCTTCCAGACGCAGCCGGGAGCCTTGGCATTGGGGCGTGTGAGCATGTTGGAGAGGTCGGCCTCAACAAAAGAGCGTAGAACGGTGGTGTTCAGCGGATGTTTGATATCCCACACCCAGTTGCGAAGAATGTCAAGATTGGCCGAGCCAAGATAGTTGGGATAGTCGGTATGACGAAGTTCCGCTTTATCACCCTCCTCAACCAATGAGACGTAATAATTCTCACTGGGATCGATTTGTCCGAAGGTGTTGCTGTTTTTGATTCTATCCAACCCCCTAAAAGCAATCACACTTCCAAAGTTTCTGGATATGGTACATCCATCATAAATAGGATGATGAAACTGACCACGATTATTGATTATGGATGATTCAACCAATGTATCAGGCATCAGCTGTGGAGCCGGTAAATAGTTAAAAACACCCTTTTCAACTTTCGCAGTTTGGAAAGTGAGTTGCGTATTGGAGAATTCAACATATTTCAGTTTAGAGTTCGGTCCGCTATAAAAAGACCAACTCCATTGCGCAGTTCCATCAACAGGAGTATTAGTCGACGAGAATAATATTCTTTTGTCAGGAGTACCTTCGGCAACAATCTTTCCGGCGTTAGGATATACCCACTTATCAATATTATGATCTAAAACTGCCTCCCCGTATTCCACAGAAATACCGGTTTGGGGCTTGAAATAGAGTTTGGTGCCCGGCATAAGGGTGAGGGTAACGCCCTCGGTGATGCCGACGTTGGTGGTGACGATGTAATACTTGTCGGGATAGAGGGTGGTGTCTTTCCAGATAAGGCCGCTGAGTTCGATACCGTTTTCAACGGTGTAAGTAAATTCCTGCGACACGGGTTCGGTAACGTTGTCGCAGGTGGCGGTGAGAATCACACGCACATGCAGTCCGTCGGGGGCCTGGTCGCTGATGCGGAAACGCACGGGATTTTTGGTTTCGTTGAGCGAGTAGCTGCTGAGTTCGGAGTCGAAGGCGACATCGGAAGAGATAATCTCAATCATGTCGGGATTCTCGTTCTCGGGAATCGACAGGGTCAGCTTCACGTTGCGTGCCTGACCCCAGAAGTTGCGGATGGTGGGATAGATGTCGATAATCTCTCCTGCGTCGGGACGGTTGTCGCCGTCGCCCCCTTCTTTATCCTCGATTCGGGTGCTCACGATGGCGAGCGTCGGGGTGCGGTCGGCGTCGGTGATTCCGTAGGTTCCCATAAGGTCAAGCACACCCATAAGGCCGCCGTTCAGGCTGTGGATAAGGTCGCCGAACAGCAATTCCTTCGTGGCGATGTCCTTGCACATATACAGGCGCGAGAGCGCACCGGCCACGAGGGGGCAGGCCATTGAGGTGCCGTTAAGGCTCTTGTAGGTGCCGTTGCGGTAGGTGCTCATGATGTTGACGCCCGGTGCGGTGACTTCGTAGTTGTACATTTCGCGCTCGCCCGGGAAATCCGTCACGAGAGGGCCGTCGACGTCTTTGTTGGTGAAGGAAGCGCGCTGGTTGCTTTCATCGCTTGCCATTACGCCCACCACGAAGGTATAGGCCGCAGGGAAGAATGGCATACCCAAGGGAGGCGGAATAAGCGCCACTCCGTCGTTACCGGCTGCGGCTACAAGCAGGGAGTTCTGATAGGCCTTGCCAAGAGCATCGTGGAGTGCCAGAGCGTGGGTGTACATACCGAAGGACATCGAAATCACGTCGGCACCGTTGGCGCGGGCGTAGTCAACGCCTTTGATAATGGTGCCGATGTCGCCGGTGCCGTCGGTCTGCATCACCACCAAGGGCATGATGAGCGCGTCGGGGTTGGCTCCGGTGATGCCTATGCCGTTGCCGCCGACGGCTGCTGCGATACCGGCGCAGTGGGTTCCGTGGCCGTTGAAGTCGGTGATTTGCGGACGATTGAATATGAAGTCCCATCCGTGGATGTCGTCGGCGAATCCGTTTCCGTCGTCATCGCTGCCCTCGGCTCCCTCGGCCTCAAGCGGATTGGTCCAGATATTATCGGCAAGGTCGGGGTGGGTGATGTCGACGCCCGTGTCGAGAATGGCGATAACGGGGCGCTTGTCGTTGGTAACGGGCTGCTGCCAGAGCTTGTCGAGATTGATTGCGGGAATGGACCACTGCTGACTGTACAGCGGGTCGGAGGTATAGGAAGATGCGTCGCTCAGCTCGCAGGTGCGCACGATGTAGTTCGGCTCGGCATATTCCACTTCGGGAAGTGCCTTGAACTCGGCAATCACATCGCCGAGATTAGCGGCTTTGGCGGCGTCGAGACGCAGCAGATACAGAGCCGAAAGGTCGGTATCTTCAACCGTGGCGCCGTTGAGTCCCTTGCGGAGCATGCGTTTGGGCGTGACCTTTGCGCCGGTGAGAGGCATAAGCTCCTCGGCATCGGCTGCACCGTATTTTTCGAGCAGACTGTTGAGGGCTGTGGCCGAAGCCTGCGCCTTTACGCCTGCCTTGCTCTTGCGCAGGGTGGTTTTGGCGGCGGAGTCCTCGGTTTTAAATTTTACAATCACCTGGCCCTGACGGTAGATAGGGCGGGTGTCCATGCGGTTGACTTCATAAGAGTCCGCATAGGGATTCTGCGCCGAGGCTCCGAAAATGGCAACAGCCGTCAGAGCCGCCGACGCGAAAGTTCGCATCAGAGGTTTCATATAAAAAATACAGTTGTTGTGAAAAATCGCTTTTAAAATACCCCCCCCGATTTAATTCGCTGATTTGCAGCGTAATAGCCTACCAAAGCCGACAAATCGGCCCTGTTGTAACACAAAACAGCGGCAAGGAGGGAGCTCATGCGGGATAAATAATTGGCTTATAATGCAACAGATATGTTGCACAAAGGTACACAGAATTTTTGTAGATAAAAACTTTTTAATGAAAAGTTTTTACCTTGGAGCTTGGGTGAAGGGTGAAAGGTGAAAAGTGAAGAAGATACCGATGCTCTATTGGGCTTATTGGACTTATGGGGCTTATAGGACTAATAAGCCCAATAAACCATTCCCTTCACTTTTCACTCTTCACCTTTCACCCAAGTTCCAATGCTCTCCAAATACGGCGTGGGGGCGAGGCGGTAGGCGCGTTGGAGCAGGAGGGCGGCTTCGGCGGGGGATGTGGTGCGGTAGTAGTTGCCGAGCGTGAGAAGGGCTGTGAGGTTGTCGGGGTCGATTTCGAGGATGTGCTTGTAGGTGGCTACGGCTTCGTCGTCGTGGCCCATCATGAGCTGCGCTTCGGCCAGGATGTTGAGGTAAGCGGTGTTGTCGGGACGTCCGGCAAGCATTGTGCGGGCGGTTGCGGCCATCATTTCCGGGTCGCGGCGGAAAACGTAGTATTCGAGCAGGCGCGAGTCGATGGCGCGGCTGAGCCAGGGCGTGGCAGCCTTGGTGTTTTCAAGAAAGCGGGGATAAAGGGCGCCGTCGCCTGTGGCGAGAGCCTCGGTGCGTACGCAGGCGAGTATGGAGTCAACAGGTATGCTGCGGCTCATGGCGCGGCTGAAGCGGTCGATGGCCGCAGCACTGTCGCCAAGCATTTCCGAGGCCACGATGGCGCGGGCGTAGGCGGTGGGCGACTGCGGATTGCGCTCGCTCACCAGCCCGTAGAGCGCCTGCGCCCCGGCCCATTCCTTGGCCGCGTAGGCACGGTCGGCCTTGGCGAGCATGCCGTCTTCCACGGCTGCGGCAAGCAGTACGGAAAGGATAATCGGGATAAAAAGCAGGCGTTTCATAATCAGTATTTGAATGAGCTTCCGCCGAGAAATTCGCGCAGAATACTTGTGGAGGGTACGTATTTCTCGCTCACGGGCAGGAAGTAGCTCAGGAACTTGCGCAGGCGGTAGGCCTCGGCGTATTCAGGTACGTCGTTGGGTACGTTGCGCAGGATGTCCTCGCCGAAGTCTTTCATCACTCCAAGCTCGAAGAGCAGCGATGAATTGAACATGGCATCGGCGTTTTCCTGGTAGGGGAAAATCCATTTTTCCTCGCCGCGGCGCACGCTGGGCCAGCGGCGGATGGTTTCCTCAGCCGATGAGCCGCGGTACTTGAAATCGCGGATTATGCGGCGCAGAAGGCGGTTGTCGGTTGTCGGCACCCAGTTGTGGTTGTCGATGGATAGGGTGGTGAGAGCCGAGACGTAGACGCGGTATTTCATGCGCTCGTCGATCTGCGCGGTGAGTTCGGGGTTCAGGCCGTGAATGCCCTCGATGAGCAGAATCGAGCCTTCGGTGAGGCGTATGCTGTCGCCGCGGTACTCGCGCGTGCCCGTGGTGAAATTATATGTGGGCAGCATCACTTCCTCGCCGCGGAGGATGGCGTTGAGGTCGCTGTTGAATTTCTCGAGGTCGAGGGCGTAGAGCGATTCGTAGTCGTAGTCGCCGGTCTCGTCGCGCGGGGTCACGCGGCGGTCGACGAAATAATTGTCGAGCGAAATCATCTGCGGCTTGAGCAGATTTGTCATCAGCTGGATTGCAAGGCGCTTGGTGGTGGTTGTCTTGCCGGAGGACGAGGGGCCTGCGATGAGCACGATGCGCGCACCTCCCTGGCGGTAGCGCTCTGTGATGTCATCGCTGATGCGTGCGATGGATTTCTCGTGCAGGGCCTCGGCCACGTTGATGAGGTCGGCGGCTTTGCCTTCGAGCACGCAGCGGTTGAGTCCGCCGACGTTGCTCACGCCCACGATGCGGTTGAAGGCCAGATAGTCGGTGAAGGCCTTGTACATCTTCTCCTGAGGCAGCGGCTCGACGGCACGCGAGGGGTCTGCGGGGTCGGGTGGCAGCAGGAGCATGCCTTCCTTATAGGGAATGAGGTTGAACACGGCCATGTGACCCGTGGAGGGGGCGAGGGCGCCGTAGTAGCTGTCGCTGAGTCCGTCGAGGGTGTAGTAGGGCGTGTAGAGGTCGTGGACGGTCTCGAGCAGGTCGACCTTCGATTGCAGGGCTTGTGTGCGGAATATCTCGATTACGTCGGAGGTGAGCTTCTCGTGGCGCTCGAATGGGATGTCAAGGCTTATCAGGCGCTGCATTTCGGCTTTCACGGCCTCGACCTCGGCGGGGGTGCATGCCAGGCCGTCGACGCGGCAGTAGTAGCCGTGGGAGAGGGAGTGCTCCATCTTGAGCTTCGCGCCGGGAAAGAGCGTGTGGAGGGCGCGGTAGAGAATCATGCACAGTGAGCGCACGTAGACGCGTTCGCCAGAGGCTTTTGTCGAGGGCAGGAATTCCACCTGCTTGGGCTGGAACACTGGGAAGCACAGGGCTTCGGTCTTGTTGTTGACGCGTGCGCAGATGGGCGTGAAACCGAGTTCGGCGGAGAGCCGACGGGATATTTCAAGCAGGGTCTCGCCGCCTTCGGCATCGACGTAGCGCTTGAGGTTGGTGCAGTAGAGGGGTATTTTTTTCAGCATGAGGATTTTTCTTTGGTGAGTTTGCGGGCCAGCAGTTGCGAGCGGAGTTCGCTGCGGAAGGTGTAGAGCGCCATCGTGTGTCCCATCTTGCCGTCGAGCAGTGCGGCATTTGCGATGTGGCAGCGTAGGAAGGCTCGGGTGGCTTTCATGTATGGCGTGAGCGGACCGATGCCCGGGTTTTGCGCCGCCAGTACGTGGCCGCGGATTATGGAGTTGCGCTTTTCTTTATAATGTAATTCTTTGATTGATGAGCACCGGTAGTGGTGGACGCAGCCGGGTAGACGCGCCGGAACCACGCTGTCGGAGTAGGTGAGACGTTCGGCCACGTCGCGGAGGTCCCATGTGGCGTAGCGTTTGTCGAACAGCCTCACCTGGATTTCGGGTTGCCAGCCGCTGTGGCGCATGGGTTGTCCGCAGATGTAGTTGATTACCTCCGCGCTGTACATTCGGTGGCGGAATCCTTCTTTCTTGAGCTGCATGATGGCCGAGCGCATTTCGTCGGATATCACTTCGTCGGCGTCGAGCGAGAGGATGTAGCTGTTGGATGCGAGCGTGCAGGCGTATTGGCGCTGGGAGCCGTAGCCTGAAAATTCGCGGCTCGTGACGCGGCATCCGTAGCGCCGGCAGATTTCGAGAGTGGCGTCTTCCGAAAAAGAGTCAACGACAATAATCTCGTCGGCCAGTCCGACGAGGCTGTTGAGGCAACGTTCAAGGTTGGCCTCTTCATTGAAGGTGATGATGGTTGCGGAAATCTGGTTCATTTTCCCGGTATCTGATTCGGTGGGGTAGGGTAGTGGTTAAATTTTTCCAAAATTACTAAAACGGATGAATTTGACAAAGTTGAGACGGGAAAATTCACGTCCGGCAGTGCGGAATTTACGCCCGGCTGTGCGGATTGTTTCAAATTTTCAATTCTCAGAACACCTGAAAAGCACTTAATGTTCATTCTCTCAGGCCGATTAACCCCTTTTTCAACCCCCTCTCCCCTGCCGGAAATAGAAAATTATGCCTGTTCAGTTCTGCAAGCCCCCCTATAATCCATATTGAGCCAGATGTCCGGCGCTCTCTCTCGGACTCTCCTTGATTGTTCCGATTATCAGTTCGACATCATATTGGTCGATTTCTCCAAGATAGTTCCATTCATTGAATTTGTGGGGATAGGCTCTTTTAAGCTGGACACAATCAACAAAGGAATCATATCGCAAAAATGGATATTTCGATTGCTTTATGGGCATGTGGTACATCTTGATGTAGCCGGGAAGATTCCTGTTGATTTGGGAATTGATTATGACGCCACCGTAGGCCACGCCTTCCGAATCAAAACCAAGAACAACAAAATATTTGTCTCTTGATGCGTCTCCGGGCTTTGGCTTGATGCCATTGGCTTCGGTCATTGTGATTTCATAGACATCGCCGACTTTAACAGTTCGGGCTGCTATTCGGGATAGGTCCTCTTCATTGAGAGCGTCTGAAATTTTCATCATTTGAGTGCCGCTTCAATTTGCATCTGCTCTTCAATATATTCCAAGATGGACTCATCGGCGTTCATTACCTTAGCCATTGAAAGCGGAGAAATAACATTGGTGCCATTAACGCGCCTGTTAGCCTCATCCCATGCCGCGTCATGCGATTTTCTCATCAGTTGTCCGAAAGTCATGGATTCATGGTCTTTGATTGACTGATCCAAAGCGTCAATTTCCGACTTTGAAAGAAAATCCATATTAGCGTCTCTCGCAGGCAGAAGGACCATGGGAGCATCTTCTCCTGCAAATTGAACCACCTCCGATAACTCCTCGGAAAGTTTCATGCTCGAGCGTCCGATATTTTTTACCGCATTGTATAGCTGCGTGGGAACGGGTCCATATTTAAGCGCACAAAACTCATCGGGCACAATGCCGCTGCCCCATTTTGCAAGATGTTGCATCTCTGCAAAATAGAGAATTTTGAAAACATGGTAAAAGTCAACTCCACCGGTTTTGCAAAGAATATACAAAACTAACTCTGTGAGTTTCTTGCTGTCAAAATTCGTCATCGGCGTTTTTATTAATCAACGTATGAATTTCTGTGGTAGTTTAATTTTGTGTGCGAATATACTAAATATTTTGCAAATCACAAAATTGAGTGATAGACGATGCTGTTAAAAATCAGTCACTTGCGGATGCCGTAGTAGGCTCCAAAGTATAAAATGCCTGAATTATTGGGGTGAATCTGATTATTTTTCATTACTTTTGTGTCTAATTTAATTAAGATGACGCCCGTATTTCAATGGACAGCCTCGGGTGTTGAGCGCCCGAACCTTGATTTTCAACGACTTGAACAGTGGATTGTGCAAGTCGCCGCTTCTTACAACCGCATCGTCGGCGCCCTGGCCTACGTGTTCTGCGACGACGAAAAAATTATTGACGTCAACCGCCAATACCTCAATCACGATTATTATACGGATATTATCACGTTCGACGACTGTTGCGGTCGGCTCGTGCGTGGCGACATATTTCTATCGCTCGATACCGTGCGCACCAATGCCGAGCAGTTCGGGGCATCGTACGACCGCGAGCTTCTCCGCGTCATTATCCACGGCGTGCTCCACCTCTGCGGAATCAACGACAAGGGTCCCGGCGAGAGGGAAATCATGGAGGCGGCGGAAAACCGCGCCCTCGACTTGTACGATTCTCTCGCGTGAGCCGTTGCGGAATGTGATTTTTCAATGATAATTAATTAAAAGCCAATAATTTATTGTTCTGATGCGATTTGACTATGATGTGATAGTTGTCGGTGCCGGACATGCCGGATGTGAGGCCGCTCATGCTGCGGCTGCAATCGGCGCGCGTACGCTGCTGATTACTATGGACATGAATAAAATTGCGCAAATGAGCTGCAATCCGGCTGTTGGTGGTATTGCCAAAGGTCAGATTGTCAGGGAAATAGATGCTCTTGGCGGAATGATGGGTATCGTGACCGACCGCACGGCCATCCAGTTCAGGATGCTCAACCGGTCGAAGGGTCCGGCAATGTGGAGCCCGCGCTCCCAGAGCGACCGCAACCGCTTTTCCGCCCTGTGGCGCCATATTCTCGAAAATACTCCCGGCCTTGATATGTGGCAGGGAAATGTTGTGGCGCTCCGTTTCGATGACGATAACCGCCTTGCGGGCGTCACTACCGCTGAGGGTGCCGAGTTCAACGCTCCGAATGTCGTACTCACCAATGGCACTTTCCTCAACGGCCTTATGCATATCGGGCGCGTACAGTTTGCCGGAGGCAGAATCTCCGAACCGGCTTCGTGCGGGCTTACGGAACAGCTCGTAGGGCTCGGTTTCAAGGCCGACCGAATGAAAACCGGAACTCCGGTGCGACTTGACGGCCGTTCGATTGATTTTTCGAAAACAGAGCCTCAGGGCGGCGACAACGACTGGCACGGCTTCTCTTATCTTCCCGAGGTCCATCGCGAGCTGAAGCAGCGCGATTGTTACATCGTGTACACCAACGAGCGTACATGTGAAATCCTGCGCGAGGGATTGCCTGATTCTCCGCTTTACAACGGGCAGATTCAGAGCATCGGCCCGCGCTATTGCCCCTCCATCGAAACGAAGATTGTTACTTTTGCCGACAAAACCGAGCATCAGCTTTTCCTCGAACCTGAGGGTGAGGACACGCAGGAGTTCTATGTCAACGGCTTCTCTTCGTCGATGCCGATGCACATTCAGATTGAGGCTCTCTCGACCGTTCCGGCGCTTGCCAACGCGCAGCTTTACCGTGCCGGATACGCGATTGAATATGATTTCTTCGACCCGACACAGTTGCGTCACACTCTGGAAACCCGCCTCGTTCCCGGACTCTTCTTTGCCGGACAAATCAATGGCACCACCGGCTATGAAGAAGCTGCAGGACAGGGGCTCGTTGCCGGAGCCAACGCTGCGTTGCGAGCCCTCGGCAAGGAGGAATTCACTCTGTCGCGCGACCAAGCTTACATCGGAGTTCTTATCGACGACCTCGTTACCAAAGGCGTCGACGAGCCTTACCGAATGTTTACCTCACGCGCCGAATACCGTATCCTTCTGCGCCAGGACGATGCCGATATGCGCCTCACTCCTGTCGGATATTCCATCGGTCTGGCCGATGAGCGCCGCTTTAATCTTACGGAAGAAAAACGTCGCCTGCGCGACGAAATCATAGCCTTTGCACGCGACTACTCGGTGAAGGCTGCCTACATCAACGAAGGTCTCGAGGCCTTGGGTACAACGCCGCTTAAGCAAGGCGTGAAACTCATCGACCTTATCCAACGCCCGCAGCTCACGATTGAGAATCTTGCAGCACTCATTCCGGCTTTCGCCGAGCTTCTCGACCGCTTTCCCGCCGACCGCCGGGATGAAATCACCGAGGCCGCCGAAATTCTGATAAAGTACGACGGCTATATTGCCCGCGAGCGTCAGAACGCCGAGAAGCTGCGCCGTCTCGAGAATATAAAACTTCCGCTTGATATCGACTATCACAAGCTCACCTCCATCACCACCGAGGCGCGCCAGAAACTCGACCGCATACGCCCCGTTACCATCGGACAGGCTTCGCGTATTCCCGGCGTTTCGCCGAGCGATGTCAATATACTTCTGCTTCTGATGAACAGATGAGCGGAATGTTCCACGTGAAACAATTAATCATTCAAAAATAGAAATATCAACTACTTAACCTCAATAATTCATGGAATACATCAAGTCAAAAATCCGCGACGTACAAGATTTCCCCACAAAGGGCGTTCTCTTCAAAGACCTCACCACGGCGTTCAAAGATCCCCGTGCTCTCCACATCATCGGTTGGGACCTCTCGCAGCTTTACCGTGACAAAGGCGTAACCAAGGTTGTGGGCATCGAGTCACGCGGCTTTATCGGCGGCTCCATCCTCGCCTTTGAGCTGGGTGCCGGTTTCGTTCCCTGCCGCAAGCCGGGCAAACTTCCCGCCGACACTATCCGCCAGGAGTACGCCAAGGAATACGGCACCGATGTTATCGAGATTCACCGCGATGCAATCGGCCCCGATGACGTTGTTGTCCTGCACGACGACGTGCTCGCCACAGGCGGCACAATGGCTGCCGCATACAAGCTGGTGAAGAGCCTTAACCCCAAGAAAATCTACGTCAATTTCATCATTGAGCTTACTGCCCTCAACGGCCGTGCGGCACTCCCCGAGGATGCCGAAATCACTTCGCTCATCAAGTATTAATTAGGTTATAAAGGCTAATAAGGTTAAGAAAGGCAATAGGGGTTAATCCCTCATTGCCTTTTTGCCTATTAACCTATACTATACTCCCTCCCGAACGTGGCACGACACGAAAAATCAGCTGAATTAAAGGAAAAGATTTCCATTCTTCCCGACACCCCCGGCGTGTATACTTATTACGACGCCGAGGGAACGGTCATATACGTAGGTAAGGCCAAGAATCTCAAGCGCCGTGTTTCGTCCTACTTCAACCGCACCCACGACAGCCTGCGCACCAATCTGCTGGTGCGTGCGATTGCCGATATGAGTTATATCGTGGTGCCCACCGAGCAGGATGCGCTCAACCTCGAGAACTCCATGATAAAGGAGTATCAGCCGCGCTACAACGTGCTCCTTAAGGACGATAAATCCTACCCTTGGATTGTGGTGACGAATGAGATGTATCCGCGCGTATTTCTTACCCGCCAGCATATCAAGGACGGCTCGAAATACTATGGCCCGTACACCAACACGGGCGTGGCCCGCACTGTGCTCGATCTGATACGCGAGCTGTATCCGATACGCACCTGCCGCCTTCCGCTCACCCCCGAATACATCGCCAAGGGCAAAGGTCACCTCTGCCTGCAATACCACATCAAGAAGTGCAAGGGCTGTTGTACGGGCGCTATCGACGAGAAAACTTATGCCGGATATATCGAGCGTATCAAGCAGATTCTGCGCGGCGAGACGCAGGAACTCATGACGTATCTGAAGTCGGAAATGGAACGTCTTTCGATGGAATTACGCTTCGAGGAGGCGCAAGAACTCAAGGAAAGCTATAAACTGCTGGAAAATTACAGGTCGAAGAGCGTTATCGTGAGCCAGACCATAAACGATGTGGATGTGTTCGGTATGGATGATGACGGCGGCGACGTGTACATCAACTACATGCACGTGCGCCGCGGAGCTGTTGTGCGGAGCGTGACATTGCGCTACAAGCGGCGTCTCGAAGAGTCGCAGGCGCAGTTGCTCGCCTATGCCATGGATGAAATACGGGCTTCCTTAGGCGTGGTCTACGACGAGGTGATTGTGCCGTTCACCCCCGAGGTTGAGATGCCGGATGTGACCTTCACGATACCCCGCCGAGGCGACAAGGCAAAGCTGCTCGAAGTGTCGGTGCGCAACGCGCGTCAGAACAAAATCGACGCCCTCAAACACATGGAAAAGCACAATCCGGAGCAGCGTGTCGAGAAACTTATGGAGCGTATGAAAGCCGATTTCCGCCTGTCGGAATATCCGCGTCATATCGAGTGTTTCGACAACTCGAACATCCAGGGAACAAATCCTGTGGCTTCCTGCGTTGTGTTCCGCAACGGAAAACCGTCGAAAAAAGACTACCGCCATTTCAACATCAAGACCGTCGAGGGGCCTGATGATTTCGCGTCGATGAAAGAGGTTCTCACGCGCCGCTACACGCGTCTGATGCAGGAAGGTGAGGAATTGCCCCAGCTGATAGTTGTAGACGGCGGAAAAGGCCAGCTAAGCTCCGCTGTGGAGGCTTTGGAAGATATGGGACTGCGTGGAACAATCGCCGTTGTCGGCATAGCCAAGCGACTGGAGGAAATTTACTTCCCCGGCGACAGTATTCCGCTCTATATCGACAAAAATTCCGAAACCCTGCGCGTGGTGCAGCATCTGCGCGACGAGGCGCACCGCTTCGGCATCACCCACCACCGCAACCGCCGCAGCAAGTCGCAGATCACGAGCGAGCTCGACGGCATAAAAGGCATTGGAGAAAAGACCGCCGCAGCGCTCCTGCAACACTATAAGAGCGTGAAGCGCCTGCGGGAGGCGGATATTGATGATATTGCAGAAATCGTGGGTCCGGCCAAGGCTTCGCTTGTGTTCGGCGCCCTGCATCAGGAAGAATCAGAAGAATCATGAGAATAGTTATTCAGAGAGTCACCGGAGCAGAACTCCGGATTTCGGGCGAACTCATAAGTGCGATTGGCCCGGGCATGATGGTGCTTGTCGGTGTGGAGACCGGCGACACCGATGCCGATATGGAATGGATTGCCGAGAAACTTGTCGGACTACGGATTTTCAACGACGACGGCGGTGTGATGAACCGTTCGGTCATCGAGGTTGACGGCGAGATTATGGCCGTGAGTCAGTTTACACTCACCGCCTCCACCCGCAAGGGCAAGCGCCCCTCATACATCCGCGCCGAGGCTCCCGCGCTTGCATCGCCGATGTACGACCGCTTCTGTCTCCGGCTCGAACAACTGATCGGACGCAAGGTTGCCCGCGGAGTTTTCGGAGCCGACATGCAGATTTCCCTCACCAACGACGGTCCGGTCACAATCATCATCGACTCTCGTCTGCGGGAATGAAATCAGCTCTCCGAACCCCTGCGAGAGTAAAAAATTTCTGCATAACTTCCCAGATATTTATCGAAAATTCAAATCTCAAAGCCTTAAATCACGCAGGTTTAAGGCTTATTTTGTTGTTAATCAGGGTGTTTTCCTTTGTTAGAATTTTCCGGAAAAATTTCGGAAATAGAAAAAACAGTATTGCCGCGGCTTAAAAGGCGTTACAGACACTTCGGCGTGCGGGAAAGGTGGGTGAAGGGTGAAGGGTGAAGGGTGAAGGGTGAAGGGTGAAGGGTGAAGGGTGAAGGGGGGAGTGTGAAAAGTGAAGAGAAATGCTTTTGCCGAAGGGACTATTATCTTCACTTGAAAAATTTATTTTTCAAAATTTCACCCTTCACTTTTCACCCAACCTCAAAAGCAAATAATCTTTCCCCCCTTACCCAAGCCCCGGCGCACTATTTTCTTGCCTTTTTACCATTTCACCTTTCTTACCTGATTTTTCAAAGAAAAATCCTTATCTTTACAAGATGAAACGGATTTGGGCTATACCGGCTATACTGGTGCTGCTTCTGATGCTCGGGGCATGCGGGCTGTCGCGTGCCGACCGTGAAGTTGAATCTGCTCTTGGCCGCGCCGACTCGCTTATAGAGTCCCGTCCCGACTCCGCCCTCGCCATCCTCACCGCCATCGACCATTCCGCCA